>NZ_JBIAYX010000051.1:0-1032 GCF_042898365.1 Streptosporangium sp. NPDC000509 | reverse complement strand
TGCTTTGTGGTCAAGTCCTCGGCCTATTAGTACTGGTCAGCTCCACACATTACTGCGCTTCCACTTCCAGCCTATCAACCCGGTCGTCTACCGGGAGCCTTACCCACTCTCGTGGTGGGAGACCTCATCTCAAGGCGAGCTTCCCGCTTAGATGCTTTCAGCGGTTATCCCTTCCGAACGTAGCCAACCAGCCGTGCTCCTGGCGGAACAACTGGCACACCAGAGGTTCGTCCGTCCCGGTCCTCTCGTACTAGGGACAGCTCCTTTCAAGTCTCCTGCGCGCGCAGCGGATAGGGACCGAACTGTCTCGCGACGTTCTAAACCCAGCTCGCGTACCGCTTTAATGGGCGAACAGCCCAACCCTTGGGACCTACTCCAGCCCCAGGATGCGACGAGCCGACATCGAGGTGCCAAACCATCCCGTCGATATGGACTCTTGGGGAAGATCAGCCTGTTATCCCCGGGGTACCTTTTAGCCGTTGAGCGACGGCGCTTCCACATGCCACCGCCGGATCACTAGTCCCAGCTTTCGCTCCTGCTCGACCCGTCGGTCTCACAGTCAAGCTCCCTTGTGCACTTACACTCGACACCTGATTGCCAACCAGGCTGAGGGAACCTTTGGGCGCCTCCGTTACTCTTTAGGAGGCAACCGCCCCAGTTAAACTACCCACCAGACACTGTCCCTGATCCGGATCACGGACCGAAGTTAGACGTTCAAAACGACCAGAGTGGTATTTCACCAATGACTCCACCCCCACTAGCGTGAAGGCTTCACCGTCTCCCACCTATCCTACACAAGACGCTCCAAACGCCAATGTCAAGCTATAGTGAAGGTCCCGGGGTCTTTCCGTCCTGCTGCGCGTAACGAGCATCTTTACTCGTAGTGCAATTTCGCCGGGTCTGCGGTTGAGACAGCGGGGAAGTCGTTACGCCATTCGTGCAGGTCGGAACTTACCCGACAAGGAATTTCGCTACCTTAGGATGGTTATAGTTACCACCGCCGTTTACTGGCGCTTAAGTTCTCAGCTTCGC
>NZ_JBIAYX010000050.1:0-1060 GCF_042898365.1 Streptosporangium sp. NPDC000509 | reverse complement strand
CTGTTCGCAGCCGCCATCAGGACTCGAATCCCAGCGGCAGGTACTGGGCCACGTTCTCCTTGGTGATCGTCTCCGAGGCCAGGGTGATCGACTGGGGCACCTGGTTTTCCACCAGGTCGCTCATCCCCTTGCCCTGCGCGATGAGGCGGGCCAGCTTGATCGCCGAGGAGGCCATCGTGGGGCTGTAGGTCACCGTGGCCTCCAGCACCCCCGAGCCGGCCTGGATGTCGCGCATCGCGTTCGCCGACCCGGCGCCGCCGACCATGAAGAACTCATCTCGGCCGGCCTCCTTGATCGCGGCCAGCACGCCGATGCCCTGGTCGTCGTCGTGGTTCCAGATCGCGTCGATCTTCTTGTGGGCCTGCAGCAGGTTCGCCGCGACCTTGGTGCCCGACTCCACGGTGAACTGCGCGTCCTGCTTGGCCGTGACGCTGAAGCCGTAGGTCTTGAGCGCCTCTTCGAAGCCCTTGCTGCGGTCTTGGGTCAGCGGCAGGGTCGCGATGCCCTGGATCTCCAGGATGACCGGGTCGGACACGCCCTTGTCCTTGAGCTTCTTGCCGATGTAGTGGCCGGCCGCCACGCCCATGCCGTAGTTGTCGCCGCCGATCCAGGTGCGGTAGGAGAGCTTGTCGGGGAAGACCCGGTCGAGGTTGATGACCGGGATGCCGGCGTCGGTGGCCTGGCGGGCGATCTGGTTGAGCTGCTGGCCGTCGTTGGGCAGGATCACCAGGGCGGCGACCTTGGCCGCGATCAGCGACTCGACCGCGGAGATCTGCGCGTTGATGTCGTTGGTCGGCTCGACCGGCTTGAACTCGATGTCGGAGTACTCCTTGGCCGCGGCCTCGGCGTTCTTGGCGATCGCGGCGATCCAGCCGTGGTCGGCCGCGGGGGCGGAGAACCCGATGACGACCTTGTCGCCGGGGGCGTCGTTACCGCCGGTCGCGGCCGGCGCCGGCGCCGAGGCGGCCGCGGCCGACGGCGCGGGCGCCTCGTTACCGGTGCACGCCGTGACCAGCGCACCCGCACCGATAACCGCACCGCCGACGAGGAAACCCCTGCG
>NZ_JBIAYX010000049.1:0-1232 GCF_042898365.1 Streptosporangium sp. NPDC000509 | reverse complement strand
GTCAACGACCCCCTCCTGAAGGAGGGGGCTTGAGGTGCCGCCTGGTGCCTTGAGCCCGTATTGACCAGCCCCAGCCATCACGAACAGGAGGTGCATCCTCGATGGCTACGTTCACCGCAAGACAGCAGACCCACCAGCCCGTGCTTCCTCAGCGGGCTGCTCTGGAATCCGTGGGAGCAGACAACCCGGGTCGGGACGAAACGGGTCACGGACGCGGCTTCGCCGCACCTGGCGGTGGACATGGGCGAGGGGAGACCGTACGGCACGCACCGGCCGTTCGGCGTCACCCCCAGGACACCGCGGTGTCCGAGGGAGCGAACCGTGAGGTTCACCCGGCCGTGTTCATCCTGGACGCTCACGGCCACCCGCTCGACCCGTGCCATCCCGCCCGTGCCCGCCGCCTGCTGGCGGCCGGTCGGGCGGTGGTGATGCGCCGCACCCCGTTCGTTATCCGCCTCAAAGACCGGCTCGTCGCCGACTCCACCGTAAAAGGCGTGCACGCCGGTATCGACCCCGGCTCCCAGCACACCGGCATCAGTGTGTTCGCCGACCGTGACGGGAGCCGCACCGGCCTGTTCGGCATTCAGCTCGACCATCGGGGCGGGCGGATCCGCGACAGGCTCAGCGCGCGGGCCGCGTTGCGCCGTGGCCGCAGGTCGCGGAACCTGCGCTACCGCGCCCCCCGCTTCAACAACCGCACGAAACCTCAAGGGTGGCTGGCGCCGTCGCTGCGCCACCGCGTGGACACGACGATGTCGCAGGTGGCGCGGCTGGCCCGGTGGGCGCCCATCACCGCCGTCCACGTGGAGAAGGTCTCCTTCGACACCCACGCCCTGTCGGCCGAAAGGCCGCTCGAAGGAGCCGAATACCAGCGGGGCACCCTCGCCGGGTACGAGGTCCGCGAATACCTGCTCGCCACGTGGGGGCGCACCTGCGCCTACTGCGGCGCGAGCGGTGTGCCGCTGAACCTCGACCACATCCATCCCCGCAGCCGGGGCGGCTCCGACCGCGTCAGCAACCTCACCCTGGCCTGCATCCCGTGTAACCAGGCCAAGAACGCCACCCCGATCGAAGAGTTCCTCCAGGCCAAGCCCGCACTCCTGGCGAAGATCCTCAAGCAGGCGAAAGCGCCGCTGCGTGACGCCGCCGCCGTCAACGCCACCCGCTGGGCGCTGTGGCGGGCACTGCAGGCGACCGGCCTGCCGGTCGCGACGGCCTCGGGCGGGCGCACC
>NZ_JBIAYX010000048.1:0-1258 GCF_042898365.1 Streptosporangium sp. NPDC000509 | reverse complement strand
GTGCGGGTAGGGATGCTTTGTTCCAGGTGGAGTGGACGTCGTCGGTGGATCTCCCGGCGGCTGACGCGCTCCCGACGGCGATACTCGGCCAGGACACGTTGGGTGTCGCCGCCACGCTGCGGGCGGGCGGGGATTCGGGTGGGGATCCGGTGCCGGTTCACGCGGATCTGCTGTCGCTGGTTGAGGCGGGACCGGTGCCGGGTGTGGTGCTGGCGGAAGCGGTCTCCGGCCGGGCCGACGGGGTCGCGGAGTCGGTGCACGAGCTGACCTCGCATGTTCTGGACGTGCTGCAGGGGTGGCTGGCCGATGACCGGTGCGCCGATTCGCGCCTGGTGTTCGTCACCCGGGGCGGGGTCGTGGCCGGTGAGGACGGCGAAAAAGCGCCGGACCCGGTCGTGGCGGCGGCACGAGGGCTCGTACGCAGCGCCCAGTCGGAGAATCCTGGCCGGTTCGTCCTGGTCGACATCGACGACGAGCTGTCCTCGTCCGTACTGGCCGGAGCGCTGGCCTCCGGTGAGCCGCAGGTGGCGGTGCGCGGGGGTGAGGTGTGGGTGCCGAGGCTGGCGCGGGTGTCGCCGGATTCGAACGCCGGTGGCGACGTCCGCTCGTGGGATCCCGAGGGGACGGTGTTGATCACTGGTGGTACCGGTGGTCTGGGGGCGCTGTTCGCGCGGCATGTGGTGGCCGAGCGTGGGATACGGCACCTGCTGCTGGTGAGCCGGCGGGGGTTGGACGCTCCGGGGGCGCTGGAGTTGCGGGCCGAGTTGATCGCGCACGGGGTCGAGGTCACCGTCGCGGCGTGTGATGTGGCCGATCGCGATCAGGTGGCGGCGCTGCTGGCCGAGGTGCCGGAGGAACACCCGTTGACGGCGGTGATTCACACTGCGGGTGTGCTGGCCGATGGGACGATTCCGTCGTTGTCGGCCGAGGATCTGGATGTGGTGTTGCGGCCGAAGGTGGATGCGGCGTGGCATCTGCACGAGCTGACCCGAGGGTTGGGTCTGGCGGAGTTCGTGGTGTTCTCGTCGGTGGCGGGGACGTTCGGTGGGGCGGGGCAGGGCAACTACGCGGCGGCGAACGCGTTCTTGGACGCGCTGGTGGGGGTGCGGCGGGCTGAGGGGTTGGCGGGGTTGTCGTTGGTATGGGGGGCGTGGGGTCGTGAGGCCGGGATGACGGGTGGGTTGGGTGAGGTGGATCTGCGGCGGTTGGCGCGTTCGGGGATGGTGGCGTTGTCGGCTGAGCAGGGGTTGGGGTTGTT
>NZ_JBIAYX010000047.1:0-1295 GCF_042898365.1 Streptosporangium sp. NPDC000509 | reverse complement strand
GTCGACGAGGCCCGCCGCCAGCAGGGCGCCGCCGAGCCGGGCACTCCCGTGGATCTGGAGTTCCCTTCCTGGCCGCGCCTTGAGTTCCCCGACGGTCTGGATCGGGTCGCCGCGAAGCACGGTCGTCGGATGCCAGCTCCCTTCGGTGAGGGTGCTGGTCACCACGTACTTCGGCAGTGCGTTCATCCGCGCGGTGTACGGGTCGTCCGGGTCGGTGATCCGCGGCCAGTCCCGGGCGAACGCCTCGTAGGTTCGCCGCCCGAGCAACAGGCCGTCGGCGAGGTCCAGCCAGTCGGAGGTACGCCGGACGAAGAGTTCGTCCAGGTGGGGCACGAGCCAGCCGCCACGGGTGAAGGCGTCGCTCGTGTCCTCGGTCGGCGAGCCGGGCCCCTGGCTGACCCCGTCGAGGGTGACGAACTGGGTGAGAGCGATCCTCACCGTACGGCCTGGCTCTCCGCGACCACGGCGAGCTGCTTGACGACCGAGCCCACGCCGTCGAAGAAGCCGAGCTCCTCGTGACGGGCACGGGCGGCCGGATCACCGTGCCGGACGATCATCCGGTAGTCCGTGCCGTCCGGATGATCGCTCAGCGTGACCTCGGCTGTCATGAGCACCGGTGCGGGACTCGCGGGGCGCCAGGCGCTGTCGATCGCGTTCGTGTACACGATCCGCTCAAGCTCGTCGACGACGAGGAAGCTCGCGTCGAGGTGCGGGACGAAGCCGACCCCGTCCTCGCTCATTCGCGTCACGAGCGCGCCGCCGGGCCGGACGTCGAGGCGGTCGACGCGGCACACGGTCGGCGCCGGAACCCACCACTGCTCGAACAGGGACGGATCGGTCCACGCGCTCCACACCGCGGCGCGGGGAGCGCGGATGACCCGCTGCAGGAGCAGGTCGAGATCGGGGTTCACGGGTGTTTCTCCTTGAGATCGGTGACGAGGCGTTCGAGCCGGTCGGTGCGCTCTTCCCAGACCTGGCGCTGCTCTTCGAGCCAGCCGTCGACGAGGGCGAGACGGTCGCGGTTGAGCACGCAGGTGCGTACCCGGCCGAGCTTGACCGTGCGGATCAGGCCGTTCGCCTCCAGCGTCCGCACGTGCTTCATGAAGGAGGGAAGGGTCATCGGGAACTCGCGGGCGAGATCACCAACGCTCGTCGGACCGCGGCCGAGGCGTCGGATGACACCGCGCCGCGTCGGGTCGGCGAGAGCGACGAACACGCCGTCGAGCTCGGCCGAATACTGTGCCATGCGGCTAAGTATTGTCCGCCCCCAATACTTAGCGCAAGAGCAAAGTATT
>NZ_JBIAYX010000046.1:0-1343 GCF_042898365.1 Streptosporangium sp. NPDC000509 | reverse complement strand
CAGGGCGTGAGCTATCAGACCGCCTGGCGGTGGGTGAAGAGCGGCAAGATGCCCGTCGCCGTCCACCAGGCGCCCTCCGGCACGTGGATCGTCGAAGAGCCCGCCGCTACCGTTGGCCGGGTGGTCGCCTACTGCCGGGTGTCGTCCGGCGATCAGAAGGGCGATCTGGACCGGCAGGCCGTACGGGTCGTCGAGGGCGCCAACGCTCTGGGCCTGGCCGTCGGCGAGGTGGTTAAGGAGATCGGATCCGGGCTGAACGACACACGCCGCAAGCTGCACCGCCTCCTCGCCGATCCGACCGCGGCGGTGATAGTGGTCGAGCACCGCGACCGTCTGGCCCGCTTCGGCGTCGAACACCTGCAACCGCAGGAGAGCGCCGATGACCTGGTCCGGGACATGACCGAGGTATTGACCTCCATGTGCGCGCGCCTGTACGGGCGGCGCTCGGCCAAGCGGCGCGCCGAACTCGCCGTATCGGCCGCAACAGACGCCGGCGTATCGGCGTAGGGGCCGGTGACCGATGGCGAAGTTCCAGGCCAAGTTCCAGGCGCGGAGCGGTTTCGTGGTGCAGGCCTACCGTTTCGCTCTCGACCCGAACGCGGGCCAGGCCCGCGCTCTGGCCTCGCACTGCGGTGCGGCGCGGGTGGCGTTCAACTGGGGCCTGGCCCTCATCAAGGCCAACCTCGGCCAGCGAGAGGCCGAACGCAGCTACGACATCCCCGACGAACAGTTGACCCCGCCGCTGTCGTGGTCGATGTACTCGCTGCGCAAAGCCTGGAACACCGCCAAAGAGCAGGTCGCGCCGTGGTGGCGGGAAAACTCCAAAGAGGCCTACAACAGCGGGCTGGAACGCCTCGCCGTCGCGTTGAAGAACTGGAGCGATTCCAAGAACGGTAAGCGCAAGGGCCCGAAGATGGGGTTTCCGGCCTTCCGCTCCAAGCGCACGGCCGCCCTGTCGGTGAAGTTCACCACCGGCACCATCCGCCTGGAAGACGACCGTCGTCACGTCACGCTGCCCCGGCTGGGTGCGATCCGCACCCATGAGTCCACCCGCAAACTCCATCGGCGGCTGAGCGCCGGCAGTGCCCGCATCCTGTCGGCCACCGTCCGGCACGAGCGTGGACGCTGGCTGGTGTCCTTCCAGGTCGAGGTCCAGCGCGCCGCGAGCGTTGCCGCGCGGCCGGAGGCCGTCGTGGGTGTGGACCTGGGCGTCAAGCACCTCGCCGTACTCGCCGAGGGCGCCGGTGAGGTGCGCTATGAGCCCAACCCCGCCCACCTGGAGGGCGCTGTGAAGCGTCTGCGGCGCCTGTCTCGCCGTGTCTCCCGCCGTCAAGGACCCGACC
>NZ_JBIAYX010000045.1:1685-3335 GCF_042898365.1 Streptosporangium sp. NPDC000509 | reverse complement strand
CCCGAAGGCTCGGAGGGGTTAAGGACCCTTAGTATCACTGGATTCAGTATTGGCGCATCGTAGCGGGTACGGGAATATCAACCCGTTGTCCATCGACTACGCCTGTCGGCCTCGCCTTAGGTCCCGACTTACCCTGGGCGGATTAGCCTGCCCCAGGAACCCTTGGTCATCCGGCGCAGAAGTTTCTCACTTCTGATTCGCTACTCATGCCTGCATTCTCACTCGCACAGCCTCCACAACTGGATCACTCCGCTGCTTCGCCGGCCGCACGACGCTCCCCTACCCACCCACACACCTAAACCACAAAGGCTCGGATAATGTGTGAATGCCACGACTTCGGCGGTGTACTTGAGCCCCGCTACATTGTCGGCGCGGAATCACTTGACCAGTGAGCTATTACGCACTCTTTCAAGGGTGGCTGCTTCTAAGCCAACCTCCTGGTTGTCACTGCGACTCCACATCCTTTCCCACTTAGCACACGCTTAGGGGCCTTAGTCGGTGGTCTGGGCTGTTTCCCTCTCGACTACGGAGCTTATCCCCCGCAGTCTCACTGCCACGCTCTCACTTACCGGCATTCGGAGTTTGGCTGACGTCAGTAACCTTGTCGGGCCCATTAGCCATCCAGTGCTCTACCTCCGGCAAGAAACACGCAACGCTGCACCTAAATGCATTTCGGGGAGAACCAGCTATCACGGAGTTTGATTGGCCTTTCACCCCTAAACACAGGTCATCCCCCAGGTTTTCAACCCTGGTGGGTTCGGTCCTCCACGCGGTCTTACCCGCGCTTCAACCTGCCCATGCCTAGATCACTCCGCTTCGGGTCTACAGCATGCGACTCATTCGCCCTATTCAGACTCGCTTTCGCTACGGCTCCCCCACACGGGTTAACCTCGCCACACACCATAACTCGCAGGCTCATTCTTCAAAAGGCACGCAGTCACATCACAAACAAGAGCAAGCCCTCGTTTACGCTCCTACGGCTTGTAGGCACACGGTTTCAGGTACTATTTCACGACCCCTCACCGGGGCGCTTTTCACCTTTCCCTCACGGTACTTGTTCACTATCGGTCACCAGGGAGTATTTAGGCTTACCAGGTGGTCCTGGCAGATTCACACAGGATTTCTCGGGCCCCGTGCTACTTGGGATCCCCTCAAACAGTCCAACCGATTTCGCCTACCCGACTCTCACGGTCTACGGCGCCACTTCCCAGAAGCTTCGACTATCGGAAAGATTTCTTACTGTCTATGGTCTCGGCAGAAACCATCAGAGGGTCCCACAACCCCGCAAACGCAACGCCTGCCGGCTATCACACGCCTACGGTTTAGCCTGATCCGCTTTCGCTCACCACTACTCACGGAATCACTAATTTGTTTTCTCTTCCTACGGGTACTGAGATGTTTCACTTCCCCGCGTTACCACCAACCGCCCTATACATTCAGGCGGAGGCAACACCACATGACTGGTGCTAGGTTTCCCCATTCGGACATCCCCGGATCAAAGTCTGGTTGGCGACTCCCCGGGGCTTAACGCAGCCTCCCACGTCCTTCATCGGCTCCTGATGCCAAGGCATCCACCGTGTGCCCTAAAAAACTTGGCCACAAAGATGCTCGCGTCCACTATGCAAATCTCAAACAACAAACAGCGACCAG
>NZ_JBIAYX010000044.1:0-3599 GCF_042898365.1 Streptosporangium sp. NPDC000509 | reverse complement strand
TGCAACACCGCATCCAACAACGCCGGATGCACCCCGAACGACCCCGCACCCGACACCACCTGCTCAGGCAGCACAACCTCCGCGAACACCTCACCCTCAGAACCCCGCCACGCCCTCCTCAACCCCCGAAACACCGGCCCATACTCCAACCCACCCTCAGCCAACCCCTCATACACCCCGTCCAACTCGATCACCGACGCACCCCGCGGCGGCCACACCTCCGTCTCGAAACGCGTGACGACCTCACCACCGGCCCCCGTGATCTGCCCTCGGTCTTCCCCGACGTGACCACCGCTCGCCAGCACACCCGAGGCATGCCGCACCCAGCCATCGTGATCACCGGCATCGGCCGGCCGGGCATGGACGCTCACCTCACGCCGCCCGGACTCGTCGGCCGGCCCCACCCGCACCTGCACCGCGACCGCGTCGTCCTCACTCAGCACCAGCGGCGTGGTCAGGGTGAGCTCCTCGACCAGGTCGCAGCCGACCTGGTCACCCGCGCGGATCGCCAGCTCCAGGAAGCCGGTACCCGGGAAGATCACCATCCCGCCCACCGCGTGATCCGCCAGCCACGGATGCGACCGCAGCGACAACCGTCCCGTCAGCAGCGCGTCACCGGAATCGGCCAGGCCCACGGCCGCGCTCAGCAGCGGATGGCCCGCCGCCTCCTGTCCCAGACCGCGAGCATCCGCGATTCGCCCGACACTCGGCCAGAACCACTGGTGCTGGAAGGCATAGGTCGGCAACTCCACCCGGCGCCCGCCCGCGAGCACCGCCTCCCAACCGATCGCCACACCACGCACGTGCAGCTCGGCGAGAGCCGTCATGATCGCCGACTGCTCGTCCCGGTCCCCGCGCAGCACCGGCACCGCCACCGCGCCCGTTTCACCCGCGAACGCGACAGAAGAGCCCTCAGCCCTCGGATCGGAACCGGCAAACTCTGCGAGGGTGTCGGACGCCATCGCGGCGAGCACCCCGTCGGGGCCCAGCTCCAGATACGCCCGAACCCCCTGAGCGTGCAGCGTACGGACACCGTCGGCGAACCGCACCGCGCCACGCACCTGCTCCACCCAGTACTCCGGCGAACACAACCACTCCGCACCGGCCACCTGCCCGGTCAACGTCGACACGACCGGAATCCGCGGCGCACCGTAGGACAGCGACCCCGCCACCGCCCGGAACTCCTCCAGCATCGGATCCATCAACGGCGAATGGAACGCATGCGACACCCGCAACCGCTTCGCCCTGATCCCCCGCTCCCCCAGAGCCGCGGCCACCTCAAGCACCGCCTCCTCCACCCCGGAGACCACCACCGACGCGGGACCGTTCACCGCCGCGACCGACACCTCCTTCTCCCGCCCCACCAGCAGCTCCACGACCTCCTCCTCGGAAGCCGCCACCGCCACCATCGCCCCACCCGCAGGCAACGCCTGCATCAACCGCGCCCGACCCGCCACCAACGCGCACGCGTCCTGCAACGACAACACCCCGGCCACATGAGCGGCGGTGATCTCCCCGACCGAGTGACCGGCCAGCACATCGGGCCGGATCCCCCACGAGGACACCAGCCGGAACAACGCCGTCTCCACCGCGAACAACGCAGGCTGCGCCCACCCGGTCCGATCCAACGCCTCTGCCTCGACCGACCCCGGCTCGGCGAACACCACCTCACGCAACGAGCGACTCCGGTAATGCTCGGCCGCCTCGCTGTCCGGCTCCCCCTCGAACTTCTCCAGCAGCGGATCCAGCTTCGCGATCACCTCGTCCAGCGCCTGCGCGAACACCGGGAAACGGTCGTACAGCTCCCGCCCCATCCCGGCCCGCTGGCTACCCTGACCGGTGAACAGGAACGCCAGCTTCGGTTCACCCGCTGCCACCCCGCGCACCACACCCGCGCCCGGCAGGTCCTCAGCCAGCGCACCCAGCCCGGCCGGCACACTCTCACGGTCGCCGACCACCACCGCCCGATGCTCGAACGCCGAGCGTGTCGTCGCCAGCGAGAACGCCACATCGGCCAACCCCAGACCGGGCTCACCCTCCAGGAACGACACCAACCGCCCGGCCTGCGCCCGCAACGCCTCCGCCGTACGACCCGACACCACCACCGGCAGCACACCCGCAGGTGCCTCGCTCCGCGAAACCTCTTCGGGTTCCGGCGACTCCGGCCCCTGTTCGAGGATCACGTGCGCGTTGGTGCCGCTGATCCCGAACGAGGACACCCCCGCCCGCCACGGCCGTTCCACCTGCGGCCACCGCGTCGGCTCGGTCAGCAGCCTCACCGCACCGGCCGACCAGTCCACGTGCGAGGACGGCGCGTCCACGTGCAACGTCCGAGGCAGCACCCCGTGCCGCATCGCGAGCACCATCTTCATCACACCCGCCACACCCGCAGCCGCCTGCGTGTGACCGATGTTCGACTTGATCGAACCCAGCAGCAGCGGCCGATCCTCCGGCCGATCCTGACCGTAGGTCGCCAGCAGCGCCTGCGCCTCGATCGGGTCACCGAGGGTGGTGCCGGTACCGTGCGCCTCCACCACGTCCACGTCGGCCGACGACAGTCCGGCGCCGGCGAGCGCCTGGCGGATCACCCGCTGCTGAGACGGACCGTTCGGCGCGGTCAGGCCGTTCGACGCGCCGTCCTGGTTCACCGCCGACCCGCGCACCACCGCGAGTACTTCGTGGCCGTTGCGGCGGGCGTCCGACAGCCGCTCCAGCACCAGCACCCCGATGCCCTCGGACCAGCTCGTGCCGTCCGCCGCGTCGGCGAACGCCTTGCACCGCGCGTCGCCGGCCAGCCCGCCCTGCGCGCTGAAGTCGATGAACGCACCCGGCGACGCCATCACCGTCACCCCACCGGCTACCGCGAGCGAGCACTCACCCGAACGCAACGCCTGCGCCGCCAGATGCATCGCCACCAGCGAGGACGAGCAGGCGGTGTCCACCGTCATCGCGGGACCCTCCAGGCCCAGCGTGTACGAGATCCGCCCCGACAGCACGCTTCCGGCGTTGCCGGTACCGAAGAAGCTCATCACATCCGGCGGGAACTCCACGCTGGACGCGTAGTCGTGATACGACACTCCGGCGAACACGCCGGTGCGGCTGCCCTTCAGCGAGATCGGGTCCATGCCCGCCCGCTCGATCGCCTCCCAGGTGGTCTCCAGCAGCAGGCGCTGCTGCGGGTCCATCGCGAGCGCCTCACGCGGCGAGATCCCGAAGAAACCGGGATCGAACTCCCCGGCCTCGTGCAGGAACCCACCCTCACGTACGTAACTGGTGCCGGGCCTCTCGCGGTCCGGGCTGTAGAAAGCGGCCAGATCCCAGCCGCGCGTCGTCGGGAACGACGAGATCCCGTCCCCGCCCTCGGCCACCAACCGCCACAGATCCTCCGGCGAGGACACCCCGCCCGGATAACGGCATGCCATGCCCACGATCACGATCGGGTCGTCGGCCACCGGCATCACGGACGCGGGGATGATCACGTCGGCTCGCTCGCCGAGCAGCTCACCCAGCAGGAACTCCGCCAACACCACCGGAGTCGGATAATCGAACACCAACGTCGCCGGCAGGCGCAGCCCGGTCGCCGCGTTCAACCGATTACG
>NZ_JBIAYX010000043.1:0-3980 GCF_042898365.1 Streptosporangium sp. NPDC000509 | reverse complement strand
CGGTTCCGGACGGCGGCTGTTCGACCATCCGAGCCGACCCGTCGGCCTTCGACTCCTCCGCCACGAGGTGACGGCGAAAGGCCTGCTGCTGCTCCGGTACGAGGCCGCCGGCGCCGCCCCGACAGCGGAATACGAGGGCGTCACGGCCTTCGTCTAGCGCGGTGACCAGGACCGGACCCGCCCGTCGCGGGTGCGCGTCCCCCCTCCGCCGGCGGCACCGTGGCGGCGCCGAACATGGTGTCCCACTCGGGGCTGCGGTCGAAGTGTTCGCCGATGAGCCGCATGGTGTGCCGCTGGGCAGGATTCATGTTCTCCGTTATGAGTGCTGTCAGTGCGTCGCTGTTCGTTCGCTCCCCGGCGCTGTCGGGGAAGTTCGGGAGCGCGTTGCCGTGGGCGGCGAGGAATGCGCGGATCGCGGCGACCGCACGGTCGACGAGTGGGACGATCTCGTGTTCCGAGGCGTCGGCGGGTAGCTCCAGGATCGCGGTGTTGACGTGGAGGAGGTCCTCAGGTGCGTCTTTCAGGGCCTTGACGAAGGTGAGCGTGTCCTCCTTCGTTATCAGGTGGGTGAGAAAGAGGGCGACGTTGCGTGAGGCGGGATCGTTGCCGAGTGCCTCCATCGCGAGGAGTGCCTCGGGAGACAGGTCAGGTGACACTCCGAGACCGATCAGCTCGTCGACCTCGGATCGAATGCGTTCGAGGTCGGCGATTCTGGTGTCGAGTTCCACGCGTAGTCCGCGCAGGGATTTCTGACCGTCCTCTTCGGAATCGAGCATCCGGGCGACGTCGTCGAGGAGGAAACCGAGGCCGGCGAGGCGGTTGATGCGCAGCGCGAGGACGAGGTGCCGGGCGGTGTACTGCTTGTAGCCGTTCGCGAGCCGTTCGGGTTCGGGCAGGAGCCCGATGTCGTGCCAGTGACGGATCGAGCGCAGCGTGACGCCGGCCAGGTCCGCGAGTTGCCTGGTGCTCCACGCCACGATCACCCCTCCTTCGCCTCCACCGCCACACCTATTGTGTCCAACGACCGGAACGCGGGGACGCACAGCGCGACCACGACGGTCACCACGGTCACGACCGCGATCCCGATCCCCGCCGTCGCGAGCCCGAACCCGGAGGCGAACGCGGCTATGGGGGCCGAGGTGAGGGCGGGTGCCGCGAGCACGAGAGCGTTCTGCGCACCGAGGACACGTCCGCGCATCTCATCCGGAGTCGCCTCGATGGTCGCCACCCCCAGCACCGCGGACATGGGGCCGTTGGTCAGGCCGATGAACACGGCCGCGGCCAGAACCGTCCAGGGCGCCGCCATCATGCCGATCACGGTGAATCCGATGCCTATGCCGACCATCCCGATCACGAACCAGGCGCGGCGCGACACCTTCCCCACGGTCGCCGCGTACACGCCCGCGCTGAGAAGACCACCGACCGCGATCCCGGTCGCCGCGAACCCGCTGAACTCCGGCAGGTTCTCGCTCGTGAAGTAGGCGGGCATGATCGTCGCCTGCAACGCCACGATCACCGCGACGAACACCGCCGACAGCAGGCTCGCACCCAGCACCAACCGGTGCCCGAGCAGGAACCGCCATCCGGTCACCAGGTCGGTGAACACCCCGCGAACTCCCGTCCCCGCGGTGCGGGCATCGGTCAAGGTGATCTCTCCAACGCGGGACGACATCGCGAACGACAGCAACGCCGCGGCAAGACTCATTCCGGCGGTGATGAACAACGCGGCGGCACTCACACCGAACAGCCACACCAGCAGCCCGCCTAGGCCGGGCCCGATCAGCATCAGCGTGCCCGCCAGCGACTCGCGGACACCTACCAGCCGGTCCAGTGCACCCGGCTTACCGCCGTCGAGGTGAACGAGGCGGGGAAGCAGCGTCTCCCGCGCCGTCATCCCCGGCATGTCTCCGAACGCGCCGATCACGCCCAGCACGATGAACCACGTCAGGTTCAACCCCCACAACGCGTCCACGACCGGGACCGCGGCGACCGATGCAGCGGACAACACGTCACTGACGATCGACACCGTTCGCCGGTTCACCCGGTCGACGACCACCCCGGTGAGCATTCCCACGACTGCGGCGACCGCGGCGGTCACCGACGCCAGGACACCGGCGGCGAGGATGTCACCGGTCTTCGCGAGCACCAGCAACGGGAACAGCACCGACGCGATCCCGTTCCCCAGCAGGGAAAGACTGTACGACCCCAGATAAACCCAGGTGCTTCGACTCATGGACGCATCACAAACCATGCCGCTACGGCACAGTCAAGCCGGCGGCCGAAGGCGCCCGGTGAACACGAGTGAAGCCGTCCCGGCCGGTGAGGACGGGATGTGCGAACCCGTCAGGGGCGGCCGGGCTCACACGGGGCGGCGACCGCGTCGTGGACGCGCTTCGGCGCCGCGCGGGGAGGGAAGGATCCTGCGCACGCCGATGCGGGCTGAAAAGGTTTGTGCCGGGTGCGCGGGAGGTCGATCTTCGGGCTTTTGCCTGCTCAGAATGGGTGTTTTTGGTTGGTCCGAAAAGGCTGGAACTTCCCGCGGAGGCTGATGCGGGAAGAGTCCGGACTTTCATTGACGAAGCGATATTTCGGCGTTAACAATTACTCACGGTGCGCGATAAGCGGCAGTGGTGCGTTCGGAGGCCCCCAGTGCCGGATGTCGGCATCGGTGGCACGCTGAAGCCCTCCAGATACCTCATTTTCGCTGTGACGTCGGTCAGCGCACGCGTCCTTCACACGAATGGATATGTGTGAATACTTTCCATGCCCACGATGACGACCAGGTCGAAGGCGGCGCCCTCGGGCGCAAGCTGGGACTGACCCGTCGACAGTTGTTCGCCGCGACCACGGGTATGGCCGCGGCGGCGGCCATCACCGCACTGCCGGGCAGGGCCTCGGCCGCCGCGGCCGCCCCCCTGATCCGCGACAGCAAGCGCGGCATCATCCTCTACACGGTCCGTGACGCCATCTCCCGCGACCCCAACACGACGACCCTGCCGTCGGGGTTCAAGGAGGTGTTCAAGGCGCTCAGCGACATCGGCTACGAGCGCATCGAGTTCGCCGGCCTCACGCAGCACGCCAACGCCGAGGGCGGGCAGAACCTGGAGAACATCGCCGGGGCGACGCTGCTGCGCTCGTGGCTGGACGCCAACGGGCTGCGGGCCGAGGGCAATCACGGGTTCATTCCGGGGTCATGGCCGCTGACCCAGACGGATCTCGACCGGTTCAAGGTCAGCCTGGAGATCGCCAACATCCTCGGCATGGACCACATGGGCACCGGTAACGACCCCACCAACAGCAACTACAAGGCCGACTGGGACATCGCCGCCGAGAAGTGGAACATCCTCGGGGAGATCGCCCGGAACTCCGGCTACGTCAAGCTGTACACCCACAACCACGACGCCGCCTACAACTTCCTTCTCGACAGCGGACCGCTGGACGTCCAGGGCCGTCCGACGCGCTCCTCGGGGGTCAGGAAGCTGGAGTACTTCCTGGGCGTCACCGATCCCAAGTTCGTGAACCTGGAGATGGACATCTACTGGGCGCACGTCGCCCAGTACAAGTTCAAGACCTACACCGCCCCCGACGGCTCCGTCCAGACCAACGTTTTCAACCCTCTCGCTCTCGTCCAGGCGCAGGAGCGCCGGTATCCGCTGTTCCACGCCAAGGACGGAAAGATCAACACCGCGACCGCCAACGGCTACGACATGGTGCCCTTCGGTACGGGCGACATCGACTACACGACGTTCTTCCGGGGGCTGACCAGCCAGCACCACTACCCGATGTACGAGCAGGACACCGCTCCGGGTGGTACGGCGAACCCGGGCCAGTCATTGCAGTTCGCCCAGATCAGTTACGACAACATGTCGGCCCTCACCACGGAGTGACCGTTACTGATTCCATAGTCGGATATCAGTAATCCGGGCGTTACCGCCCGGAAGGTCCGTCACGGTGTCACCGAAGCGCGGGCTGCGCTTCGG
>NZ_JBIAYX010000042.1:0-4163 GCF_042898365.1 Streptosporangium sp. NPDC000509 | reverse complement strand
CCTGAGGGGGGTGGGGTGCGGCGGGCGGGGGTGTCGTCGTTCGGGATCAGTGGGACCAACGCGCATGTCATCCTCGAACAGGCACCCGACGACCCCGCCGAGACACCGAATGTCTCCGATCACGCCGATCGGCCCGCGACCGCGCCCGCTCCCCCCGTGCTGCTGTCCGGGGACAGCCCCGCCGCTCTGCGCAGGCAGGCCGAGGCGCTGGCCGACCACCTTCAGGCCCATCCGGGGCTGGACCCGCGTGACGTGGCGGCCACCCTCGTCTCCAGGGCGCGGCTCGGCCACGGCGCCGCCGTACTCGCCGACCACCTGCCCGCCCTGCGCGCCCTGGCACGGGGCGAACTCCACGACGAGGTCGTCACCGGCGAGAAGGCCCCGGGCAGGACGGTCTTCGTCTTCCCCGGCCAGGGATCGCAGTGGCCCGAGATGGCCCGCGCGCTCCTGGACTCCGACCACACCTTCCGCGCCGAGATCGAGGCCTGCGAGGAGGCGTTCGCCGGACACACCGACTGGTCCCTCACCGCCGTGCTCCGTGGCGACGCCGGCGCGCCACCACTGGAGCGCGTCGACGTCGTGCAGCCGGTGCTCTTCGCGATGATGGTGTCGCTCGCGGCGATGTGGCGCGCCGCCGGAGTACGGCCGGACGCCGTGGTCGGGCACTCACAGGGCGAGATCGCCGCGGCCTACGTGGCGGGCGCGCTGTCGCTGGCGGACGCCGCGAAGATCGTCACACTCCGCAGCAGGGCGATCGCCCGCATCGCGGGGAACGGCGGCATGGTGTCGGTGGCGTTGGGCGCCGACGAGCTGGCCCGGGTCCTGACGCGCCGGCCGGGGGAGATCGAGATCGCGGTGCGCAACGGACCACGCTCCACGGTGGTCGCGGGAGGCGCGGACGCCCTCGACGAACTGCTCGCGTGGTGCGACGAGCAGGGCGTGCGCGCCCGCCGCGTCCCGGTGGACTACGCCTCGCACACCCGACACGTCGAACCCCTGCGCGAGGACCTGCTGGAGACGCTCACCGGCCTGGAACCGAGGCCGGCCGAGATCGCGTTCCACTCCTCGGTGACCGGGGAACCGGCCGACACCGCCACGCTCGACGCCGGGTACTGGTATCGGAACCTCCGCGAGACCGTGGAGTTCGAAGCAGCCGTCCACGGCCTGCTCGACACGGGACACCACCGGTTCGTCGAGGTGAGCCCGCACCCGGTGCTCACCGTGGCCGTCGAGGAGATCCTCGCCGAGCGGGGCCTGCCCGGGCTGGCGGGCGGCACGCTGCGGCGCGGCGAGGGCGGCACGGAGACGTTCCGCCGCGCCCTCGCCGTGGCCCACCTCGGCGGCGTCCCCGTCTCCTGGACGACGACGGGCACCTCTGTCGTGGACCTGCCGACCTACCGGTTCGAGCGCGAGCGCTACTGGCTCACCCCCTCCGCCGGCTCGGCCCTGGCATCCGGGCTCGGGCCGTCCGCCGTCCGCCACCCGCTGCTGGGGGCGATGGTCGCGCTCGTGGACGGCGGCGCGGTGCTGACCGGCCGACTCGACACGGCGGCGCAGGGGTGGCTCGCCGACCACTCGGTGTTCCGCACCGTGCTGGCACCCGGCACGGTTCTCGCCGAACTCGCCACCCGGGCCGGGGACCTCGTCGGCTGCCCCGAGGTGCGCGAGCTGACCGTCCAGGCGCCTCTCGTCCTCACCCACGGACGCCCGGCGCCGCTGCAGGTGCTCGTCGCGGCCCCCGACGAGCATGGCCGCCGGACCGTGGAGGTGCACGCGCGCTCGTCCGAGAACGCGCCGTGGACCCGGCACGCGGCCGGTACCCTCGCCCCCGGGACGACAGGGGCCACGCGGGTCGCATGGCCTCCCCCCGGAGCCGAGAGCGTCGACGTCACCGACGTGTACGCACGGCTGTACCGGCTCGGCTACGACTACGGCCCGGCCTTCCAGGGGCTGGCCGCCGTATGGCGAGCCGGCGACGGCGACGACGGCACGGTCTACGCCGAGCTCGTCGCGGCCGAGGCCCGGGGTACCGCGGGTGAGGATTTCGTCCTTCACCCGGCACTGCTCGACGCCGCTCTGCATCCGGTGGTGGCCGGGCTGGCCGGACTCGCCGCCCCCGACCCGGACCATCCCCTCCTGCCGTTCGCCTTCGAGGGCCTGCGCCTGACCGGCGGGGCGAAGCGAGGGCGGGAAGGGCTGCGGGCGCGCATCGAGCCGCTCGGCGCCTCCCGGTTCCGCTACACCTTCGCGGACCTGGAAGGAGAGATCGTCGGCGCCGTCGAGTCCGTGGCGTTCCGCCCGGCCGCCCGCGCCGAACTCGCCGCGGCCCGCCCCGAGGCCGACACCTACCGGGTCGGCTGGGAGCGACCGGCCGAGACGGGTCCGGCTCCCGGGAACGTCGTCGTGCTCGGCGGCTTCAGCGGCCCCGACGACCCAGGTGGCCCCGGTGGCCTCGTCACGACGGACGGGGACGTCGGCGTGGTCGACGACCTGCTGTCGGCGGCCGGCGCCGGAGCCGTGCTCGTACCCGTGGGCGGGCGGACGGGCGACGTGGTCGCGGAGGCGTACGAGCGGACCGCCGCCGTCCTGGGACTGCTCCAGGAATGGCTCCGCCATCCCGGGTTCGACGGTATCCGGCTCTCGGTCGTGGTGGCCGAGTCCGACCTCGCGTCCGCCCCGGTCCGTGGTCTGGTCCGCACCGCCGCCGCCGAACACCCCGGCCGGTTCACCCTGGTCACCGTCGACGGTCCCGCCCCCGCCGCGCTGCTCGCCGCCGAGCACGGCGAACGCGAGGTGGCCGTACGCGGCGGCGAGCTGCTGGTGCCCAGACTCGCCTCCCGCGACCTCGGCGGGAACACCCCCCACGACTCCGCCCCACGCGACTCCGCCTCCCGCGACTCCGGATCCCCGGTGGGGACATCGGCCGGCACCGTCCTCGTCACCGGAGGCACCGGAACCCTCGGCGCGCTGGTCGCCCGCAGGCTCGCCGCTTCGGCGAACCCCCCGCACCTGCTGCTGGTGAGCCGCTCGGGGCCGCGAGCGCCGGGCGCCGAGGACCTGGCCGAGGAACTCACCGCGACCGGAGCCGGGGTGAGCGTGGTGGCCTGCGACGTCGCCGACCGTGCGGCCGTGGCGGAACTGCTGGAGTCCATCCCCGCGGACCGCCCGCTCAGGTCGGTGATCCACACCGCGGGACTGCTCGCGGACGCCACGGTCACCGGGATGACCACCGAGGAACTGGCCGTCGCGCTGCGGCCCAAGGTGGACGCGGCGTGGCACCTGCACGAGCTGACCGCGGGCCTCCCCCTGGAGGGCTTCGTGCTCTTCTCCTCCGCCGTGGCCACATTCGGCGTACCCGGGCAGGCGAACTACGCCGCTGCCAACGCCTTCCTCGACGCACTGGCCGAGCACCGGCGCCGTACCGGTCTGCCGGCCACGGCCGTCGCCTGGGGCCTGTGGGAGGAGGCGAGCGCGATGACCGCCCACCTCGGCGCGGCCGACCGCGCCCGGCTCGCCAGGTACGGTGTCGGCCCGGTCGAGACCGGTCGCGCGCTGGACGTGCTCGAACGGGTGCGTGACGCCCACACCGTGGTGTCGCCCCTGGACGAGGGCGTGCTGCGGGACGAGGCGGCCGCGGGCCGCCTGCCCGCCCTGTTCTCCGGAATCGTCAAGCCGCCCGCCGCGGCCCGGCGGACGGCGGCCGACGGCGCCTGGGTGCGGCGGCTGCGGGCCGAACCGCCACACGAGCGGTCTCGCACCGCCACCGGGCTCGTACGCGAACAGGCCGCGGCCGTCCTCGGCCGCGAGGACGCGGACGGGGTGGGCGCGGACCGGCCGCTGAAGGAGCTCGGCTTCGACTCGCTGACCGCCGTCGAGCTGCGCAACCGGCTCAACACGCTCACCGGCCTCACCCTGCCCCCCACCGTCGCCTTCGAGTTCCCCACCGTCGCGGCGCTCGCGGGGCACCTGCTGGACGCCCTGTCGGCACAGGAGAGCACCGCGCCCGTGACCGTGAAGGGAACCGACGTCTCGGACCCGGTGGTGATCGTGGGGATGGGGTGCCGGTTCCCCGGTGGGGTGGCCTCGCCCGAGGATTTGTGGGAGCTGGTGGCGTCGGGGACGGACGCGATCGGGGAGTTTCCCGCCGATCGCGGCTGGGACCT
>NZ_JBIAYX010000041.1:0-7182 GCF_042898365.1 Streptosporangium sp. NPDC000509 | reverse complement strand
GTGGGTGACGGGCTCCCAGATGACGAGATCGGGCTTCCAGTGCCGGCAGAACTCGGTGAGCTCCACGATCATCGGGTCGTTCACCACCCGGCACCACCACGGCACGAACTTCCCGCCGTAGCCGTCCTTCAGATACTTCCAGGTGAGCTTCTCCGGCCGCTCCTCCGCCAGGTCGAAGAAGGAGGACTCCCGCTCCTCGGAGGCGGTGCCTCCGGAAACGGCGTCCCTGGAGGCGGCGTCCCTCTCCTTCGTCTTGCTCACCAGCCGGTGCAGGATGTGGTCCTTGCCGACGGGCACCGCGGTGAGGCCCGCGCCGGTGATGACACCGGTGAGCTCCGGCTGGCTCGCCACCCGCACCTCGTGACCGGCGTTGCGCAACGCCCACGCCAGCGGCACCATCCCCAGGAAATGGGTCTTCTCCGCGTACGCCGTGAAAAGAACGCGCATGACCTCTCCTAACCGTTCTTCACGGCTCCCAGAGCCTGGGCGCTCAGATAGTCGACGGCGTCGATGTAGGTGTAGGGCTGCATGAAGCCACCCGCGCGCACGTCGCGATAGAGCCGCGCCAGTGGGTGGGAGGCCGAGAAGGAGGCACCGCCGATCAGGCTCTGGGCGTCGAAGACGACGGCGGGCGCCAGCTGGTTGACGATCAGCTTCGCGCACTGGAACGGCGTCATCATGGCCGGTCCGCGCTCCCGGGGGTCGCCCGTGTCGTCGTAGGAGAGCCGGTCGGCGCGCGCCAGGGCCGCCGCGACCGTCGACCTCATCGTGAAGAGCCGCGCGTCCATCTCCGCCACCAGCGTCCGCGCGGCCGCCGCCCCCGCGGCTCCCCTGCGGATGAGGGTCGAGACCGCGATGTCGCGCGCCGACTGGGCGATGCCGGTGTAGATCCCCAGCATGGTGATCGAGCTCACCGTCTGCCCCGCGAGCATCGCGAGGTCCTGCTCACCCGCGGGCCCGCGCAGGACCACGTCCTCCGGGGGGATGACACAGTCGTCGAACACGATGTCGACGCTCCCGGAGGCCCGCATCCCCAGGCCGTCCCAGTTGTCCAGTACGCGAAGCCCCGGGCAGTTCCTGGAGAGCACCGCCATCCCCGACTGGGGACGCTGTCCGGGGACGCGCGTCTGCGCGTACACCGCGAAGTCCGTGGCGATGGGCGCCATGCTCACCAGGGTCTTGCCGCCCGACAGCAGCCAGCCGCCGTCGGCCGTCTGCGTCAGCGTGGTCGGACGCCGGTCGCGGGGGATGTCCTTCACCCCGGTGGAAACGACCGCCTCGCCGGAGCCCATGCCGCGCAGCAGCCGCTCGGCCAGTGTCCGCGCGAGCGCCGGTCCCGTCCGCCACTCGTAGGTCAGCGTCAGCGCCCGGCTGAGCTGCATGTGCAAGGCGAGCGCCGTCGAGGCGTCCGCCTCGGCGACCCTCAGCAACGCCAGGGAGACGTCGTGCAGACGATCGACCCCCAGGCCGCCGAGCGCGCAGGGCACCGTGGCGCCGAGGACCCCGCTCCTTCGCAGGTCCTCGAAGATGTCACGCGGGAAGGTGCCGCTGCGGTCGTTGTCCGGGGCCGCGGCGGCGATCGCCGGTAGGTGCGTCTCGACGAGGCCGATCAGGTCGCGGCCCTCGGGGGTGATCGGCTCGCGGAGCTCTCCCGGCATCACGGCGTTCTCGGTGTGCACTGTCATCAGCCCATCCCGCTTCCCTGCGTTCGCACGTCGGCCCGCTGCCGCCGCATGCACCATAAACGACTTTTCCGCCAGCCGCCTAAGAAATCAACCGGGAAATTATGCACGATCCGGGAAATGGCATTCCATGGGCATTGGGGACGGCCGGAGAATAGCTTGACCCACCGATCACCCGGAACTAGCATCTGTCCCGCTGGCGAGACGGACCCGCCGCATTGATGCAGGGGATGACAGTCACCCGGCCGGCTCGAACAATACCCCGGGTAATCCCATTCAGCCGCAACGCCGAGTTGAAGGTGGAAGAACGTGCTCTTTCCCCACACCAAGACCAGAAGGACGCTGCTGCGCCATGCCAATCCTCCGGAGGGCGTCACGGCGCACGACCTTCTCCTGAAGGCCGAGCTGAACGACCTGCCCTCGGCGGAGGTGTTCGGCGCGCTGTACTCCAAAGAGGTGTCCGCGCAGTTCATCGTGGAGCGGCGGGACACCGACAGGGTCGTGGGATACGTCTCGTTCCACCATCTCGACCTCTCGGGACAGCACGTGCGGGCGAGCTTCTTCACCGATCCCGCCGCGGCCGGCAACGGGGTCGGCGCGGAGGTCATCCTGATGACCGTCAACTACGCCTTCGCCATGTGGAACGTCAGAAAGATATATTTCTGGACCACCGAGACGGATTTCGCGGCTTTCCGTACGGCCTTCAACTCCGCCTACAAAGAGGCGACTCTCCCCGAGCATCTTTACGATCGCGGAGCGCTGCGAGACGTGCATATCTACGCCGTCTACCGCGAGCAGTGGGAGGAGCACGGCACCGAGCTCCTCAATAAGCTCGCGCAGGGGCCGGGCGAACGCCGGGAGGCGGCATCCACCGCGTCCACGGTATCCACCGTATCCGCGGTGTCCACCGATTCCGCCGAGGCATCCGAAGGAGAAAAGAGTTGACCGAGATGTTCGTTTCCGACCAGAAGAAGGAAGTGCGCGAGCAGATCGAGCGCGAGGCGCTGAAGATCGTGCTGTTCAGCTCCTCCGAGCTCGCCATTCCCGAGCTGACCGACCTGGGGGAGATTCCCGAGCCCAGCGATCTGGGCAACCTCGACTCCTTCTCCATCATCCTCCTCATCCTCGCCCTGGAGGACACCTACGGCGTCCCGCTCCTGGACGACATGGCCGGTTTCACCGGGAGAAACTTCGACGACCTGGCGGACTTCGTCATCGAACGTCTCCCTCCGCGCGCCGACGGCCAGAAGTAACGCCCACGGGCGGGACAAGCACGGTGAGCGGGGAAAACGGCCTTGACCTGGCCTCCGTCACTCATCTGTCAGGGCGTCTAGATCTTGTCTAGAACTCTCCCGTGGCGCCTAGGGCAAACTCTCAGCCATCGACGACCCGCCGGGGCGAAAGGGCGTGACAGATGTGACAGGCGTTAACGGTTACCCAAGTCTTGCGACCACACATCACGGGCAGGCCAGACCGGCCGGCAACGCGCGGATGGCGCTCGACGCACCGGGCATGACCAGGAGAACGGCTCTCTCGCTGCCCCCCGGTATGTCGCTGACCGCCTGGAGCCGCCTTGGCCGCCAGATCTTCATCATCTCCGACTCCTCCGCCTGGTGGCTGGGAGACTGGCTGATCTACGGCCAGGCGCACTATCCCGACCGCTACAAGCGGGCGATCGCCGAGACCTCGCTCGACTACCAGACGCTGCGGAACTACGCCTGGGTGGCCCGGCAGTTCAGTCTTTCCAGGCGGCGCGACAAGCTGAGCTTCCAGCACCACGCGGAGGTGGCCAGCCTGCCGGAGCCCGACCAGGAGATCTGGCTCAACCGGGCGGAGAAGGGCAGCTGGTCGAGGAACGAGCTGCGGCGGCGTATCAAGGCGGAACGCAACGGCGGCACCGCCGACGAGGTCACCCACATTCAGATGAACATCATCGCGGAGCAGAAGAAACGCTGGCAGGAGGCCGCGGAGAGCACCGAGCAGGACCTGCTCGTCTGGATGGTCTCCAACCTGGACCGCGCCGCGCTCGCGGCGCTGGAGTCGAGGAAGGCCGGCGCGCTCCCCCAGTCCGCCTGACCCCGGGGCGGCGAAGCCTCAACGAGCGGACGGAGAAGACAGCTTGGACCCCGATCACGGCGCGTCGCCACAGGACGTCATCGAGACCGCCGTCACCACCCCTCGGGGATCGGAACGCCTCCGTCTCCGCTACCTGCCCGACAGCGTCAGCCGCTTCGCCAGGACCTCGGGCTCCTCCCCCGCCGTCACCTTCGTCGAGTACGGCATGCGCCGCGACACCGGCCGCAGGGAGAAGAGCTCGCGGACGATGAGTTACGCCGAGCTCGACGAGCGGGCCCGCGCGGTGGCCGCGGTCCTCCAGCGGCGGTGCGAGCCCGGCGATCGGGTGGCGGTGCTCTGTCCCCACGAGCCGGCGTACGTGGTGGCGTTCCTCGCCTGCCTGTACGCCGGTCTCGTGGCGGTGCCGCTCTACGCGCCCGAGGCGCTGCGCAGTAACGAGCGCCTGCGATCGGTGATGGGGGACTGCGAACCGCGGTACGTGCTCACCACCTCCGCGGTTCACCCGTCCGTCCAGCGGCTGCTGGAGGGGATGGAGCGCCCGCCCGAGCATCTGGTCCGCGTCGACGAGGTTCCCGTGGCCGACGCCGCGCACTGGCGCAGGCCGGACATGCGGGCGGAGGCGGTGGCGTACCTGCAGTACACCTCCGGCTCAACCGGCACCCCGTCGGGCGTCCGCGTCACGCACGAGAACATGACCGTCACCAACTACCAGATCAGGGCACACTGGCCGAGTTCGGTCGTCGCGTCGTGGGTGCCGTTCTTCCACGACTTCGGACTCGTCTGCGCGATCACCAACCCGCTGGGCGCGGGCGCGCACTCGGTCAACCTCAGCCCGATGGCCTTCGTGCAGGATCCGTACCGCTGGCTCCGCATGATCTCCGACTACCGGGCCGACTGGAGCGTCGCGCCGAGTTCCAGCCTCGCCCAGTGTGTGCGCCGGGTGGCCGTCGAGCGCAGGGGCGAGCTCGACCTCGGCTCGCTGCGGCTCCTCACGATCGCCGCGGAGCCGGTGTACGCCGAGTCGACCGAGGCGTTCATCTCGGCGTTCGCGGCCGGCGGCCTGGCGCCCACCGCCCCCGCCCCCTGCTACGGCCTGGCCGAGGCGACCCTTCCGGTGAGCGCGCCGCCGGTCGGCGAGGGCATGACCGACCGCTGCTTCGACCGCGCGGACCTGGCCGCCGGCATCGCCCGCGAGTGCCCGCCGGGCAGCCCGGGTACCGTGCGCGTCGTCTCCTGCGGGGTACCGAGCCTGGGGGTGTCGGTGCGGATCCGCGACGAGGAGGGCCTGACCTCGCTGCCGGAGGGGAGGGTCGGCGAGATCTGGGTGAGCGGGCCCAATGTGGCGGACGGTTACTGGAACCAGCCGGAGCGGTCGGCGGAGGTCTTCGCGAAGCACCTCGCCGAGACCGGCGGCGAGCTGCTTTCCGGCCCCTGGCTGCGGACGGGCGACCTCGGTTTCCTGTTCGGCGGCAACCTCCACGTGGTGGGCCGGGCCAAGGACATGATCATCATTCGTGGCCGGAACCACTACCCGGACGACATCGAGGCGACCGTTCAGGCCGTGCGAGACGTCGGCTCCGAGGGGGCGGCGGCCGCGTTCTCCAGCGAGGCCGAGGGCGAGGAACGACTCGTCGTCCTCGTCGAGGCCGGCCCCGCGCTCATGGCGGCCGAGCAGGACGACAGGGAGGCGGTCCTGCGCGTCCTGCGCCAGGAGATCACCCGCAACCACGGCCTGGCCGCGCACGACCTCGTCCTCGTACGGCGCGGCAGCCTGCCGCGGACGACCAGTGGAAAGATCCGCCGTGGTGCCTGCCGCGAGCAGTACCTCCGCGGGGAGTTCGACCACTGAGCCGAAGTGGCTTCCCTTCCGGAGGTGATGCGTGATCAGGCCCCTTTTCGTCTGGGACTATCTGCAGGAGTACGAGAACGAACGCGAGGACATCCTCGACGCCGTGGACACCGTGTTCCGCTCGGGCCAGCTCGTGCTCGGGCGCGGTGTGCGCGACTTCGAGGCGGCCTTCGCCGCCTACCACGGCGTCTCGCACTGTGTGGGCGTCGACAACGGGACGAACGCGATCGTGCTGGGGCTCCAGGCCCTGGGTGTCGGGCCGGGCGACGAGGTGATCACCGTGTCGAACACGGCGGCGCCCACGGTCGTGGCCATCGACGCCGTCGGCGCCACCCCGGTCTTCGTCGACGTGCACGAGGACACCTACCTGATGGACGTCGGGCAGGTGGAGGCGGCGATCACCGAGCGGACCCGCTGCCTGCTTCCCGTGCACCTGTACGGTCAGTGCGTCGACATGGCCCCGCTGCGGGAGATCGCCACCCGGCACGACCTGCTGATCCTGGAGGACTGCGCGCAGGCGCACGCGGCCCGCCACCACGGCAGGATCGCGGGTTCGATGGGCGAGGCGGCCGCGTTCTCCTTCTACCCGACCAAGGTGCTCGGGGCGTACGGCGACGGCGGGGCGACGATCACCTCCGACCCGGAGGTGGACGCGGCGCTGAGACAGCTGCGCTACTACGGGATGAGGGAGCGCTACTACGTCGAGCGGACGCCCGGCCACAACAGCCGGCTCGACGAGGTGCACGCCGAGATCCTGCGCCGCAAGCTGACCAGGCTCGACGGCTACGTCGCCGCCCGCAGGGCCGTCGCGGCCCGGTACGCCGAGGCGCTGGCCGACACCGACGTCGTCCTGCCCGCGGTCGCCCCCGGCAACGAGCACTCGTACTACGTCTACGTGGTCCGCCATCCGCGGCGCGACGACATCATCGAGGCGCTCAAGCCGTACGGCGTGTCGCTCAACATCAGCTACCCGTGGCCGGTGCACACGATGTCGGGGTTCGCGAAGCTTGGCTACCGGGCGGGGGCGCTGCCCGTCACCGAGGCGGCGGCCGGGGAGATCTTCTCGCTGCCGATGTATCCGTCGCTGACCGAGGGCGACCAGACGAAGGTGGTCGAGTCGCTGCTCAAGGTGCTGGCGGCGCTGTGACGGGCGACCGGCCGGCCCGGCCGATGCGTGTGGTGTTCGTCACCTATGCCGAGAAGACTCATTTTTTGGGGATGGTGCCGCTGGCGTGGGCGTTGCGCAACGCCGGTCACGAGGTGCGGGTGGCGAGCCAGCCGGAGCTCAGCGACGTCATCACCGGCGCCGGCCTCACCGCGGTGCCCGTCGGCAAGGACCACATGCTGCACCGGCTGCTCACGCACGCCGAAAGCCTGGATCCCGACGGGCCTGCGCCGTTCGACATGGCGGAGAACCGGCCGGAGATGCTCACCTGGGAGTACCTGCGCCGGGGCTATCACGACGAGCTCGTGCCGTGGTGGTGGCGGGTGGTGAACGATCCGATGATCGTGGAGCTCACCGACTTCTGCCGGCACTGGAAGCCCGATCTCGTCATCTGGGAGCCGGCCTCCTAT
>NZ_JBIAYX010000040.1:0-12892 GCF_042898365.1 Streptosporangium sp. NPDC000509 | reverse complement strand
GCCTCAAAACCCACAGCCCCTACGACCAAGCAACCGCCTGGTCACATCGATCAAACGACCTCGCTGCTTGACAACAAACGTCCAGGGATGTCTGACCCCTCAGGTCCGGCAGGTGAGGACGACCGGCCATGCGGTGTGCTCCCCGGGAAGAGCATCGGGGAACACGCTCATGGCCGGTCTTCCTCAACCGACGGCCCGCACGTAGTCGCCGGGGGCGACGACACCGTGGCGCCCTTCGCGCAGGACCGCCTCGACCACCGCCCTGGCGGCGGCGGAGGGGTCGGTGTCCCGCCCGACCCGCGCGATCAGCCCGTCGCCGACGGCCTCGATCCGCGCGACACCGGGGCCGAGAGCGAGATCCACCGCAGACTGGACACCGGAGAGATCGACCCAGCACGATCGGGCACGCACCCAGCCCGGCCCCCGTTGCGCAGGGGGGATCCCGAACTCCGCCGGATCGACGTCGCCGTCGGCGGCGGCGACGATGAGCCGCTCGACTCCGCCGAGGATGCCTGCGGTCTCGTCGGCGGTGGCCAGGCGGGCATCGAGAGCGAGCCCGCAGCCGAGCTTGCCGTCCAGCCGGTAGATGTCGAACTCCGCGGGGGCGCCGAACACGCGATCGCCCATGCCGGGTTCCACCCCGGCCCTCGGCAGGATCGTATGCACGTGGCCGCTCGTGTTGTTGACGACCACGTCGCGGTGACAGCGCATACCTCGGGCCCGTTCCGCCGCGCCCATCGTCTCGTCCAGTCGGACCGGGTCGTATCGGCCATACCTGTAAGCCGTCAGGGCGGCGGCGTTCGTCCGCCGGACCGACCTCAGGAACGAGGACGAGGCACTGAAAGGAATGATCGTGTCCTGGGCGAGCGTGCCGACGTAGTCACGCAACTCCGGGGAGAAACGGTTGTTGCACAGGCAGTGCAGCTGACATTCCGGGTCTTGGGTCCAGCCTGTCAGAAGCGCCGCGAACGCGGCCATCACCACCGCCGACGGCTGCGCGCCCGTCTTCGCCGCGACCTGGACCACCGCCTCCGCGGCGGCCTGGGAGCCCAGCAGCACGTGATGATGGCCGCGAGCGTCGGGAAAGCGGAAGGGCAGACCGAGCGAGCACAACGGCCTTTCCGCCAGCTGGCGGGCCCAGTATCCGGTCGCCCCCTCCAGCTGGCGCCGCCCGGCCGGGGTGAGCTCGTAGGCGGCACGGTCGGCGGGATGGTAGGCGGCGGGAGGAAGCCGCCGATCCGCCAGCAGCGCGGCGAGTTCGGCGCGCAGAATCGTCATCGCCGACAGGTCCGCCGCCACGTGCGACACGTGCAGGACGACCAGGAACGGAGATCCCGATCGGGTCACCACATTCGCCCTCACCGGGAGGTCGACGGCGGGATCGAAAGCCCCGCCCGGCAGGAACCAGTCCTGGTGAGTGCCCGTGGCCTCGACCACCTTGGCGATGAGCGTCCCCGACGCGTGCACGAACTGCTCACCGTCCCGCAGCAGGGTCCGCAGTGCCTCCTGACGACCGATCAGCGCGCCCAGCGCCACACCGACCGCGTCCATGGTGCTTCCCCGGGGCACACGCACCACCGTTGACAGGATGTCGGCCGGCCCCGGCAGGTCCGGGCTGATCCAGCCCAGCACATTCCTCTGACCGGTCGTTATGGGCCATCGGCCCGATCGGGAGCCGGAGAAGCGGACTTTCAGGTCATTCATCTCCGGCCACTACCGGTCATCGCGGTCCTCCTCGCCGGGGAACCGCACAAAAAACCGCATGAAATCCCGCGCGTATTCCCCGGCGTGTGTTCCTGCCGGAGGTGGTCGTCCTGGCGAGTCGACCCGCCGCGTCGACGGTTTCCGCCGCGGCCGAACGGCTTGTTCAAGCCCTCTCCTTCGCACCCGCCACGTTGCCGTCGAGACACACCAATATGGCACTCGACCAAATTTCTGGTCGAGTGCCATATTGAGGGTCGTCGTCGATCGGTTCGCTCCCGATATCGGTGAAAGAATGCTAAGGAGCGCCATTGGGAGCGTCAAGACGGTGAGCGATATTCGACTTTTTCTCTTTTCCGCCCCGGGCCGCGTCCCCTCCAGCTCCGCCCTGCGAAGCGAGGACACGGTCCGGGGCGGACATAACGCCCCGGGAAATCGGCTTCACGGCCGTTCAGAGGTTGATCTTTCCTGCTCCCGCACCGGAGGTGACGATGGACTTGACGGCGGACGCTCCATCAAGGCCGTAGGAATACGGGATGGAGGCCACCGAACCACCCTGCTGCCCGCTGCCGGAACCGGTCAGATGGTTGTTGCGGGCCACCAGGGTGCCGGGGCCCGACGCGGCCTCGCCCAGGTGGTAGGGGTCGGGGACGTTCTCGAAGTAGTTGCCCTCGACCAGCACACCGGCGCCCTGAGTGGAGGCGACCCCGTATCCCCTGACGTTGGAGTAGTAGTTGTTGTAGACGTGCACCGGGTTGCCGAAGCGCACCCGGGGGTTGCGCTGGTTGGTGCCGTCGAGCCAGTTGTGGTGGTAGGTCACGCGCAGGTGCCCCCTGTCCTCGGAGCCGTTGTCGTCGCTGTGCCCGAGCAGCATGGCCTTGTCGTGGCTGTACAGGCGGTTCCACGACACGGTGACGTAGTCGCTGGCGCGCTTGATGTCGATGGCGCCGTCGTAACCGTTGGACAGCGTGTTGTGGTCGATCCAGACCCGGGTCGAGTACTGGACGTTGATCGCGTCGTCGTCCCAGTTCCTGAAGGTCAGGTTCCGGATGATCACGTTGGACGCGTTGGAGACGTTCAGGCCACAGCCGACGATCGTCGCTCCGGAGTTACCGATGATCGTCTTGTTGGAGCCGATCCTCAGCATGCCCGAGCAGGAGATCGTGCCCGACACCCGGATCACGGCCGCGCCCGTCCCCGAGGCGGCACTCGTCAGGGCCGACGCGCTCGTCACCGTGGTGGCGGCCGCGCTGCCGCCACCGGTCGTGCCTCCCCCCTGGGTCGCCCAGCCGACCAGACCGGCGGTGTTGGGCGGCGGAGGCGTCGGAGTGGGGGTGGGGGTGGGGGTGGGGTTCGGCGACGGCGGGTTGGTGACCGAACCGGTGCACGCGACCCCGTTGAGGGTGAAGGAGGTGGGCACCGGGTTGGATCCGCTCCAACTGCCGTTGAAGCCGATCGTGGTGGCGGCACCGGTCGCCAGAGCGCCGTTGTAGGCGACGTTCGCGGCGGTCACCGTGCTGCCGCTCTGGGAGAAGGTCGCGTTCCAGCCCTGCGTCACACTCTGTCCGGCCGCAAACGACCATTTCAACTGCCAGCCGTTGAGCGGGTCTCCCAGATTGGTGATCGTGACGCTCGCGCCGAACCCGTCGCCCCACTGGGAGGCCACCGAGTAGGCGACCTGGCAGCCGGGCGCCGCGGAGACCGACGCGGCGGAGGCCGGCGCCGCGAGCAGGCCCGCCGCCAGGCAGAGGATTCCCGTCGCGCTCCTGAGGATCGCCGGTCCTCGTTGTCGCAAGATCATGTTCTTGCCTCCCTCCTGGGCGCAGGACCGGAGCCGAACGCCCTGAACCCCCAGGTCATTCACATGGTTTCGGTGAGCCAAGTTCACTTAACCCGTTAAGTCAAGGAATCCGTTCCGGGCCGGATCCGACCAATCCCCCTGGCCCGGAAACACCACATCTCAACCAAAGGCGCACGACGCCCGCCCTCGACGTCTTCTGGCTGCTCGGAAGGGGAAGGTCATCCCATTGCCGACCGTTCAAGACGGTCGTCGAGGCCCCTGCGGTTCGCTCTCAGACCTCGCCCGCGCACGAAATCCCGAAGAAACTTTCATAACCGCCACGGGGCCACGTGAGTTAGTGCAGAGCGTGGACAAATTTCCGGGAACGAGCCGGCGGCGACGCCGTACGGAATACCCAAGAAGCGTCGCCGTCCCTTAATCACTCAGGTGCCGTCGCGATGATTTCCCGCTCCACGGCTCATTCGAAGCCCGGCCGGCGATCGCGAGACCCCGGAAACGACGAGATCCCGTCCGATCAAACGATCGGACGGGATCTCGTCGGCCGTCACTGAGCTGACCCAGAAACGATCAGAGGTGGAGCTATGGGGATTCGAACCCCAGACCTCCTCCATGCCATGGAGGCGCGCTACCAGCTGCGCCATAGCCCCTCGTCGACGCCTCCGGGCCTGACCCGGCGACCACGCCAGTGTATAGGAGATCACCCCTCACCCTGTAACCGGCGTAACCGGCGTGGGCCGCCCACGAGGCCGACTCGCGAGGAGCCGGCCCACTCGATCATGGAGTGCCCACGCACGCCTATCGGAGCGACGCGGCCTTCTCGATCAGTTCGGCGAGCTCGGTCACCGCGCGGTCCTCGGTGGAGGCGGCCAGGCGGGTGGCGTGGGCGGCGAGATCACCGGGCGTGGCTCCGGCGATCCCCTCCCCGGTGCGGAGATACTCGGCGAAGCCCGCTGCCACCACGTCGACCTGGAACCTCGGCGTGGGCCCCTCCCACGGCGAGTTCGCCAGATCGCCCGCCGCGAGGGAGCGAGAGGCTTCCGCCGGGTCGCGGGTGTCGGGATCCTGCCAGCGCACGGTGGCGGTGGCCAGCTGTCCCGACGACCCGCCGCGCAGCCGGAGCTCGTACAGGGCCGTCACCGAGTGGCCGGGGCCGATCTCTCCGCCGTCCTTGGTGTCGTCACGGAAGTCCTCGGTCGCGAGCCGCCGGTTCTCATAGCCGATGAGGCGGTAGGACTCCACGACCGAGGGGTTGAACACGACCTGCGCCTTGGCGTCGCGGGCGCGCAGGTCGATGTTGGTGGCGAGCTGCTCGACGAAGACCTTGCGCGCGTCGTCGACGGAACCGACGTAGACCGCGGCGCCGTCGCCGTTGTCGGCGAGCCGCTCCATCAGCTCGTCACCGTAGTCGCGGCCGACGCCGACGCACAGCAGGGTGATCTTCTTGGCCGCGGCATCCTCGACCCGGTCGAGGATGCCGCGCCAGGTGGTGTCGCCGACGTTGGTCAGGCCGTCGGAGAGCAGGATGACGCGGTTGACGGCCACCGCCCTGAAGCTCGCCGCAGCCTCGGCGTATCCGCTGGTCAGCCCCGCCTCCAGGTTCGTGGACTGCTGGATGGCGAGGCGTTCGACGGCGGCGTGGAGCCTCTCCTTGTCGGTCGCGGGGGTCATGGAGAGGACGACGTCCGCCTCGTCGCTGAAGGCCACGAGGGAGATCTGGTCGCCGGGTCCGAGCTGGTCGACGAGCTTGTGCAGGGCATCCCTCACCAGGTCGAGCCTGCCCGGCTCGCCCATCGAGCCGGACACGTCCACCACGAAGGTGAGGTTCGCCGGCCGCCGGGCCTGCGCGCTCGCCTTCCGGGTCTGCAGGCCGACGCGGAGCAGCGCGGTGCCGTTTCCCGGGGTGCGGGCGCCGTCCATGTGCACGGCGAAACCGTCGTCCTCGGGTTCCGCGTAGTCCTGGGCGAAGGAGTTGACGAACTCCTCCGGCCTCACCTGGCCCGCCTCCGGCAACCTGCCCTCGGCGAGGATCCGTTTGCTGTAGCCGTACGACGCGGTGTCCACGTCGAGGGCGAAGGTCGAGATCTGTTCGGCGGAGGTGTCGCGCCTTCGGGTGACTTCGCTTTCGGGAGTGGCCCGGGCCTCGGACTCGGTTCCCTCAGAGCTCTGATCTCCGGCCTCGGGGGCGGCGTCCGAGGGCATGGACGGGACCGCCCTTCCGGATTCCGGCACCGGCTCGCTGCCGGATCCGCCGCAGGCGGCGGCGAACATCAGGGCGAGCAGCGCGAGCACGGCGAGGACGATGGTGAGCGAACGTGACTTCATGTCGCCTCCTGGGGATGCGTGTCATCCCCTACGACGACTCCTCTGCGCGGTCCGCCGGGGGCTTGACCCAAGCGAGCGCTAACCGTGTTCGGCGCGTGATCAGGGTTTCCAGGCCGGGTCCCGTCCGCTGAGCCCGAGCGCCCGCTCGAACGGTGAGGCGTCGCTCGCCACGGGCACCTCCTTTCCGAAGACTCCCAGGCGCCGTCCCTGCGGCGCCATCCCCTCAACGAAGGCGGCCACGGCCTCGCCGGTCGCGGCGTCCACCGTGTACTCCTGACCGGTGGCCCTGGCCAGATCCCAGCCATGGATCACCGTGTCGCCCAGCACCATCTGGAGCACCATGGCCATGGGCATCCCCATCGTGGGACTGGTGCCCTCGGTCACCCCGGGTTCCGACCAGGCGGCGAGCAGCGCGGCGGCCCTGTCCGCGAAGGGAGCGTGGTCGGCGTCCTGCGACGGCGGCTGCTCGCGGCGGGCCAGTGCCTCGAACATCGCGGCCGTCCAGGCCAGGTGGCCGAGCAGCTCCCGCACGTCGAAGCCGTCGCAGGGGGTGGGCAGGCCCAGTTGGTCGTCGCGGACGCCGCGGGCGACGGCCGCGGTGCCGGTGACGGCACGTGACAGCATCTCGTTCATGCCTGCCATGCTGTCGAGCCGAACTCACAGCTGTCTTGAAAAAACGCGTCATAGGATCCTGCAGCATGCGCGTATATCTCGGCCTCGCGGCCAAACACCCAGGAGCCGGAATACCCGAGACGATGCTGCACACCGTGAGAGGCGCGATCGAGAGCGCGTTCGCCGTACCGCCCGAGGTCATCGGATCCCGGGAGTGGCACCGTCCCGGGATCGCGGTGTTCTCCTGGACCAACGAGCCCGACGACTCACGGCGTCCTCCCCTGCTGGAGACCGGCCACGACCGGGTGACCGGGGTGAACGGCTACCTGACCGCACCGGGTGACGTGAACCGGCTGGCGGCCATGCCGGTGCTGGACACCGAGGGGATCGGCGGGTGCTTCTCGGCGTTCCGGGCGACCGAGGACGAACTGTCCGCCGCCACCGCGGTCCACCGGATCTGCCCGGTCTACTACGCCGAGACCCCCGACGTGCACGTGATCGGCAGCCGGGCGCTGCTCGTCCACCTCGCGGGCGGCGGCGAACGCGTGGAGTGGGACGTGCTCGCGCTGCAGTCGATGGTCAGGCAGGGATACTTCCTGTCGGACGAGACCCCCTACCGAGGGGTGAGCGCGCTGCCACCGTCCTCGTCGGTGACCGTCAGGAACGGCCGGCGTACGATCGTCACGACCCCGCTCCCCACGGCCGTGCCCGCGCCCGAGTCACGCAGGCAGAAGAAACACCTTGTCCGGGAGTTGGCCGAAGCGCTTCTGGCCACGGTGGAGCCGCTGCGCACGACCAGGGAGCCGGTGAACCTCGCCCTCACCGGCGGCAGGGACAGCCGCCTGATCGCCGCGGTGCTGCACGCGGCCGGCATCCCGCTGCGCGCGACCACCAACGGCCTGGACACCCATCCCGACGTGGTCATCGCCGGGAAGGTCGCCCGCGCGCTGCGCATCGAGCACACCGTCATCCCCCCGGCCCGTGTCGAGAAGAAGGATGCGATCGTCGTCGAGCATCCCCTCGCGCGGACCTACGAGACGTTGCGCGCCTGTGAGGGGATGACGTCGGCGTACGAGTCGATCGTCGGTTACCTCCCCTACAGCGCCAAACCCACCATGTCGGGGCAGAGCGGGGAGAGCCTGCGGGCCGGAAGCCTGCTGCTGCTCCAGACCGACCTGAGCGAGAAGGCGCTGCGCCGCCGGGTGGACGTGACCTTCCTGCGAGATCCCGCGCTGTTCACCGAGGAGGCCAACGAGCACGCCCGCGAGCTGGCCGAGCCCTGGCGAAAGCGGGCTCCGCTGGAGGCGCTCGACCACATGTACGTCTCCTACAAGGTCGGCCGCTGGCAGGCGGGGGCGCGGGCGGGCTCGCTGCGCAGAGGCGACCAGATCTGGCCGTTCTTCGACAACCGGGTGGTCCGCGCCGCGCTGGGTCTCGACCAGACCTGGCGGCTGTCGGAGGAGGTCATCTACGAGCTGCTCGGCATCCTGGCCCCGTCTCTGCGGAACATCCCGGTCGAGGGCAAGCCGTGGCGGTTCACCGCGGGGAAGCGCTACTACCCCTGGCAGCGCAGGCCGCCGGTGCTGACGGCGCCGAAGACCGGAGGGGGCGGCTGGAACTGGCGGACCAGTCCCGGCGCCGAGTTGACCGGCCTGATGCGCGACCACGTCCTCGGCCGCCTGGACCTGCTGTCTCCCATCGTCAAGCCAGACGAGGTACGCAAGCTGTTCGCCGAACCCGTCCTGAAGAAACCCACCCACGCCTGGCACCTCTACACCGTGGCCACCATGCTGGGGGGCGAGTATCCGGGCAAGGAACCGCAGGGTCTGCCGAAAATCCACATCCCCATCCCGTCGTGACGGGTACGCCCGCCGACGACACCCGGGGCATCCTGCACTTCGGGGCGGCCCGGTTCCGTTACGGGCGTCACGCGTGCCACCCGGCCCTGGTCCCCTTCGTCGAGCATCACTGGATCGTCCGCTGGGAGTTGGACGAACCGTACGAGCAGCGGATCGTGTCCCATCCATCGGTGAACCTGGTCTTCCACGAGCATGGTTCCCACGTGGCAGGGGTCATCACCGGTGACTACCTGGAGGTCCTGACCGGCACCGGGGTCGTGGTCGGCACCCGCTTCCGGCCCGCCGGTTTCCGCCCCTTCCTCGGCGCCCCGCTGTCCACGATCACCGATCTCCGCGTCCCCGCCTCCCGGATCCTCGGGCCGGACGCCGACGCGGTGACCCCGGCCGTACTGGCCGCCTCCGACGAGGAGGCGGTACGGGCGCTGGAAGGGTTCCTGCTCACGCGGCTCCCCGTCCGCGACCCCGTCGCCGAGCGGGCGGCGGACCTCGTCGCGAGCGTGCTCACCGACCCGGCCATCGTCCGCGTCGGCGATCTGGCCGCCCTGCACGGGCTGAGTGTCCGGCACCTGCAGCGGCTGTTCAGCGACCACGTCGGGGTCTCCCCCAAATGGGTGATCCGCCGTTACCGCATCCACGAGGCCGCCGAGAGAGCCGGACCCGCAACCGACTGGTCGCGGCTCGCCGCCGATCTCGGCTACAGCGACCAGTCCCACTTCACCCGCGACTTCACCGGCGTCATCGGCATGCCGCCCACCGCGTACGTCCGCCGTCTGTCGAGGTGACGTCAGCAGGCGCAGGCGATGCCGGAGACCGGTGCGGTCAGGGCGTCGGCGGGGCGGCGGGACACGCCCGCGGCGGTTTCGACGGGGAAGCCCTCCCTGGCCCAGTACTCGAAGCCGCCGAGCATCTCCTTGACCGGGTAGCCGAGTCCGGCGAACTCCAGCGCGGCCCGGGTGGCGCCGTTGCACCCCGGCCCCCAGCAGTAGGTCACCACGGTCACCCCCGAGGGAACGACCGAGCGAGCGCGTTCGGCGATCAACGCGGTGGGCAGGTGAACGGCTCCCAGGACATGGCCCTGCTCCCAGCCCTCCCGGCTCCGGGAGTCGACCACGACGATGTCCGTGACACCGGCGGCCAGGTCGGCGGCGACGTCGGAGACGTCGGTCTCGAACGCCAGCCTGGCGGCGAAGTGCGCCAGCGCGTCGGCATTCCTCGCGGCCGGTACCGCGGTGACGGCGGAGGGGGAGGGAACGGGGGCAGACATGGGCGGCCTTTCAGACAACGGTGACGGCGGCGAGGTCCGCGGTGGTGGAAGGTACCGGTCGCGATGCCCGGCTCGGGAGATGGCATCGGGGTTGATGCCTGGCACGAACAATGGTGTCGGTCGGCAGATCGGTTCCAACAGTGGCACGAACGCCGCTTATCGTTAATATCTCGCCATGCTCATCCCTCCGCCGGCGTCCCGCGCCACACCTCCCGCCGTGTCCGTGCTGGCCTTCGACGGCATGTCGCCTTTCGAGCTTGGCTGCGTGGTCGAGATCTTCGGCATCGCCCGCCCTGAGTTGGAGGTGCCCTGGTACAGGCTGTCGGTCTGCGCCGAGACTCCCGCCGATCTGCGGGTCACGGGCGGGTTCACGATGCGGACCGAGCACGGGCTCAACGCGCTTGAGGCCGCGAGCACGGTGATCGTGCCTGGGGTCGCGAATGTCCACGGCGAGGTCTCCCCCGAGGTGGTCACGGCACTGCGGCGAGCCCATGACAGGGGCGCGCGGGTCGTGTCGATCTGCTCGGGCGCGTTCGCCCTCGCCGCGGCCGGACTACTGAACGGCAGGAGGGCGACGACCCACTGGAAGTACGCCGAGCTGCTCCAGCACAGGTTCCCGCGGGTCGAGGTCGATCCGGATGTGCTCTACGTGGACGGTGAGGACGTGCTGACCAGCGCGGGCAGCGCGGCAGGACTGGACCTGCTCATCCATCTGGTGCGCAAGGACTACGGGCCCGGCGTGGCCAACGAGGTCGCGCGAAGACTCGTCATCCCCCCGCACCGGGAGGGCGGGCAGGCACAGTTCATCCAGACCGCGGTCCCTCACGTGGAGGACGGCGCCGCCGTGACCGCCGCGATGGCCTGGGCGTTGGAACACCTCGCGGAACCCATCACGATCGCCACCCTGGCGGAGGCCGCGCACATGTCCCCGCGTACGTTCATCAGGCACTTCGGACGGCAGACCGGGACGAGTCCGTTGCGCTGGGTCATCTCTCAACGGGTCGCGGCCAGCCTGACGATGCTGGAGTCCACCTCCGTGCCGGTGGAGGACATCGCGTCCGCGGTGGGCTTCGACAGCACGGCGACCTTCCGCCATCACTTCACCCGGACGATGCGCACCTCCCCTTCGGCCTACCGGCGGGCCTTCCGTGCCCCAGCGTCGTCCGACCACACGAAACCGCATGGATCCGAGCGGCGGACCCGGGAGCAGGGTTCGGCCACGGAACCTTGGCGCGAAACAAGCCCATAGCCTAATTTACGCTTTATGACATTATCGCCCACTTATCCGAATAATCGCAATAACGGCGACATTAACGCTCTATAAATATAATCAAATGCTTGGAGCGCAAAGAAACGCGCACCCTCCATCAAGCTTCCATTCCAGCTTTGAAGCACACTTCTCCCGCCTATCTCCTGGGCGCCCCAAGAATGTCCGCACGGCGTTTTCTCTCAACAGGAAGGGAGAAACAACGCACGTGTCTACTTTCATGAAACGGACCCTTGCGGGCGGCGCGCTCGCCGGGGCCGTCCTGCTTCTGCACTCCCCTGTCCCAGTTTCAGCCGATTCGCAACTTCAGATATCGGCGCAGGCTCGCCACGACGAAATCCAATCCGCCGGAAGCACGCAGGGGGACCCCTGCCCTGTGGTGCTTGCCAGCATTTGCACGAACTTCGTATCCCTGCCCACCGTGATCCGTAGCGGGGATGCCATAACCACCGGAGCGATAATCCACAAGGGCCTGCAGCCCACCGCGAGCGATGCGATTTACATCCCGCTGTGCAGGTGGCTGGGTCTGCCGATCTTCCTCTGCCGAATCCCTGAAGGGATCCAGGGCCCAGCGGGCCCAGCAGGCCCAGCAGGCCCCAGGGGCCCGGTGGGCCCTCGGGGCTACACAGGTCCAGCTGGCCCAGCGGGCGCTGACGGCGCACCCGGACCCGAAGGCCCACCCGGACCCGCAGGACCCGAAGGCCCACCCGGACCCGCGGGCGCTGACGGCGCACCCGGACCTGAAGGACCGGCAGGACCCGCAGGCGCCGATGGCGCACCCGGACCTGAAGGACCGGCAGGACCCGCAGGCGCCGATGGCGCACCCGGACCCGAAGGACCGGCAGGACCCGCAGGCGCTGACGGCGCACCCGGACCCGAAGGACCGGCAGGACCCGCAGGCGCCGATGGCGCACCCGGACCCGAAGGACCGGCAGGACCCGCAGGCCCACCCGGACCCGCGGGCGCTGACGGCGCACCCGGACCTGAAGGACCGGCAGGACCCGCAGGCGCTGACGGCGCACCCGGACCTGAAGGACCGGCAGGACCCGCAGGCGCTGACGGCGCACCCGGACCTGAAGGACCGGCAGGACCCGCAGGACCCGAAGGACCGGCAGGACCGGCAGGACCCGAAGGCCCACCCGGACCCGCAGGCGCTGACGGCGCACCCGGACCCGAAGGACCGGCAGGACCCGCGGGCGCTGACGGCGCACCCGGACCCGAAGGACCGGCAGGACCCGCAGGACCCGAAGGCCCACCCGGACCGGCAGGACCCGCAGGCGCTGACGGACTCGACGGCGCCCCCGGCCCTGAAGGCCCAGAAGGGCCAGAAGGGCCAGAAGGGCCAGCTGGTGCCGACGGGCTCGACGGCGCACCAGGGCCGGCAGGACCCGCAGGCGCCGATGGCGCACCCGGACCCGAAGGACCGGCAGGACCCGCAGGACCCGAAGGCCCACCCGGACCCGCAGGCGCTGACGGCGCACCCGGACCCGAAGGACCGGCAGGACCCGCAGGACCCGAAGGCCCACCCGGACCCGCAGGCGCTGACGGCGCACCCGGACCTGAAGGACCGGCAGGACCGGCAGGACCAGCCGGGCCCGAAGGACCTCAGGGTCCCGTCGGACCTCAGGGGCCGATCGGACCGCAAGGTCCGCCTGGAACGGCGACAACCAGCGGAACGACTGTCGGTTACCCGGTCGTCAGGACCCACATCGTCAGGGCGCCGATCGTCACCGCCCCGATCGTCTGGGCTGCTGCCGCTCCTCCGACCATCTGCACGGCCGTGAGAGTCTGCTGAGGTTTTCAGCGGTCTCCTGGAAACAGGTCGATTGAGGTGTTCCCGTCCTGCGGTTCACGTCGAAGGTCTTTAGGACCGGGAGAGTGAAGTCCGGAAACGGCCGCACCGGACGGGTAACCGTCAACTGAAATACGGAGAGGTGGGGGGGGGGGGGGCCCCCCCCCCCGCCCCCCCCCCCCCCCCCCACCCCCCCCCCCCCCAACAACCCCCCCCCCCCCCCCCCCCCCCCCCCCCGCGCCCCCCCGCGCCCCCCCCCCCCGACCCCCCCCCC
>NZ_JBIAYX010000039.1:0-17097 GCF_042898365.1 Streptosporangium sp. NPDC000509 | reverse complement strand
GCGGTGTTGCGGCCCAAGGTGGACGCGGCGTGGAACCTGCACGAGCTCACCCGTGACCTGGACCTGTCGGCGTTCGTGATGTTCTCCTCGGCCGCCGGAGTCTTCGGTGACGCGGGACAGGGCAACTACGCCGCCGCCAACGTCTTCCTGGACGCGCTGGCGGCGCACCGCAGGGCTCAGGGGCTGGCCGGACTCTCGCTGGCCTGGGGCTTCTGGAACCAGCGCAGCGGCATGAGCGCCCATCTGGACGACACCGACATCGCGCGCATGGAGCAGTCCGGTGCCCGAGGCCTCTCCTCCGAGGAGGGGATCGCCCTGTTCGACGCGGCCCGCGCCTTCGACGAGGCGCTGCTCGTGCCGATCCACCTCGACCTCACCGCGCTGCGGGCAGGGTCCGCCGCGCCACCGGCGTTGCTGCGAGGACTCGTCCGCACCCCGGCCCGCCGCGAGGTGACGGCGTCCGCCACCCGCGCGTCCGGCGGTGGCTCTCCCCTGCGACGGCAGCTGGAAGGACTCCCCGAGGCCGAGCGGGACCGCGTGCTCGTCTCGCTGGTCCGTACGCAGGCCGCCACCGTGCTCGGTCACACCGACGCCGACTCGGTGCCGCCGGGTCGCGCCTTCAGGGAACTGGGCTTCGACTCCCTCACCGCCATCGAACTGCGCAACCGGCTCAACAGCGCCACCGGCCTGCGCCTGCCCGCCACCCTCGTCTTCGACTACCCGACCCCCGAGGCCCTGGCCGAGCACCTCAGGGGCAGACTGCTCGGAGCAGGAGTCTCCGCCGCGCACGCCGAGCCGCTCGCGCCGGTCTCGACGGCCGCGGACGACGACCCCATCGTGATCGTCTCCATGAGCTGCCGCTACCCCGGCGGCATCGACTCGCCGGAGGCGTTGTGGCGGCTGCTGGCCGAGGGCGGGGAGGCCATCTCCGAGTTCCCCGCCAACCGGGGCTGGGACCTGGAACGGCTCTTCGACCCCGACCCCGCCCGGCACGGCACCAGCTACGCGCGCGGCGGCGGCTTCATGCACGACGCGGGCGAGTTCGACGCGGGCTTCTTCGGTATCTCGCCGCGCGAGGCCCTCGCCACCGACCCGCAGCAGAGGTTGCTTCTTGAGGCGTCCTGGGAGGTGCTGGAGCGCGCGGGGATCGCCCCCGACGCGCTCAAGGGCAGCTCCACCGGCGTGTTCGTCGGAGCTTCGAGCACCGGATACGCCACCGGGCTGGCGAAACTGCCCGAGGGCGTCGAAGGCTACCTGCTCACCGGCAACTCCAGTTCGGTGATGTCCGGCAGGGTGGCCTACGTGCTCGGCCTCGAAGGCCCGGCCGTCACGGTGGACACCGCCTGCTCGTCGTCGCTGGTGGCACTCCACCTCGCCTGCGACTCCCTGCGACGGGGCGAGAGCACGCTCGCGCTGGCCGGCGGAGTGACGGTGGTCTCCACTCCCGAGCTCTTCGTGGAGTTCAGCCGTCAGCGCGGCCTCGCCCCCGACAGCCGGGTCAAGTCCTTCGCGGACGCCGCGGACGGCACGGTGTTCTCCGAGGGCGTCGGCATGGTCGTCCTGGAGCGTCTGTCGGACGCGCGTCGCAACGGTCATCCGGTGCTGGCGGTGGTGCGGGGCAGTGCGGTCAACCAGGACGGTGCCAGCAACGGCCTGTCGGCTCCGAACGGACCCTCCCAGCAGCGCGTCATCCGCCAGGCGCTCACCAACTCCCGTCTCGCGCCGTCAGACGTCGACGCGGTGGAGGCGCACGGCACCGGCACCACGCTCGGCGACCCGATCGAGGCCCAGGCGCTGCTCGCCACCTACGGTGAGGGCCGCTCCCCGGAGCGTCCGCTCCGGCTGGGCGCGATCAAGTCCAACATCGGCCACACCCAGTGCGCCGCCGGGGTCGCGGGCGTCATCAAGATGGTGCTCTCCATCCACAACGGCATGCTCCCGCGTACCCTCCACGTGGACGCGCCCACCTCCCACGTCGACTGGTCGGCGGGTGCGGTGTCGCTGCTCACCGAGGCCGTCGAGTGGCCGGAGAACGGTCACCCGCGCCGCGCGGGCGTGTCGGCCTTCGGTATCAGCGGTACCAACGCCCACGTCATCATCGAGCAGGCCCCCGCGCCCGCCCCCGTCGACACCGACAGCGGCATCGACACCGAGGCCGAGGTCGAGGAGGGGCTGCCGACTCCGGTGGCGGAATTCGCCGGAGGGTTGCCGTTGCCGTTCGTGGTGTCGGCGCGCAACGAGGAGGCGTTGGGCGCGCAGGCCGCGCGTCTGGCCGGGCACATCGAGGAGCGGCCGGAGGTCGGTCTGCTGGATGTGGCGTACTCGCTGGCGACGACGCGTGCTGCCCTCGATCATCGTGCGGTGGTGGTGGGCGGGGACCGTGGAAGTGTGGTGGCCGGGTTGTCGGCGGTAGCCGGTGGTTCGGGTGTGGTGCGGGGTCGGGTGGGTGATGGCCGGGTGGCGGTGTTGTTCACCGGTCAGGGCAGCCAGCGGGCCGGGATGGGCCGGGAGCTGTACGACCGTTTCCCGGTGTTCGCGACCGCGTTGGACGCGGTGATCGCCGAGCTGGACCCGCTGCTTGAGGGGTCGCTGCGTGAGGTGCTGTTCGCCGAGCCGGGATCGGCCGAGGCGGAGGCGCTGGATCGGACCGGGTGGGCGCAGCCGGCGCTGTTCGCGGTGGAGACGGCGTTGTTCCGGCTGGTGGAGTCCTGGGGAGTGGCGCCGGATGTGCTGGCCGGGCACTCGGTCGGGGAGATCGCGGCGGCGCATGTGGCGGGGGTGTTGTCGTTGCAGGACGCGTGTGCGTTGGTGGCGGCGCGGGCGCGGTTGATGCAGGCGTTGCCTGCCGGTGGGGCGATGGTGTCGGTGCGGGCCTCCGAAGGGGAGGTCGCCGCTCTGCTGGCCGGGCGCGAGGAGCAGGTGTCGGTCGCGGCGGTGAACGGTCCCGCGTCGGTGGTGATCTCCGGGGTTGAGGAGGCCGTGCTGGAAGTGGCCGCCGCCTTGGAGGAGCGGGGGATCAGGGCGAAGCGGTTGCGGGTGTCGCACGCGTTCCACTCGCCGTTGATGGATCCGATGCTGGAGGAGTTCCGCGCCCTGGCCCGGACGCTCACCTACGACCCGCCGCGGATTCCGATCGTGTCGACGTTGACGGGGGAGTCGGCGACGGCGGAGCGGTTGTGTTCGCCGGAGTACTGGGTGGAGCAGGTGCGCGGTGCGGTGCGGTTCGCCGATGGGGTGGGGGTGTTGGCTTCTGCGGGGGTGGAGACGTTCGTGGAGGTGGGGCCGGACGGGGTGTTGTCGGCGATGGGGCAGGAGTGCCTGGCCGGCGATGGTTCCGGTGACGGTGTTGGTTCGGGGGTGGGGTCCGGGGCGCTGTTCGTGCCGGTGATGCGCCGGGATCGTGGTGAGGCTTCGGAGTTGGTCACCGCGTTGGGCGTCTTGCATACGCGGGGGGTGGCTGTTGACTGGGAGGCGTTCTTCACCGACGCCGCCACCGCCGCGTCCGTCGCTCCAGCCGAGGTGACCGCCGAGAGCGGCACGGCCACGGGTGCGGTCGCCGTGGACGGCGCCGTGGCGCGTGCGAGGAAGGCACACAGGGTGGCGTTGCCGACGTACGCCTTCCAGCACCGCCACTACTGGCTGGAGACCGGCGACCTCACCGCCGACGCGTCCGGTTTCGGACAGGTACCCGCCGAGCACCCCCTCCTCGGCGCGGTGGTGGCGTTGCCCGAGTCCGGCGGCGCCGTGCTGACCGGACGTGTCTCGCTGAGCAGCCATCCCTGGCTGGCCGACCACACCATCCTGAACACCGTCATCGTGCCGGGCACGGCCTTCGTCGAGCTCGCCGTCCGCGCGGGAACCCAGGTCGGCTGTGACACCGTCGAGGAACTCACCCTGGAGACCCCGCTGGTCCTTCCCGGCAGGGAGGGCGTCGCGCTCCAGGCGGTCGTGGGAGGCGCCGACGACTCCGGCCGCCGCCCGCTGTCGCTGTACTCGCGGACCGGCACGGGCGACGAGCCGTGGACCCGGCACGCCACCGGCCTCCTCGCGCCGTCCGGTCCGTCCGGCGACTTCGACCTCGGCGAGTGGCCGCCACCCGGCGCCGAGCCTGTCGAGCTCACCGGCCTCTACGAGCGACTGGCCACCGAGGGGGCCGGCTACGGCCCGGCCTTCCAGGGGCTGCGCGCCGCCTGGCGACGGGACGGCGAGGTGTTCGCCGAGGTCGCGCTGCCCGAGAGCGTCGCCGCCGACGCCGCGCTCTTCGGCGTCCACCCGGCCCTGCTGGACGCCGCGCTGCACGCCATCGAACTCGGCGAACCGGCCGAGCCCGGCAGGCCCGTCGAGCTGCCGTTCGCCTGGAACGGCGTCGCCCTGCACGCGACCGGCGCCTCGTCGGTGCGGGTGAAGGTCTCCAGGAACGGTTCCGACACCGCCTCGCTCCAGGTGGCCGACGGCACCGGTGCCCCGGTGGTCACCATCGGGTCGCTGGCCATGCGCCCGGTCTCCGGCGAAGGGCTCGGTGCCGCCCGCGACTCGCTGTACCGGGTGGACTGGACGGCGCTGCCCGTCGTCGAGGGCGACGGGGAGTGGGTCGTCCTCGGGGCCGAGGACGACCGGCTGGGCCGGGCGCTGCGCTCGGCGGGACTCGACGTCTCCTTCGTCGCGGACCTCGACGCGTTGCGCGCCATGCCCGTCAGGCCGAAGACCGTACTGGTTCCGGCCCTCTCCGGCGGGGACGGCAGTGCGACGGAGACGGCGAGGACCGCGACACTCCGTACCCTGGACCTGCTCGGCACCTGGCTCGCCGACGACCGTCTCGCCGGGACCAGGCTGGCCGTGGTGACCCGCGGCGCGGTCAGGACCGGCTCCGGCGACGGCGCGCCCGACCTCGCGCAGGCTCCCCTGTGGGGCCTGGTCCGCGCGGCGCAGGCGGAGAATCCGGGCAGGTTCCTCCTCCTGGACGTGGACGGCTCCGACGACTCCCACCGCGCGCTGCCCGGCGTGCTGGACGTGGGCGAGTTCGAACTGGCACTGCGCGACGGCCTGGCCATGGTGCCGCGCCTGGCCAGGACCGGCTCGGCGGGCCTGTTGACACCACCGGCCGGCGGGGAAGCCTGGCGGCTGGAGGTGACCAGGCAGGGCACGCTGGACAACCTCGCGCTGTCCGCGTGCGACGCCCGTGATCGGCCACTGGAGCCCGGCGAGGTGCGCGTGGCGATCCGCGCCGGCGGCCTGAACTTCCGTGATGTCATGATCACCCTCGGCATGTATCCCGGCCGGGCCGATCTGGGCGCGGACGCCGCCGGGGTGATCACCGAGGTCGGACCCGGGGTGGTCGGCCTCGCGCCCGGCGACCGCGTGATGGGCCTCATCGACGCCTGCTTCGGCCCGTACGCGGTGGTCGACCACCGGATGGTCGTGTCGATCCCGGCGGGCTGGTCCTTCGCCGAGGCGGCGTCGGTACCCGCTGTGTTCGCCACCGCCTACTACGGCCTCGTGGACCTGGCGGACCTCAAGGAAGGGGAGTCGGTGCTGGTCCACGCGGCGGCCGGTGGCGTCGGCATGGCGGCCGTCCAGCTCGCCGCTCACCTGGGCGCCGAGGTGTTCGGCACGGTGAGCGACGGCAAGCGGGACGCACTGCGGGCCCTGGGCGTCCCCGACGACCGCATCGCCTCCTCCCGCGACCTGGACTTCAGGAGCCGCTTCCTGGAGGCCACCGGTGGCCGAGGCGTAGACGTCGTGCTCAACTCGCTGGCCCGGGAGTTCGTGGACGCCTCCTTGGACCTGCTGCCGCGCGGCGGCCGGTTCGCCGAGATGGGCAAGACCGACGTGCGATACCCGGAGGAGGTCGCTGCACAGCATCCCGGAGTCGACTACTGGGCGTTCGACCTCTCCGACGTCGGCCCCGACCGGACCGCGGAGATCCTGGCCGAGTTGGTCCGGCTGTTCGAACGGGGTGTGCTCACCCCGCCGCCGATCCGCACCTGGGACGTACGCCGCGCGCCCGAGGCGTTCCGGTTCATGGCGCAGGCCAGGCACGTCGGCAAGCTCGTGCTCACCGTGCCCGCGCCGCTCGATGGGAACGGCACGGTGCTCGTCACCGGTGGCACCGGCGGTCTCGGCGCCCTCGTCGCGCGGCACCTCGTCACCGGTCACGGAGCCCGCCACCTCGTACTGGCCGGTCGGCGGGGCATCGACGCCCCTGGTGCCGAGCGGCTCCGCGACGAACTGACCGGGCTCGGAGCCGAGGTCACCGTCGCCTCGTGCGACGTCTCCGACAGGGAGGCCCTGGCCGCGCTTCTGGGCGACCTGCCCGGCGGCCACCCGCTCACCGCGGTCGTCCACACGGCCGGAGTCGTGGCCGACGGCGTCATCGGGTCGCTCTCGCCCGGCCAGGTCGACACGGTCTGGCGGCCGAAATCCGACGCGGCCTGGCACCTGCACGAGCTCACCCGCGGCCTCGACCTGTCCGCGTTCGTGCTCTTCTCCTCCTCGGCGGGCACGCTGGACGGTGCCGGGCAGGGCAACTACGCGGCGGCGAACGCCTTCCTGGACGCACTGGCCGAGCACAGAAGGTCCGCGGGCCTGCCCGCGGTCTCCCTCGCCTGGGGCATGTGGGCACCCGAGATCGGCGGCATGACGGCACAGCTCGGCGAGACCGACCTGCGCCGGCTGCGTGCCTCCGGCCTGCTGCCGCTCACGGCCGAGGCCGGGATGGCGTTGCTCGACCGGTCGCTCGACTTCGGGGAGGCCACCCTGGTCCCCATCCGGCTGGATCTGGCGGCCCAGCGCTCACGGGCCGAGGCGCTTCCCGCGATGCTCCGCGGCCTGATCACCACCAGGACTCGCCGGGCGGTCCGCGAGGCGGCTTCGGCCCCGGTCGAGCAGTCGTTGCGGCAGCGGCTGGAGTCGCTGTCGGCCACCGGCCGCGACCGCCTGCTGCTGGACCTGGTGCGCACCCACGTCGCCGCGGTCCTCGGACACCTGGACGGTGACGCGGTCGATCCGCTCAGGCCGTTCAAGGAGCTGGGTTTCGACTCGCTGACCGCTGTGGAACTCCGTAACCGGCTCGGCGCCGCCACCGGCGTGCGGCTGCCCGCGACCCTCATCTTCGACTACCCGACCCTGGCCTCGGTCGCCGACCACATCAGGACCGAACTCGTCGCCGACGAGCCGCCCTCGGCGACGTTGGAGGCGGAGCTCGCCAGGCTCGAACACGCGATGGAGACCGCGGCGCCCGATCCGGTGGAGCACGAGAGGATCACCGGCCGACTGCGCGCGCTCACCTCCAGATGGATCGAGACACACCGGAGGGAGGCGACGACGACCGGTGGGACCGAGTTGGAGTCGGCGACCGCGGACGAACTGTTCGACATCCTCGACAGTGAGCTGTGACGGGCTTCGACCTGGGATGGACTCCTCGCGCCTCGCGCGAGGAGGTCCTGCCCCGGGACATCCGGGCCCTCACCGCCACCCGTCGCAGGGATGAGCCGTATGGCCCCTCCGGCCGATGTGCCGGCTATCAGCCGCTGATTACGCTTCGGCCTATGGACAGCGAAGGGTTCCGCGCGGAGAGTCAGGAAGTCGAGGAGATCGTCCGGCTCGACTCGGTGCAGAAGACCTACCGGAGCGGAGCGGACGTCGTCGTCGCTCTGGGAGGTGTGACGATCGGCTGCCCGCGCGGCAGCCTCACCGCGATCATAGGGCCGTCCGGGTCGGGCAAGAGCACGCTGCTGCAGTGCGCGGCCGGGCTCGACAGGCCGACCTCGGGAACGGTGACCCTTGAGGGGAGGGAGCTGAACGGGCTCGACGAGGCGGCGCTGACGGAGTTGCGCCGTGAACGGATCGGCTTCATCTGCCAGAAGTTCAACCTGCTGCCCGCACTGGACGTGGAGGAGAACGTCGTCCTGCCCCTCTCCCTGGCGGGCAGGGCCGCCGACCCTTCGCTGCTCGCCGAGGTGATGCGCAGGGTCGGGCTGGCCGACAGGACGCGCCACCGGCCGTACGAACTCTCCCCAGGACAGCGCCAGCGGGCCGCCATCGCCCGTGCCCTGGTCACCCGCCACCCGGTGATCTTCGCCGACGAGCCGACCGGCGCGTTGGACGCCCGCGCCACCGAGGGTGTCCTCGGGCTGCTGCAGGAGGCCGTGCACGAGGGCGGCCGGACCGTCGTCATGGCCAGCCACGACCCGCTGGTCGCCTCCTACGCCGATCGCGTCGTCTTCCTCGCCGACGGCCGCGTCGTCGACGAGCGGAGCCTGCCGATGGACAGGGCGGTGGTCCAGAGGATGTCCCACCTCGGCATCTGGGACAGGCCACCGAGGCCCGAAGGGGGGAACGTCGGCTGATGTGGCGCCTCGCCCTGCGCACGCTGTCCTTCCGCAAGGATGTCTTCGCCGCCGTCTTCACCGCGATGCTCCTCGGTGCCGTGATCGTCTCGGCTGCCGGTGCGCTGATGGAGACCGGCATCCGGGGGAAGGTGCCGCCCCAGCGCCTGGCGGGGGCGCCGATCGTGATAGTCGGTGACCCGTCCTATCCGCTGCCCAAAGCCGACCCTCGGGACGAGGACACCGAGTGGACGCGGTTGACCGAACGCGTGCGGCTCGGTGTCGGCCTGCTCGACACCCTGAGGGCCGTCCCCGGGGTGGACCGGGTGATCGGTGACCTGTCGTTCCCCGCCACGGTCCTGCTGGGGGATCGGCCCGCGGGCGTCGGGCACGACTGGAGCTCCGCCCGGCTCGCACCGTACGAGCTGGGCACCGGCACGCCACCGGGGAGTTCGGGAGAGGTGGTGCTCGACGCCACGCTGGCCCGGCGTTCCGGCGCCGGGGTGGGAGACCGGGTCGAGGTCGCGGTCGGCGGCGTCGCCGAGACCTACCGGGTCACCGGTGTCGCCGCGCCCGCGGACGGTCGCGCGGTCACCGAGGCGGCGATGTTCTTCTCCGCCCCCGACACCCGGCGTCTGGCCGGGCACCCCGGCACCGTCGACGCCGCCGCGGTCCTGCCCGCCCGGGGGATCGACGCCGGGGTGCTCCACTCGCGGATCCAGGCCGCGCTGCACGGTCACATGGCGACGGTCCTGGTCGGTGACGACCGCGGACTGGCCGAGTTCCCCGAGGGCAGGGACGGCGGCGAGAACCTCGTCGTCATCTCCGGGGTGACCGCGGGGACGACGCTCCTGGTCGCCGCACTCGTCGTGGCGGGCACCCTCGGCATGTCGGTCGAGCACCGCAGTCGGGAAATGGCGCTGCTGAAGGTGATGGGCACGTCCCCGGCGCGGATCCGGCGCATGGTGTCCGGAGAGGGGATGACGGTCTCGGTGCTCGCCGTCGTGCCGGGCTGCCTGCTCGGCCCCTACCTCGGACACTGGTTGTTCGGGCGGTTGGTGGCCGACGGGCTGGTTCCCGAGGTCATGCCGTTCCAGCAGAGCTGGATCCCGGTCGTGGCCGCCATCGCGACGTGCCTGCTCGCCGCCGCGGCGGCGGTTTTCCTTCCGGCGAGGCGGGCGTCGATGATCCCGGCCGTCGAGCGGCCCGCCGACACCGTGCCCGAGCGGCGGCCGCTCGGGCCGGCGCGGTCGGCGATCGCGCTGGTCTGCCTCGCCGGCGGCGCGGCGCTCGCCGTCTCGGCGGCGGTGGCGTCCCGCCCACCCGGGGTGATCGCCGTCTGTCTCACCGTGATCGCGCTCTCGGTGGGGCTGACCCTGGTCGCCCCCCGCATGACGGTGGCGATGACCGAGGCCATGCGCCGGCCGGTCCGCGCGGTCTTCGGCCAGCCGGGGCACCTCGCCATCCTCAACACCCGCGCGCGGACCGTCCGGGTGGCCGCCACGGCCACGCCCATCATGCTCGTCACGGGAATCGCCCTGGCCAACGTCTACCTCCAGATGTCCCCGGCGGGCGTGGCCGAGCGCGCGTACGTCAGGGACCTGCGCGCCGACGTCGTGCTCACCGCGCAGACCGGCGGCCTGGCCACCGATATGCTCGCCCGGGTCCGGTCGATCCCGGGTGTCGCGGGGGCCTCGGAGTTCGTGACCGGCACCGTGTTCCTGGAGAGCCCGTACGACGCCTGGCAGGGCGAGGACGGATGGCCGGTCCGGGGGATCACCGCGGAGGGCGCCGAGCACGTCATGAAGCTCAGGCTCACCGCCGGCACGCTCACCGGGCTGCGCGGGCACAGCGTCGCGCTGGCCGAGGGGCACGCCCGGCAACTCGGCCGCGGCCTCGGCGACACGGTCAGGATCCGCCTGGGCGACGGACACGCGGCCGATCTGAGGATCGTCGCGCTGCTGTCGGCGAGGGCGGGTGCCGAGACGGTCCTGATGCCCGCCGACCTGCTGGCCCAGCACACCACGGCCGGCCTGCCGCCCCAGATCCTCGTGCGCGCGGTCTCGGACGGAGACGTCCCTCGGGTGGCCGCGGCCCTGGCCGGGGTGGCGCGAGCCGTGCCGGGGCTGCGGGTGAGCGGCGACGACGTGTTGTCCGGCCCGCACACCGAACGGCAGCGGACGCGGGCATGGGTGAATCACCTGCTCATCGGCACGACACTCGCCTTCGTCGTGATCTCGGTGATCAGCACCCAGGCGGCGGGCGCGGTACGACGGCGCAGGGAGTTCAGGCTGCAACGGCTGATCGGCTCCAGCCGGGGGCAGATCCTGCGGATGATGGGCGTCGAGGGGGTCCTGGTCGCCGTCATCGGCGTCGTGCTCGGCACCGCGTGCTTCGTGCCCTTGCTGCTGCCCTTCACCATCGCGGTCAACGGCTCCCCGCTTCCCTCAGGACCGGTGTGGCTCTACGTCATCGTGGTCTGCTCCGTCGGCCTGTCCGCGCTCATGGGAGCTCTGTCGCCCGCGTGGATCGTCACCCGTCCCCGCCGCGTCCGCTCCGCCGACTCCGGGGGCTCCTAGCGGGTCACGGGTCGCCGGATACCGGTGCCTGCCTTCCCCTCGGCCGGCCCGCGTGGCCCCGGTCGCGAGGGGCCGTCGCGCGCGATGTTCCAGCCGGGGTTCACCGTCTGGTCCACCGGCTAGGGGAGGGGGCACGACACCCCCTCCCTTCGCCGTTCCGGCACGTCTCCACATGCTCTGACCTGGTCGTGCCGCCGACGGTCGCCCCGGAAGCCGGGGTTCTCCTCAGGGGAGGCTGAGGGGTGCGCTAGGGGTCGGTTTCATCGCACCGACATAGGTAGCGTGCTACTTGGTTCGGCATGGAAAGCGGCGGACAGCGGTTTTCCCCACCTTCTGGAATCGGTGCGGGTTACCCGTGACCGTGAAGCACGAAGACGAATTCGCCGATCTCGCGGTAGGCAGTCTGATCTCGTTTGAATGAAATCCGGAGGAAATCTTCATGCGCGTCCTATTCACCCTGCATGCCGCGAACGCCCATCTCTTTCTGGTGGTCCCGATCGCGTGGGCGCTGAAGGCCGCGGGCCACGAGGTGATCGTCGCCACCCAGCCGGACATCCTCGACGAGGTCACCCGGACCGGTCTGACCGCGGTATCGGTGGGTGAGATGTCCAACGTGGCCGAGCGGCTCGCGACCGTCCCCGCTGACCAGCAGATCTTCGGTTCCGGCTACGACATCGCCGAGGAGCGGCCCGACGTCCTCACCTACGAGTACGTGCGCGACTGCATGGCCTCCTTCGCCTCACCCCTCGCGTTGGATTTCATCACGGACGAGTCGATGTACGACGACCTCGTCGCCTTCTGCCGCCACTGGCGTCCCGACCTGGTGGTCTGGGACTCGATCACCTTCCCCGGCCCGGTGGCGGCCCGGGCCTGCGGCGCCGCGCACGTCCGATCGACCTTCGGCAGGGACCACTGGGGACGGATGCGCTCGCTGTTCCTGCGGTTGAGGGAGACGCGGCCGGGGCACCTCGTCGAGGACCCGGTGGCCGACTGGGTCACCGCGAAGCTGGCGAGGTACGGCTGCGAGTTCCGCGAGGACACCATCCTGGGCCAGGCCACCATCGACTCGATGCCGGTCTGGACGCGCTTTCCCGTCGAGCACGACTACCTGCCCGTCCGTTTCGTCCCCTACAACGGCCCCGCCGTCTTCCCGGACTGGTTGCGCGAGGCCGGATCCGGGCGGCCCCGGGTCTGCTTCACCCTCGGCGTGTCAGGGCGCGAGGTGTGGGGCGGGAACGGCAGCATCGGAGCCGCCGACCTGTTCGAGGCCGTGGCCGACCTCGACCTCGAACTGGTCGCGACCCTCAACACCGCCCAACTCGATCCGGGGGTGAAGGTTCCGGACAACGTGCGGATCGTCGACTACGTCCCGCTCAACTCCCTGCTGCCGGGTTGTGCGGCGATCGTCCATCACGGCGGCACCGGGACGTTCGGGACCGCGATCGCGCACGGGATTCCGCAGCTCGTCGTCCCCGCGAAACTCTACGACGAGGCGGGTATGGCCCGGCGGCTGGCCGCCGAGGGCGCGGGCCTCGTCCTTGAGCCGGAGGACCTCTCGGCGCGGACGCTCAGGGAGAACCTGCTGCGCCTGATCGACGAGCCGTCGTTCAGGGAGAACGCGACCCGGCTCGGGGGCATCGCCGAGGCCACCCCGGCCCCGCACGATCTCGTACGCGACCTGGAAGGGCTGGTCGCCCGCCACCGGGCGGAGAGCGGCGAGCCGACGCCGGCCGGCTGAGGTTCGCCGGCGATTCACCGGAACGCCGAACACGGGCCGCCCCGCGACGCGAGCGCCCTTTTCCTTTACGCCTCGACCCGAGACGCACGGTTCGACCGGGTGAGGCCTCCGAACGGTCTGACAGGGGTGACGTGGTGGAGAACGACGGCAAACTTCTCGATTATCTGCGGCGGGCGACGACCGATCTGCGGGAGGTCAGGCAAAGGCTGCGAGAGGCCGAGCGCAGGGAGACCGAGCCCATCGCGATCATCGGGATGAGCTGCCGGTTCCCCGGGGGTGTGGACAGCCCGGAGGCGCTGTGGCGACTGCTGGCCGAGGGCGGCGACGCCATCTCCTCGTTCCCCGAGGACCGTGGCTGGGACGTCGACGACCTCTACGACCCCGACGCGGACCGTCCGGGCAAGAGCTACACGCGCTCGGGCGGCTTCCTCTACGACGCGGCGGGGTTCGACCCGGCCTTCTTCGGGATCAACCCCCGGGAGGCGGTGGCGATGGATCCCCAGCAGCGGCTGCTGCTGGAGACCGCCTGGGAGGCGTTCGAGGACGCGGGGATCGATCCGCTGTCCGCGCGGGGCAGTGCCGTCGGCGTCTACGCGGGGGTGATCTACCACGACTACGGCTCCAGGGCCCGCGTCGTCCCCGACGAACTCGGCGGCTACATCGGCAACGGCAGCGACGGCAGTGTCGCCTCCGGGCGGGTCGCCTACGTACTGGGCCTGGAGGGGCCCGCGGTCTCGGTGGACACCGCGTGCTCCTCGTCCCTGGTGGCGCTGCATCTGGGGGTTCAGGCACTGCGTCAGGGCGAGTGCTCGATGGTGCTGACGGGTGGCGTGACGGTCATGTCCACGCCGAGCACCTTCGTGGAGTTCAGCCGCCAGCGGGGCCTCGCCCCCGACGGCCGCTGCAAGGCCTACGCCGCCGCGGCGGACGGCACCGGCTGGGGCGAGGGCGTGGGCATGCTCCTGATGGAACGCCTCTCGGACGCCCGGCGCGCCGGACACCCGGTCCTGGCGGTCATCCGCGGCTCGGCGATCAACCAGGACGGCGCCAGCAGCGGGCTGACCGCGCCGAACGGACCCGCACAGCAACGGGTCATCCGCCAGGCGCTGGCCAACGCGCGTCTGTCGGCCGCCCAGATCGACGCCGTCGAAGGACACGGCACCGGCACCGGCCTCGGCGATCCGATCGAGGCGCAGGCGCTGCTCGCCACGTACGGGCGGGAACGCCCCGAGGGCAGGCCGCTCCGCCTGGGCTCGATCAAGTCGAACATCGGCCACACGCAGGGGGCCGCCGGCGTCGCCGGTGTGATCAAGATGGTGCTGGCGATGCGGCACGGCGTCCTGCCCCGTACCCTGCACGTGGACGAGCCCTCACCGCACGTCGACTGGTCGGCCGGTGACGTCACGCTGCTGACCGAGGCCGAGACCTGGGAGAACGGCGGCGCCCCGCGCAGAGCCGGCGTCTCCTCCTTCGGGGTGAGCGGCACCAACGCGCACGTCATCCTGGAGGAGGCCCCACCGCCCACGCCGGAGAGCGCGGACGGTACGGACAGCGCGAGCGGTACGGACACGGAGGGCGACGTCGCCGACGGGTACGGCTCATCCCCTGTGCTGCCCTGGGTGATCTCGGGAAAGGGCGAGGAGGCGCTGCGTGCCCAGGCGGAACGCCTCGCGGCGCACGTGGACGCGGACGCCGGGCTGTCGCCGGTCGACGTCGGGCACGCCGCCGTCACCTCCCGCGCGGCCTTCCCGCATCGCGCCGTGGTGGTCGGCACCGGCCGTGCCGACCTGCTGGCGGGCGTGCGCGCCGTCGCCGGACACGACGCCGCGCCGAACGTCGTGCGCGGTGTCGCCGTCCCCGACCCGAAGGTGGTGTTCGTCTTCCCCGGGCAGGGAGCGGCGTGGGCGGGGATGGCCGTCGAGCTGATGGACTCCTCACCGGTGTTCGCCGCCCGGATGGCCGAGTGCGCCGACGCGCTCGCGACCTTCGTCGACTGGAAGCTCGTGGAGGTGCTGCGCGGCGAGCCGGGCGCGCCACCGCTGGGACGGATGGACGTGGTGCAGCCCGCGCTGTGGGCCGTCATGATCTCACTGGCCGAGCTGTGGCGCTCGTACGGTGTCGAACCCGACGCCGTCGTCGGTCACTCGCAGGGAGAGGTCGCCGCCGCCTGCGTGGCGGGCGCGCTGTCGCTGGAGGACGGCGCCCGGGTGGTCGCGCTCCGCGGCCTCGCCATCGGCGAGGAGTTGTCCGGCCACGGGGAGATGATGGCGGTCTCGCTCCCGGCCGAGCGGATGCGGGAACTGCTGGCACCCTGGGGCGACCGCGTGGCGGTGGCCGCGGTTAACGGTCCCGGATCCGTGGTGCTCTCCGGCGAGACGCAGGCCCTGAACGAGTTGCTGGAGCGGCTGGTGGCCGACGGCGTCCGCGCCAGGAAGATCCCCATCGACTATCCGTCGCACTCGGCCTACGTGGAGCCGCTCAGGGAGCGGATCCTGGCCGACCTGGAAGGGATCACCCCCAGGTCGGCGGAGGTGCCCTTCTACTCCACGGTGACCGGCGAGCCGATCGACACCGCGGAGCTCGACGCCGGTTACTGGTACGCCAACCTCAGGCGGCAGGTGCGCTTCGAGGAGGCCACCCACGCGCTGGTTCGGGAGGGGCACGGGCTGTTCATCGAGATCGGCCCCCACCCGGTGCTCACCGTGGGCGTCCAGGAGACCGTGGACGCTGCGGCCGGTACCGCGGTCGTCGTCGGCTCCCTGCGGCGCGACGAGGGCGGCATGAACCGGTTCGTCACCTCGCTGGCCGAGGCGTACGCGCACGGGGCGCCGGTGAACTGGGAACCGTTGTTCGCCCCCCACGACCCTCGCCCGGTGAAGCTCCCCACGTACGCCTTCCAGCGCGAGCGGTACTGGCTGGACGCCACCGACGCGATCGACCTGGCGTCCACCGGCCTGACCGCGGCCGGTCACCCGCTGCTCGGCGCGGCGGTGACCTCGGCGGGAACCGGCGAGGTCCTGCTGACCGGACGGCTGTCGACGCGCACGCACCCGTGGCTCGCCGACCACGCCGTGGCGGGCACGGTGCTGCTGCCGGGTACGGCGTTCGTGGAGCTGGCGATGCGTGCCGGTGACCGGGTGGGGTGCGGGACGGTGGACGAGCTGACGCTTGAGGCACCGCTGCCGCTGAGAGAGGGCGGTGTGCAGGTGCAAGTGTCGGTGGGGGCGTCGGACGAGACGGGCCGCCGCCCGGTCACCGTCCACTCCCGTCCCGAGGGCACCGACGACGAGGCGGACGCGCCCTGGACCCGGCACGCCACGGGTTTCCTCGTCGCCGACATCCCCTCAGAGCCCTTCGACCTGGCCGAGTGGCCTCCGGCGGGTGCGACGGCACTGGAGGTGGACGGCCTGTACGAGCGGCTGGCGGGCCAGGGGTACGAGTACGGCCCGCTGTTCCAGGGGCTGCGGGCGGCCTGGCGGCGCGGCGAGGAGATCTTCGCCGAGGTCGCCCTTCCCCAGGACGCGCGAGGAGAGGCGGGGAGGTTCGCCCTGCACCCGGCGCTGCTGGACGCCGCCCTGCACGCCGAGGCGCTGCTGGATGGCGGGTCCGGCGAGGTGAGCCTGCCGTTCGCCTGGTCCGGCGTCTCCCTGCACGCCGAGGGGGCCGCCGAGCTGAGGGTGCGTCTGTCGCCCGCCGGCACCGACACGGTCTCGCTCCGGCTCGCCGACGTCTCGGGGAGCCCGGTGGCCTCCGTGGAGTCCCTGCTGTCGCGCCCCCTCCCGGCGGACCGGCTTTCCGCGGCGGCCGACGCCCGCCGCGACTCCCTCTTCCGGGTGGACTGGACGGTGCCGCCACTCGCCGAGATCCCCGCCGGGCAACGGTACGTGGTGCTGGGCGCCGACGGGATCGGGCTGGCCGAGGCGCTGCGCGCGACCGGTGCGGAGATCGAGGAGTTCGAGGATCTGGGGTCGTTGGCGGCCTCCGAGGTCGTTCCGGATCTGGTGTTCGTCCCCTTCCAGCCTTCCGAGGGGGAGGAGGACGGAGATGTCGCGGCTCGGGTACGGGCGGCGACGCACCGGGCTCTGCGGCTGGTGCGGGAGTGGCTGGCCGAGGAGCGGTTCGGGCCGGCGCGGCTGGTGGTGGTGACCCGTGGCGCGGCAGCCGTGCACGGCGGTGACGTCACCGACCTGGCGGGCGCCGCGGCCCTTGGCCTGCTGCGCGCCGCCCAGGCGGAGAACCCGGGCCGCCTCCTGCTGGTGGACCTCGACGAGAGCCCCGTTTCCGGTACGGCGTTGCTCACCGCGACGACCCCGGACGAGCCGCAGGTGGCCGTACGTGATGGAAAGGCGTGGGCGCCGCGCCTGGCGCGGGCGGCGGGTGGGGACGGGCTCGCGGTGCCGGCGGGGGTGGCCGAGTGGCGGTTGGACGCGCCGGTCAAGGGGAGCCTGTCGGA
>NZ_JBIAYX010000038.1:0-18547 GCF_042898365.1 Streptosporangium sp. NPDC000509 | reverse complement strand
CGGATTTTCCGACCCTCGACTCGAACCCGCCGAACCCGCTAGGATTGCGACCACCCCGTTTCCAGGGCAACCCCTCTAACTTACTCCAACATCCGGTCGTTGTCCAACCGGATCTCGGCGTGACGCATACGCCTCGACGAAGGGAGATGATCAGAAGGAGGGTCCCGAGGCTCTGGCGATCTCCGCCGACCCCCTCGGGCCTGTGAACTCTATGTACGTCGCCGCACTCCGTCAAATCGAAGTGCGCGCCCTGCCGTGACGTGTTTCCCGGCTGCTGGGTAGAGGGTCCGTTATGACGGACCAGAGAGTGTTGCCCAGGGCGCTCGTCGTACTCCTCTGCGCCGCGGGTGCCGTGGTCACCCTGGCGGGCATCAGGGAGATCGGGTCGATCGTCGGGCCGGTACTGCTCGCCCTGGTCCTGGTCCTCGCGGTCTCCCCGGTCAGGACCTGGCTTTGCGAGCGCGGAGCTCCCGGGTGGACGCTGGTGGCGATCCCCCTGGTGATCGTGCTGCTCATGCTCCTGGGCATGGTGGCGATCCTGACCGTGGCGATAGCGCAGATGGCGGCACTCGCCCCCACCTACGACGCGCAGTTCAAACAGCTCGTCGCGGAGGCGCAAGAGCAGGTGGCCAGGCTCGGCTTCGGCACCCGGCAGATGAACGAGGCGATCAATTCCTTCGACCCCGGAAAGATCTTCGAGCTCGCGCAGGGATTCGTCTCGGGACTGCTGGGTGTCTTCTCCGGACTGGTCCTCGTCATCGTCCTGCTCCTGGCCATGTGCCTGGACGCTCAGGCCTTCTCCAGGATCCTCGCCATGGGGGCGGAGCGCAGGCCCCTGCTCATCGGGGCACTCAACGACTTCGCCCACAAGACCCGCCGTTACCTCCTGGTCTCGACGGGGTTCGGGCTGATCTGCTCCGCGCTGGACGTGGCCGCGCTCTGGATCCTCGGCGTGCCACTCCCCCTCCTCTGGGGTGTGCTGGCGCTGATCACGAACTACATCCCCAACATCGGCTTCGTCCTGGGGTTGATCCCGCCCGCCCTGCTCGGCCTCCTTGAGGGCGGGCCCAAAACCATGATCCTCGTGATCGTCTCCTACATACTGATCAACTTCGTGGTGCAGTCGCTGATCCAGCCGAAGTTCCTCGGTGACGCCGTCGGTCTGTCCACCACCGTCACCTTCCTCTCGCTCATCCTGTGGACGTTCGTCCTCGGCCCGCTGGGCGCGCTGCTCGCCATCCCGCTCAGCCTGCTGACCCGCGCACTGTTGATCGACAGCGACCCCGACGGCAAGTGGGCCGCCGCCCTCGTGTCCGGAGAGGTTCCCGAGAGCGAGCGCCCCTCGCCGAAGAGGAAACCGGGCGGTGACGAGGTGAAGTCCTCGCCGCCCGTACCCTGAGGCCATGTATCGCGAGTGGGCGCCGGATCCTCGCCTCGCCGGGCGGGTGGCCTGCCTGTGGGTCAACGAGTCGTCCTCGGCCGCGACGCAGCTGGTCGTGCCCGACGGCTGCGTGGACCTTATCTGGGGTCCGAGGGGAGCGCAGGTCGCGGGACCCGACACGGGGCCGAAACCCGTCCGGATGATGCCGGGTGACCGATACGCCGGGGTCCGGTTCGGGCCCGGCGCGGTGGGCGAACTGTTCGGTGTGCCGCTCGACAGCCTGCGCGACCTGCGGGTGCCGCTGTCCGACCTCGAATCCCTCTCGGAACTGTCCGATCTGGAGCCCCTCGCGGGACTCCGGCCGTCGGAGCCGCTCTTCGACGGCGTACAGCGGGCTCTGGTCGTACGGCTGCGCGCGACGCCCGAACCCGACCCGTCCGCGCCCGCGATCGCCGAGGCACTGCGGGCCGGGCGGAGCGTGCGGGAGGTGGCCTGGGAGCTGGGACTCGGTGAGCGGCAGCTTCTGCGCCGGTCCGTACGGGCCTTCGGCTACGGGCCGAAGGTGCTGCAGCGGGTGGTCAGGTTTCAGCGGGCGCTTGGCCTGGCCAGGCGCGGGGTCACGGTGGCCGAGGTCGCCGTGCTCAGCGGCTACGCCGACCAGGCCCACATGGCGAACGAGGTACGGCGGCTGGCGGGTGTGCCCCTGAAGCGGCTGCTCGATCGGTCCGGCGGCGAGAGCACCTGACCGGGTCCGCGCGGGCCGTCACCCCGGCCCGCGCGCGGTGTCCGCGGCTCGGGGTCAGGCGGTCTCCATCGCGACCGCTCCGCCGCTCACCCGGCTTCGGCCGTCCACGGAGGCGATCGAGACCTTCAGCGTGCTGGGCCGTCCCATGTCCACCCCCTGGATGACCGTGAACTCCGAGGAGCCGGTCCCGAGGACTCGCAGGTAGCCGCCGAACGCGGCGGCCGCGGCCCCGGTGGCGGGGTCCTCCACGACGCCCCCGACCGGGAACGGGTTGCGGGCGTGGAACCGCTCGTCGCTCTCCCGCCAGAACAGGTTCGCCGTCGTCCAGCCTTCGCGGGTCATGACCGCCTTCAGCCGCTCGTAGTCGTAGTCGAGGTCGGCCAGGCGTTCACGAGAGGCCGCGGCGATCATGAGGTGATCGACGCCGCCGAACGCGACGTGCGGCGGGAAGGCCGGGTCGAGTTCGTCGCGGGACCATCCGAGGGCGGCGAGCGCCTCCTCCAGCGCGTCCTCCGCGACGGGCCTGGAGTATGTGGGAACGCTGGTGAGCGTGGCGCGGAGCGCGTCGTCGACGATCTCGGTGTCGACGACGATCTCACCCGCCTTGGTGTCGAAGGCCAGACGCCCGATCCCGAGGCGTTCGGCGAGCGCCACCGAGGTGGCGATCGTGGCGTGCCCGCAGAACGCCACCTCGGCCGAGGGGGCGAAATACCGGACCGTGAAGGCGCGCCGCCCGTCGTCGCGGGCGGTCACGAAAGCCGTCTCGGAGTATCCGACCTCGGCGGCGACGGCCAGCATCTCCGCGTCGGACAGGCCGGCCGCGTCGAGAACGATCCCGGCGGGGTTTCCTCCTTCGGGATCATGGGTGAAAGCGGTGTATCGCAGGATCTCCACGGTGCTCGTCACAGGACCGGAACCTATCAGGCAGGCCAGGGCTCGCCGGAGCCTGCCGGGGCCCCGCCACGCGGCTGTGACGGGGACGCGGACACGGGAGCCGAGCGGACGTGGGAGCTCAGGTGGAGGCGGAGACGGGTGTCGACGGCGGTGGCCCCTCGGAGGAGGGGGTGGCGGGTGCGCGGAAGACCCGGCGCTCCCAGGGCATGGCGAGCGCCAGGATCGGCAGCAGCACGATGGACGCCTGCGACCAGACGACGTGGAGACTTCGCCAGGTGGCGGAGTCGAACTGGGTCATGTAGAGGTAGCCGTACCCCGCCCACAGTGAGGCTCCGATGATCGCGGGCCACGCGAAGCGGGTGGGGCGGGCGATCAGGAACGGCATGAACCACAGGAGATACTGCGCGCCGAGCCTGGGGGTGGTGACCATGAAGGCGAGCAGCAGCGCCGTGGTGAGGTCGATCGGGTCGGCGCGGCGCCACAGGAAGGCCGTGATCAGCATGGTGACGTAGATCAGGCGGGTGCCGAAGGTGGCGATCCCCTGGTTGAGGTCGTTGACGCCGTTCATGAGGATGGCGCTGTAGCCCCACTGGCCGACGATCGGGCGGATGTCCTGGATCACCCGGATGACCTCGGGGATCTGGCTCAGCGAGGTACCGGCGAAGATCGGCAGGGTGACGAGGAAGAAGATCGGCGCGATGCCCGTGGCCACGAACGCCACGGCGCGGGCGCGGAAGGTGGGCAGCAGCAGGAGCAGACCGAGGATGAGCCAGATCGGCCAGCTCTTGGCACACAGCGCGAGCCCCATCAGCAGTCCCGCGAACAGGGCCCGGCGCAGCGACTGCCGGTCGCCCTCGCGCGGGGTGAGCGCCGCTCGGAGCACCCCGTCCGGGCCGAAGGCGTGCCGTACGGCGCCGGCGAGGCCGTGGAGGGCGACGCTCTGCCGCGCCAGCGCGACCGGGTTGGTGGTCATGCCCGGCCGGTGGGGGTCGCCGGGGCCTCGGGCGACGACGAAGGCGGCGACGCCGAAGACCAGGGCGACCGGCTCGACCTGGCCGTGGACGGAGGCGACGAGGATGGCGAGCGGGTTGCAGGCGTACTGGAAGGCGCGCAGCGAGGCGTTGGGCCCCCCGGCGAGCTTGCCGACCAGCGGGATCAGCACGATGTCCGCGACCACGGTGACCAGGCGCCCGCCGACCTCCCAGGGGATGCCCAGCCAGAGCAGAAGACCGTAGACGTAGGGGATGGTCGGCAGGAAGTGCCAGCCTCCCGAGCTGCCCAGAACGGGATCCTCACGGTTCAGGACCGCCTCGCCGGCGGGCTTGAAGCTGTTGATGAAGTCGACCGGTTGCCAGGTGTCCACCGCCGATGTGGCCATGATGAGCACTCTGAAGGCGATTCCCACTCCCAGTACGACCAGGAGGGAGGGTCTCCAGCCTTTCCATTGCGCTACCAGGGCGAGCACGACACCGGTGACGAGGACGAACCCCGTGAGAATTGCGTAGTCCATGACGGCCCCTAGCCTGCCCGACCTGGCGACCAGCCAGCCACCCGCATTCCCAAAACGAGACCACTCTGCCAGTTTTACGGCTTTCTGGATCAAGGCCGTCACGACGGGTGACCGTCTCGGGGCGCGGGCGCGCGCGCCGGAGAACCCGCAGGGCACACCGGGGTGGAACCTCGCCGCCGGAGGTCCGTCTCCTCCGGCGGCGAGGGGTTATCAGCCCAGGCCGTCGAGATAGGCCCGGTGGTTGCGGGAGAACTCGAAGGCGTTGTACCTGTCCCAGTTGATCGACCAGGTCATCAGCCCCCGGAGGTTCGGGTAGACCCCTCTGGGCCGGTACGTCCCGCAGTTCGTCCCCTTGGCCAGACAGTCGAAGGCCTTCTGGACCTCGGCGACCGTGGTGAAACCGTTACCCGCGAACGGGGCGGCGGGCAGGCCGATCGCGACCTGGTCCTGGCGCAGGGCGGGGAAGACGTTGTTCGGATTGCCCGCGATGGGAAAGCCCGCGAGCAGCATGTCGGTCATGGCGACGTGGAAGTCGTGGCCGCCCATGGTGTGGTACTGGTTGTCCAGCCCCATGATCGGCCCGGAGTTGTAGTCCTGGACGTGCAGCAGGGTCAGGTCGTTGCGCATCGCGTGGATGACGGGGAGGTACGACGCGGCCCGCCGGTCGGCGGAGCCGTTCGGGCCGGGACCGTAGAACTGGTAGCCCAGCTGGACGAAGAACGTCTCGGGGGCCATGGTCAGCACGAACCGCGTGCCGTACCTGGCCTTGAGGGTCTTGAGCGCGGAGATCAGGTTGACGATGACCGGGGTGGTGGGGGCGGACAGGTTGGTGTCGCCGTTGTCGAGATAAAGGGAGTGGCCCTCGAAGTCGATGTCCAGCCCGTCGAGGCCGTACCTGTCGATGATGGCGCTCACCGACTGGACGAACCTGTCGCGTGCGGCGGTGGTGCTCAGCTGGACCTGGCCGTTCTGGCCGCCGATCGAGATCAGCACCTTCTTGCCGAGTGCCTGCTTGGCCCGGATTCCGGCGATGAACTCGGCCTCGGACTCGACGTTGGGGCATTCGGCGGCCGGGCACTGGGTGAAGCGGATGTCTCCCGAGGTCACCGAGGTGGGTTCGCCGAAGGAGAGGTTGATGACGTCCCAGGCGTTGGGTACGTCCGCCATCCGCGTGTAGCCGGAGCCGTTGGCGAAGGAGGCGTGCAGGTAGCCGACCAGCACTCGTTTGGGCAGGGTGCCGGGGGGTGTGCCGGTGACGGTCGCGGAGACCGCGCCGGACTTCGCGGACTCGCCCGAGGCGTTGGTCGCGCTCACCTGGTAGCTGTGCGTCCCCGCACCGGGGCTGTCGGTGTAGGTGGTCGCGGTGGGGGCGCCGACCTTCGTCCCGTTGCGGTAGACGTTGTAGCCGGTCGCGCCCGAGGAGGCGTTCCACCTCAGCGCGACGCTCGTGCCGCTGACGGTGGCGGCGAGCCCCGAGGGTGCGGACGGGGGTGGCTGGCTGCCGCCGACCGTGACGGAGATCGCGCCGGGCCTCGCGGATTCGCCCGAGGCGTTGGTCGCGCTCACCTGGTAGCTGTGCGTCCCCGCACCGGGGGTCTCGGAGAAGGTGGTCCCGGTGGCGGTGCCGACCTTCGTCCCGTTGCGGTAGACGTTGTAGCCGGTCGCGCCCGAGGAGGCGCTCCAGCTCAGCGAGGCGGTGGTGGCGTTTCCGGTGCCGGTGAGCCCGGTGGGCGCCGCAGGAGGCTGTCCCTGCCCCGGTGCTCCGTCGAGGACGACGTCGTCGGCCTGGTAGACGCCCTGGCCGTACCAGCCGTTGACGTAGATCGTGACCGAGGTGGTCGAGGCGCCGGTGGTGAACGAGGTCGACAGCTGGACGTAGGACGACGGTGAGGACGCCCATGTGCTGGGGTCGGTGCCGCCGGTGCCGGTCGCGCCGAGGAAGACGTAGCCGCCCCTCACCCAGGCCGACAGGGTGTAGGCCGAGGACGGTCTGACGCTGATCGTCTGCTGACAGCGGGCGGTGTCGTTCCCTGCCGGTGTGGCCTGCAGTGCCCTGGTGCCACTGCGGACCGGCGTGGACACCGCCGTGGCTCCGGAGGACGCCGTGCAGGTCCAGCCGGTCAGCCCGCTCTCGAAGCCGGGGTTGACCGCGATGTTGGCGGCATGGGCGGGTGACGCGGCGAGCGTCGCCCCGCCCAGCGCCAGTACGGCGATCGCCGCGAGTTTCCTGAGGTACATCCGATTTACCCCGCAAGGATCTTTAGGAGGGTGTTCGTGGGGCACGGCCCGCCCCCGGGCGGGGTGCGGGCCGTGCCGGACGGGTCGTGTGGGAAGCGCGGCGCGGTTCCGTGCCGCGCACACGCCGGGCGCCTTCGCCCGGCGCGTGCTCCGTGTCGGGCGGGCCCGCGCCGGACGTTCTCGCCCTGGGCGGGCCCGCTCCGCGGGTCAGAAGCCGGCGGTGACGCGGGTGAAGTCCCAGTCGCTCTGGGCGATCCCGCTGCAGTTGGAGGTCACGCCGCCGCCCGGGCAGGGACGGTCGCGGTTGACCGACCAGTAGGCGAAGCGGGTCAGGCCCTTGGACTTGGCCCAGTCGCGGATCTGGGTCCAGGTCGCGACCGTGGTCAGTTCCTGCTGGTCGGACAGGCCGTTCATGCCGGAGATGCCCATGCGGGCGTACGCCTGCGCGTCGGTCCAGCCGTTGGCGGCCTTGAGCGCGTTCTTCAGGCCCTCCGAGGCGTTGACGGTGGCGGTGTAGATGTTCGAGGCGCCGAAGTCGAACGGCATGATCGTGTAGTTGTCGATCGGCACGGCGAGCGCCTTGGCCTGGTTGATCAGGCGGATGCCGTGGGAGGTCGGGCCGGTGGTCGAGGTGCCGAAGGTGACGGCGATCTTGACGTTCGGGTTGTTCTGCTTGACGATCTTCAGGCCGTTGAGGATGCGGTCCTGGACGGTGTAGTTCTCGAACTCGTCGGTGTTCTCGATGTCGAAGTCGACGACCGCGGGACCGACGGCGTTGATCACCTGCTGCACCGCTCCGGCGAACGCGGCCGGGGTGGCGCAGTTCGGGCCGAGCTTGTTGCCCGACCATCCGCCGAAGGAGATCTGCACGCTGCCGCCCGCGGCCTTGATCTGGTTGATCGCGGCCTGGTCGGCGCCGCCGGTCAGCGGCCTCGATCCGTCCCAGGCGGGGTTGCAGCCGCCGCTGGACAGGATGAACGCCATGGTGAAGGACTTCACCCCGGTGGCGTTCATGACGGTCACCGGGTTGGGCGGGTTGCCCCAGCCCATGTAGAGGTAGGGGGCTCCGGCCATCTTGCCGCCCGGGTCGGGGTTGGTGCAGCCGGTGGTGGTGGCGCTCACCGCGCCGCTCGCGGCCGACTCACCCTGCGCGTTGTACGCCCTGACCGTGTAGGTGTGCGAGGTGCACGTCCCCAGCGAACCGATCGTGGCACTCGTACCACTCACCTGCGCCCGCTGCGTACCCCCCTCATAAACCCGGTAACCGGTCACGGTGCCACTGGAGGCACCCCACGACAGCGAGATCGACGAGTTCGTCGTCCCCGTCACCGACGGAGTACCGGGTGTGCCCGGCGTTCCCGGGACGCTGCCGCCACCGCAGGCGGCGCCGTTGAGCGTGCAGTTCGACGGGGTCACCCCACCAGGACTGCCGTTGAAACCGAAACTCGCCGTCGCCCCCGGAGCGATCGTCGCGTTCCAGCCGACGTTGGTGAAGGTGAAACGCTGCCCGCTACGACTCATCGCCGCGTCCCAGAAAGACCCGACGTTCGCCCCCGAGGGCAGATCGAAGGCGACCGACCAGCCGTTGATCGCCGTCGTACCACCATTCGTGATCGTGTACTTGCCCTCGAAACCGGTACCCCAGTCCGAGGTTTTGGTGAAGACGGCGGTGGTGGGTGCCGCGAACGCGGGGGTCGCGACCGTTGACAGGCCGATTGACATGCCGAGCGCGGCGAGGACCGCGGTCAGCGTTCGTCGAAATCTCATGGCACTTCCTCGGTTGGGGGGAGGAGATCGGAGGTGCGAGGTCGAGGGTCCCTGGCCCGCCCGGGCGCGTCGTGGACGGTGAGGTGCCGGGCGGGTCCGGAGTCGTGAGGTGCGAGGGCTAGGGCAGGGTCGCGAGGTGCGGCTTGACGGTCCTGGAGAAGTTCCAGTTGTTGCTGGCGTCCCAGTTGATCGACCAGGTCATCGCGCCGCGGATCCCGGGGTAGGCGCGCGGCGGCACGAAGCTGCCGCAGTTGGTCCTGGTGGCGAGGCAGGTGAGGGCCTGGTTCACCAGGGCGGGGGCGACGATCCCGCCGCCCGCCGCGCCGGGTCCCGCGGGCAGTCCGAGCGCCACCTGGTCGGGACGCAGCCCGTTCTCCAGCTGGATGCAGGCGAGCGCGGTCATGAAGTTGACCGAGCCCTGCGAGTAGGCGGCCATCTGGTCGCAGCCGAGCATGGAGCCCGAGTTGTAGAACTGGGTGTGGACGACGGTGAGGATGTCCTTGATGTTCAGCGCCAGCTTGAAGTACTCGGCGCCGGTGGACTGCATGTCGATGGTCTGCGGCGCCATCGTGATGATCAGGTTCGCGCCCGCCTTCGCCCGCAGCGACCGGAGTGCCTGGCCCATGTAGGTGGAGTTGAGCCCGTTCTCCAGGTCGATGTCGACGCCGTCGAAGCCGTAGCTCTGCATCAGGGCGTAGACGGTGTCGGCGAACTTGGTCGCGGCGGCGGCGCTCGCCACCTGCACGCGGCCCGCCTCGCCGCCGACCGAGAGGATGACCTTCTTGCCACGGGAGTGGAGGGTCTGCACGTCGGCCCTGAACTGGGCGTCGGTGTAGCCGCCGAGGGAGGCGGACAGGCCCGGGTCCACGGCGAAGACGACCTCACCGGGGGTGGCGGTGGCCTCTCCGAAGGAGACCGCGACCAGGTCGTACTCGTTGGGCACCGCCGACAGCCGCAGTTCGACGGCCGGGTTGTCGAAGTTGTGCCAGTAGCCGGTGAGGAAGTGCTTGGGCAGCTGGCCTCCGCCGGTGCAGCCGGTCGTGGTCGCGCTCGCCGGGTCGCTCTTGGGGCCCTCGCCCGCGGAGTTGTACGCCGCCACCGTGTAGGTGTGCGCCTCGCACACACCCAGCCCGGACACCGTCGTGCTCGTCCCGGTCACGGTCGCCCGCACCGTCGACCCCTCGTACACCCGGTAGCCGGTCACCGTTCCCGAGGACGCGCCCCACGAGAGCGCCACGCTGTTCGCGCCGCCCGTCGCGGCCACCGCGCCCGGCTTGCCGGGGACGCCGCCGGTGCAGCCGGTGGTGGTGGCGCTCACCGCGCCGCTCGCGGCCGACTCACCCTGCGCGTTGTACGCCCTGACCGTGTAGGTGTGCGAGGTGCACGTCCCCAGCGAACCGATCGTGGCACTCGTACCACTCACCTGCGCCCGCTGCGTCGACCCCTCGTACACCCGGTAACCGGTCACGGTGCCACTGGAGGCGCCCCACGACAGCGAGATCGACGAGTTCGTCGTCCCCGTCACCGACGGAGTACCGGGTGTGCCCGGCGTTCCCGGGACGCTGCCGCCACCGCAGGCCGCGCCGTTGAGCGTGCAGTTCGACGGGGTCACCCCACCAGGACTGCCGTTGAAACCGAAACTCGCCGTCGCCCCCGGAGCGATCGTCGCGTTCCAGCCGACGTTGGTGAAGGTGAAACGCTGCCCGCTACGACTCATCGCCGCGTCCCAGAAAGACCCGACGTTCGCCCCCGAGGGCAGATCGAAGGCGACCGACCAGCCGTTGATCGCCGTCGTACCACCATTCGTGATCGTGTACTTGCCCTCGAAACCGGTACCCCAGTCCGAGGTTTTGGTGAAGACGGCGGTGACCGAGGCGGCCTGGGCGGGTAGCGCGACCGTCATCGACAGGAGCAGTGCCGCCAGAGCGACGAGAGAACGAGCGATGGCGTGTGGTTTCACGTTGACCTCATGCGTTTCGTGGGGTGACCGTACGGCCCGCGCCGCGCGAGGGGGATGCGCGGATGTGGCGCGGGCCGTGCGGCGGGGTGGGCTCGGTCTCGCCCAGGGACGGGGACCGTTCCGTTGATCGGCGCGGGGCGCCGGGGACCGCCGGGATCGGCGGGGCGTCACCGGCTCGTGGCTCCCGGACGGCGGTGCTCGGCCGTGGCTCGCGCGCGCCGGTCCGAGTCCTCGGGGCGGGCGACGGCGGCGCCGATGAGCGCCGCGGGGACGCCCGTATCGATGGCGGGCGTGGCGGTGGCCTGGACGGCGAGGAGGGGGACGGCCGTGCCGCCGGGCGTGGGCAGGCCTCGGCGAGGGCTTGCAGCCGCAGTCAGGACGGGTGGGGAAAGGGCGCGCCGCATGATCGCTCCGATGGACGTGGAACCTGGGGGGTGAGGCGTCCGGACGGTCGGACCTTCGGTGGCGACGGCTTCCGCCGTCGGGTTGTCGCAGCTAGGGGTCGAGGGGAGGGGACGCGCGAGCCATGGGCACCCCCGGTCGGCATTTCTTTTAGGAAAGTTTCCTAAGAGTTGTCGTGATCGTAGCCTTGACACACCCCTGACACAAGGCCCAAAAAACGTCGGATGCTCTCACACTGCCCGGGAAACCCGGGGGAGGGTGACTCCGACCCGCGGACGAGCGCGGGCACGCCGTTCGTCGACTTCGGCGCGAGGCCGGCTATCGCGGACTCCGGGTCGCGACGGCGACACCGACGAGCGAGAGGAGTGGCCCGAGATCGGCTATCGCGAGGTCTGGTTCGCCTTGATCGCGACGCTGACGAGCGAGAGGAACAGTTCGGCGTCGGCCCGGCCCTCGATGGACATGGCCACCCACCCGTCGTCGGCTCCGGGGGTGACCCGGCGACAGTCGGTGAGCACCCGTGCCCACCGGTCGATCACAGGCTTGGTGAGGAGCAGCTCCGCGGTGTGGTCGCCGGACATCCTGACGATCTCCCGGCCATCGGCCCGGAACCCGAGCCCTTTTCTGGTGCGCTTCAGCGCCAGGGCGGGCCAGCGGAGGAGCTGGGCGGCCACATTCTCGACACCCTCGGTGGAACGGCGGGACGCGTGCGTGCGCAGCACTGCCATGTCTCTCATCGTCGCGGACCGGACACGATCGGGAAAGCTACCGTTTCTTAACCGTTACCGGCGCAGTGATCCTTCTGGCGAATCGTAATGATCCTCACCGTTCTCAACCGTTATTGCAGTGTTATTGAGTTGTTTTCGCGAGGGCATGGGCCGGGGTCGGGTACGGTGAGTGCCCGGTCAAGACCGGAGGTAGCCCTCTCCAGCACCCCCTGCGACGGCTGACATTTTCGTGTCCCGCCTGGGTAGGCGTGAGCGTCCAGCGTCTGCCGTCGCACCAGCCCGTGGAGCGTCAATGAGCCACCAGCCCATCGTCCTCCCCCGTCTCGCCGCTCTCGCCAGGCAGGCCGCGCCGAGACTGCTGGAGGGCGTCGTCGCCCCCCTCGCCGTCTTCTACGCCGCCCTCGCCCTCCTCGGCCTCAAGGGCGCGCTGATCGCGGCGGTCGCCTGGGTGTACGCGGGGGTGGGGTGGCGGCTGGTCCGGCGGGTCCCCGTGCCCGGGACGATGATCCTCGCCACCGTCGCGATCACCGTGCGGGCGCTGCTGGGGTTCTGGACCGGGAGCGCGGTGATCTACTTCCTGCAGCCGGAGCTTGGGACGATCTGCATCAGCGTGCTCTTCCTCGCCTCGGTGCGCCTCAACCGCCCGCTGGTGCAGAGGCTCACCCTCGACTACATCCACCTGCCCTCCGCGGTGCTGAGACACGAGCGGGTCCGCCGCTTCTTCGCCCGCATCACCCTGCTGTGGGCCTTCGTGCTGCTCGCCAACTCCGCGGTGAGCATCTGGCTCCTGCTGCACGAGTCGATCGGCACCTACCTGCTGGTCCGCACCACCGCCGTGGCCGTGATCAGCGGCCTGGCGGTGGCCTTCTCCCTGTACGCCTTCCGCCGGATGCTGAGCCGCCTGCACTACGACCCCGTCGCCACCCCGGCCATCGCCGCCCCGCCCGCCTAGCGCCCGGACTCCCGCCCGTCCCGGCCACCTGAGCGCTCCGGTGCCCGCCCCGATCACCCGGTGTCCGGGCGTCCGGAGCGGTCAGCGCCTCGCCGGGAGCCGTACGGCGGGGCGGGCGGCGAGTACGGCGGCGCAGACGGCGAGGGCCAGGCAGGCGGCGATCACCCCCAGGATGAGCGGCCACGGCACCACGAGGGGGACGTCCGCGCGCATCGCCGTGGCGAGGGCGCCTCGCATGCCCATCAGCGCGGGCAACGCCACCACGAGCCCCAGCCCCGCGCCGAGCAGCACCACGAGCACCGACTCGGCGGCCACCGTCCCGAGCACCTGCCGTCCCGTCGCACCCGACAGGCGCAGCACCGCGAGGTCTCGGACGCGCCCGGCCGCCGACATCACCATCGTGTTCACGATCGCCACGCCCGCGTAGGCCGTGGACACCACGACGAGGAGCACGGTCGCGATCCACACGAGCCGGTCCTCCTCGGCGTCCGCCTCCGCCGAGTAGGTGCGGACGTCCACCGCGCGTGCCCCCGGACCCGGCGGTGCCGGGGCGCCGGCGACGTACGCCTCCTTGGCGAGGGTCGTCGCGTCGTGCCCTCTGAACAGTTCGCGGGACAGCAGGACGTCGGCGTCCGCCCCCCGGACCACGCCCGCCACCGTCGGTGACGCCGAGGTGCCGTCCTCGAACGACACCGGCAGCGGCGAGCCCGGCCGCAGCCCCCGGTCCTCGGCCAGCCAGTCCGCCACGAGCACCCGGTCGGCGTCCCTGAGCGCGTCGAGCGAGCCGGAGACCACCTGGACGTCACCCGCCGACTCCAGGAGTTCCGGGGTGGCGCCGATGGCGCTCAAAACACCGCCGTCCGGCTCGAACAGGGCGCCGAACAGGGACGATCGTGCGCCTGAGGCCGACGCCGCCGTGTCCGTGAGCCCCGGCGTACCGTCCGGCACGATCACCGCGTCCGCCCGGATCGTGGTGGCGCGCACCTCGGCGAACGCCGCGGCCGTCGTCCGCACCATTCCCGTGATCAGGATCGCGCAGCCCACCGTGACCAGTACCGGGGTGGCCGTGGCCGCGGTGCGGCGGACCGCGGTCAGCGCGTTCTCCCTGACGAGCGTCCCGGTCGCGCCCCGGCCCCGGGCGAGCGGCCACGACACCAGCCGCGCCACCGGCGGCACGACCACGGGCGAGAGCAACGCCACCCCCGCGATCACCCCCATCGCCGCGACCAGGCCCGACAGCGCGAACGCCTCCGAACCGTCCGAGCCCCACGCGTCGAACGCGGCCACCAGTCCCAGCGCGCAGCACACCGCCCCGGCGATCCACCGCGCGCGCGGCATCGGACGGTCGTCCACCTCGGCCTCGCGCAACGCCTCCAGCGGACGCACGCGCGCGGCCCGCCCGGACGCCGACCACACCCCCGCCAGCGCGACGACCACCCCCATCGCGAACGAACCCGCGAGCGGCGGCGCCGACAATCGCACCGCGAAGCCCGGCGGTTCAAACCCGGCCGTGACCAGCACGTCCCCCAGCACGGGAGCGAGCGACGCTCCGGCCGCCACCCCCGCCGCCGTCGCGATCACACCGACCAGCAGCGCCTCGCCGTACACCATCCGCCGCACCTGGCGCGGCGTCGCGCCGACGGCGCGCAGCAGGCCGAACTCGCGACGCCGCTGCGCCACCCCCACCGCGAACGTCGAGCCCACGACCAGGATCGACACGAACACCGACAGCGTGGCCATCCCGGTGAGGACCTGCAGGCCGATCCAGCGGGTCCGCTCGTGTTCCCGCGTCTCCAGGACGTCGCGCCCCTCCCCCGTGCGCACCACGCCGGACGCGCCGGCCACCGTCCGTGCGGCCGCGGCGACCGCGGCGTCGTCCGCCCCCGGCTCGGTGACCAGGCCGATCGCGCGCACCCCCGCCGGTACGCGGGCCGCCTCGGTGTCACTCAGGTACACCCCGGGTCCGTTCACCGTGCCGGACACCGTGTACGTCACCGGCCCGTGCGCGGTCAGCACCCGCACCCGCGCCCCCGGCGCGAGCCCCAGCGTCCGGTCCAGCGCCACCTCGCCCTCCCGCGGCGCGGCGCCCGCCGTCAGTGTGTACGGCGCCAGCGCCGCCGCCGACCACGCGTACCCCCGGTTACCCGCCACCGGCCTGCCGTCGACGACCGGCTGCGCGTAGAACATCCGATCCGGTATGGCGTGTGCCACTCCGGGAATCGCGCCCAGCCGTTCCCGCAGCGACGCGACCGTCTCCGGCGACCAGGGAGGATCCGGGGCGAAGTTACCGTCGCCCCGCTCGATCGCCGGCACCGAGACGAACACGGGCGTCCCCGCCAGCCGGTCGGGCACTCTCGCCCCGGCCGAGGTGAGGGCAAGGACGCTCATCGACACCATCGTCATGCCGAGAAAGAGGACGACGAACCCCCCGGCGAAGGAGTGCCACCGCTCCCGCAATGTCGCGAAGGTCAGCACGGCACGACCTCCAGTGCGGCCATCCGGGCGGCGACGATCTCGGCGGTGACGGTCCCGGTGTACTCGTCCACCACGTGCCCGTCGGCGAGGAAGAGCACCCGGTCGGCGTAGGAGGCCGTCACCGGGTCGTGCGTCACCATGATCATTGTTTGTCCGTGGTCGTCGACGAGCCCGCGCAGCATGCCGAGGACCTGGTGCGACACCCTGGTGTCGAGCTGGCCGGTCGGCTCGTCGGCGAACACCACGGCGGGCCTGGTGATCAGCGCCCGCGCGATGGCCACGCGCTGCTGCTCGCCGCCGGACAGTCCGCTGGGCCGGTGCCCCGCCCGGTCCGCGAGGCCGACCTCCGCCAGCGCCGCCCGGATCAGGCCGGCCGGGGCCGCGCGGCCGGCCAGGCGCAGCGGCAACGCGACGTTCTGCTCGGCGGTGAGCGCGGACACCAGGTTGAACGCCTGGAAGACGAACCCCACCCGCTCGCGGCGCAACAGGGTGAGGCCGTTCTCGCTCAGCGAGCCGAGGTCGGTGTCCTCGATGGCGACCGTGCCGTCGGTCGGCCGGTCCAGGCCCGCCGCGCAGTGCAGCAGGGTGGACTTCCCTGATCCGGAAGGACCCATGATCGCCGTCAGGGTGCCCGCGCGGAAGCTCGCCGTCACCCCGTCGAGGGCCTTCACCGGGTGGGCGGCCGTGCCGTACAGCCGGCGCACCGCCCGCAGCCGCACGGTCTCCCTGTGATCTGTCGAATGCATGCCGTTCAGCAAATCCGCCCGTGCCGTGCCGGCGCATTGGCGCAGGGGCGAGAGGTGAGGGTAGACCTGGCACTACCGCGCCCGCGCCCCCGGATCGGTTAACGTCGGAGGGTGTTCGCCCGTACTGCCTTGGCGGCGATGACCCGAAGGCCGTCGGTGTTCCTCCGCTCCTCATGGCCCTGGCGTTCGCTCGCCTACCTGCTGTGCAGCGCGATCCACGCGGTGGCCGCGTGCGTGATGATCTACGCGGCCTACGCCTACGGCGTCGGGTTCGCGACCCTGGCCGGGCTGTTCGCCGTGATAGTGCTCACCCTGCCGTCGGGGGCGTTCGAACGATGGCGGCTCCGGCTGGTGGACGGCGCGCCCGTGCCCGATCCGCACCTGAGGCCACCGCGCCCGGGTCCATGGGCCTGGCTCACCACCCGCCTGCGCGAGCAGGCGACCTGGCGGGAACTCGGGTTCACGGTCGTCGCGGTGTCCGTGATGTGGCTGATGGACCTGGGACTGGTCTCGTCGGCGCTCTGGCTGCCGCTGCTGTTGATCTCCGGGCCTTTCCAGCCGGGCATGGACCCGTTGGACGGCGTGCCGCTGTTCGTCGCCGGGCTGCTGCTGTTCCCGCTCTTCGCCTACATGACGGCCGCGTGGGCGGGCACCCGGGCCTTGATCGCGCGGGCCGTCCTCGCGCCGGGCCACACGGAGATCATCCGCTCCCGCGCCCGGCTCGTCGACGCGTTCGAGGCCGAACGCCGCCGGATCGAGCGCGACCTGCACGACGGCGCCCAGCAGCGACTGGTGTCCCTCAGCATGAGGCTCGGTCTCGCCCGGCTCGACCTGCCACCGGGGTCGCCCGCCGAGGCGCAGATCGTCGAGGCGCACGAGGAGGCCAAACGCGCCCTCGCCGAGCTGCGCGAGCTGATCCGGGGCGTCCACCCCCAGGTGCTCACCGACCGGGGGCTGGGCGCGGCGGTACGCGATGTGGCGGGCCGCTCCCCCGTCCCCGTCCACGTCGACGTCTCGCTGCCCTGCCGGTTGCCGTCCCCGATCGAGGTGACCGCCTACTACGTCGTGTCGGAGGCGCTCGCCAACATCGCCAAGCACAGCCTGGCCCGGCGCGGTTTCGTGTACGGCCGGCTCCTCGACGGCACGCTGGTGCTGGAGATCGGCGACGACGGGGTGGGAGGCGCCGACCCGGCGGCCGGGTCGGGGCTCACCGGGCTCGCCGACCGGGTCGCCGTGACCGACGGCGTGATGACCCTGTCCAGCCCGCCCGGCGGGCCGACGTCGCTGCGTGTGGAGATCCCGTGTCCCGTCTCCGGATAGCCCTCGCCGAGGACGGCGTGCTGCTCCGCGAAGGGCTCGCCGGGCTCCTCGACCGTTTCGGCCACGAGGTGGTCGCCTCGGTCGGTGACGGCGAGGCGCTGATCGCCGCCGTGGCCGGGCACGAACCCGACATCGTCGTCGTCGACGTGCGCATGCCGCCCGGCTTCACCGACGAGGGACTGCGCGCCGCGCTCGCGCTGCGCGCCTCCCACCCCGGGCTCGCCGTCCTGGTGCTCAGCCAGTACGTCGAGCAGACCTACGCGGCCGAGCTGCTCGACTCCGACGGCGGCGCGGGGATCGGCTACCTGCTGAAGGACAGGATCGGCGAGGTACGGGAGTTCGTGGACGCGGTGGAGCGGGTCGCCGGGGGGCACACGGTCGTGGACCCCGAGGTGGTGCGGCAACTGCTCGGCCTCCGGCGCGGGCCGCTGTCCCGGCTCACCCCACGCGAGCGGGAGGTCCTCGGCCTGGTCGCGGAGGGCCGCTCCAACGCCGCCATCGCCCGCGCGCTGGTGGTCACCGAGGCGGCGGTGTCCAAGCACATCGCCGGCATCCTCACCAAGCTCGACCTGCCCGTCGCGCAGGACGACCACCGCCGTGTCCTCGCCGTCCTCGCCTATCTCCGGGGCCGGCCGGGCGGCCCGGAGGCGGAGCGACCGCTCCGGCGCTGATCACGCCTCCTCGATCCGGCCGGCGCGGGGAGTTCCGGCGCTGATCGCGCCTCCTCGATCCGGCCGGCGAGCTCGGGGAGAGACGGCTCCCCGGAAGGCGCTTCCCATCCCTCGTGCCCCATGCCGATCGAACCCCGCTCCCCGGACGGGAAACCGCCGCGCGGTAGTTCCGCGAAGAAGGGGGCAGGGGGGTTCCATGGTCATCACACAGCAACCGAAACGCTGGGCCGGCCTGCCGGTATTCGTCGTCGCGCTCGTGCTGGTGGCGGTGGTGGGGTCGCTGGCGGCCGGGAACGCCGGCGGTGAGTACCTGTCGCTGGAACGACCGCCGTGGGCGCCGCCGCAGTGGCTGTTCGGCCCGGCCTGGACGTTCCTCTACATCCTGATCGCCCTGTCCGGCTGGCTCGCCTGGTCGGCGGGCGGCCTCACTCCGGCGCTCGGCGTCTACGCGGTCCAGCTGGTCCTCAACGCGGCCTGGACGCCGCTGTTCTTCGGCGCCGGGCAGTACGGTCTGGCGTTCGCGGAGATCGTCGTCCTCTGGCTCGCGATCGCGCTCAACATCGTGATGTTCCGGCGGATCAGCCGCCCGGCCGCCTGGCTGCTCGTGCCCTACCTGCTCTGGGTGACGTACGCGGCCTCGCTGAACTTCGCCGTCTGGCAGCTCAACTAATGGGACCTACCGGGTTGGCCTCGCTGGCAGACTCGGTGCCTGGTAGCCGCTGGTGAGTGAGCACTCTCCTCAACCGGACTTCGAGTCC
>NZ_JBIAYX010000037.1:0-32594 GCF_042898365.1 Streptosporangium sp. NPDC000509 | reverse complement strand
AGGAGGATGCGCTTCAAGGGAAACTCCTTGGTCTGATGTGGAACGCCTCTTGCGTCCCATGCGTCAGTAAAGGGATTGCCAGAAACATACAGCGCAGATCTTGAACACCGGAAGCCGGTTCGAGGGGGAAGAGGGGAACCTGGGGGCTCGAGACCGTTTCGTGATGTTTAGTCATCCTTGATGCTGGTGTTGCGATTGAGGCGGGCTCGGGTTGTTTTTGCAGGTAGAGATGAGTGTGAGGCGAAAGTGACCGATGAGGTGTGATCAACTGATCGATGCGAGTCATGATCAGTATGTGACGTAGATCACATTAGATTGATGGCACCGTTTTCGGGATGGGCACGTCTAACGCCCTCACATCCGGTCGGAAAAACTTCCGGATAGCTCCGTGAACGCTTTTTGGCCCAGGAAAACGGGTGCGGGACCCGGCGCCGCGCGCCAGGTCCCGCGAATGGTCAGGGTGAGAGCCCTTCAGGAGATGTAAGTCACCTGTAGAGCTCGCCGTTCGGACCGACGATCCTGCCGGACCACACGTTGGCGGCCTTGCGGTAGATGTCGGCGGTCTCGCCGTCGAAGTACGGCGAGGTGAGGAGGTCGTAGCGGTCGTTCTGGTCCTGGTCGCCGAACAGGCTGGTGACGCCGTTGACGAGCCCCAGGCGGGTGGAACTGCTGTACTGCGAGATCCACGGTCCGCCGTCGGCGCCGGGGGTGAAGGCGCCCTTGAGGCCGACGTGCTCCTCGACCTTGTGCGCCGGAGAGACGTACTCCTTGCCCGACGTCTTGCCGTACACGTACTTGGGCGTCACGCCGGTGTAGGGCTTGTCGCCGTCGGGGTGCGGGGCGGTGGGGTAGCCGAAGGCGTAGACGGTCTTGCCGGTCCTCTGGTTCCAGGTGAAGCCCTGGCCGCCGACGTTGTCGCCGAGACGGCCGACGTCCTTCGACAGCAGGATGTGGTACCGCGAGCCACGTGACCACTTGGGTCCGCTGAACCCGTCGTACTCACGCTTGGTGACCTGCTTGACCCCGTTGAAGGCGACGCCGTTGTAGACCGTGACGAAGGCGTAGTCCTTGTCGTAGTCCTCGTAGTTGGCGAAGTCGTAGTGCGTCCACGCCGACTTGCCGACGTAGATGCCCCACGGGGTCTTGCCCTGGTAGTAGCCGGGGACGAAGACCCACTTGTCGAGGGTGTCGCTGTTGCTGCCCGGGTCGTAGACGCAGTGGCCGGCCGTGGCGACGAGGTTGCGGTACCTGCCCTGGATCGAGGTGGCCGAGCACCACCGGTACTGACCGTTGACGACGAAGAACACCTTGCCGATGGTCTTCGGCAGGTTGACGTTCTTGGCGGTCGACGGGGTGCCCTTCTGCGAGCCGGTCGGACCGACGCTGCCGGGCCTGCCGTCGGGGGAGAAGCCACCACCGACCTTCATCTTCGGCGCCCCAGGGTCGGGGTTGTAGACCGTCGCCTTCTTGAGGGCGGCGAAGTTCGAGGCCGCCCAGAAGTTGATGACCGAGATCGCCGAGGCGTTGTTCCTCGCCATCGGGTCGGTCGCCCAGTCGGGGGCCGCCTGGGCAGTGCCGGCGAGAGGGCCGACCAGGGTGGTGGCCAACAGGGCGGTAGCGGCTGCGGCGCCACCGAGGGGGAGAAGAGAGTGCTTCAAAAGACGAGCTCCTTGCGCTGCAACGTTCCCGGACATCCGGGAACTGCGGGACGACAAGCAACCTATGCAGCGATCGGCGGAGCAAACCCCGTATAAGGGTCTCTTAAGACTCTCTTAAGGCGGCGTTATGATCGGGGCGCCTGCTGGGTCGCGGCCCAGTGGTAGACGACGTAGGTCGACGCGATGAAGTACGGCGAGGAGATCCTGTCGAACCTGCGGTCGGTGTTGACGTCCCAGGCGAAGCTGTTGACGCCGTTGAGGTAGCCGAGGCCGTTGCTGTAGGAGATCAGCCAGGGACCACCGCTCGCGCCGTTGGTGAAACCACAGGTGAGGGCGATGCCCTGCTCGACCAGGCGGGTGGGGGCCTTCACCTTGATGGTGCGTCCGTCGCACCACTTCAGCCGCTGACCGTCGTAGGGCCGGTAGCCGTCGGGGTGCGGGGCGGCGGGATAGCCGAAGGCGACCGTGGACAGGCCGGTGCCTCGGTTGGTCACCAGGCCCTGCCCGCCGACGTTGTCCTCCAGGCTCCCGACGCTCTCCATCTCGTAGCTGCCGGAGGTCTTGCCGGCCTTCCACCTGAAGCCGTCGTGCACGGTGACGAACGCGTAGTCGTAGTCGTAGTCACCCTGGCCGACGAAGTCCTCGTGCAGGTTGAGCGAGTGGCCGACGTAGATCCCGTACGGGGTGTTGCCCTTGTCGTAGCCGGGGATGAAGATCCAGTATTCGGCCTGGCTGCCCGACTTGGCGTCGTAGGCGCAGTGCCCGGCCGTCGCGACCAGATTGCGGTTGGCCGCCGCCACGGAGGAGGCGGAGCACCAGTAGTCCTTGGCACCGATCCGGAAGAACACCTTGCCCACGGTCACCGGTGAGCCGCCGGAGGACGGGACCCGCTTCTTCGGGAGAGTGGGCTTGACGACCGGCGCGGCCTTCCCGGACGTGGTGGAGTTCTTCCCGCCGGTGGCCGCACCGGTCTCCCCGGTGCCGGATGCCGCGGCGGCGGTGGCGCTTCCCGGCGTCGCGCTCCCTGAAGGGCCGCCGGAGGAAGGAGAGGCGGAAGGGGGGGACGCGGAGGAGGGAGGATTGCCGGGTGCGGCCGGCACGTTGTCCATCGCCTGCTTGAGCCTGGCCGGGCTCCAGTACTCCGCGATTCGCTTCATGTCGGCGCTGCTCTTGGTCAGCGTGATCGAGGTGATCCCGTTGGGAGCCCCGTACTGCGGGGCGGCCGCCGCGCTCCCGGCGAACGCGAACGTCATGGTCACACAGGCGGCGACCAGCCCGCCGAGTGTGGCCGTGAGCCGCCGAGCGCGGGAGGACATGGGGGATCCTTTCCAGGGATCGGGGAGTTTCTGGTGGCTACCAGGGACGTAAGGGGTGATTTTTCCAGATCAACTTGGTTTTGGGCAGTTCGTTGGACCGATCCGCTCTTACTCTGTTACCTGATCAGTGTGCCTGACGGTGTATAAGCACCCCGTGAAGGTGGAAAAAGGGCCCGGTGTGCACCGGGCCCCTTCTCGTTCACGAAGCCTGTGCCTAGGCGGGAAGCTTCCCGGTCCAGAGGTTGGCGGCGTGCTTGTAGATGCCGTACGTCTCACCGTTGAAGTAGGGGGTGGTGACGCGGTCGTAGCGCTTGTTGCCGTCGCTGTCGATCGTGAGGCTCACGACACCGTTGAGGTAACCGGTCCGCTTGGCGTTCTTGTACTGCAGCAGGAAGGGTCCGCCGCTCGCGCCCGGGGTGAAGGCGCACTTGATCGCCTGGTGCTCCTCGGCCTTGTAGGCCGCCACGACGGGCGCGGCGACGGTCGTGCCGTAGCACCACTTCGGGGTGTGACCGGAGTACGGCTTGTTGCCGTCGAGGTGGGCCGATGTCGGGTAGCCGAACGTGAAGACCTTCTTGCCCAGCTTCTGGTTCCAGCTGAAGCCCTGGCCACCGACGTTGTCACCGAGGCGGCCAGCGTCGGTGAGGAGGATCACGAAGAACCGGGTGTAGTAGTAGACCTCCTTGACGCTGGTCTTCACCCACTTCTTGATGAAGTACCGGGTCTTGAACCAGGCGATCTCGTTGCCGTTGGCGTCCTTGGTGGCCTCGAGTTTGCCGAGGAAGTTGCCCTCGGACTTGTCCTTGAGGAGCTGCTTGTACTCCTCCTGGCTGATCGCGACCTTGCCCTTGTCGTCGCTGAAGCGGGTGAACTTGGCGTTGTTCTCCAGATTGTCGGGGGCGGCCTTGTAGACGCTCTCGACAACCTCGACCGCGGTCAGCTTGACGCCGTTGCGGCCGTCCTTGACGTACTCCTCGATGTACTTCTGGGCGTCGGCGGGCTTGCCGACGGTCTCGACCTTGGGGTCAAGGGTCTTCTTCCAGTACGGCCCGCTCTCGCCGTACTTCTCGATCCCCAACTCGTACTCGGACTTGGAGATCTCCTTGTCCTCGGTGTACTTGTGCCCCTTGGTCGCCGCGTACGTGGGCGCGGTCACTTCCTTGACACCGGCCTGCTTGATGCCGTTGTAGACGTTGACGAAGGCGTAGTCGTAGTCGTAGTCCTCGTAGACCGTGAAGTCGTCGTGGGTGTTGACCTTGGCGCCGACGTAGATGCCCCAGGGAGCCTTGCCCTGGTAGTAGCCGGGAATGAACACGAAGTTGCTGAACGGCTTGTTCGTGTCGGTGTCGTAGACGCAGTGGGCCGCGGTGGCGACCAGGTTGCGGAACTTCGACTGCACGGCGCTACCGGAGCACCAACGCTCCTTGCCCTTGTCGTCGACGAAGAAGACCTTGCCGACGGTGATGGGGAGGTTCACGTTCCGCGACTTGCCGGCGCTCTTGCCGCCCTCACCGGTGGGGGCGACGACGCCGGGCTTGCCGTCGGCGGCGGCCTTGGCGGCGCCCGTCTTGGTCAGCTTGGCGGAGACGGTGGAGTCGGCGGTGTAGGTCGACGCCGACTTGAGCTTCGATGCAGTCCAGTAGCCCGCGATGGCCTTCGCGTTACCGGAGGGGGTGAGGGCCGACGACTTGATGTCGGGGTCGGCCGTGCTCGCCTGTGCGGTGGCGGGGAGGGTGGCGCCGATCATCGTGGCGGCGGCGAGGGCACCGCCCACGGGGAGGATGAGGCGCTTGGCTCGGGAGTTCAATGAAGCTCCTTCTTTGTCATGGGTCGTCGCTCGGGACGGCAACCCACGCATGCGTAAAGAGACAAGAGGTGACCGTACTCGGTAAAGATGGGTTAAAAAGCTATAAAACGGGCAGTCGGTTGGACCGTTATATTTTTGTTACAGAATCCATGGAACCGGGAATCCATGGGGACCGTCTGATCTACTTCATCTTGATCGGCGCCTCCGCCGCAGGTCATGTGACCGTATGAACTGGGGAAACACCGGGGCTGGTAGCCGCCTCACGAGTGCGGGAGAGGGCAGGCTGAGTCGCGGCATCCGCGTCACACGTCATCGGGGGATCTCATGCGGCGTCGTCTTCTCTGCCTGGCTCTCGCCGGCCTCCTCCAGTTCTCGAGCACGGCCACAGCGTCCGCAGTGTCCATGCCGCCCCGCGACCCCGTTCCCGGACCGCAGGAGACGTGGCCGTTTCCGCGTCCCGATGACCGAGGACCGCAGGTGACGAGACCGCTCCCGCTCCATCCGGGCGAGCCCGCCCAGATCATGCCCGCACCGGTGAGACCGTTTCCCGGGGAAAGGCCCTCGCGCAGCAGCAGGGTGCTCGTGCTGAGCCTCGCGCGGGGAGAGAAGCCGCTGCCCGCGCTGGGCCACGCCCTGCTGCTGTGCGATCAGCCCGGTGGCACCCACCCCGACGCGGTCCACGCGTGCGCGTTGCTCGCCAACGTGCTGGGCGATCCCGGCAAGCTCAGGCCGAGGCCGGGGGTGGCCTGCACGTTGGAGTACGACCCGGTCACGGTGGCCGCCACCGGGATCTGGAACGGTCGCTTCATCCGGTTCGAACGCACCTACGGCAGCCTCTGCTCGATGCGGGCCGCCACCGGCCCCCTCTTCGCCTTCACGGACAACCTTGGGAGGTCGGTGGGTGCATAGAACGTTCCCGGGCGAAGTGGCGGCCTTCCTCGAAGCGATCCGGAGACCGGGTTCGTGGTCGGCCGCCACCCGTACGGGACGGGTCCTCCTCGTTCACTCCGGCCGGCCGAATGGCCTTACAGCCGGCCGGAGCGCGCGAGTCAGCTGGTCCAGCGGTTGGCCGCGGTCTTGTAGACCTTGTAGGTGTCGCCGTTGAAGTACGGCGAGGAGATCTTGTCGTACCGGTCGTTCTTGTCGGTGTCCCAGGCGATGCTGTTCACGCCGATCAGGTAGCCGGTCCGGCTGGAGTTCTTGTACTTGTAGATCCAGGGGCCGCCGCTCGCGCCCGAGGTGAAGGCGCACTTGAAGCCGACGTGCTCCTGGACGTTGTACTTCGGCGCGGCCGGCATGGCGCCGGTCGTGCCGTAGCACCACTTCATCGTGCGGCCGGAGAAGGGCTTGTCGCCGTCGGGGTGCAGGCCGGCCGGGTAGCCGAAGGAGAAGACGGAGTTCTTCACCTTCTGGTTCCAGGCGAAGCCCTGCCCGCCGACGTTGTCGCCGAGACGGCCGACGTTCTTGATGATCGGCTGCCACTTGCCGTCCTTGTCCTTCTCCCAGTTCACCTTGAACCCGGAGTGGACGTTGACGAAGGCGTAGTCGTAGTCGTAGTCCTCCTTCACCACGAAGTCGTCGTGCGCGTTGAACCACTTGGCCGCGTAGATGCCGTAGGGGTTCTTACCGTCCCACGCCTGGTTGCCGTCCCAGTAGGACGGGATGAAGATCCAGTTGTCGTAGAACTGGTTGGTCTTCACGTCGTAGACGCAGTGCGCGGAGGTGGCGACCACGTTGCGGTACTTGCCCTGGACCGAACTGCCTGAGCAGTACTTCCAGCTCTTCGGGTCCGCCGGGTTGGCGCCGGGCAGGGTGAAGAAGATGCGCCCGACGGTGTTGGGCAGGTTCACCTGCTTGCTCTTGGCGGACTTGGCGCCCTCCGCACCGATCGGCGGGACCGACCCGCCGGGGCCGTCGGGGCCCGCGGCGTTGGAGGACTTGCCGCCCTTGACGCTCAGGTCGACGTCGCCGGTGGCGTCGGTGGCCTTGCGCATGCGCTCGGGCGACCAGAAGGCGGTGGCCTCGCCTGCCGTCTCGGAGGCGGCGGAACTGACCACGTCCTTGGGGGCCGTACCGGCGTTGGCACCGGTGGTGGCGCCGATCACTCCGGCGATCATGAGAACGCCGGTGAGGGGGATCGTGAGGCGCCGTGCTCGGGAATTCATGAAGCTCCTTTCGTTCTCAGCGGGGAGACGGGACCTCTCCTCGCCGGGAAAACGATCGGAACGTTACTGACTGGATCGAGCACTCGGCGGGAATTGACGGGAAAAAGTCTCGGCCGGTTCCATCCGATGCTGTCCCGTTATTTAAATAGCTATTTGTTATAGCTTAACGAATAGGCATTTCAGCAGCTCACCATAGCTGCGTGGCGGACTCCGAGGCATCGCCGGCACCATCGGTAACAGCGATTACCGAGAGTTTCTCAAGTAACTCAGGCACCTTCCGACCGTGGAGCGAAGTGGCGTTCTTGGTGCTGTGTCGCGACTTCTCATGGTCATTCTCCGGGAGACGGTACAGGGTTCTCACGGACGCGAGAGCGATATTGGAACACGGGTCCCGCGACACGGATGTCGCACCACGGACCCCGGAACACGGCCCCCGGCCCTCGCGCATCGGACTCCGGAGCACAGACTCGGACGTCGAAGTCCCGCTCTCGTGCATCGGCCCCCGCAACACGGGCTCGGACGTCGTGCATCGGGCACCGGAACACAGACGTCGGGGCACCGGACGCGGCGGGCCGGGTGACCCGGCGGTGCGGCGGCACCTTCCCCATGGGCATCGAATCTGATTCGTGACGGTACTGACACGGGTGCCGAGACCGCCGAGCCCCGAAGATGGGGCCGAGAACCGTACCTTCCGCAGGAGGCGGCCGAAGACGTGGCCGGTGGGCAGCACGACATCATCGAGGCGAGGTCCCAGGGGGGGCCGTGGCGCTGGATCGCCGGCGCGGCGCTGGTCGCACTCGTGGCGTGGAACCTGCTGACGGGCCGGGAGTCGGACGTGGTTCCGCCGCCCCCGCCGCAGCCGGTGCCCACCCGGGCGGGCGTCGTCGCGGAGCAGGTCCCGAACGTGCTTCACCCGCGGTTTCGCCAGAAGGGCGGCAGGGAGATCATCGACGTGGTCTTCCCCGACGGCTCGGCGGCGGAGGTGAGCTATCCGGCGGAGGTGGGACTCGCCAAGCTGGGGGTGCGGCCCGCGATGTCGGGCCGGCTCGACGGCGACCCCGGTCCTTACCGGCAACTGAACGTGCCGTCGGGAGGCCCGGCGGGGGTATCCCAGGGACGGCCGATGATCCGGCAGCTGGTCAAGGGGGTCACACTCTGGCCTCCCATGAGCGCGGCCGAGGGGGAGGTGCTGCTGTTCGCGTTCGACCCGTGGTTCGTGGCGCTACGCGACCTCAAGAACGGCATGCCCTTCGAGCAGCGGATGCTCTGGGCGCGCAACCTGCGCGGCAGGGTGACCAAGGGCGGCTACCTCGTGCTCGACGCCAGGCCCCCGCTGCGGCTGGCCGCGCGGGGAGAGAGCCTGCGCGGTGAGCCGCTGGGGCCGCAGCTGTGGTTCGGCGGGGCCAGGGAGACGCTGCTGGTGCTGGCCCCGATCCCCGGCTGCGACGTCGCGTCGATCGAACTCTCCGTCATCGAACGGCGGCGCCGCTTCTCCGCCGAGAGCTGCCAGGACGACGTGTACGTCGCGGCCTCGGGGGAGCAAGGACACGTCGAGCGGACGATGGCCGGCATAACCGTCAGGCGGACGACGTAGGACACCCCGTTCGCGGTGGACCCGACGCGGACGGCGTAGGGTGCGGCCATGTTCGCTGTAACCGCCACGCGGATCGATCCCGACAATCCTCTCGACGGTCTCACGCTCGGTGAGCGCCCGGAACCCAAGGTTCCCGACGGGTGGGCCACCGTCACGGTGAGAGCCGCCTCGCTCAACCATCACGACCTGTTCAGTCTGCGGGGGGTGGGGCTTCGCGAGGAGCAACTCCCGATGGTGCTCGGCGCCGACGCCGCCGGGCTGGACGAGGACGGCAACGAGGTCATCGTGCACTCGGTGATCGGCAGCGGGGCCGACGAGACACTCGACTCGAAGCGCTCCCTGCTCTCGGAGAAGTACGACGGCACCTTCGCCGAGCGGGTCACCGTGCCCCGGCGCAACCTCGTGCCCAAGCCCGCCGGGCTCAGCTTCGAGGAGGCCGCCTGCCTGCCGACCGCCTGGCTGACCGCCTTCCGCATGCTGTTCGACAAGGCGGGCCTTGAGCCGGGCTCGACCGTGCTGGTCCAGGGCGCGGGCGGCGGAGTGGCCACCGCGCTGATCCTGCTGGGCCGGGCCGGGGGATACCGGGTCTGGGTGACCAGCCGCTCGGAGAGCAAGCGGGCGCGGGCCCTGGAGCTGGGCGCCGACCAGGCGTTCGAGAGCGGTGCCCGGCTGCCCGAGCGGGTCGACGCGGTGATGGAGACCGTCGGCCAGGCCACCTGGGGGCACTCGCTGAAGGCGCTGCGTCCCGGCGGCCGGATCGTGGTCTCCGGCGCGACCAGCGGCGCGGTCCCGCCGGCCGACCTGAACCGCGTCTTCTTCCTGCAGCTCTCCGTGATCGGCTCCACCATGGGCACCCGCGACCAGCTGGGCAGGCTGGCCCGCTTCCTGGAGCAGACCGGCACTCGCCCGCTGATCGACCGCGTCCTGCCGATGACCGAGGCGCGCGAGGGCTTCGCGGCGATGTACGAGGGCGAGCTCTTCGGAAAGGTCGTCTTCACCCTGCCGGGATGAGCCCGGCCGATCCCGTGGGTCGTCCGGGCGGTCGCACGGGTCGCCCGGCCCCGTGGGGCGACCCGGGGAACCCTGGGCGCGGCCTGTCCCCTGGCCGGCCGGGCCCACGGGCCGGCGGATCCGGCGGCCGGAGGCTCACCGGCTCCGGGGCCGCCATCTCATGGAGACCGTCGGGCGCGGTACGTCACGACCGGCGGGTGCCGTACGGGCACCGCCGCAGATCACCGGAGCGTTTCGCGGATGCGGCGGGCCGCGTCGTACAGGGCGTCCTGGGCGGTCGCGAGGGTCTCCTCGCTGACCTGCGCGGACGCCGCGTCCCTGCGGACCTCCTCGACGAACTCGGCGAGCATCTGCCCGAGCCGGGCGTCTCCCGCGCGCGACCCCTCGCCGGTGAAGCCGTCGGCCCAGACGCGCTTCCACTCGTCCTTCCACGCGTCGGTCTGGCGCTGCCACTCCTGCTTGTGACGCTGCCACTCCGTCTTCTGCTCGCGCCAGACCCTGCGCGAGTCCTGCTCGGAGCCCTGGCGGACGTCGCGCGCCATCTGGGTGAGCTCCTCGCGCAGCGACTTGACCGTGTCGCGCACGTCCTCCTTCACCTCGCGGGCGATGTCGCGGACGGAGTCGGAGATCTCCTGCTCCAGGTCGGCGAGTTCGTCGAGCCGCCCGTTGAGCTCGGCGCGGCCCCGGTCGCTGATGGTGAAGACCTTCTTGCCGTCCACGACCTCGTGGGTGACGAGGCCCTCCTCCTCCAGACGGGCGAGGCGCGGGTAGATCGTGCCGGGAGAGGGTGAGTAGACGCCGAGGAAGCGGTCCTGGAGGAGCCGGATCACCTCGTAGCCGTGACGCGGGCTCTCCTCCAGCAGCTTCAGGAGGTAGAGCCGGAGCCTTCCGTGGCCGAAGACCGGGCTCATGCCTGTGATCCCTTCAGGAGGGTGACGTCGGCGGAGACGGTGTTGGCCGTGAGTGAGGCCATGCCGCCGCCGATCCGGCCGCCCAGTGTCTTCGCGCCGGGCTGGACGGAGTGGTCGAGCTCGGTGAAGCCGGTGTCGAGTCTGCCCGAGGTGGAACGGAGCTTGACGTCGGTCTCGACCGTGTACGGGAGCCGGAGCACGATGTCACCGGAGACGCTGTTCATCGTGACGTGGCCGGTCGGCGGGAGCTCCAGATCGGCGGTGATTTTGCCGGAGATGGTGGTGACGCTCAGCCGCCGGGGTGTGCCCTGGGCGACGGTCAGCTCGCCGGAGACGCTCTTGAACGAGAGGTCTCCGACCAGGCCGCGGCTCTCCACGGCGCCGGAGACGGTGTCGGCGTTGATCTCGCCGCTCACCCCGTCGAGCACGATCTCGCCGGAGACGCTTTTGACCGAGGTGCGGTCCTCGAACCCGGCGACGACCGCGGACGCGGAGACCACGCCCACGTTGACCGGGCAGTTCTTCGGCACGGTCAGGGTCAGCGTGGCCCTGCGGCGCCCGGGGCGAAGCCAGCCCAGCAGACCGTCCCAGGTGAGGTCCTTGTAGGTGACGGTGAGCGTGCCGTCGTCGTCGTGGGTGACGAGCAACGGCGGGTTGTCGACCTCGGTGACCTCAAGTGTGGGAGGGCCGTCGCTGGCCAGCACCGCCAGCTTTCCCGCCACGATCCGCACGTTGAGTTTTCTCACGGAGTCGAAGGTGAGCTGCTCTGGTTTCTCGATCGTCCACTGCCGCATGTGCGTGACCTCCTTCTGGTGAACACGATATGTCGCGTCCACCGGAAGGTCAAGATATATCGTGTTTTCGTCAGTCGTCCTCGTCGTCCAGCCGCGCCAGCCAGGTGGCGAGCCGTTCCACCGGCGTCTCGAAGTCGGGGTTCAGATCCACGAACTCGCGCAGGCGCTCGGCGAGCCACACCACGGTGACCTCCTCCTCGCCCCGGCGCGCGACCAGCTCCTCGATGCCCCGATCGGTGAAATACATCACGTTCTCCTTCAATGACGCTGATGACGCTGTGGTTCACCCTCGCGGTGACGCCCGCGACAACGGGGAAGTCCCCCGCAAGGGCTCCTGCGGGGGACTTCCGTGGTGACGCCTGGCTTGGACCTGCCGGTCGCCTAGCCGAAGATCTCGCCGAGCATCTGCTGCAGCTCGGCCTCGTGGGTGGAGTGCGAGCCGGTCGCCGGGGAGGAGTTGGCCTTGCGGGAGACCCGCTTGATCGAACGCCCGCCGAAGACACCCGGATTCTCGGCCATCTTCAGCCCCAGGAACGGCCACGCGCCCATGTTGAGCGGCTCGTCCTGCGCCCACACCAGCTCGATGTCGGTGGAGTAGCGGCTCAGCTCGGCCTCCAGCGGGTCGCCGGGGAACGGGTAGAGCCGCTCAAGGCGGACGATCGCCACGTCGTTGCGGCCCTGCTTGTCGCGGGCCGCCGCGAGGTCGTAGTAGAGCTTGCCGGAGACCAGCACGACCTTGCGCACGTCGGCCGGGGGAGCCGTGGTGTCGCCGAGCACCGGCCGGAACGACCCCGAGGTGAAGTCGCTCACCGCCGAGATCGCCGCCTTGTGCCGCAGCAGCGACTTGGGCGTGAACACCACCAGCGGGCGGTGCCGGTTCGACAGCGTCTGCCAGCGCAGCAGGTGGAAGTAGTTGGCCGGCAGCGTGGGCTGGGCCACGGTCATGTTGTCCTGGGCGCACATCTGCAGGAAGCGCTCGATGCGGGCCGAGGAGTGGTCGGGGCCCTGACCCTCGTAGCCGTGCGGCAGCAGCAGGACGACGCCGGAGCGCTGGCCCCACTTCTGCTCACCCGAGGTGATGTACTCGTCGATGATCGACTGGGCGCCGTTGACGAAGTCGCCGAACTGCGCCTCCCAGGCGACCAGCGCCTCGGGCCGCTCCACGCTGTAGCCGTACTCGAAGCCGAGCGCGGCGTACTCGCTCAGCAGGGAGTCGTAGACGTAGAACTTCGTGGTGCCCTGGTTGAACGTCTTGAGCGGGGTGTGCTCCTCACCCGTGACACGGTCGACCAGCACGGCGTGCCGCTGGGTGAACGTGCCGCGCCGCGAGTCCTGGCCGACGAGGCGGACCGGGTGGCCGTCGATCAGCAGCGAGCCGAAGGCGAGGGTCTCGCCCATGCCCCAGTCGATGCGGTCCTCGGCGACCATCTGCCCGCGACGCTGCAGCACCGGCAGCAGGCGCGGGTGGACGGTGAAGCCCTCGGGCATGTTGAGCTGGGTCTCCACGATCCGCTTGACGACCTCTTCGGAGACGGCCGTCTTGACGTCCTCGTGCGACCAGGGGACGGTCTCCATGTCGACCGGACGGGAGAACTCGCCCGTCGGGTCCTTGGCCGCCGCGCGGGTCTCGGCGAAGGCGTTCTCCAGCTTGGCCTGGTAGTCGCGGAGCGCGCCCTCGGCCTCCTCCACCGTGATGTCGCCCCGGCCGATCAGCGCCTCGGTGTAGAGCTTGCGGGTGGAGCGCTTGGCGTCGATCAGGTCGTACATCAGCGGCTGGGTGAAGCCCGGGTTGTCGGACTCGTTGTGCCCGCGGCGCCGGTAGCAGATGAGGTCGATCACCACGTCCTTGCGGAACGCCTGGCGGTACTCGAACGCGAGCCTGCCGACCCTGACCACGGCCTCGGGGTCGTCGCCGTTGACGTGGAAGATCGGGGCCTGGATCATCCGGGCCACGTCGGTGGCGTACACGCTGGAACGCGAGCTCGCCGGGCTGGTGGTGAAGCCGACCTGGTTGTTGACCACGATGTGCACGGTGCCGCCGGTGCGGTAGCCCCGCAGCTGCGACAGGTTGAGCGTCTCGGCCACCACGCCCTGGCCCGCGAAGGCCGCGTCGCCGTGGACGAGCACCGGCAGGACGGTGAAGCCCTCCTCGCCGCGCTCCAGGAGGTCCTGCTTGGCGCGGACCACACCCTCCAGGACCGGGTCGACCGTCTCCAGGTGGGAGGGGTTGGCCACGACCGAGGTCTTGAGCTTGGAGCCGTCGGGCGAGACGAAGTCGCCGCCGGCGCCCAGGTGGTACTTCACGTCACCGGAGCCGTGGGCGCTGCGCGGGTCGATGTTGCCCTCGAACTCGCCGAAGATCTGCCCGTACGACTTGCCGACGATGTTGGCGAGCACGTTGAGGCGCCCGCGGTGGGCCATGCCGATCACGGCCTCGTCGAGCCGCTCCTCGGCCGCGGAGCTCAGCACCGAGTCGAGCAGCGGGATCAGCGACTCGCCGCCCTCCAGCGAGAAGCGCTTCTGCCCGACGAACTTCGTCTGCAGGAACGTCTCGAACGCCTCGGCGGTGTTCAGCCGCTCCAGGACGCGCAGCTGCTCGGTGCGGTCGGGCTTGGCGTGCGGGCGCTCGATGCGGGCCTGGATCCAGGCACGCTCCTCGGGGTTCTGCATGTGCATGTACTCGACGCCGATGGTGCGGCAGTAGGAGTCACGCAGCACGCCGAGGATCTCGCGCAGCTTCATCAGGGGCCGGCCGCCGAAGCCGCCGGTGGCGAACTCGCGCTCCAGGTCCCACAGGGTCAGGCCGTGCGACTTGATGTCGAGGTCGGGGTGCTTGCGCTGCTTGTACTCCAGCGGGTCGGTGTCGGCCATGAGGTGGCCGCGGACCCGGAAGGCGTGGATGAGCTCGATGACCCGGGCCGACTTCGCCACGTCGTCGTCGTGGGTGGTCGAGATGTCCTGCACCCAGCGGATCGGCTCGTACGGGATCCGGAGGGCTTCGAAGATCTCGTCGTAGAAGCCGTCCTCGCCGAGCAGCAGCCGGTGGACCTGCCGCAGGAAGTCGCCCGACTGGGCGCCCTGGATGATGCGGTGGTCGTACGTGCTGGTGATCGTCATGACCTTGCTCACCGCGAGGCGGGAGAGCGTGTCGGGGGAGGCCCCCTGGTACTCGGCGGGGTATTCCATCGCGCCGACGCCGATGATCGTGCCCTGTCCCGGCATCAGGCGCGGCACCGAGTGCACGGTGCCGATGGTGCCCGGGTTGGTCAGCGAGATCGTCGTGCCACTGAAGTCGTCGACCCCCAGCTTGCCCGCCCTCGCCTTGCGCACGACCTCTTCGTAGGCGACCCAGAACTGGCGGAAGTCCATCCCCTCGGTCGCCTTGATCGACGGCACCAGGAGCTGGCGGGTGCCGTCGCTCTTGGCGACGTCGATGGCGAGGCCCAGGTTGACGTGCTCGGGCTTGACCAGCACCGGCTTGCCGTCGACCTCGGAGTAGGAGTGGTTCATCTCCGGCAGGACCTTGAGGGCCTTGATCACCGCGTAGCCGATGATGTGCGTGAACGACACCTTGCCGCCGCGACCGCGGGACAGGTGGTTGTTGATCACAATCCGGTTGTCGATGAGGAGCTTCGCCGGGACCGCGCGCACGCTGGTCGCCGTCGGGACAACGAGACTGGCCTCCATGTTGGCCGCGGTCCTGGCGGCGGCGCCGCGCAGTCGGACTTCCTCGGCACCGGCGGGGGCGGGCAACTGCGTCTCCTGCTTGGGTCGGGCGGCCGGGGCGGGCTTGGCCGCCGCCGGTGCCGGGGTCGTCGCCGCGGGGGCCGGGGTGGCCTGAGCCGCGGCCGGAGGGGCCGAGGGCGCAGCGGGTGTCGGTGGAGCGGACGCGGCGGCGGCCGCCCCCTGGGGTGCGGCGGCATCGCCGGATCCCGAACGGGGCGCGGCTGCATCGCCGGACCCCGAGCGGGGCGCGGCGGCACGGCCGGACCCCGAATCAGGGCTGTAGTCGGCAAAGAAGTTCCACCAGGCCCGGTCGACCGACTCGGGGTCCTGGAGGTACTTCTGGTACAGCTCGTCGACAAGCCATTCGTTCTGACCAAAGGCTGCCAGCGGGTTTGTCCGCGACGACTCAGACGACACGGCGGAAATCGCCCTCTTCCGCAGATCGGCGTTGATGATAGAGAACCTGTCCAAGGCTACTCGCCTTGGCTCGGACCTGCGCCAGTCTGACGGCAGCTTCCTTGCCGATCCTCTCAGTACGGGTTAAAACGGTCACTCACCGGGTAACCGTTTACTCGCTGAGCCGCTGGTCAGCCCGGTACGGCGGGCATGATCAGCTCGGCCAGATCAGCCGGGACTCCACCCGTATCCCCGGAGTGACATCTTCGAGAAGCCCGGCCAGCTCGTCCCCGGCCGCGCGAAGCTCCTCCGCCGACAGGGGCGCGAGCCGCTCCAGCAGGAACAGCGCGTCCGTCGTCTCCTCGGTGATCCGGGTGCGGACGCACTGCCGCCAGTTCCAGCGGCGGCAGGTGACGCCCCTGTCGTCGCGCCAGACGACCTCGCCGGCCTCCGGACGGTCGATCGCGGGCTCGCCCTTCTCGACGACCTCGAACGGCTCGTCGCCGTTCGCGCGCACCAGCCTCGCCGTTCCCTCGTAGCGGGCGAGGTCCTCCCCGCCGATCGGCAGGCCGTGCCTGATGCTGATCGCGTTGTAGGCGTCGACCACCTTGTTGATCTCCGGCGGCGGCATCCGCCTGACCAGCGCGTCCACCGACGGCCTGGTCCGCTGCGGCTTCGCCCCGAAACCCCGGTAGGCCTCCCGCCACGACTCGATCCTCGGGTCGTCGGTCGCCACGGCCTTCTCCGCCGCCTCCGCCAGCCAGGCCCGCGACCTGTCGTCGGTGGGCCCGTTGCGCAGTCCGTACACCCCCATCACCAGCACCCCGAAGTCGGGCCTGAGCGCGCTGACGGCGGGATCCACCCGGATGTCCTCGATCACGGCCCCAGTTTAGGGCGCCCCCACCACCTTGAAGTGGTGTCAGGCGGCCGCGTGGGGGGTGAAGGTGACGTTCAACTCGGCGTCCAGTGCTCTCGCCAGGCGTCGGAGCAGCGCCAAAGTCGGGGTGCCCCCCTGTTTCCAGGCGGGCCACCTGCGGCTGGGTCATTCCGGCCCGCTCGGCCAGTTCGGCCTGGGAAAGGCCGAGCTCCGTCCGGCGGTTGTAGACCTGCTGACCCAGAAGCAACGCCTCACGGGCCTCCTGGTAGACGTCGGCTCGGCGCTCGGCGCCCGTCCGCTCCCACGTGTTGTGAGCTGTGTTGTGAGCTGTGTTGTGAGCCATGCCCCGCTCAGTCCTGCTCGATCTCGATGACATATAGCCTCACGGACCGTGAGGCTATATGTCATCGACCATATGATCCGTGATACCTCAACATTGATAAGCGCAGGTCACGGGCTTGAGCTTCTGATTGTGGACGTATGGGCTCACATCACCCGGGTTACGTGCAGAGGTTGCCGTTGAGGAGGAAGCGGTCCGGTCGGGGGTTGGGGCCGGGGGCGTCGGCGCCGAGGAAGCCGAAGGTGATCGATCCGCCGGGCTTGATGGTCTTGTTCCAGGCGAGGTTCTTCGCGGTCACGGTCGAGCCGTCCTGGGTGATCGCGGTGCTCCAGTGCTGCCGTACGCTCTGGCCGCCCAGGAAGGACCAGCTGAGGGTCCAGCCGTCGATCGCCTCGGTCCCGTTGTTGGTGAGGGTGACCTGGGTGTTGAACCCGTCGGGCCACTGGCCGTGGTTGGTGTAGGTGACCTTGCACGTACCGGTGGCGGCGGCGGGGGTCTCGAGGTAGGAGGCGATCCAGGCGAGCGGGGAGTTCCAGTTGATCGTCAGCTCGTTGGTGGACCACGACTCGATGTCGTCGATGTAGCAGAACTGGGGCTTGCAGCCCTGCAGCTTCGCCTGGGCGACCGGGTCCTGGATGGAGGAGTTCGGGCCTCCGGCCAGGGTGCCGCGCGGCGGGTTGGGCAGGGACGGGTCGAGCTGGTGGGCGTACCAGCGGCTGTGCTGGTTCTTGGAGGCGACCTCGCCGTAGCCGGTCACGTACGACTGGTTGAGCGCGTTGCGGCCGAAGATGTAGTCCAGCCCCTCAAGCACCCCCTCGTGGTACTTCGCCTCGCCGCTCAGGTCGTGGGCGACGGCCATCACGACCATGTTGTTGATCACCTGGTGGCTGGAACCCCAGTCGTACTCCGCCGGGTTGTAGGGAACGCCGTACGGGTGGGCCTTCTGGACGGCGAGATACTTGTCCGCGCCTTCCAGGATCGACTCGCGCACCCGCGCCCGGTCGGGGAGCGCGTTGGGCACGGTCGCCAGCTGCAGGCGGCCGAGCTGGGCGGTGTTGCCCCAGTCGAAGCCCCGGTCGCGCCAGATGTCGTCGGTGTGGTGCGGCGAGGCGAGCACGTAGTCCTTGAACTCCTTCTCGCCGGTGGCGATATAGAGCTCGGCGGCGGCCCAGTAGAACTCGTCGGTCACGTTGTCGTCGTTGTAGGCGCCGCCGCCTGTCCCGTCGGCGGGGTCCGCGTACCGGGTGGGGTTCGCCTTCGCCGCCGCCCACGCCTTCCTCGCCGCGGCGAGGTTGCGCGCGGCGAACGCGGCGTCGTAGGGGGCGAAGAGACGGGCGGCCTGGGCCGCCGTGGCGGCCAGGTTGAGGGTGGCGGCCGTGGAGACCGGGTGCAGCTCGCGCGGCTGGGGGTCCAGGTGCGGCATGAGGGGCAGGCCGGTCCACGCGGCGTCGTGGATCTTGTGGTGGGCCATTCCCGCGTACGGCTTCCCGTCGGGGACCTGCATGCTGAGCAGGAACTCCTGCTCCCAGCGGGCCTCGTCGAGGATGTCGGGCACCCCGTTGCCGCTCTCGGGGATGTCGAGGTCGCCGTCCTTGTGGACGCCGTCGGTCTTGGCGCGCTCGAAGGCGGACATCAGCTGGTGGACGGAGACGCCGCCATTGACGACGTACTTGCCGTGGTCACCCGCGTCGTACCAGCCGCCCTTGACGTTCAGCGTGTAGTCGCAGACGCCCGGCTGGCAGGGCACCTCGATGTCACCCTTGTTGGGGGCGACCCCGATGTGCCCGGCGGGCCTTCCGTAGCCGGGGCGGAGCTCGTCGAGGATCGGGATGCCGCTGCGCTGGGTGTAGTAGAACTTCAGCGCGTCGGTCCTGAGGTCGCTGTAGACGTCCGCGCCGATGTCGAAGGGCCGGCTGGTCTCGCCGTCGGCCTCCAGGGTGTAGCCGGTGCCGGGCGTGGTGGCCGTGCCGAAGTCGATCGAGTGCACGTTCTGGCCCGAGCTCTCGTCGACACCGCGCGGGAGGGTGTCACCCTCGGCGACGGTCTCCCCGCCGCGCTTGAGCTTCCAGCCGGTCGACTCCGTCTTCTCGGTGACGAGGGTGGCGTTCTTCGGCCCGGAGGGCAGGTAGCCGACCATGTTCACCCGAACGCGGGGTCCGGTGTCCGGCTCGTAGACCTCGGGCTCGGCACCGCCCTTCAGTGAGACGTTGTCCACGCAGAACCTCCAGGGGGTGGCGCTGCCCCCGATTTGGAACGCCACCTGCCCGTTCGGCAGGTCCACGGGAGAGGTGAAGGTGTAGCGGTAGTCGTTACCGGACACGCTCAGCTCGGGATTGGCCGCCAGATACTGCGTGTAGGGGTCCACCGGCAGCTGGACGAGGGCCTTGACCACCCGGCCGGGCGTCGCGATCCCGAAGAAGGAGAACTCGTACGTCTCGTCCTTGACCAGGGGGATGTCGTTCTGGCCGACGATGACGTCCCACGGGTTGACGGTGTTGCCGGGGACGTCGGCGCACAGGCGGCCGTCTTCGACCTCCAGCGTGGTGTTGCCGGTGCTCCACCAGGGGGCGGTGCCGCTGTCGAAGGTGCCGTTGACGATCTGTTCTGGGCCGTCGGCCACTGCGGGCAGGGGGGTCAGGGTCATCATGGTCACGGCCGTGGCGAGGGCGAGCCAGGCGGGAGGTCTGCGCACGGAGGATCCTTTGGGCGGGGGGAGGTTCCAGGTTGTGGGAGCACGGGTCCGAGGATCCCGGTCGGAGAGATCCAAGTGGGAGCGCTCCCACAACCTGGATGCCCGATGTTTCCAGCGCGTTTCGCCGATCGTCAACCGTTACCCCTCCCGACCCGCCCGCCGACCCGGGGAATGACCGATTTGTCGGATGAAACTTTCACGTCGCCGAGGCATTCCCTCAGGGAGCGGTCCAGTCGATCTCCGGCCCCCGTGGCACGATCCCGCTGGGGTTGACGTTCGTCTGGGTCACGAAGTAGTGCCGCTTGATCTGATCGAAGTCGGTCGTGTCGCGGAACGCGGGGATGGCGTACAGCTCGCGGGCGTAGGCCCACAGGACCGGATAGTCGCTCAGCCGCCGAACCGAGCACTTGAAGTGCGAGTTGTAGACGGCGTCGAACCTGGCGAGCGTCGGGTAGAGCCGCACGTCGCTTTCGGTGAGCGCGTCGCCGTGCAGGCGGCGGCGGGTGGACAGCCGCTCCTCAAGCAGGTCGAGCGTGGCGAACACATCGGTGACCGCCTCGTCGTACGCCTCCTGCGAGCGGGCGAACCCGGCGCGGTAGACGCCGTTGTTGAGCCCCTGGAAGATCACCTCGTTGAGCGCGTCGATCTCCTCGCGCAGCTCCCGCGGGTAGAGGTCGGGCGCGCCCTCGGCGTGCCAGGGCGCGAAGGCCGTCTCCAGGGTGAGGGTGATCTGCGGGTAGTCGTTGGTGACCATGCGTCCGGCGGTGATGTCCCAGACGCAGGGCACCGTGTAGCGGCCCTCGTAGCCGGGGTCGGTCGCCAGATAGAGCTCGGAGAGATACTCCACCCCGGTCACCGGGTCGCCCCCGGGGATCCGCCAGCCCTTCTCATCCCTGATCGGGTCGACGATCGTCACCCCGATCACCTCCCGCAGGCCCAGCAACTCGCGGACGATGAGCGAGCGGTGCGCCCAGGGGCAGGCGTAGGAGGCGTAGATCTGGTAGCGGCCCGGCTCGGGCGGGTGCTCGCCGCCCTCCTCGATCCGCGTCGTGAACCGGTTCGGCTGCCTCTCGAAGCGGCCGCCGGAGATCTCCTTTTCCAGTTTCATCCTTCGACGGTACGTGACCTTCGGGGGGCGTGATCCGGCCGGTCGCGCGTTCCTCGCGAGGTATTTCATGTACAACCAGTAGGAAATATTGACTTGGCGCCGGGCGGTGCGTACTTTCTCTGTTATGGGCGTCTATCTGACTCGGTGCACGCACGTCGATCTCTGCCGCGTGTTCAGTGCGCAGTGTCCGTGATCACGAATCGACCCGCAGTCTCCTCCCATATCTCACAGGACGCATATCGTGATCAAGATCAGACATGTCCCCGCCCTCGGCGGCCTCCGTCTCGGGGGTGCCCGATGAAGCTCAGAATCCAGGGGGTCGGCAAGGAGTTCGCCGGCCGTGACACCCGGCGTTCCTTCGCCGCCCTCGCCGGCGTCGACCTCGACGTACGGGAGGGGGAGCTGCTCACCCTCGTCGGGCCGAGTGGCTGCGGCAAGTCCACCCTCCTCGACCTGATCGCGGGGCTCGCCGCCCCGACCGCCGGCCGGATCCTGCTGGACGGGATCCCCCTCGAAGGGCCCGGCCTCGACCGGGGGGTCGTCCTGCGGCAGTACGCGCTGTTCCCCTGGCGCACCGCGCTGTCCAACATCGAGTTCGCGTTGGAGGGCAGGGCCGCCACGAGGCGGGAGCGCGCCGACCTGGCCAGGGAGTATCTGGACCTGGTGGGGCTGGGCGGGCTCGGCGACCGCTACCCCCACGAGCTCGCCCACGGCATGCCCCAGCGCGTCGCCATCGCCAGGAGCCTCGCGACGGATCCGGCCCTGCTGCTGCTCGACGAGCCGTTCGCCGCGCTGGACGCCGGGACCCGGGAGTCGCTCCAGGAGGAGCTGCTGCGAATCTGGCAGAAGACCGGCACGACGCTCCTGTTCGCCACCCGGAGCCTCGACGAGGCCGTCTATCTCGGCCGGCGGGTCGCGGTGATGACCGCCAGGCCCGGCCGGATCCGCGGGGTCGTCGAGGTGGATCTCGGCGCCCGCGAAGGTGACCCGAGGGATGGTTCCCGCTTCGGCGAGCACCGCCACGAGGTGTGGAGACTTCTCCGTTCCGACATCGACCATGACCAGAAAGCACCGGTGGCCTCATGAGCATCGTGACCGTGGTGGGAAACCCCCGACCGGGATCGCGCACCCTCGCGGTGGCCGTACGGGCGGCGGAGACCGTCGCCCTGCGGATCGGGGACGGGGAGGCTCCGGAGGTCGTCGACCTCGCGGTCCTCGCCCCGCTGCTGTTCGCCCCAGAGACGGCTCCGGAGGTGAAGGCCGCGCTGGAACTGGTCGCCGGGGCCGACGTGCTGGTGGTGGCGAGCCCGACCTACAAGGCCACCTACACCGGCCTGCTCAAGGTCTTTCTCGACCGGCTGCCGGGCGGCGCGCTCGCCTCCGCCGTCGCACTTCCGCTCCTGGTGATGGGTGACGCCAAACACTCGCTCGCGGTGGAGGTCCACCTCCGGCCGCTGCTGGTGGAGCTCGGTGCGACCGTTCCCACACCGGGCCTCGCGGTGCTGGAGTCGCGGATTCCCGACCTCGACGCCGTCCTCGGGCCGTGGGCCGACCGGGTCGGCCCGCAGGTGGCCGCGGCGTTCGGGGAAAGGGTCCGTACGTGACACCGGGAAGAGATGACGGACGTAATGGGTTTTGAAAGGTGTCCTTTGTTCCTCGGAGGGGGAAAAGTGACCAAGTGGAGCATCTTGGTGGTACCCCACATCGTCATGAGCGAGGTTTCATGACCGAGACACTGTCGAGCCGCGCGGTCGACGCGGAGAGCTTCCGGCGAGCGCTCGCCGTCCACGCGGCGGGGGTCGTCGTCGTCACCGCGCAGGTGAACGGCGTACCGGTCGGGCTCACCGCCACCTCGTTCTCGTCCGTGAGCCTCACACCCCCGCTGGTCTCCTTCTACGTGGACCGATCCTCCACGACCTGGCCCCGGCTCAGGCAGGCCGATCACTTCGCGGTGAACGTCCTGGCCAGCGACCAGGCCGAGGTCGCCTCACGTTTCGCCAGGAAGGGCGTCGACCGCTTCGCCGCTCCCACCTCCTGGACCCCCGGGCACCTGGGCACCCCACTGCTGGGCGGTGTCTCGGCCCACCTGGTCTGCGCCCCCCACTCCACCGTCGACATCGGCGACCACGTCCTCGTCGTCGGGCTCGTCATCGAGACCGGCCTCGAACCCGGCGGGCGCCCGCTCCTGTATCACCAGGGCCGCTTCGGGCGTTTCATCCCGCACCCCTGATTTTTTGGGAATTCTCCGGCCGGGCTCGCGGGAACGTCTCACGGGTCTGGCCGGAGAAGGCGGTGAGACAGGGGAACCGGGAACGGCAGAACGGGAAAAACACGGTGCGGAGCCGGTGATCAGCAGGTCGACGCATCCACAAATCCGCTTATATCCGCTTATTCGGTAAAGGCGCTAAGTGTCGCTCTGGGGGCGCCTCGGAGGGGGCCGAGGAGGATCCTCAGGCGAGACGGACGGTACCCCGGCCGGTGACGAGGGGGAGATCCAGCGCGGTGTGGATGCCCGGCGGGGCGGCGCAGAGGGCGGCGACGGAGTTGACGGCGTGGGCGGCGGCGCCGGCCAGGCCGTGGGAGATCTCGTCGACCGTGAGCATCAGCTGGGGAACGCCCTCGATGTGGACGCTGAAGCCGGGGTCGGCCCAGCGTCGCACCCGGGTGGCGTCGGCCTTGTAGACGCACTCCACGGTCATGAAGGGACGGCCGCGGACCAGCCCGCTGAACATCCAGCGGGACGCGCACACGGTGCCCGCCCTGACCGGTCCCGCGGCGATCTCGAACTCCTCCGCGGCGAGCTCGAACTCGTCGCGCTCCTCGACCTCGTCGAGGGCCACGCCGAGGTTGTCGGCCACGAACTGGACGCTCTCGGCGAACAGCGAGCGCTGGAAGGCGCGGAAGGGGCGCACCGCGGCGACGTAGTCCTTGGCCGAACGGGTGAAGCCGAACAGATCCACCACGATCTGCCGGGACGGGTGGCCCCGGAAGTCGGACGACTCCCGGACGTAGATGTGGTCGACGCGGCTGGACAGGCCGGTCAGCGTGAGCGGCAGCACGTCGCTCATGAAGCCCGGGTTGACGCCGGTGCCGTGCAGGGACGATCCCCCCGCGCGGCAGGCGGCCTCCAGCCGCTCCACCACTCCGGGGCCGTAGCACTTGGGATACACGAACCCGGTGGTGGTGATGACGTTCTTGCCGGTGGCGAGCAGCGCGCAGATGGTCTCCACGTCGCTCGGACGCTCCCCGCCGAAGTAGGACGCCGGCAGGGGCATGTGCAGCACGCAGTCGGCCTTCGCGGCGAGGATCTCCTCGACGTCGTCGGTGCAGACGACACCGGCCTCGGGGAGCCCCACGAGGGTCCCCGCGTCCTGTCCCACCTTGTCCGGGCCGTAGACCAGAACCCCGGCGAGTTCGAATTCCGGCCGGGTGATCAGGCTGCGCAGGGAGTATCTGCCGACGGCGCCCGTGGCCCACTGGACCACGCGCAGGGGCGGCGATAAGGACATATAGGGCCTCCAGCCCAAAATATTGGGCGGGGCCTTACTGGGAAAAAGTGAGGGGTGTCGTCGTTGACCCTCGCCCGTGTGAGGCAAAAACTTTAGCAGAAATTAACGCGGGTGCTTACTGTGCGCAATGATATCCGGCATTCTCGGTTACCGTCGCGCGCTTTCTCGGTAATGGTCCCCGCGATGGTGTCGAGGGGGTCGCCGACGGCTCGCCCCGGTTTCGCGAGCGGTGTCCGGGAAGGTTTCACGGACTCCGTCGTGAGGTGACCTCCCGGGGTGCCCATGGCATCGCGAGGGTCGGGCGGGCTATTGTTCAGACGACTAGAATTATGTTCTCGTGGGAGGATTGCGGATGTCAGAGCTGCGGTTTGACGGCAGGGTCGCGGTCATCACCGGCGCGGGGCACGGACTCGGCCGCTCGCACGCGCTGTCGCTCGCCGAGCGCGGCGCGAAGGTGGTCGTCAACGACCTGGGCGGGGCGCTGGACGGCACCGGCGCCTCCGCGGGCCCGGCCGCCGAGGTGGTCGAGCTGATCAGGAAGGCCGGCGGGGAGGCGACCGCCAGCACCGACAACGTCGCGACCCCCGAGGGGGCCCAGGCGATCGTGCGGACCGCGATCGACACCTACGGGCGGCTGGACATCGTCGTCAACAACGCGGGCATCCTGCGGGACAGGTCCTTCGGCAAGATGAGCGTCGAGGAGTTCGACCAGGTCCTCGCCGTCCACGTCCGGGGCTCCTTCCTGGTCAGCCGGGCGGCCTTCCCGCATCTCAAGGAGCGGGGATACGGCCGCATCGTCAACACCAGCTCGCCGGCCGGGCTGTTCGGAAACTTCGGCCAGGCCAACTACTCCACCGCGAAGATGGGGCTGGTCGGCCTCACCAAGACGCTCGGCATCGAGGGTGCCAGGGCCGGGATCAAGGCCAACGCGATCGCGCCGATCGCCTGGACCCGGATGACCGAGGAGCTTCTGCCCGCGGAGTTCGAGGCCAAGTTCACCGCGGAGCGGGTCAGCGCGCTGGTGACCTTCCTGGCGCACGAGGCCTGCGAGACCAGCGGCGAGGTCTTCAGCGTCGGTGGTGGCCGGATCGCGCGGGTGTTCGTGGCCGAAGGGCCCGGCTGGCGGCAGGACGACCACACCGTGGAGGACATCCGGGACAACTGGCAGGCGATCCTCGCCGAGCAGCCGTACCTCACCCCGACGACGCTCGGCGAGCAGGCGACCGCCTCGATGAAGGCGATGCTCTGAGCGCCGCACGCTGACCGCCTGACCGGGACGGCCGGGCGGGTACAGGGTGGCCGGCCGACGTTCGCCGAAGGGCGCTCTCCGAGGGAGGGCGCCCTTTTTGTTGCCCAGGACGGTTTCGGGGTGGTTGCGCGTTTGGTTTGGGATGACCAAAAAAGGGTCGGGCGATGCGGGATTCAAATGAGTCGTTCGATGGGGCCTGAAGGGACTGCCTGGACGGAGCCGCTTTCGCCGTACGGGGCGCGCCTTTCTGCCTTGACTGGACAATCTTTTGCTTGACTGTCGTCAGAACCCATCCTTACCATCCTGAAATGGAGAGGAAATAAGCCAGAAACCACCAGGCTTTTCGACTTTTTGCCGCTCTCTCCCGGCATCGTCGCGCCGTTCGGCCCGTCAGGGCCGCCCGGTTCGTTTCGCATGTCCTTCTTAACCCCCCAGGAGATTCCATGCGCCGCCAGCTCACCGCCTTAATGGTCCCCATCCTGCTCCTGTTATCCGTGGTCTCCGGGGTCTCGATGGCCTCGGCGAACGCGGGAGCCGCGAAGGCGGCCGCCTTCCGGGTGCTGCTGTTCACCGAGACCGCCGACTACGTGCACGCGTCGATCCCGTCCGGCATCACGATGGTTCAGCAACTCGCCGCCGCCAACGACTTCGAGGTCGTCCAGTCCGCGAACTCGAGCGTGTTCAGCGACGCGGGCCTGGCGGGCTTCAACGCGATCATCATGTTGCAGAACTCCGGCATGGTCTGGGACAACGACGCCCAGCGTCAGGCCATGCAGAGGTACGTCAACAACGGCGGCGGGATCGTCGCGATCCACAACACCACGGACATGAACATCGAGGCGCAGTTCCCCTGGTGGGACCAGCTCATCATGGGTGGCGCGCACATGACCGCGCACTCGGCCACCGTGCAGGGCACCGCGAAGGTCCTCGACAAGAAGCACCCCTCCACCGTGGGCCTGCCCGACCGCTGGACGCGTACCGAGGAGTGGTACAACTTCAGCAAGAACATGCGGGGCGACGTCCACGTCCTGGTCGCCGCCGACGAGAGCACCTACGACGCCGGCGGAAACAAGATGGGCCCCGACCACCCGATCTCCTGGTGCCGTAACGCCGAGGGCGGGCGCGTGTGGGCGACCGCGATGGGGCACGAGAGCGCCTCCTACAACGAGGCCAACTTCCGTCAGCACGTGCTCGGCGGCGTCAAGTGGGCGGCGGGCAACGCCGCGGGCGACTGCGGCGGCACCGTGTGGAACCGGTACCAGAAGGTGACGCTCGACAGCGCGCCCGACCAGCCGATGGGCCTGGACGTCGCTCCCAACGGGGACGTCTACTACATCGCCCGTTCCGGCAAGCTCATGCTCATCCGCAAGAGCAACGGCCAGATCGTGACCGTCGGCACGCTGAGCGTCTACACCGGCGGTGAGGACGGGCTGATCGGCCTGGCCCTGGACCCGAACTTCGCGACGAACCGCTGGGTCTACCTCAACTACTCGCCGACCGGTTCCGCGGCGATCAACCAGGTCTCCCGGTTCACCCTGAACGGCGACACCCTGGACATGTCCAGCGAGAAGAAGCTCCTCTCCATCCCCGCGACCAGGGTCGACGAGCCGGGGCACACCGGCGGGTATCTCACCTTCGGGCCGGGCGGGAACCTCTACATCGGCGTCGGCGACGACATCAACCCCTTCGCCTCCGACGGGTACGCGCCGATCGACGAGCGTTCCGGCCGCTCCAACTACGACGCGCAGAAGACCAGCGCCAACACCAACGACCTGCGCGGCAAGATCCTGCGGATCCACCCGGAGAGCAACGGCACCTACACGATCCCCTCGGGCAACATGTTCGCGCCGGGCACCGCGCAGACCCGCCCGGAGATCTACGCGATGGGCTTCCGTAACCCGTTCCGGTTCTCGGTGGACTCCGAGACCGGCTGGATCTCGGCGGCCGACTACGGCCCCGACGCGGGATCGGCCAACGCCAACCGCGGGCCCGAGGGCACCGTGGAGTGGAACCTGATCAAGTCGCCCGGCTTCTACGGCTGGCCGTACTGCGTGGGCAACAACATCCCGTTCAACGACTACAACTTCGCCACCTCCACCTCGGGGGCGAAGTTCAACTGCTCGGCGCCGGTGAACACCTCGCCCAACAACACGGGTATGACGAACCTGCCCGCGGTCAAGCCCGCCACCGTCTGGTACAACTACCACCTCGTGCCCGAGTGGCCGGAGATGGGCAACGGCGGCGGCGCGGCCCCGATGGGCGGGCCGTTCTACCACTACGACGCGGCGAACCCCTCGGAGACGAAGTTCCCCGCCTACTTCGACGACACCCCGTTCTTCTACGAGTGGAGCCGTAACTACCTGATGGAGATGCGGCTGGACGGCAGCGGCAACATGCTGAAGACCAACCGCTTCCTGTCCAACCTCGGGTTCAGGTCGCCGCTCGACATGAAGTTCGGCCCCGACGGCGCGATGTACCTCATCGAGTGGGGGGTCGGCTACGGCGGCACCAACCCCGACGACGGCGTCTACCGCATCGACTACATCAACGGCGGCTCTCGCGCCCCGGTCGCGAAGGCGAGCGGGACGCCCACCTCCGGCCAGGCGCCGCTCACCGTCCAGTTCTCCTCGGCGGGCTCGGCCGACCCGGACGGGGACGCGTTCACCTACGCGTGGGACTTCACCAGCGACGGCACGACCGACTCCACCGCGGCGAACCCCTCGTTCACCTACACCGCCAACGGCAACTACACCGCCAAGCTCACGATCACCGATCCGTCGGGCAAGAAGGGCTCGGCGACGGTGCCGATCACGGTCGGCAACACCGCGCCGGTGGTGAGGTTCGGCTCGCCGCCCGACGGCACGGCCATCAACTTCGGTGACTCGGTCCAGTACACGGTGACCGTCACCGACCCCGAGGACGGCACGATCGACTGTTCCAAGGTCACGGTGGTCACGGCGCTCGGCCACGACACCCACAGCCACGACACCGGCCAGTTCACCGGCTGCTCGGGGACCGTGGTGACCACGAACTCGGGTCACGACGCGGACGCCAACACCTTCTACGTCCTCACCGCGACCTACACCGACAAGGGCGGCCTGTCCAGCACCGCGAACCTGATCCTGCAGCCCAGGCAGAAGCAGGCCGAGTACTTCACCGGCTCGTCCGGGGTGAGGATCGTCGACCAGGCCGGCGCGCAGAACGGCAAGCGTGTCGGTGACATCTCCAACAACGACTGGATCTCCTTCTCGCCGATGAGCGTCCAGGGGGTGGCGTCGGTGAGCTACCGGCTCTCCTCCGCCTCGGCCGGTGGCTCCATCGAGCTGCGCGCGGGCTCGCCCACGGGGCAGCTGCTCGCCACCACGTCCGTGCCGAACACCGGCGGCTGGAACAACTACCAGCAGACGGCCGCCACCTCGGTGACGGCGCTGACAGGCAGCCAAACGCTGTACCTGGTGTTCAAGCACCCGACGGCGAACCAGTTCGACCTCGACTCCTTCACCCTGAACGCGACGGGGGGTTCGACCGGAGAAGGACCCGTGGCAGGCGGCGTCTACCGGCTGACCGCCGTGCACAGCTCCAAGGCGGCCGATGTGGAGGGCCAGTCCACGGCCGACGGAGCCAGGGTGCTGCAGTGGACGGCCGGTAGCGGCACGAACCAGCAGTGGAGGTTCACCGCCGCGGCGGGCGGCGCCTTCACCCTCACCGGTGTCCAGAGTGGCAAGTGCCTGGACGTGAACGGCGGCTCCACCGCGTCGGGAGCGACGATCATCCAGTGGACCTGTCACACCGCCGCCAACCAGCAGTGGAAGTTCGCCGCCGGGACCAACGGCGCCTGGAAGATCACCTCGGCCGCGAGCAACCTGTGTCTCGAGGTGCCCGGCGCCTCGACCGCGGACGGCACGCAACTCACCCAGGCCACCTGCGGAAGCGGTAACAACCAGCAGTGGAGGCTCACCCGGGTGAGCTGACGGGAGCGGTCAAGTTCGCCGACTTTTGCTGATAGCTGCAAAAGTCGGCGAACCGTTAGGTAAAAGTGATTCACAAATCCGTCTAAAGAGGGTTAGCTTCTGCACACCTGCTCGGAACAGGGAGGGTGTCGTGAAGCGGACCGTCGCTCGGCCGGAGAACGCGTACCAAGCCGCGCTTCTCCGGCTGTTGCGCGAGAGGGCGCGGTCGCGCGCCGAACTCGGCGACGTGACCGCCCTGTCGCGCTCCCGGCTCAACCTGGAACTCGACCGGCTCATCGAGCTGCGCCTGGCCGAGCAGGCGGGGCTCGCGGCCTCGCGCGGCGGGCGCAGGTCCGGCCTGGTACGGCTCTCCGGAGACCTTCGCTTCGCCGGTGTCGACATCGGCGCCACCTCGATCGACGTGGTCGTCACCGACGGCGAGCTGGAGATCCTCGGCCACCTGAGCGAGCGGTGTGACGTGCGCGACGGCCCCGTGGCGGTGCTCGACCAGGCGATGGAGATGATCGCCAAGCTGGGTGAGCAGGGACTGTTCATCCAGCTGCACGGCGCGGGGGTCGGCCTCCCCGGGCCGGTCAGCTTCCGGGAAGGGGTCCCGGTCGCCCCCCCGATCATGCCCGGCTGGGACCGCTATCCCGTCAGGGAGGCGGTCGGCCAGGCTCTCGGCTGCCCCGCCGTGGTCGACAACGACGTCAACATCATGGCCCTCGGCGAACTCCACGCCGGGCTGGCCAGGCAGGTGGACGACTTCCTGCTCGTCAAGATCGGCACCGGCATCGGCTGCGGGATCGTGGTGGACGGCAAGATCTACCGGGGGGTCTCCGGCAGCGCGGGCGACATCGGCCACATCCGCGTCGACGACCAGGGACCCGTCTGCGCCTGCGGCAACGTCGGCTGCCTGGAGGCCTACTTCGGCGGGACCGCCCTCGCCAGGGAGGCCACGGCCATCGCCGGACGCTCGGTCTATCTGGGCCGCCGTCTCGACGAGACGGGCACCCTCACCGCCGAGGACGTCGCCACGGCCGCCGAGATGGGCGACGCCCACGCGGTACGGCTCATCCGCGACGGCGGGCGCAGGGTCGGCACGGTGCTGGCCGGGCTCGTCAGCTTCTTCAACCCCGGCCTCGTGATCATCGCGGGAGGGGTGGCCCAGCTGGGCCACCTCCTCCTGGCGGAGATCAGGAGCGTCGTCTACCGGCGGTCGCTGCCCCTGGCGACCGGCAACCTGCCCATCGTGCTCTCCGAGCTGGGACCCGACGCCGGCGTGGTCGGCGCGGCCAGGCTCAGCAGCGACCACGTTTTCTCGGCCCCACGATGAACCAGCGAGGCCCCATGTCGGAAGTCACGCCCCTTCTCCTCATGCGAGGGATCGTCAAGCAGTTCCCCGGAGTGCGCGCCCTGGACGGCGTCGACCTGGAGGTCCGTGCCGGCGAGGTGCACTGTCTGCTCGGCCAGAACGGTGCCGGGAAGTCCACTCTGATCAAGACCCTGGCCGGTGCCCACCAGCCCGACGAGGGGACGATCACGCTGAACGGCGAGGAGGTGCGGCTGTCGAGCCCGACCGCCGCGATCAGGCTCGGGATCACCACGATCTATCAGGAGCTTGACCTGGTGGACGGGCTGAGTGTGGCCGAGAACGTGTTCTTGGGGCATGAGCCGGCCCGGCTGGGGTTCGTGAGCCGCGGGGAGTCGGCGCGGGCGACGCGGGAGTTGCTGGCGCGGCTGGGGCACGGGGAGATCCGCCCGTCGCTGGAGGTGGGGCGGTTGTCTCCGGCGGCCAAGCAGGTGGTGAGCATGGCGCGGGCGTTGTCGCACGACACCCGGTTGATCATCATGGACGAGCCGTCGGCGGCGCTCGCCCATGACGAGGTGGGCAACCTGTTCCGGATCATCCGGGAGCTGACCTCGCAGGGGGTGGCGGTGGTCTACATCTCGCATCGGCTGGAGGAGATCCGCGAGATCGGGGATCGGGTGACGGTGCTGAAGGACGGTCGCACGGTCGCGGTGGGCCTGCCGGCCAAGGAGACGCCGACCTCGAAGGTGGTCTCGCTGATGACCGGCCGCAACGTCGAGTACGTCTTCCCGCCGCGCCGTACGGAACCCGCCGCGGGAAGAGAGGTGCTGCGGGTCGAGAACCTCACCGTCCCCGGCCATGTCTCCGATGTGTCGTTCTCGGTGCGGGCGGGGGAGATCGTGGGGCTGGCCGGTCTGGTCGGCTCGGGCCGTTCGGAGATCATCGAGGCGGTGTACGGGGCGCGGCGCTTCTCCGGGCAGGTGATGCTGGAGGGCAAGGTGGTGCGCCGGGGCGGTGGCACGACCAATGCGGTGCGGCTGGGCATGGGGTTGGCGCCCGAGGAGCGCAAGGCGCAGGCGTTGCTGCTGGACCAGAGCGTGTCGCGCAACATCAGCCTGGCGAGTCTGGGCCGGTATTCGCGGCTGGGCTGGATGGATCGGCGTCGTGAGGCGGCGGACGCGCGGGAGATGGTGCGGGCGCTGGAGATGCGGCCGGCCGATCCGGAGCGGCCGATCAAGACGTTGTCGGGTGGTAACCAGCAGAAGGCGGTGCTGGCCCGCTGGTTGCTGAACGATCGCAAGCTGTTGTTGCTGGACGAGCCGACCCGCGGGGTGGATGTGGGGGCTCGGGCGGAGTTGTACGCGCTGGTGCGGCGGCTGGCCGACGAGGGGATCGGGGTGTTGCTGGTCTCCAGCGAGGTTCCCGAGGTTCTGGGGCTGGCCGATCGGGTGCTGGTGTTGCGTGAGGGCCGGGTCATTCGTGAGGCCGGTGCCGGTGAGCTGGACGAGCACGCCGTCCTCGACATGATCATGGAGGGGAGCGCCCTGTGACCGGCTTCCTCCCCTTCTTCCCCGGGATGCCGGGGATCCCCACCCCTCCGGTGGACCCCGCACACGCGGGAGACCTCCGGCACACCAGGAGCGCCGGGTCCCCTGGACGCGCCAGGAATCTCGCAGGCGCCGAGGACCCCGCACACGCCGGAAGCCTCGCACGCATCGAGGATCCCGCACACGCCGGGAGCCGCGCACGCGCCGAGGACTCCGTACCCGCCGGGACTAGCGAAAGGAACCGACAGGTCTTCATGGACGTCATCTCTCTCCCTTCCGGAGCCCCGATGAGCGCGGCGGTGCTCCGGTGAAGCCGCCCGTGGACGAGCACGACCGCGTCGAGACACCCGCACCCGGACCCGCCGCGAAGAGCCCGCTCGCCCGTCTCGGCGAGACGCGCCACCTCGGGTTGGTGGTCGCGCTGGTGATGCTGGCGGTGGTGGGTCTGGTCACGGTGCCCGACACCTTCGCCACGACCTCGAACATGGTGAGCATCCTGTCGCTGGCGGCGACCATCGGGGTGATCACGGTAGGTATGACGTTCGTGATCATCGGTGGGGGTATCGACCTGTCGGTGGGCGCGATCATGGCGTTGGCGTCGGTGTGGGCGACGACGCTGGCGACGCAGTCCT
>NZ_JBIAYX010000036.1:0-39067 GCF_042898365.1 Streptosporangium sp. NPDC000509 | reverse complement strand
CAAACCTCAGACCCACAGCAACACCAGCTCCACCCAAAGCATCACCCGAGGGGGGTCCGGCACCAGCCGGGCCCCCCTCGGCCATTCCCCCACCGAATCCGGCCTTCTCGTAGAAGGCTCCCCGAGCGTGCAGACGACAGCCGGCCTCTGAGAGAACGTCTCTCCCTCTTCACGAAAACCTCCTCACGAGGGCCGCGCCAACAGGACGGCGCTCAGTGAAGATCGAGCTCAGGCGGAGTCGAGCTCCCTCACCCTCTCGTTCAGCTCCACCACGAACCGCTCGGCGGCGTAGGGCTCCAGCCTGCGCCGCAGGTCGGCGACGTACGACCGCGTCCTGGCCGACTCCAGGCCCTTCGCAAGCTCCAGCGCCTCCACCGCGACGGAACAGGCCTCCTCCAGCTCCCCCGAGGCGAGCAGCCCGGCCGAGAGCAGCGACAGGTTGAACATCCGCCCGCGTACGTAGCGCCCGTCCATCTCCAGCGAGCGTCTCGCGTGCCCCACCGTGCCCGGCCCGTCGCCAAGGTCGCGGAAACAGTGCGCGATCTTCGCCGCCAGGTAGGCCTCGTCGAAGTAGGAGATCCAGTCGGGCTCGTGGCCGGCCCTGCGCCGGTCGAAGGAGAGCTCGGCCTCGTGGAGGGAGCTCGCGCACGCCGCGCGGTCGTCCAGTGCCGCGTGCGCGTGGGCCTCCAGCACGTGCGTCTCGGCGAGCAGCGCGAAGATCCCCGCCCGCCGGGCCGAGAGCTGGGCCGCCCTGGCCAGGTCGAGCGCGTGGGCGGGCTGTCCTATGTATATGGCCTGGTGGCTCATCCCCGCGAGGATCTCGCCGCCGAGCCCGTGGTCGCCCGCCCCGCGCGCCAGGCGCAGCGCCTGGATCAGGTAGCGCTGGGCCAGGCCGTGCTGCTCCAGGTCGTAGGCCATCCATCCGGCCAGCCGGGTCAGCTCGGCGGCGGCCGAGGCCAGCGCCTTGCCGGTGTTCTCGGCATACGAGCCGTCAGCGAGGAGCGGCGCGACCGACGTGTCCAGATATTTCACGACAGCGGGACGGACTCTTCCGCCGCCGAACCTGTTGTCCAGCTCACCAAAAGACCGGGTGACCTCCCGGATCGCCGCGATGTCGTCCATGCCGACGCGCCGGGTGCCCTGCCCCTCGGGGCGGCCCTCCAACGGAAGGGTGAGCCAGCGCAGCGCCCCGGCGGACCCGGCCCCGATCGCGAAGGTGGAGTCGAGTAAGAACCTGCGTCTCTCCACGTCCCCGCGCCACAGTGCTGTCACGGTCGAGATTCCCTCCTGCCACGTGTGGTCGAACTCCTGCCCGAGGTCGAGCGGCGTCAGAACGGCCGACAAGCCGAGATCCTCGGGGCTCACGGCCCTGCCGAGCCGGAGCGCGAAGATCTCGGCGAGCAGTCCGGTGACCGGGTCCCTGGGCCGTTGGCCCGCGATCCAGCGCAGCACGGAACTGTGGTCGTACCTCAGACCGGACAGGCCACGAGCCGCGCCGAGATCGTTGAGCCGGCGGGCAAGCCCCTTGTGGGTGAAGCCCGCCTCGGCGATGAGCCTCTGGAGTAGTCGGTTGGGCTCGCGTTCCATAGCTCCCCTCACCGCGAGAACCGTCTGCGTGCCGACGACGCGCGCGATCCGGCCGTGCGCGCACCGGCCACCTGATGCACGCCTTACGTACATAGGTAACTGAGGGCTCTTTTTATAGCACGATCCGTGACGAACGTCGGGGTTTCCGGAAAGCACCGACGCCCCTCGCCGTTCGGGCGAGGGGCGTCGGTGATCACGCTGCCGGTGAGGTGTCCCTGGAGCCGAGCGGCCCCTCCGACGAGGTGCCCCCGGAGGCGAGCGACCTCTCCGATCCGGGAACCGTTCCGGGAACCGTCCGTGACCTGTGCGGTGTCTCCTAGAGGCGGGCGACCCCGTCGGCGCGGGCCTGCGCGGCGACCGCGGCGATGACCGCCGGGGCCACGCGCTCGTCGAACGGGCTGGGAATCACGTAGTCGGCCGAGAGGTCGTCGTCCGCGACCACCCCGGCGAGCGCCTCGGCCGCGGCGACCTTCATGTTCTCGGTGATCGTGGTGGCGCGCACGTCGAGCGCCCCGCGGAAGACGCCGGGGAAGGCGAGCACGTTGTTGATCTGGTTGGGGAAGTCGGAGCGGCCGGTCGCGACCACCCGCGCGTACTTGCGCGCGATCTCCGGCCGCACCTCGGGAGTGGGGTTGGACAGCGCGAAGACGATCGACTCCGAGGCCATCGACGCGATCGCCTCCTCCGAGACCGTCGAGCCCGACAGCCCGACGAACACGTCGGCCCCCGCGAGCGCCTGCTCGGTGGAACCGCGCAGGCCCGCCCTGTTGCTGTCGCGCGCCAGGGCCTCCTTGATCGGGTTGAGCCCGTCGCGACCCTCGTGGATGAGCCCCTTGGAGTCGGCGACCGCGATGTCGCCGATGCCGGCGTTGAGGAGGATCCTGCTCACCGCGATCCCGGAGGCGCCGGCGCCGGCGACCACGACCCGCAGGTCTCCCAGCGAGCGGCCGGTCAGCCGTGCGGCGTTCTTCAGCGCGGCCAGCGCGACGATCGCGGTGCCGTGCTGGTCGTCGTGGAAGACGGGGATGTCGAGGATCTCGCGCAGCCGCGCCTCGACCTCGAAGCAGCGGGGCGCGCTGATGTCCTCGAGGTTGATCCCGCCGAAGGAGGGGGCGAGCCGGACGATCGTCTCGACCAGCGCGTCCACATCGGTGCAGTCGAGGCAGATGGGCACCGCGTCGACGTTCGCGAACTGCTTGAACAGCAGCGCCTTGCCCTCCATCACCGGCATGGCGGCGGCGGGCCCGATGTCTCCGAGACCGAGCACCGCGGTGCCGTCGGAGACCACGGCGACCACGTTGGAGATCCAGGTGTAGTCCTTGGCCAGCTCGGGCTCGTCGGCGATCGCGCTGCAGACCCTGGCCACACCCGGCGTGTAGGCGAGTGCCAGGTCGTCGGCGTCGCGGACCGGGACGGTGGAGCGGACCTCCAGCTTGCCGCCGCGGTGCAGGGCGAAGGCCGGATCCAGATCGAGGGCATCGAGAGATTCGAGAGAGACGGAGGATGGCGTGACGGCCACAGCGACCCCTGTAGTTCATGTCAGACAGACGGATGTTTCCTTCGGAGGCGGCCGGAGGAGCCGTCCCGGGCTTCGGTAGCCGCTCGGGGCCTGCTCACTGGGCACGGTCGCCAGGAGGGGTACGGGGGTCACCCGTTGCTCGATTGTGCCACATGTTGAGACTGCCTCCGCTGGAGGAAGTCCACTCACTTTCGCCGTCCGGGTGTTAGCCTCACCACATCGTGTAATACTCGAAATCCATGCCGCCTCTTACATCGACGGATCCCCAGATGGACCTCACCTCCTACGCGGAGCTGGCCGTACTACTGATCAACAGCCCCGACCGGCTCACCGGCCTCGAAGGGCTGCGTCTGCTTCTGGAAGAGGGCGGCCGCTACCGGCCAGGCTGCCGGATCACCAGGAGTGACCTGGAGGCCCTGCGCGACCTGCGCGAGGAGTTGATGATCGTGTTCGAGACCGCGGAGGCCGGCGACGAGGAAGCGGTGGTCGACCGGCTCAACTCGCTGCTCATCCACCACCCGGTCCAGCCGCAGATCTCCGGTCACGACGGCGAGCGCTGGCACATGCACCTCACCGAGGGAGGCCGGATGGCCGACCAGTACGCGGTGGGCGCGGTGATGGGACTCGCCACCATGATCACCGACCTCGGCGTCGACCGGCTCGGCCTCTGCCAGGCGCCGCCCTGCCGCAGGGCCTATCTCGACACCTCCTCCAACCGGTCGCGCCGCTACTGCTCCGAGCGGTGCGCCAGCCGGGCCAACGTCGCCGCCTACCGTGCCCGTCAGAAGGTCGTCAGGTAGAGCTACCTGGCCCGCCAGAGACCCGGCCAGTAGCGCAGCACCACCCGGCCGACGATCGCGGACGCGGGCAGCGCCCCGAAGTCCCAGCTGTCGCGCCGCCCCGGCGCGCGCTGGTTGTCGCTCTCCAGCCACCAACCGCCGTCCGCCTCCCACGCGGCGCGCTTGACGATGAGCACGGCGGGGTCGGACGGCAGCCGGGCGACGACCAGGTCGCCGGGCCGCACGACCGCGCCGCGCCGTACCCAGAGCCAGTCTCCCGGCCGCAACGCGGGCAACATCGACTCGCCCGCGACACGGACTCTCATCGAGCGTAACCCCCTCCCACGCGGGCATTCGGAGACGAGTAAGGTCGTTAACCGGACCATTCTGAACCTGGCATCAAGGAAGGATTTCCGATGCTCGCACGACTTATGCGCCCCAAGCACATCGCCTCCGCGCACTGCGACCTGCCCTGCGGTGTGTACGACCCGGCCCAGGCCCGCATCGAGGCCGAATCCGTCAAGGCCATCATGGAGAAGTACGCGGCGAACGAGGACCCGGTCTTCCGCTCCCGCGCGCTCACCATCAAGGAGGAGCGGGCCGAGCTGGTCAAGCACCACCTGTGGGTGCTGTGGACCGACTACTTCAAGCCCCCGCACCTGGAGACCTACCCGCAGCTGCACCAGCTGTTCTGGGAGGCCACCAAGCTCGCGGGCGCGGCCGGCGGCAAGGGCACGGTCGACGTCGCCAAGGCCGACGAGCTCCTCGGCAAGATCGACGACATCTCCAAGATCTTCTGGGAGACCAAGGCCGCTTAAAACCCTCACAACGATGTCGTGAGGGGGCACCGGTGGTCCGGATCGAGGAAACGTCCCCGGGACGCCCCTTGATCCGGATCGGGGCCCGCGAGGAGGGCCGCCGTCACGGCGTCCGGGTCGCGACGCCGGTCGTCCGGCAGGCCGAACACCGGCGCGTCGGCGCCGTGCGGTCACCGCCCAGGGCCGCGATGCGCCGGAGCCGTCATTAAAAACAGTGCCCTTTTTGCGTATCTTCATGGGCTCTTGACGGTGGCAAATCGCCCCGATCGCGAGTCCAAGCGGGCCAACCACCGTCTCAGGGCTGTAGGTTGCAGTCAGCGACTCTGCGAGGAGGAACGTGACCGAACACACCGAGGCGCCCGCGGTCGGCATGGGCGGGATCCGTGACGTGGTGAGCGTCCGGCTGCCGGCGACGAGCGCCTATCTGTCCGTGCTGCGTACGGCGACAGCCGCACTCGCCGTACGGCTGGACTTCACGCTGGACGAGATCGAGGATCTTCGGATCGCGGTTGACGAGGCGTGTGCGATGCTGCTGACCCAGGCTGTTCCCGGCACAGATCTGACCGCCGAGTTCGAGCTCACCGGGCAGTTGATGAAAGTGCGGGTCGAGGTCAGCACAGTGGGGAGCACGCCTCCGAAGCGCGACGACTTCGCGTGGATGGTGCTCACCGCCCTGGCTGACGATGTGGATGCCGTAACCGACTCCCCCGACCGTATGGCGATCGTCCTCCGCAAGCGCCGAGGCGCGGCGAGGCCGGCGTGACGGAAAGGACTCGTGCCATGGCCGCCAGCGACCACGCGGTGCCCGACCGGGTGCGTGCGCGCCTGCTCTTCGCGGAACTGGTGGAGTTGACCTCCGACGACCCGCGGCGTCAGCGCATTCGCGACGAGCTCGTCGAGCTCCACCTTCCCCTCGTCGAATACCTCGCCCGCCGGTTCCGCAACCGGGGTGAGTGGCTGGACGACCTCACCCAGGTCGCGACCATCGGGCTGATCAAGTCGATCGACCGCTTCGATCTCGGCCGCGGGGTGGAGTTCTCCACCTACGCGACCCCGACGATCGTGGGCGAGATCAAACGCCACTTCCGTGACAAGGGCTGGGCGGTCCGCGTGCCACGCCGCCTGCAGGAGCTCAAGCTCTCGCTCACCAAGGCGATCAGCGAGCTCTCCCAGCGGGAGGGGCGCGCGCCGACCGTGGCCGAGCTGGCCGCGTTCCTGAAGATGAGCGAGGAGGAGGTGCTCGAAGGGCTGGAGTCGGCCAACGCCTACTCCACGGTCTCCCTCGACGCGCCCGACTCCGGCGACGACGACGCGCCGGCGGTGGCCGACTCCCTCGGGATCGTGGACGACTCCCTGGAGGGCGTCGAATACCGCGAGTCGCTCAAGCCTCTGCTGGAGCGGCTGCCCCCGCGTGAGAAGCGGATCCTGCTGCTGCGTTTCTTCGGCAACATGACGCAGTCGCAGATCGCCACCGAGCTCGGCATCTCCCAGATGCACGTGTCCCGGTTGCTCGCCAGGACCCTCGCCCAGCTCCGGGAGGGCCTCACCGTCGACGACTAGCGAGAAGGCTGGTCGTGGTCTCCGTAGAGGGCGTGTGTCGTCGGCGGGGACAGCAGCGTGACCAGTCCGATCACCGCGAGGACGATCAGCGAGACGCCGATCACCCGCTGGTCGGACTGGATCATCGTGACCGAGACCGGGATGGCGAAGATCTGCGTCAGCACCCCCGGGCTCCGCGACCATCGCTCCGAGTGGAGCATTCCCCAGCCGACCCAGAGCAGGGCCGCGCCGATGATGATCCCGAACGCGGCGACGGCGATCGAGGTCATCACGTCGGACGGCCGGCCGATCACCGTCTCCACTCCGGCGTAGCCGCCGAGGAGCAGGACGGTCGCGCCTTCCAGTGCCATGACGGCGGCGGCGACGGTGAGGGTCATCGGACGGTTCGACACGGGGCAACCCTATCGCCGGGTATGGTCGCCCGGCTCTTCCCCCACCCCGGCCCCGTTCCCCGTCCCCCGCGGTCCCCCGCGGTCCTCCCGCACCGTTCCCCGTCCCCGCGCATCGGCCTTCTCCTTCCGCCGCCTCAGCCCGGTTTCCGGCGGATACGCTGAGGTCATGCGCGCGATGCTCCTGGTGAATCCGAAGGCGACGACGACCAACCAGCGAACCAGGGACGTTCTCATCAGAGCGCTGAGCGCGACGATGAACCTCACCGTCGAGGAGACGGCCTACCGGGGGCACGCGATGCGGCTCTCCCGCAAGGCGCACGCCTCCGGCTACGACGCGGTGGCCGTGCTGGGCGGTGACGGCACCATCAACGAGGCGGTGAACGGGCTGCTCGACCCGGTGGACGGCAAGGCCGGCGACGAGGGCAGCTCGATCGACAGGCCCGCGCTGCTCGCGATCCCCGGTGGCAGCGCGAACGTCTTCGCGAGGGCCCTGGGCCTGCCGAACGACCCGGTCGAGGCGATGGGGGCGATCCTGGAGGCGATCCGCGACGACCGGAGGCGGACCGTCGGACTCGGTCAGGCGATCTGGGGTGACCACAGTAGATATTTCACGTTCTGTAGTGGTCTGGGGTACGACGCAGAGGTGATCAGGGCGGTCGAGGGGATGCGGGGCACCGGCCGCAAGGCGACACCCACCCGCTATGTGAACACCGCGTTACACCACTATCTGTCGACCGACAAACGTCACCCGCCGATGACCGTCGAGGGCCCCGAGGTGCCGCGGACCGGCGGCATCTTCATGGCCGTCGTCTCCAACACCTCCCCGTGGTCCTACATCGGCCCCCGGCCGGTCTCCCCGACCCCGTGGGCGAGCTTCGAGACCGGGCTCGACCTCCTGGGCCTGCAGCGTCTCGGCCTGCCCTTCATGCTCCAGCTGATGCCCCAGATCCTCGGTGAGCGCGACACGCTGCCGACGGGTCGCCACCTGGTGCAGCTCCACGACGAGAAGGAGTTCACCCTGAGCGCCGGGCGCCCCGTGGCGTTCCAGCTGGACGGGGACTACCTGGGAGAGGTCGAACGAATAACGTTCCGTTCTATCCCCGACGCGTTACAGGTCTTGGTCTAATCGGTTACGTGCGAGCCTGTGTGACGCATCCGACATCCATTTCAGGCAAAACGTTCCCCCAAACCTCTTGCGTGTACTAAGCGTGGCTGACAATCTCAAGATGACGTCGGAACGTAGGACCTTTGAGCGACCACCTCGCTCCCAGGCCACCGGCGATCAAGTGAACAGTCCCCCGACCCGGACCACGGGCCGGGGATCCGTTCGCGCTGATTAGTGAAACTCTTCACAAAGTGAGCCGCCGGAGCCGACGCAAGGGCTCCTCTTACGAAGGAGTGGACGCATGGACTGGCGCCACCGAGCCGCCTGCCGTGACGTGGACCCCGAGCTGTTCTTCCCGATCGGCAACACCGGCCCCGCCCTGATGCAGATCGAGGAAGCCAAGCAGGTCTGCAGTACGTGCAGCATCAGCGAAGCATGCCTGAAGTGGGCCCTGGAATCCGGGCAGGACGCCGGTGTCTGGGGCGGCCTGAGCGAGGACGAGCGACGCGCGCTCAAGCGCCGCACGGCTCGTGCCCGCGCCCGCGCGAGCGTCTGACCCTCCGCGCCTACCCTTCCGTCTCCCCCGGCCGGGCGACGAGCACGTCCCCGGCCCGGTGAGCCCTCTTTCCGCCCCGGGCGACAAGCACGTCCCCTCGCGAGAACGCGACCCGACGCGCTCCCCCTCCCCCGCTCAGACCGCGGGGAGGGGGATGCTCAGGCTCACCTCGGTCCCGCCGCCCTGGCGTGGCTCGATGGCGAGACGCCCGGACAGCTCACCCACCACCAGGGTACGGACGATCTGCAGGCCGAGACTGGTGGCCTGGTCGAGATCGAAGTCCTCCGGCAGCCCGCTGCCGTCGTCGGACACGATCACATCCAGCCGCTCGGCACCGCGTGACACGATCACTTGGAGCTTGCCCTGACGCTGCGCCAGCCCGTGCTGAACCGCGTTCTGCAGCAGTTCGGTGAGGACCATCGCGAGCGGCGTCGCGATCTCCGAGCGCAACACCCCGAACGCCCCGACGCGGGACGGCACCACCTGCGCCTCAGGGGCCGCGACCTCCCCCGTCATCGCGATCACCCGGTCGGCGATGTCGTCGAAGTCGACCTGCTCCTCGGGCGTGTGCGAGAGCGTCTCGTGCACGATCGCGATCGACCCGACCCTGCGCACCGCCTCCTCCAGCGCCTCCCTGCCCTCCGGCAACTGCATCCGCCTGGCCTGGAGCCGCAGCAGCGCGGCCACGGTCTGCAGGTTGTTCTTCACCCGGTGGTGGATCTCCTTGATGGTGGCGTCCTTGGTCATCAGCTCCCGCTCACGGCGCCGCAATTCGGTCACGTCCCTGATGAGCACCAGCGCGCCGATCCTCCCGCCGCCGACGACCAACGGGATCGCCCGCAGCTGTACCACCGTGCCGCCCGACTCCACCTCCGTCTCCTTGGGCTCCCGCCCGCTCGCGACGAGCATCAGGTTCTCGTTGATGGGCTCGTCGGAGTAGCAGAGCGTCGCGGTCGTACGGCCCAGCTCCGCGCCGACCAGATCGGCGTTGAGGCCCAGCCGCCGGTAGGCCGACAGCGCGTTCGGCGAGGCGTACGTGACACGGCCCGCCCGGTCGAGCCTGAGCAGCCCGTCGCCCACCCTCGGCGAGCGGACCAGGATCGGCTCGGCGCCGGAGAACGGGAAACGGCCCTCGGCCACCATCTGGGCCAGGTCGGAGGCGCTCTGCAGGTAGGTCAGCTCCAACCGGGAGGGGGTGCGCGCGGAGGAGAGGTTCGTCGAGCGCTGGATGACGCCCAGGAAGTGGTCGGCCCTCCGCACCGGAATGGTCTCCTCACGGACCGGCACCCCGCTCGACCAGTCGGGATCGCCCTCGCGGCAGATGCGCCGCTCGTTCCAGGCGGTCTCCAGGAGCGGCCTCTCCCCCTTGGCCGCCGTCATGCCCACGATGTCGTCGTGGTAGACCGTCGGCCCCGTGGTGGGCCTCATCTGCGCGATCGCGATCCAGCCCGTGCCCTCCTTCAGGGGGATCCACAAGATCAGGTCCGCGAAGGAAAGGTCGGCGAGGAGCTGCCAGTCGGACACCAGCGAGTGCATCCACTCAAGGTCCGCATCGTCGAGCGCGGTGTGACGAACCGCCAGGTCGCTTAGAGTCGGCACCCGTGCATCATGCGTTCTTTGCAGGCCCGAACGCGAATCGGGTGAGTCCGGCTGGAAAGATGCCGCCTATGGAGCAGACCCCCGATCCGCTGGCCCGGTTCCGCACGGCGGCGGCCACGAGGGAGGCGGCGGGGCTGCGGCGGGTCCTGCGCGCCCGCACACCCGACGACGACGGCCTGATCGACCTGGCCTCCAACGACTACCTCGGCCTGGCCAGGGACGAGCGGTTGGTCGAAGCGTCCGTGGAGGCCACCCGCGCCTGGGGCACGGGTTCCACGGGCTCCCGCCTGGTCACGGGCTCCACGGCCCTGCACGCACGCCTGGAGGCGCGTCTGCGCGCCTTCACCGACGCGCGGGGCGCCCTGGTGTTCTCCTCCGGCTACCTGGCCAACCTGGCCGCCGTCGCGGCCCTGGGCAGGGACGCCCTGGTGGTCTCCGAGGCGGGCAACCACGCCTCCATCGTGGACGCCTGCCGGCTGTCGCGCTCACGGGTCGTGGTCGCTCCGCACCGGGACACGGTGGCGGTGGAGAAGGCGCTCGCCGACCGGGACGAGGAGCACGCGATCGTGGTCACCGACGCGATCTTCTCCGTGGACGGCGACCTGGCGCCGCTTGAGGAACTGCACGCGGCGACGGTGCGCCAGGGCGCGCTGCTGATCGTCGACGAGGCGCACTCGATCGGGGTCGTCGGCGCTCGCGGGCAGGGCGCGGTGCACGCCGCGGGGCTCGCGGCCGAACCGGGTGTTGTGAGAACGATCACACTGTCGAAGTCCCTGGGATCGCAGGGCGGAGCCGTGCTCGGCGCGCCCGAGGTGATCCAGACCCTCGTGGACACGGGACGCTCGTTCATCTTCGACACCGGGCTCGCGCCGGGCAGTGTGGCGGCGGCACTCGCCGCCGTCGATATCCTTCACCATCAGCCCGAACTGCCGGGACTTGTCCGGACCAGGGCGAGGGAGTTGGCCGCGATGGCCCGCGATCTCGGCCTGGAGACCGGCGATCCGGCGGGCGCGGTCGTCCCCATCGTGCTCGGCCCGCCCGAGACCGCGCTTCGGGCCGCCCTCGTCTGCGCGGAACACGGGGTGCGCGCCGGATGCTTCCGGCCGCCTTCGGTGCCGGTCGGCCGCTCTTGCCTGCGGTTGACGGCACGGGCCAATCTGAGTTCCGATGATCTAGCGGTGATCCGGGGTGCACTCACCGCCGTGGCCGAGATGAAGGTGACCATGTGAGCGACGACTCCCCGCGGATCCCGAAATACTACGACGTCAAGCGCAGCCTGCTCAGCCTCACCAAGAGCCTGCCCGCGGGCAGCGCCCTGCCACCGGAACGGGCCCTCGCGGTCCGCTTCGAGACGTCGCGCACGACCGTGCGCCAGGCCCTGTCCGAGCTCGTGGTCGAGGGCCGCCTGGTGCGCATCCAGGGCAAGGGGACGTTCGTCGCACAACCCAAGGTCGCCCAGGTCCTCCAGCTCACCTCCTACACCGGGGACCTGCGGACCGTCGGCCTCGAACCCGACACCAAGATCCTCGACATCAGCTACGTCACCGCCGACGAGGCGCTCGCCCGCCGCCTGGCGATCAACGCCGGCGGCCGCGTGCTGCGCCTGCACCGGCTGCGCCTGGCCAACGGCGAGCCGATGTCGATCGACACCACCCACCTGTCGGCCCGGCGCTTTCCCCGCCTCAGGCGGGAGCTGGAGATGCACTCCTCGCTGTACGAGACGCTGTACAACGCGTACAACGTGCGGCTGACCGACGCCGAGGAGATCATAGAGACCGTGCTCGCCACCCCGTACGACGCGCAGGTGCTCAGTGTGGACGTCGGCCTGCCGATGCTCCTGCTCACCCGGCACGCCTTCGACGCGGACGGCAACCCGGTCGAGTGGGCCCAGTCGCTGTACCGGGGAGACCGCTACAAGTTCATCACCCGCCTGCGCCGCCCCTGAGGCACACCCGAGCCGCGCCTAAGGTGAGACAGGTGAGCATTCTCGTGGTCACCGGGACCGACACCGGGGTGGGAAAGACGGTCGTCACCGCGGCGGTGGCCTCGCTCGCCAGGGAGCGGGGCTCCTCGGTCGCGGTGGTGAAGCCCGCGCAGACCGGGGTGTCCGGCGCCGACCCCGGCGACATGGACGACGTCATCCGGCTGTCCGGGGTGGGGACGACCTTCGAGCTGGCCAGGTATCCCGCCGCGCTCTCCCCCGCGGCGGCGGCCCGCCTGTCCGGCCTGCCGCCGGTCTCCGTCGCGCGGACCGCGGCCCGGATCGAGGAGCTGGCCTCCTCGCACCGGCTGGTGATCGTCGAGGGGGCGGGCGGGCTGCTCGTTCGCTTCGACGAGGAGGGGGCGACCCTCGCCGACCTCGCCCGCGCGCTCTCGGCACCGGTCCTCCTGGTGGTCAGGGCCGGGCTCGGCACCCTCAACCACACCGCGTTGACGCTGGAGGCGATGGCCCACCGAGGGCTGGAGCCCGCCGGGGTGGTGATCGGCTCCTGGCCGGCCGAGCCCGGCCTCGCCGAGCGGAGCAACGTGGCGGACCTGGAGATGCTGGCCGCCCGGCCGCTGGCGGGCGCCCTCCCCGAGCGAGCCGGGCTGCTGGAGCGCAACGCCTTCGCCCGCGCGGCCCGCTCGGGGCTGGGCCCCACGCTGGGTGGGGGCTTCGACCCCGCTTCCTTCCGGGCCACCCTTAGGCTTTCCCCGTAGCCGTAGCCGCGGCCCATCTCCCCGCTGGAGGTATCAGATGAGCGACATCCTCGAGATCGCCCGGACGCAGGTGCTTGAGGAGGGCCGCGGGCTCGACGCGGCGCAGGCGCTCCGTTGCCTGGAGCTTCCCGACGACCGTCTCGACGAGTTGCTCGCCCTCGCCCACGAGGTGCGGATGAAGTGGTGCGGCCCGGAGGTGGAGGTCGAGGGCATCGTCTCCCTCAAGACCGGCGGCTGCCCGGAGGACTGCCACTTCTGCTCGCAGTCCGGGCAGTTCTCCTCCCCGGTCCGCGCCGTCTGGCTCGACATCCCCTCGCTGGTCGAGGCCGCCAGGGAGACCGCGGCGACCGGTGCCACCGAGTTCTGCATCGTGGCCGCCGTACGGGGTCCCGACCGGCGCCTGATGGACCAGGTCCGCGAGGGGGTGAAGGCGATCCGTGAGGCGGTCGACATCAACGTGGCGTGCTCGCTCGGCATGCTCACCCAGGAGCAGGTCGACGAGCTGGCCGAGATGGGCGTGCACCGCTACAACCACAACCTGGAGACCGCGAGGTCGCACTTCGAGAAGGTCGTCACCACCCACACCTGGGAGGAGCGCTGGGACACCTGCCTGATGGTGCGCGAGGCCGGGATGGAACTGTGCTGCGGCGGCATCGTCGGCATGGGCGAGACCCGGGAGCAGCGGGCCGAGTTCGCCGGCCAGCTCGGCGAGCTGGCGCCCGACGAGGTCCCGCTGAACTTCCTCAACCCGCGCCCCGGTACCCCCTTCGAGTCCTTCCCGCTGCTGGAGGGGCCGGAGGCGCTCAGGACGATCGCCACCTTCAGGCTCGCGCTGCCCCGCACGATCCTGCGCTACGCGGGCGGCCGCGAGCTGACCCTGGGCGACCTGGGCACCCGTGAGGGCATGCTCGGCGGCATCAACGCGATCATCGTCGGCAACTACCTGACCACCCTCGGCCGTACGGCCGAGGCGGATCTGGGCCTGCTGGTGGACCTCAAGATGCCCATCAAGGCGCTCTCCGACACCCTCTGAGACCCCCTCGAAGCCTCGCGCGGGCTCGCGGAGATCACCCTCACCCTGTTCGGGAACATCTCGGAGCCTCGCGGGCTCGCGGAGACGCGAAGGTCCCCGCGAGCCGGATCTCACCCGGCCCCTGCCGGACTCCCACCGGTCCTCGTCCCACCCCCGGGGGTCCGCACTCCGCCTGTACCGGCCCCCGCCGATCTCCGTCCCACCCCGGCGGGTCCGCGCTCCGGCCCGCACCGGACCCCCGTCGACCCCGTACGGCCCGTAAGGCGCCCGCCACCAGGCGTTGGGCGGTTCGATTCCCGACAGACGCGATATGTGCCGGCCGCATTAGGCGATGGGATCGGGGCAGGGAGAACAATCCCTGTCCGGCTAAGTGACTGACTGGTAGGTTGCGCGATATGGAGTCTCCCAAGCACGCAGGTGACATAGCGGTCGCCGTCTCCAAGGCATACGGCATCGAGACCATGTTCACCCTGTCCGGCGGGCATATCTTCCCGCTTTACGACGGTGCGGTCCACGAGGGCATGCCCATCCTGGATGTCCGCCACGAGCAGAGTGCCGTCTTCGCCGCGGAGGCGACCGCACGGCTGACGCGCAAACCCGGGTTGGCCGTGCTCACCGCGGGCCCCGGCATCACCAACGGCGTCAGCGGGGTGGCCACCGCGCACTTCAACGGCTCCCCCGTCGTGGTGATGGGAGGCCGTGCCCCGCAGTCGCGCTGGGGGTCGGGCGCGTTGCAGGAGATCGACCACCCGCCGCTGTTCGCCCCCATCACCAAGCTGGCCTTCACCGGCTCCGGCGCCGACTCCATCGCCCAGGACGTGGAGATGGCCTTCCGTACGGCCCTCGCCCCGCACCGCGGCCCCGTCTTCCTCGACTTCCACATGGATCACCTCTTCTCGGCCGCGCCCCCGCTCGAGGAGGCCCCCGAGACGCTGACCCCGTCCCCGCTGGAGCCCGACCCCGACGCGCTCGCCTCGATCGCCCAGCTGATCGCCGAGGCCCGGCACCCGGTGCTGGTGCTCGGCTCCGACGTGTGGATGGACCGCGCCGAGGAGGTCGCGAGGAGCTTCGTCGAGGAGTACCGCCTGCCGGTCGTCCCCAACGGCCAGGGCCGCGGCATCCTGCCGGCCGGTCACGAGCTGCTGGTCACCCGGGCGAGGGGAATGGCGTTCTCGCAGGCCGACCTGGTGATCGTGGCGGGTGCCCCGATCGACTTCCGCCTCGGCTACGGCTGGTTCGGCGGCAAGGACGGCGCCCCGCTCGCCAAGGTCGTGCACCTGGCCGACGCGCCGTCACAGCTGACCACGCACATGGATCCCGTCGCCGTCGCCGCCGGCGACCTCTCGCTGCTCTTCTGGAGCCTCGGCGCGGCCTGCGCCAACGCGGGCGTCTCTCCCAAGACCTACGCGCCCTGGGTCGCGCAGCTGTCCGAGGCCGCCTCGGCCGCCGTCGCCGCCGACGTCGACCTGCTGGAGTCCGCGTCCGACCCGATCCACCCGATGCGCATCTACGGGGAGCTGGGCAAGGTCCTCGCCGACGACGCCGTGGTGATCGGCGACGGCGGCGACTTCGTCTCGTACGCGGGCAAGTACGTCGAGCCGCGCCAGCCGGGCAACTGGCTCGACCCGGGCCCGTACGGCTGCCTGGGCACGGGCTTGGGCTACGCCATCGCCGCCAGGATCGCCCGTCCCTCCTCGCAGGTGGTGCTGCTGCTCGGCGACGGCGCGGCCGGCTTCTCGCTGATGGACGTCGACACGCTCGTGCGGCACCGCCTGCCCGTCGTGATGATCTGCGGCAACAACGGCATGTGGGGCCTGGAGAAGCACCCCATGCAGATGCTCTACGGCTACGACGTGGCCGCCGAGTTGCAGCCGCAGTGCCGCTACGACCAGGTGGTGACCGCCCTCGGCGGCGGTGGCGAGCTCGTCACCGACCCGTCGGAGATCGGCCCGGCCCTGCGCCGCGCGTTCGACTCCGGTATCCCCTACATGGTCAACATCGCCACCGACCCCTCGGTGGCCTACCCCCGGCACACCACGGGCATCTGAAGGAGCGCCACCGGGCTCGCGCACGCAGGACCGAAGAGGTCTTCTCCGGTGCGCGAGCCCGTCGGCACACCACCGGAAACCGAGGCTCGCCCGTCGTCGTCGCGCGAAGCCGGTGCGCCGACACACGCCCCTGCCGTCCGCAGACCAACGGCAAGAACGCTTCGCTGGATGAAGTGGGCCTTACCTACGGCCCTACGCCGGCAACGACGAGCACACAGCGGCTCTGAAGGAGTTTCCGCCCGCCTGCGACCACCATCGATCCACACCGCCCTCGGAGGCCGGCCGCCGATCACCCGCGTCGACAACCCCGCGGGTCGATACGGCTAGGGCTTGCCCGTCGCGGTCGGGGTGGGCGTCGGCGGACAGTGCACGGGGGCGATGATGACCTCCACCGGCTTGGACGGGTCCCACATCGTGTCCGCGGCCGGGAGGGACTCGACCACCTCGGTGCAGTGCTCGGGTTTGACGTCGGCGCTGTAGGTGCGCTTCACCTTGAAACCCGCCTGCTTGAGCGCCGCCTCCGCCGCCTCCGGCTTCATGCCGACGGTGCCGGGGACCCTCTTCTTCGGCAGCGGCGTCGGGCTCGGGGTCGGTGTGGGGGTGGGAGTCGGTTTCGGCGGCTTCGTGACCGTCGGGGTGGGCGTCGGCGGCTCGTCCTCCTCGGCGGGCTTCGGGGTGGTGGTGCGTCTGGTCGGCCGCGTCACCGTCGGGGTGGGCGTGAGCGTCCTGCGGGTGTGCCTCACCGTCGGCGGCTTCGTCTCGTCGACGGTGGGTGTGGCCACCGGCGGCTCCACGGAACTCGCCGTCTCCTTGGAGGCCGCCATCCCGTTGATCGCCACCGCGACGAGACCCGCGCACATCACGGCCGCGACCGCCGCCGACGCGACCAGCACGCTCTTGCTCCTCGGCTTCTGCGCGCCGCGGCGTCCGCGACCCTGCGCGACCGCCTCGGATCCCACCGTCGGCGAGGTGGAGGGCTGCGCGCCTCCCTGCCAGCCACCGGTCGGAGGCTGGGCGCCCTGCCAGTTTCCCGCCGGACTCTGGGCTCCCTGCCAGCCCGTCTGCGGAACGGCCGATCCCTGCCCCTGCCAGCCGGTCTGTTCCTGCGGGCCGCCCTGGGGTGCCTGCGTCTGCCAGCCGGTCTCCGGCGGCCCCGCCTGCCGCGCGGACGCCGACAGCGTGTCGCCGCCCTCCGTGCCGAAGGCGGCCTGCCTGGCGGCGGCGCTCATCGCCGCGGCACTGGGGAAGCGCCGGGCCGGATCCTTGGCGAGGGAGCGCTCCACAAGTGCCCTCACCGCGGGCGGAACGTCCGGCGGCAGCGGCGGCGGCGTCTCGCGGATGTGCTTGAGCGCGATCGTGACGGGCGTGTCGCCGTCGAACGGGCGCTGCCCGGCCAGGCACTCGTACGCCACCACGCCCAGCGCGTAGATGTCGACGGCCGGTGTCACGGGCGCGCCCTCGGCCTGCTCGGGCGCGCAGTAGGCGGCGGTGCCGAGCACCATGCCCGCGTCCGTCAGCCGGCTGGCGGAGTCGGATCTGGCGATGCCGAAGTCGGTGAGCACGAGGGTGCCGTCCGACCGCACCAGCAGGTTGCCCGGCTTGATGTCCCGGTGGACGATGCCCTGGTCGTGGACCGCCTGCAGCGCCGAGGCAGCCTGGGCGATGAGATCCATCGCGGCCCCCGGGGCGATGCGCCGCAGCCGCCCGAGCAGGCGGTCCAGCGGCTCGCCGTCGACGAACTTCATCACCAGGTATGCCGTCGCCCCCGCGCCGGGCACCTCGTGAACCCCGTAGTCGTACACGTCGACGACCCCGGGGTGGTTGATCGTCGCCATCGCCCTGGCCTCGCCCTGGAAGCGAACCAGGAAGCCCGGGTCGTCGGTACGGCCGGGAAGCAGCACCTTCACGGCGACGGTGCGAGCCAGGACGATGTCCTCGCCCTTCCACACCTCGCCCATACCGCCGGCCCCAATGCGGGTGCTTAGGCGATACCGCCCCGCCAGCGTCGTGCCCTGGGCCACCATGGCTCCCCCGTAACCCTCTTCACTCCTACCTCAGAGCTCTCCAACAAAGCGGATCCGCGTCGCGGCACCATCACGGCGCTGTAACGAAACCCTGCATGCCGCATGGCTCACAAACGAGATGCGTGCCGTAGCATCGCACAAAACCCAGCACTTTTAGGCGTACTTATCCACCTTGCAGGCTCTTGCGCCCAAAGCCGCCCGAAAATCACAGAGGAAACAATCAACGCGGGCGCCACGGCGTCACCCCAAGACATCCGGGACGAACTCCGCAAAATCCTACAAGGCTCGGCAAAGAACGTGTGAGTCGGGGTGAAAGCGGGCGGCGTCAGCCGCTCGTGGTGCCGTGTTCGGCGCAGCGCGCGGACCAGCCGCCGGGGGTCACCTGCACCACCATCCGGCGGCGGCAGCGAGAACAGTAGCGGGGTGGCTCCATCGCGCGGGCCGACAGACACGCGGCGTGGTCTGCCTCACCCTCCGGGCGCCCGCAGTGGTCGCAGTACGAGGTCACGAGACCAGACCCTATGCTGACGCGCATGACGCTCGCTCCCGGTCTGCAGGCACGGCTGCTCATCATGGTGGAAAGAGGGGACACCGCGACGAAGGTCGGCAGCGGTGACGTCCCCGTGCTCGCCACCCCCCGCCTGCTCGCCCTCGCCGAGCGGGCCACCGTCCAGGCGGTCGCGGGTGCCCTGACTCCGGGCCAGACCTCCGTCGGCACCCGCGTCTTTCTGGAGCATCTGGAGGCCAGCCCGGTCGGCACGCATGTCGAGATCGCCGTCGAGCTCACCGAGGTCGACGGGCGCCGCCTGGTCTTCGGCTTCACCGCCCGCGACCGGACATCCGTCGTCGCCTCGGGAACGATCGAGCGCGTGGTCGTCGACCGTGAGCGCTTCCTCGCCCGGCTCGCCCGCGACGGTGGGACTACTCGATAACGGCGATCAGGTCGCCCTCCTGGATGACGTCGCCCTCGGCGACCTTCAGCTGGGAGATCACGCCGGCGTCCTCCGTGAGGACCGGGATCTCCATCTTCATCGACTCAAGGATGATCAGGGTGTCGCCGTCCTCGACGGGGTCACCCTCGGACACGAGGACCTTCCAGACACTCGCCACCATCTCAGCGCGGATCTCGACCACCGGAAACTCCCATCGTTCAACGTCTCTCAACTGTGTCAGAAAAAGCTGATCACGCCCGCCTAGGAGGGCACCAGTCCCGAGTCGTAGTTTCCGCCGACGAACTCCTGCCACTCCTGCCGCTCCAGCGCCGTTCCAGCGCCGCTCCAGTGCCGTTCCGGCGGCTCGGCGGGTCTCTCACGGAAACCCGGCACGGTCTCGCGGGCGCCCGCGTCGACGTGGCCCCGCGCGAGCGCCTCGTCGGTCTCCGTGGCGAACGGCGGGCCGATCCGGCGAGAGGTCTAGAGCCGGTGGATCGGAGCCAGCCTGTCGATCACCCGGGCCATCGCCTCGACGACCGTCGGGTCGTACTCCTGACCCACGCCCAGCCGGAGCCGTTCGAGGGCGGCGCCCGCCCGGTCGCGGTCGCTGGAACCGCCGACGAGGTCGTCGTAGGCGTTGGCCGCCTTGATGATGCGGCTCGCCATCGGAGGCGCCTCCGCGCAGGTGTCACACTGGCGGCGGACGATCTCGGCCACCCGGTCGAGCACCCCGGTCTGCCTGATCACCTCCGCCCCCAGTTCGGCGATGCGCCGCGCCTGCTCGGGGTCGGTGAGGACCGTCGCACCGCCGGGAATGGGATCGCGCAGCGACAACTGGCCGATGTCGTGCATGAGCGCGGCGTACTCGAGCTCCAGCAGCTCGGGCTCCGCCATGCCCAGCTCCCGCCCCACCGCCACCGCCAGGCGGCTCACCCGGCGGGAGTGCCCCGGCTCGACGTACCCGCCGACCTCGGTGACCCGGGACAGCGCCCGTACGGTCTGCAGGTAGGTGGCCCTGATCCCGGCGTACTTACGGAAGGCGACCTGAGTGACGAGCAGCGGCGCCGCGAAGACCAGCAGCGCGGTCATGCCCATGCTGTGCGAGGCGAGCGCGAGCAGGATGCCGGAGGCGGCCACGGCCGCTCCCAGCGGCGCGGCCATCCGCAACTCGTCGCGGACGGCCACCTTGAGGGCGGCACGCACCTGCTCGGCCCGCAGCACGGCGGCGAGCAGCACGTCGACCATCACCATGATCAGGATGAGCAGGGCCATCACGCCGAGCGCGGGCCACCAGCCGCTCTCCCCTCCCCCCGCGAGGTCGGACAGCGGCCCCGCCAGCGGCCGGTAGGCCAGCGCCAGCAGGGCACCGGTGAAGAGCCTGCGCGCCATCCCGTCCAGCTGGGGCGGGCGACCCACCGCGAGGTGCGGCAGCGCCCCCGCCACCATGCCGACCGACAGCACCGCGACGACCTGCAACGCCGAATGCAGGGTGGGGACACCCCCCATGTCCAGCAGGAGCGTGTAACCGAGGGCGGCCGCCGCGCCGATCGGGGCCACCTCCCTGTTGCCGGGCATGGTGAGCCTGACCAGCTCGCCGATCGCGATCAGCGCGCCGAAGGCGACGGCGATCTGAGGGTCGAGCAGGCCGGTCGCGGCCGTGTGGGCCACCCCGGCCACCGCCACGAGTCCCGCCGCGCAGATCAGCAGGAGCTGTCCCGAGTCGAGCGTCCGGAGAACGCGGCCGGTGCCGGAGCCGTTCAACGTTCGGACACCACCTGGATGGGCATGGTCGGGTCGTCGTGGTCCTTCGCGGTCGTCTCCGTCACGTCGGCCGGGGGCGTGACGACCGTGCGCGGCGGCTCCCAGCCGTGCCGGTCGACGGCCTTGACGAACGCCACCACCATCACCGGGTCGAACTGGGTGCCTGCGCCCTTGCGCAGCTCGGTCATCGCCACCTCGCGCGAGCGGGCGTTGCGATAGGAGCGGTCGGAGGTCATCGAGTCGAAGGCGTCGGCCACCGCGATGATCCTGGCGAACTCCGGGATCTCGTCGCCCGCCAGCCCCATCGGGTAACCCTTGCCGTCCTGCCGCTCGTGGTGGTGCATGATCCCGGCGAACGCCTCGTCCAGGAAGTCGATGCCGCGCACGATCTCCAGCCCGCGCATCGGATGGAGCTGGATGGCGGCGAACTCCTCCTCGCTGAGCGGGCCGTCCTTCTGCAGCACCTTGGTCGGCACGCCCAGCTTGCCCACGTCGTGGAGCATCCCCGCGTAACGGATCGCGCGCAACCGCTCCGATCCCATGCCGATCTCCTCGGCGATCATGCCCGCGGCCTTGGAGACGCGGGTGCAGTGGCCACGCGTGTAGTAGTCCTTGGTCTCCACGGCCTGGCAGAGCGCGGCGATCGTCGCGTCGTAGGAGCGCTGCTGCGCGAGATACTGGCCGAAGGCCCAGCGGGCCACGAAGAGCGGGAGCAGCACGAGCACCGCGGAGATCGAGTTGACCGTGGCCCACAATCCGGCGATCAGCAGGCCGAAGGTGGCGTAGCCGAAGTAGGAGACCATGAACTGGGCCACGCCCCGCAGCGGCACCTGGTCGGCCTGACCGGTGAGCTTCAGCACGAGCGCGATCAGCACGAAGTTGAGGGGCACGAAGACGGCCGCCGCGCCCGCGAACGGCACGATGATGTCGTCGAACCCGGCGACGGTCGGCACCCCCGGCCTGCCGCCGAGCCACACGTAGACCCCGCCGGCGACGTAGCCGCAGATGGCGAACTGGGCGCTGTTGAACAGCCGCTTCACCAGTGGCAGGCCGGGCCGCACGCTGAACATCGCCGTCATGCCGACCAGCGCCGCTCCCTCCGGGCCGAGCAGCACCACCGCGGCGAGCACGGCGGAGAAGCTGACCGACACCGCGGCCTGCCGGACGTGCAGCAGGGTGGGCACCGACTCGCACACCAGGAACAGCAGAGCCAGGACCATGAGGTTGGACCAGTCGAGCAGATCCAGCCCGCCGCCCGAGACCACGTTGTATCCGAGCAGCGCGAACGCGGCTCCGATGACAAGGATCAGATAGACCTTGGCAAACCACGGCAGTCCACGCAAAGCGGCCACCTTAGGGTTCCTAAAGGGCGCGTGCTCAGGTCCAGGAAATCCCAGGAAAGACTGAGGTGACCGTTTCCTTCAACATGCGCTGCCTCCACGTTGATTTCGCACCCAGGCTATCGAAGCGAACCTGCCCAGGAGGGCGAGACGACCAATCGCAAGCAAAGCGTAATCAAGCAATCACTGTGAGCCATGAATATCCGGAGTATCGGGTTTCGGAGCCGCGCCAATGATCGCGCCGGCCACCCGAGCGGGCGCACGGGATCCTTCGCGTCGGATCGCGCCGGGGTGATCGGCACTCGCCGCGCGGACGGACCTGTGATCGGCACTCGCCGCGCGGACGGATCTGTGATCGGCACCTGACAGGCGGACGGGCACGCGGGATCCTTCGCGTCGGATCGCGCCTGAGTGATCGCCACCTGCCACGCGGACGGGTCTGTGATCGGCGCTCACGCCGACGGTCTCCCGGAGGCCTTTCGCGTCACAGGCTCGCGAGCCTGCTCCTCGCCCAGTCGACGGTGCTCTTCAGCCCCACGGCCAGCTCCGTCTGGGGACGCCAGCCGAGCCCCTCGAAAGCAGGAGCCGGGTCGACGGCCATCGCGGGGAGGTCACCCAGGCGCGCCGGGGCCTCGCCCGGCTCGTCGGCGACACCCGCCGCCTCCGCGATCAGGGAGTGCAGCCTCCGGTCGGTGGTCTGGACGCCGGTGCCCAGGTTGAACCGGCCACCGCCGCCCTCGGTGCCGCAGGCGCGGGCGAGGCCGTCCACCACGTCGTCGACGAAGATGTAGTCGCGGGTCTGGGTGCCGTCGCCGTACACCACTGTGGGGGTGCCGTTGAGCAGCGCGTCGGTGAAGATGGCGACCACCCCCGCCTCGCCGTCGGGCGACTGGCGCGGGCCGTAGACGTTGGAGAGCACCAGGGTGGTGTAGTCGATGCCGTGGAGCGCCTTGAACGTGGCCAGGTAGGTCTCCGCGCTCAGCTTGGAGGCCGCGTACGGGGAACGCGGGTCGGTCGCCGCGCCGCCGGGGACCGGGATGACCGCCGGCCTGCCGTAGACCGCGACCGAGGAGGCGAAGACGACCTTGCGGGTGCCTCCGCGGTGGGCGGCCGTCAGGACCGACGCGGTGCCCTCGACGTTGAGCCGCGCGTCATGGACCGGGTCGGCGACGCTCTTGCGCACGCTGATCTGCGCGGCGAGGTGGCAGACGACCTCGGGCCTCCACTCGGCGGCGAGGCCGATCAGGGCCGGGTCACGGATGTCCATCACGTGCAGGGCGAACAGGGGGTTCCTCGCGGCGCCGACCAGGTTGCCGTGATCACCGCCCGACAGGTCGTCCACGGCCGCCACCTCGTGCCCGTCGGCCAGCAGCCGGTCGACGAGGGTGGATCCGATGAATCCCGCCCCGCCGGTCACGAGTATGCGCATGGTGAACCCCCATCGTCGTACGCCCAAGGCCGTACGACAGATCCTAGGAGGTCAGCGAGCCAGTTCGGAGCGCACCTGGTCGATACGGCTGAGCACCTTCGCCCTCAGGTCGGCCGAGACCTGGTCGCAGCCGCAGTGTTTGGCGACGAGCTGCTTGACGACCTGCTCCAGGCCGTACTCCTCCAGGCAGGGGTGACACTCGTCCAGATGCACGCGGATCTCGGCACAGTTGCTCTCGTCGAGCTCACCGTCGAGGTAGGTGTAGACCTTGTCCAGAACCTCGCGGCAGTCGGTGTCGTGGTGATCGCCGCAGCTCACGCGATCACCCCGCCCCTGGCCGAGAGGCCCGTGCCGACGGGTTCGTCGTTCCTGTCTCGCGCACTCACTTCGCACCCTCCGCGGGAACCAGGCCACGCTCGCGGGCGTAGTCCTCAAGTTGGGTCCGCAACTGGCGGCGGCCACGGTGCAGCCGCGACATCACGGTCCCGATGGGGGTCCCCATGATGTCGGCGATCTCCTTGTACGGGAAGCCCTCGACGTCGGCGAGGTAGACCGCGATGCGGAACTCCTCGGGAAGCGCGGCCAGCGCCTGCTTCACGTCGGTGTCGGGGAGATGCTCGAGCGCCTCGATCTCCGCCGACTTCAGCCCCGCCGAGGTGTGCGACTCGGCCCTGGCGAGCTGCCAGTCCTCGATCTCCTCGGCGCCCGACTGCTTGGGCTCCCGCTGCTTCTTGCGGTAATTGTTGATGAAAGTGTTCGTCAGGATCCGGTAAAGCCACGCCTTGAGGTTCGTGCCTTGCTGGAACTGGTGAAAAGACGCGAAGGCCTTCGCGAAGGTCTCCTGAAGAAGGTCCTCGGCGTCCGCGGGGTTCCGGGTCATCCGAAGCGCGGCGGAGTAAAGCTGGTCGAGATAGGGCATGACATCCCGCTCGAACCGTGTGCTCCGCTGCTCCAGAGTCTCCTCGTCTGTCGCAGGGACCTGACCCACCCCCTTAAGATCGCCGGAGTCCTGCTGACGCGGGACACCGTACTGAGCGGAGAATACCCGCTCGACGGGGATAGGCCGATCACCGGGGCGGGTGACGGGTTCGATCAAGGCGAGCATCTGCTTGCCAACCTCCGAAAGGATCGTGCGTTGTCCGCTTGCAACACACCCGCACTGTCATCTGTTCCCGCAAGATAGAAGGTGACGAACGACCCGGTACGGGGAAAAAGAAGATACGTACCGGCAGGTAGTTGAAAGACCACCGGATCCTCCCGACGCCAGGAGCTGCTTGTGCTGCCCATCCCGGCCGAAGAGCTGAACGGCTCAGGTGCGCTCGGGCCGTACTGGACCTTTTACCACGCGGTCGTGGCCGAGCAACTGAGCCGATGGCTGCCGGAAAAACCGTCCACCGTCCTCGACATGTCCTGCGGGGACGGCCGCTGGGGTGTCCAGGCGGCGAAGTCGGGACATCGGGTGGTCGAGGTGGTCGACTTCCGCAGGCCCACGGACGGCCAGCCGCCGCACGACATCTCCAGGGTGAGCCAGGTGCGCGCCGACGACCTGCGCTTCCTGCCCGACAGCAGCGTGGACGCCGTGCTCGCCGAGGAGCGCGCGATGTCGGTGGAGCTCATGGCCGAGTCCGCGATCGACGACGTCGCCCGGGTCCTGCGCCCCGGCGGCCGTGCCCTGGTCTGCGTCGACTCCCTGGTGCTGGGGATGGCGATCCTCGCCGAGCAGAACTACTGGGCCCATCTGCGCCAGACCGGCGAGGTCATGCTCGTGCCCTGGCCCGACGGCAGCATCACCCGCTGCTTCAGCAGCGCCCAGCTCCGCGAGCTGCTCACCGACGCCGGGCTGGAGGTCGAGTGGATACGGCCCCGCACGGTGCTGTCCCCCTCGACGGTCGACCACGTGCTCGCCTCCGACTCCCGCGCGCTCACCTGGCTGGTCAACACCGAGCTGGACACCCATCCGGACGACGACGACACGGTGGGCATCCACCTGGTGGCCAGCGCCCGGCGCCCCTAGCGGGCATCCGTCTATTCCTCCTTCAGGGGCTCGACGAGCTCGGGGCCGTTGTTCCGCACCGAGTTCACGGCGGTGGAGACCGGGTGGATCTCCAGGCCCGTGGAGCCGGCCGGGATCAGGAACCCCTTCGCGTCGGGCGTCCCCGGGTCGAGCCATTCGCCCCAGCGGTCGCGCTCGATCAGCATCGGCATGCGGTCGTGGACCCTGCCCGCCTCGTCCACGGCGTCGGTCGTGATGACGGTGCAGGTCACCAGCCACGAGAGCGGGTCGTCGTCGGGCCGGCTCCGGTCCCGCCAGAACTCGTACAGTCCCGCCATCGCCATCACGCCGCCGTCGGCGGGGCGGACGAAGTAGGGCTGCTTCTTCGGCTTGCCCTTGGCGTCCTTCTCGTCCAGCACGGCCCACTCGTAGTAGCCGTCCGCGGGGATGAGGCACCTGCGCTCGGCGAACGCCTTGCGGTAGGCGGGCTTCTCGGCCACCGTCTCCACCCGCGCGTTGATCATCTTGGATCCGATGGACGGGTCCTTCGCCCAGGCGGGGACCAGTCCCCAGCGGACCACACGGAGCTGCCGGATCGGCCGGTCGCCCGGCGCCGACTTCGGCACCCGGCTCATCACCGCGTACACCGATTTCGTGGGCGCGACGTTGTAGTCGGGCCCGAGCTCCTCGTCGGCCGCTCCGTCGAGCTCGACCTGGAACTCCTCCAGCAACTCCTGCTTGCCCCGCGCAGACGCGTATCTCCCGCACATACCTCCACTTTGCCACGCCGCGACACGCCGGGACGTTCCCGACCCCGTTTTCCGATCTTGCCGCCCTCCGGCGTGCCTCCCATCCGAGCTCGGCCGCCCCTCCGCCCCCGCCGTCCCATCTGTCCTATCCGTCCCCACGGCACGCACGGGCGGCGTGAGGCGGGCACCGGTAGGCTTTTGCCCATGTCCGCTCCGCTGTGGCCCGCGCCGACCGCGACCGAACCCGTCCGCGCGACCGTCCCCCTGCCCGGCTCGAAGTCCGTGACCAACCGTGCGCTCCTGCTCGCCGCGCTGGCCGACGGACCGGGAACGGTACGCCTGGCGCTGCGCAGCCGCGACGCCGACCTGATGGCGAACGCGCTGCGGACGCTGGGCGCGACGATGGTCCCCTCCAACGAGAGCGCCTCCAGCGTCGACTGGGCGATCACGCCCGGCCCCGTCACCGGCGGTGCCCGTATCGACGTGGGGCTGGCCGGCACGGTCATGCGCTTCGTGCCGCCGATGGCGGCGCTCGCCGAGGGCGAGGTCTTCTTCGACGGCGACCCGCACGCCCGCAAGCGGCCGATGGGCCCGATCCTGCGCGCGCTGCGTGCCCTCGGTGCCGAGGTGACGGGCGACGCGCTGCCCTTCACGGTGCGAGGGCCGCTGGCCGGCGGCGAGGTGAGGCTCGACGCCTCGGGCTCGTCGCAGTTCCTCTCCGGCCTGCTGCTCGCGGGAGCGCGCTTCGAGAAGGGGGTGACGGTGCGCCACGAGGGCCCGCCGATCCCCTCGCAGCCGCACATCCGGATGACCGTCCAGATGCTCAGGGAGTTCGGCGTCGTGGTGGACGACTCCGAGCCCGACGTCTGGCGGGTCGAGTCCGGCCCCATCGGGGCGCGGGACTTCACCGTGGAGCCCGACCTGTCCAACGCGGCGCCCTTCCTGTGCGCCGCCATGGTGACCGGTGGCACGGTCACCATTCCCGGCTGGCCCGCGCGGACGACGCAGCCGGGCGACCAGCTCCGTACGCTCCTGGCGGACATGGGCGCCTCGGTGGAGCACACGCCCGAAGGGCTCTCGGTCACCGGCACCGGGCGGATCGTCGGCATCGAGGCCGACCTGCGCGACGTGTCCGAGCTCACCCCGACGATCGCCGCGCTCGCCGCCCTGGCGAGCTCGCCCAGCAGGATCGGCGGCGTCGCCCACATCCGCGGGCACGAGACCGACCGGCTCGCCGCCCTCGTCACCGAGATCAACGGCCTCGGCGGCGACGCGAACGAGACCGAGGACGGCCTGGAGATCAGGCCCCGCCCGCTCACCGGCGGGGTGTTCCACTCCTACGCCGACCACCGGATGGCGACCGCCGGAGCGGTGATCGGGCTGGCCGTGCCGGGCGTCGAGGTGGAGGACATCGCCACCACGGGTAAAACCCTCCCCGAGTTCGCCGCCATGTGGGCGGACATGCTGCGCGGCGCGCGGTGAGGGGTGAGCGGCCGGTAGGCCCCGCGGTCCCCCTCGGGGACGCGCCGGGCCGGAGAAGGCGGAGAAACTGAGAAAGCGCGAGTACGACGAGGACGACGTCAGGGTCAGGCCGGGAAAGGGATCCCGGCCCCGGACCCGGATCCGCCCTGCCCACGAGGACGCGGTCGCGGCGTTCGTGGTCGCCGTCGACCGCGGGCGCTACACGTGCCTGGTCGAGTCGGCGGGCGAGAAGGGCCGCCGCCGCAAGAAGGACCAGGCCGAGGGTGCCGCGATGAGCGGCAGGGTCGTGGTCGCGATGAAGGCGCGCGAGCTCGGCCGCAAGGGCATCGTGGTCGGCGACCGGGTGGCCCTGGTGGGCGACGTCTCCGGCATGGCCGACACGCTCGCCCGCGTCGTGCGGGTGGAGCCCCGCGTCTCCATGCTGCGCCGTTCGGCGGACGACACCGACGACACCGACGGCATCGAGCGCCCGGTGGTCGCCAACGCCGACCAGCTCGTCATCGTGACGGCCCTGGCCGACCCGCCGCCCAGGCCCCGCATGATCGACCGGATGCTGGTCGCGGCCTTCGACGCCGACATCGATCCGCTGCTCTGCCTCACCAAGTCCGACCTCGCCACACCCGACGAGCTCGTCTCGCTGTACGACCCTCTTGGGGTCCCGTACGTGGTGGTCCAGAAGGGCGGCGGCCTGGAAGAGGTGCGAGAGCGTCTGAAGGGCCGGATCAGCGTGCTCGTCGGCCATTCGGGGGTGGGCAAGTCGACGCTGGTCAACGCCCTGGTCCCGGACGCCAACCGGGCCGTCTCACACGTGAACGCGGTGACCGGCCGGGGCCGTCACACCTCCACCTCGGCCGTCGCCCTGGAGCTGCCGGAGGGCGGCTGGATCATCGACACCCCCGGGGTACGCAGCTTCGGGCTCGCCCACGTCTCGGTGGAGACGGTCCTGGCGGGCTTCCCCGACCTGGTCGAGGGCACCGTCCAGTGCCCGAAGGGGTGCAACCACCTCTCCGACGAGTGCGCCCTGGACGCCTGGGTGGCGGCCGGGCACGCCGACCCGGTCCGGCTCGCCTCCCTGCGCCGCCTGCTCGCCAGCCGCGAGGGCGCCTCCGACGACGACCAGTCCTGAGGACGCGCCGGTGACCGCCCCCGGGGGGCGAGGCGGCTCGGCGACGGGCGTGCGCCGCGACGTCAACGCGTCAGTGGTTCAACCGGAAGGCCCAGGCGACGGTCATCTCGGACACGAGGGTGCCGTCGGCGGTCCTGATCTCGACGGCGACGTCGAACTCGGGGCGTTCCCCCGCGTCCAGTGTGGCCACGACCTCCTCGCGGGACGCCCGCAGGCGGGCCTCCGCGACGACCTCGCCCTTCGCGAGCTTGAGGTAGCGGATCGCCGCACTCTTGGCCAGCGGGGTGGCCCGTGACAACTGGTCGCCGAAGGTGGAGAGCATCGCGGCGCCGGAGGCCGTTTCCGCGACGCTGAACAGGGCTCCGGCGTGCGGGCCTCCCACGTGGTTGTGCAGCTCCGCCCGGTCCGCCATGCGTGCGACGGCGAAGCCCGGTTCCACCTTGTCGAACGAGATGCCCAGCGTCCTGGCGAACGGGACGCTCTGCAGCATGAAGTCACCCACATCAAAGGTCATACCGGAATGCTACTCGCGAGTAACACCGATGCCAACGGATGTTTCACGCGGTATCCCGGCCTGGTAGGACGCGACACGATTGTTCCGCTTGCTCCCCGACCTCCGCCATTCGGCCGCCGACACGATAGCGTTGACGCCCGTGACGGGTTACAACGACGATCTTCGCCTCGCGCACGTCATGGCCGACGCGGCCGACGATCTGACCATGCGCCGCTTCAAGTCCATGGATCTGCGCGTGGAGACCAAACCCGACCTCACACCGGTGAGCGACGCCGACAAGGCGGCGGAGGAGGCGATCCGCGCCGCCCTCGGCCGTGCCCGGCCCCGTGACGCCGTCATCGGCGAGGAGTTCGGCGCGAGCGGCCACGGAGAGCGCTCCTGGATCATCGACCCGATCGACGGCACCAAGAACTACGTGCGCGGAGTGCCCGTCTGGGCCACGCTCATCGCCCTGATGGACCAGGGCCGCGTCGTCGTGGGTCTCGTCTCCGCCCCCGCGCTCGGCCGCCGCTGGTGGGCGGCCCGCGACAGCGGCGCCTGGACCGGCAAGAGCCTCACCAAGGCTTCCAAGTGTCAGGTCTCCTCCGTCGCCCAACTGGAGGACGCCTCGTTCTCCTACTCCAGCCTCGGCGGCTGGGAGGAGGCCGGGAAGCTCGACGCGTTCCTCGACCTGAACCGCTCCGTCTGGCGTAGCCGCGCCTACGGCGACTTCTGGTCGCACATGCTGGTCGCCGAGGGCGCGGTCGACGTGTCGGCGGAGCCGGAGCTCTCCCGCTGGGACATCGCGGCGCTGACCGTGATCGTCGAGGAGGCGGGCGGCATCTGGACCGACCTGTCCGGCGTTCCCGACGTCGACGGCGGCAGCCTGCTGTGCAGCAACGGCTCCCTGCACGGCGAGGTCCTCAAGCGCCTCGGCGGCGGGCCGCTCACCCTGCCCGCCTAGCGGTTCCTCCCCCTTCCCCCGGCCGCCCTCCGGCGAAGGGCGCGGGGGCACCCACCCGCTCGCAGGGCCGCCACCTCCCCGGCCGGGGGCGTCCACCCGCGGTTCCGGTCAAGCGCCGCGCCACGGGTCCGGCCGCGTTACCTTCCGCCGGATGTCGGGAAGGTGAACAGATCGGCAAGTCCGGGAGATCGCGGCCCGAGCCGGGAACGTTCCCGCGACACGGCCTCCTCGCCGGGTCACGCCCGGACCTGGGAGTCCCCGACGCCCCGCCCACCGGGCCTACCGGAGCGGAAACCGAGATCGAACTCCCGTCGACGCATCGGTATTCACATCCGTGGGCCTACCTCTTCCGGCCCCGGTCATGGCTCGTTTCATCTCCGTTCACTTTGCCCCACTTTTATCAAAGTCATCGAGAACGGATCTCACTACGGAGAAGGAACATACCGTGACCAGTGGACAGCGCCGCCTCAGCGCGGTGGCGACGGCCGCGCTCGTCGTATCGCTCGCGGCCGCGTGTGGTGGCGACGCCAAGCCCAACAGTGACGGCAGCACCACCGCCGCCAGCAGCGCCTCCTCGGCCGAGCCCGGCGCCGGTGCGGCCCTGAGCGGCGAGGTCAAGATCGATGGCTCCAGCACCGTGGCCCCCCTCACCCAGGCGGCCTCCGAGCTCTTCGGCGAGGAGCAGCCGCAGGTGAAGGTGCCGGTCGGCACCTCGGGCACCGGTGGCGGCTTCGAGAAGTTCTGCGCCGGCGAGACGGACATCTCCAACGCCTCCCGCGCGATCAAGGACGAGGAGAAGGCGGCCTGCGAGGCGAAGGGCATCACCTTCACCGAGCTCACGGTGGCCGTCGACGCGCTGACCGTCGTGGTTTCCAAGGACAACGACTGGGCCACCTGCCTCACCACCGACCAGCTCAAGAAGATGTGGGAGCCGGCCGCCGAGGGCAAGGTCAAGACCTGGAAGGACGTCGACGCCAAGTTCCCGGCCGAGCCGCTCAAGCTCTACGGCCCCGGCACCGACTCCGGCACCTTCGACTACTTCACCGACGAGATCAACGGTGAAGAGGGCGCGAGCCGCAAGGACTACAGCCCGAGCGAGAACGACAACGACATCGTCACCGGTGTCGCGGGCGCCAAGGGTGGGCTGGGCTACTTCGGCTTCACCTACTTCGAGGAGAACATGGACAAGCTGAAGGCCCTGGAGGTCGACTCCGGCGAGGGCTGCGTGGCCCCGAGCGTCGAGTCGGCCCAGGCCGGCAAGTACACCCCGCTCTCCCGCCCGCTGTTCGTCTACCCCTCCGCCACCGCGGTGAAGCGGCCCGAGGTCGCGGCCTTCCTCGACTTCTACGCGACCAACATCCACGCGATCGCCACGGACGCGAAGTTCATCCCGCTCAACGCCGAGCAGGAGGCCAAGCTCAAGGCTGACATCACCACGCTGAAGAGCGCCGGCTGATGTCGGCTCAGCACCGCACGACCGTTCCAGGGACCCCGGCGTCCCTGGCGCGGTCGCGCCCGCGTTACGGCGAGTTCGTCATCAAGGCCATCCTCCTGGCCGCGGCGATGGTGTCGGTGGCGACCACGATCGGCATCGTCATCGCGCTCCTCGAACCGACCGTCGAGTTCTTCGCCTCGGTGAGCTTCGCGGAGTTCTTCGGCTCCACCGACTGGGGACCGCTGTTCAACCCGCCGGCGTTCGGCGTGTGGCCGCTCATCGTCGCCACCGTGGAGATCACCCTGATCGCCATCGTGGTCGCCGTCCCGCTCGGACTGGCCTCCGCGATCTACCTGTCGGAGTACGCCTCCCGCAGGACCCGCAAGATCTTCAAGCCGGTGCTCGAGATCCTCGCGGGCGTCCCGACGGTGGTCTTCGGCTTCTTCGCCCTCACCTTCGTCACCCCGCTGCTGAGGGACCTCTTCCCCTTCCTGGAGCTGGACGGCAAGAACGCGCTCGCCGCCGGCCTCCTCGTCGGCGTGATGATCATTCCGATCGTCGCGTCGCTGTCGGAGGACGCGATGGCCGCGGTGCCGAACGGCCTGCGCGAGGGCTCCTACGCCCTCGGCGCCTCCAAGATGCTCACCTCGGTGCGCGTCGTCGTCCCCGCCGCGTTCTCCGGCATCGTCGCCGCCGTCATCCTGGCGATCTCCCGGGCCGCGGGTGAGACGATGATCGTCGCGATCGCCGGTGGTTTCAAATCCGTCTTCACGCTCTACCCGGGCGATGAGATGTCCACGATGGCGGCCTTCATCGCCCAGGCCGGCTCCGGTGACGCCTCGGTCGGCTCGATCGCCTACAAGACCATCTTCGCGGTGGGTTCCCTGCTCTTCGTGATCACCTTCGCGATGAACTACCTCAGCGCCCGCATGGTCCAGAAGTATCGCGAGGTCTACGACTGATGGCCATCCTCTCCACACCCCGCTCGGCCGTACAGCTGGCGAGCAAGGGGCGCCCCCTCAAGGAACACCTCTTCCGCGTCGCGCTGCTGGCCAGCCTCGCGATCGCCCTCCTGTTCCTGGTCATGCTGCTGGTCTACGTCGTCGAGGAGGGCTGGCCGCGGCTCAACTCGATGCTGTGGGAGAACCAGCCCTCGATCCGCCGCCCGGAGACGTCCGGCGTCCAGTCGGGCATCTTCGGCACCCTGTGGATCATCGCGCTCACCGCGCTCATGGCCCTGCCCACCGGCATCCTCGCGGCGATCTACCTCGAGGAGTACGCCGACAGGACCAAGTGGTACAACAAGCTGATCGAGCTGAACATCTCCAACCTGGCGGCCGTTCCCTCGATCGTCTACGGCATCCTCGGACTGGGCATCATCGCCCGCTGGATGCAGTTCGGCTTCACCGTGATGACCGGCGCGGTCACGATCTCGCTGCTCGTACTGCCCATCGTGATCATCTCCGCCCGCGAGGCGATCCGCGCGGTGCCGCCGTCGATCCGCGAAGGCTCGCTCGCCCTGGGCGCGACCCAGTGGCAGACCATCTATCGGCAGGTGCTCCCGGCATCCATCCCCGGCATCGCGACGGGCTCGATCCTGGCACTCTCCCGCGCGATCGGCGAGGCCGCCCCGTTCCTGATGCTCGGTGCCGCGACGCTCGTCCGGTTCAACCCCGAGGGCGTCTGGAGCAGCTTCACCGTCCTGCCGCTGCAGATCTACAGCTTCATCAGCCGCCCCCAGGAGGAGTTCGCCATTCTCGCCGCGGCGGCGATCGTGATCCTGCTGGCGATCCTGCTCCTGATGAACTCCGTCGCCATCTGGCTCCGTAACCGCTATCAGAAGCGCTGGTGAGGTAAGAGATGTCCGAGATTGGAATTTCCGTGCCGAACGTGAACGTGCGCGGACCCGAAGTCCCCCGCACCATCGAAGCCCTCGACCCGGTCTTCACCGTCTCCGACCTCAGCGTCTTCTACGGCGACTACGAGGCGGTGCGCGGGGTCAACCTGACCATCGGCAACCGCGAGATCACGGCCATGATCGGCCCCTCCGGCTGCGGCAAGAGCACCGTGCTCCGCTGCTTCAACCGGATGAACGACCTGATCCCCGGCGCCCGCGCGGTCGGCGAGATCCGGTACCACGACGAGAACCTGTACGGCGACCACGTGGACCCGATCGAGGTCCGCCGCCGGATCGGCATGGTCTTCCAGAAGCCGAACCCCTTCCCCAAGTCGATCTACGACAACATCGCCTACGGTCCCCGGGTCAACGGCACCAAGGGCAACATGGACGAGATCGTCGAAGAGGCGCTCACCAAGGCCGCGCTCTGGGACGAGGTCAAGGACAAGATCAAGCAGAACGCGCTCTCCCTGTCCGGCGGACAGCAGCAGCGCCTGTGCATCGCGCGGGCGATCGCGGTGAAGCCCGACGTCATCCTGATGGACGAGCCCTGCTCGGCCCTGGACCCGATCGCGACCACCAAGATCGAAGACCTGATGCAGGAGCTGACGCGCGACTACACGATCGTCATCGTCACCCACAACATGCAGCAGGCCGCCCGCGTCTCGGACCGCACGGCCTTCTTCACCGCCGAGGTGGACGAGGCCGGAGTGCGGCACGGCCGTCTGGTGGAGTTCGACGAGACGAGCCGCATTTTCACCAATCCCAGCGACAAGCGGACCGAGGATTACATCACCGGCCGCTTCGGCTAACCCACATTGGAGGATCCTGGTGATCCAGCCGCAGACGGCACCAGAGGTGGACGGGGACACACGGACGGCGCCCATGCTGCTGGTGGCCGACCCGGAGGCGGCCATGGTCCACGACCTGGCCACGGCCCTGGAACGCGAAGGTCTGCAGGTCATGGGCGTCACCGACGGCGCCCAGGCCCTGTTGCAGGCCGGAGCGCTGCGCCCCGACGTCGTTCTCGTCAGCGCCTCGCTGCCGGTCATAGGGGCGGTGGAGTTCGTCCGCGCGGTACGGCTGACGCGGGCGATCCCCGTCCTGCTGGGCGTGGGCGACGGTCACGCCCAGCAGGCCGTCCAGGCGCTGGCGGCCGGAGCCACCGCGTGCGTGGCCCGGCCCTACCGGGTGCCCGAACTGCTTCCCCTGATCCATTCCGCCTTCAACGGCGAGTCGGGGACCCGCAGGGCACTCGTGGTCGGCAGGGTGGAACTTGACGTCAACGCCTACCAGGTCAAGGTCGACGGCAGGATCGTCCACCTGCCGCTGCGCGAGTTCGAGTTGCTGCACTACCTGATGCGCAACGCGCACCGCACGGTGACGCGGGAGCAGATCATGCGGCACGTCTGGCACTCCACCGACACGACCTCGACCAACACCATCGCGGTGCACGTCAAGCGCCTCCGCGCCCGCCTGGGCGACACCGACGACCGGCTGATCCAGACCGTGCGAGGAGTGGGGTACCGGCTGGTCGACAGAACGGCGTAACGCCTGCCTCCCGCGGGCCGCGAAGGCGCTCGGCTCAGTTCGCGGCCGCCTCGCAACCGGGCCCGCCTCGGAAGGCGGCCATGAGGCGCTCGGCCACGCCCTCGACCCTCGCGATGCCCGTCTCCATGCTCGGGCTGTCATCGGTGAGTACGGCCACCGCGTAGTCGTGCCCGTGCCCGCGGATCAGCCCGGCGCTCGCGACCGCCCAGCGCCCGTTCGCCGCGTGCCGCAGCCAGCCGTTCTTCAGTGACACCTGGTCGCCCTCGCACGCCCCCGCGCTGATCCCCCACTTCTGCTCGGGTGTCACCCTCTTCATCAGTCCGAGCGCCCTGCGGCGTTCCGCGGGGGCCAGCGGACTCTTACCGGTGGCCAGAGCCCTGACCAGCCGGATCTGGTCCTCCGCGGTGGTCTGCGCGACGCCCCAGCAGTACTGGGTCGCGCACCCCCCGTGGGGGGTGTAGGTGCGTTTGAGACCGAGCCTGCGGTTCGCACCGGCAAGGCCGGACTCCAGCCCGATCCGTTCGTACAGCCGGTCGGCCGCCTCGTTGTCGCTGAAGCGGATCATGTTTCTCGCGTCGGACCTGACCCGCTCACCGAGCCGATGCCAGCGCGTCCCGAGCAACAGTGCGGTCAGGATGCCCACCTTGGAGGTGTTGGCCGACGGCAGCTGCAGGGCCTGATGGTAGTGGTAGCGCCGGCCGGTGCCCAGGTCGCTCACCGAGGCGGCGGTTCTGCCACCGTACCCGGCGAGGAACACGTCGAGGCTCCGGCCGAGCTCCTTGGGAAGGATCTTCGGCGAGCGGGCGGCGCGCACCCGTCCCGAGTCGTGAGGTGCCCCGGCGCCGGGGAAGACGGGCGCCGGGACCGCGGCCAGGAACGGCACAGCGGGAGGAGGGCCCGGCGGCGCGACAGGGGCGGCCTGTCGCGTGGGGGAGGGCAACGGCATGCTCACCGGTGTCAGGCCCTGGCACGTACTGCAGGCGGCGGCCTGCGCGGTGACCAGCAGGACGGCAGCGGCGGCCACCCGTTTCCTTGCTCTCATCCTCCACCCCAACCGTCTCCCCCATTACATGACGATCGGGATATATCCCACTACACATAGCAATAAGACGATCAAGCGAAATCTAGCCGGAAACAGGACGTGCGCTATAGAACATCCCGCCGGACCGATGCCCGCTCTTAGCGAACGTCCGCGATTAGCCGGGTGATGACCTCGTCATCGCAGGTCGCCCAGAAGTCCCCGACGACGTCCTCCAGGTGCTCCAGCGACTCCGCCCGGAAGAGTACGTCCTGATATTTCGTGATGTCGTAGTGCGTAGTGCCCATGGCGGCGATGTCCAGCGGACGGATGTCCATCCCCCGGAACTCCTCGATCTCCCCGTACGAGGACAGGATGCCCGCGCCGTACGCCCGCAGCTCGCCCTGGTCCGTCATCACGCCGAACTCCATCGTGAACCAGAAGATCTTCGAGATGAACTCCAGCGCCTCCTTGCCCTCGACCCGCCGGGCCGCCGCTCCCGCCAGGCGGTAGAGCCGCGAGTAGCGGTCGGAGGCCAGCGCGTTGGCGTGCCCGATCACCTCGTGGATCACGTCGGGCTCCGGCGTGTACAGCGGCGTGGAGTGGTGCCGGATGTACTGCGTGGAGTGGAAGAGCCCGTCCGCCAGGACACCGTAGAAATCCCTGAGCGGCACCAGCCCTGCGGCCGGGACGTAGCGGAACCCGGTCAGCGGTTCCAGCAGCTCGCTCACCTCCTGGAGCTGCGGGATGCGCTCGGCGGGCAACCCGAGCCGATCGGCCGCGCGCAAATACTCGGCGGTCGCGTACTTGTGGTGTTTCAGGCCCAGCTCCCGGCTGACCAGGGCCCACACCTCGTGCTCCTGGTCGGTGTACTCGGCTGTCGGGATGGGCGTACCCGGCACGTACTCCATGGCGAGCGCGGCGATCGCGTTGCGGCGCGCACGATAGACCGGGTCGGCGAAACCGGGATGACCGGTGCCGAGCTCGACCTCGATCGAGCCGTCGTCACGGGTCGCCACCGGTGCGAAGTACTGCGCTTCCTCGAACATAAATGAAATGACAGCAATATCCGGAAACGTTGGCAAGAGCAGCCAGTTGTACTGGGCGATCCGCACAGAAACGTACCGTGGCACCTCGTCTATGCTGGTCGAATCGCCCAATCTGACAAGGACCCGAGGAGATGTCGATCGACGAGCTGGACGGCCGCCTCCTGGTCACCATGCGCGCCAACCCGCGCATCGGCCTGACCGAGCTGGCCCGCCTGCTCGGCGTGGCCCGGGGCACCGTGCAGGCCCGCGTCGAGAAGCTGATCGCCCGCGGTGTCATCGTCGACTTCGGGCCCACCGTCACCCCCGAGGGTGCCGGATACCCGATCCTCGCGTTCGTCTCACTGCAGATCGCCCAGGGGCGCCTGGACGAGGCCGTCCAGGCCCTGGACTCACTACCCGAGATCCTGGAGGTGTACGGCACGAGCGGCCAGGCCGACCTGCTCTGCCGGGTGGTCGCCCGCAGCACCCCCGACCTCCAGGAGATCATCGCCCGCATCCTGGCCTCGCCCGCGGTCCAGCGGACGGACACCACGATCGCCCTCTCCATCCAGGTCCCCTACCGGATCGAGCCCCTGCTCCGTGCCGCCTCCGGCGCTTGAGGCCGCTTGCTCTCCTCCGCCTCGGCCGAGGACGTCCACGATCTCGTAGATGCCGTGAGCTCGCGTCCGTGATGCCGTTGTTTCCCCTCGGTGGGCCGGGAGACGGGTCATCGGCGGGCCTCAGGTGTCCGGAGACCGGCGAACACGATGGCCAGCGTGCGACGCCTCAGGTCGTCGTCCCAGCCCGCGTGGAGGGCGCCCTGACAGATACCGGTCAGCAGGGCGATCACCTCGTCGAGACGGACGTCGTCACGAACCGTACCGGCCTCCTGGGAGCGGACCAGAAGCGTCTCGATCCCGTCGCGCAACATCCGCACCGAACTCGCGACCTGGAGATCGACACCTGTCTCGGCCAGGAGACCGACGACCGTCCTCTTCCGCGCCGCCTGCTCGACCATGCGGGCGACGAAGGTGAACAGCGCCTCTCCAGGCGCGTCATCGACGGCGAGCACGGCCATCTCCCCGTCCAACCTGCCCAGGAGGCCTTTCATGATGGCCTGCAGCAGGGCCTGCTTCGTCGGGAAGTGCTTGAAGACCGTGCCGATGGCCACCCCCGCACGGGCGGCGACCTCCTCGGTCGACGCGGAGGTGCCCTTCTCGGCGAAGACGGCCTCGGCGGCGGCGAGGATGCGCTCGCGGTTGCGCCGGGCGTCCGCACGCAACGGCCTGGCGCCACCGGACGGGCCTGTCTCGCCCGCCGAAGGATTCGTGGTGGTCATCCAGCCAGTCTTCCCTGTCCTTGTCGTCCTTGTCCTTCGCCGCCCGCCCATCTCACCGTTCGCTCCCTGTCGACTCTGCTCGTGCCCACGAAGTGCGGCCTCTTCGCGTGTGAGGACGGCATTGACAAAGTGAGTCGCCACTCATGATTATTAAGATGAGTTCCCACTCACCTTAATGGCCGTCCAGCGGCCGTCACGAAGGGATCCACCATGACCGAGCCCACCGTCACCCCCGGTCCCCGCGAGATCTTCGAGCGCGTGCGGCGACACTGGCTGGAGAACCTCGGCGGCTTCGGGAACGAACTGGCCGAGAACGCCGTCGTCGAAATCCCCTTCGCTCCACCCGGCATGGCCAGGCGACACGAGGGGAAGGAGGCGTTCCTGCTCTTCTCTGGCCCCGAACAGGCCGCCTTCGCCGACCGGTTCGCCTTGGACGAGGTCCGCGACGTGGTCGTTCACGAGACCGCCGACCCCGAGGTCATCGTCGTCGAGTACGAGCTCGCCGGCAGGGTCCTCGCCACCGGCCGGCAGGCGTCCTCCCCCTTCATCGGGGTGCTCCGGGTGCGGGACGGGAAAATCGTCAACTGGAGGGAATACCAGAACACCTTGAACATGATCGAAATCATGGGGCAGCCACAGCGAACCTGACGGTCACCTCTGGTAAAACCCGTGAAGGACCCCTGGAAAGCACGAAAGGGCCCCCACCAAACGGTGAGAGCCCTCTCATGAAAGATTGTCCGGCGGTGACCTACTCTCCCACACCGTCCCCGGTGCAGTACCATCGGCGCTGAAGAGCTTAACTTCCGGGTT
>NZ_JBIAYX010000035.1:0-43374 GCF_042898365.1 Streptosporangium sp. NPDC000509 | reverse complement strand
CAGATCGGAGCAAAGACACTCACTGTCGAGGCCAGGGTTTGATTGAGTCAGACCCCACCAGGAACGCCTGCCCTTCTAGTCTCACTGGGTCTGATAGAGCCCCGGCGCGCTCGGCGATCTTTCATCAGCCGAGCCTGTGTGACCGAACCACGCCGGGATCGCTGGAGGCTTTTGGTGTATCCCGGCACGGCTTATGAAGACCCCGGGGCGGACCGGTGAAGGCGGACCCGCGAAACAGGGTAGGGGCCTCCGAACCGGGACTGGAGCGGGAGAAAGGCGGCGAGCGAAACAGTCGCGATCGCGAACTGCGTCAGAGTCGCCGCCGATCCCCTGCCTTGGTCCTCGCCACGAAATGGTGCCAGATCGGCTAGGGCGAGTGAGGCGATCACTAACGCGGCGTCTGCCCATTCGATCGGCACCGCCTGGCAGGCCTGGGCGGTGGGCGGGGCGGCACCATGCCCGTTCGACGCGCGTTCGTTTCACGGCCGCAGGGGGTCGTGGCGCGAGGTGGGGCGGTGGTGGATGAGCCGGGACGAGGTGTGGCGCAGCCGCCGCCAGCGCCGCAGCGGGGTGGTCAATCTCAGCAGACGTTGCAAGGACGCCTCGCCGCCGGCCCAGCGCTCGAGCTCCTCGCGGCCGAGGAGGTGGATACGGAAGTCGTCGGCTGTCTGGCGGGCGTCGCGGGTGAAGGAGCCGTTGGTGACCACCACGGCGACATCACCGCCGTGCGCGGCGGCGGCCGTGCCGTTGACCTCGTAGATCACCCGGGAGCCGACCTTGGCGGCGGTGGTGGTGTGCTTGCACTGCACGACGATGACGTAGCCGCCGCGCTCGCGGCCGATGACGTCGGCCGCTTTGTCTCCGCGCTGTCCCACGTGCCGGGCCACGATGCCGTCTCGGATCATGAGGTCACGCGTGGCCCGCTCGAAATCGGTGGGATTCATCGCATCCAGTTGCGGCAGCGTCAGTTGCAGATGACGCAGCCGCGCAGAACGCCGCCGGGCGGCAATGGCCTTCCATTGAAGCCAACCGATAATCGCCAGAACGGCACATACTCCTGCGGAAACGCCGATGTACCAGGTGCTGAAAATCGCGTCGACCACGGTGCTGACGATCTGAATCGCGAAAGAGCCGAGGATGAGTGCGATGACAGCGGCGGCGCACCACTCCGTCGGCCCAGCGGGCATTCGCGGTTGTGGAAGGCGCCGCCAAAGCGGTCCGGTACGCCGTTTCACGGCGCCTCGGTCGGGTCGGGCGGCGACTCCTCGCCGGCGTCGGCGACCTGCTCGGGCGCCGGGACCTGCGCCGGGGGTGCGGGCTCTGACACCGAGGACGGCGGCTGGGCCGGGGTGGGCTGCTCGTCGGAGCTCTGGTTCCAAAACCAGGCGAGCACGGCGATAGCGGCCAGCAGAACCCACCCCGACCCCTTCGCGCTTTTCGGTTTCGGTCTGTTAACCCAATGCCCGCGCCGATAATACCTGCCTTGAGGCATGACGACTCCCTGGAAATGTCGGTGGCGTTTTGCCGGATAGCGGCTTACGGGAGATGTAAACACGAGCCACCGACAGATGAGCCCGTATTCGCGGCGTTCAGGAAAGCCTGGAATGGATAAGTGTGTTTCCGTCGGGTGAGTAGATTGTTGCGTTTTCGCCGTAGCGGCGAGGGCTGACTCAGTGCCTCATGCTCCACAGGAACGGCCAGGTGAGCGGGCTCTGGCCGAGGGAGACGGAGGCGATGATCGCCGCAACGTACCGGTCTTCAGGGGCAGCGTGTCCAGGGGACCGCAACCACGTCGGCCACCTCCACTGCCTACCTCTTGCCCTGTACCGCCGCGGGCAGGTCCGAGGGTGCCGGGCCGGTAGACGAGAGCACCTCAGCGCACCGCCCCGCCCATGGGTGGCCCCCCGGACGGGTCGTCGAACAACAGCGCTGTGTCCTCGCAACCGCCCGGCCTGCCCACCTAGAGCACCCCCGTGACCTGCTCGTTCGATGACTTCGATGTGGCCTTGAGGGTGTCCCTCCGGCCGGGCGAGGAAACGGATTAAGGCTTTTCGAGGCGCAGAAACGATCAATATGAAGGATTTTCACATATTCCAGATTGGTCACTATATGCGTCGAATTGAACCCATAAGGTTACGGTCAAGGCCCTGTCTTGCGTGAAGGAGACCTGTGACTCGAGGTATTGGCGCGTCCCTGCTCGCCGTCGTTCTCGCCGCTCCCCTGGCCGTGGCCGCGCCCGCCGAGGCTGCCGCCGTACCGAAGGGTGCGAAGAAAGCGACGGTCGTGAAAATCGTGGACGGTGACACGATCGATGTGCGGTTCACCCGTACCGGCCCCACCGTCCGCGTTCGCCTCTTGCAGGTCGACACCCCTGAGCGTGGCGCGTGCTGGTTCACCGCGGCCACCAAGCGCACCGCTGCCTTGTTGCCCGTCGGTAAGACGACGTACCTGCTCGCCGACAAGGAGCGCAGGGATCGCTACGGCCGGTCGCTGTTTTACGCGTGGACCGCCGGCGGCGTGTTCGTCAACCGCAACCTGGTGCGCTACGGCTACGGCAAGGCCGTGCTGTACAAGCCGAACGACAAGTACATCACCGTGATGCGCGCCGAGCAGACCAAGGCGAAGCGAGAGCGGCTGCGCATCTGGTCAGGCCGGTGCGACACCACCAACGCCCCGGCCCCGAATCCGACCTCGGCGCCTACCTCCGCGCCCACCTCGACGCCGGATCCGCCCTCGGGCGGCAACGATCCTCGCTTCCCCACGTGTGCGGCGGCCAATGCCGCCGGATACGGGCCCTACCGCCGCGGAACCGATCCCGAGTACGCCTGGTATCAAGACCGCGACGGCGACGGCATCGTCTGCGAGCGCTGATCCCGACCCCCTGAGCTCCCGCACGTCGCGCAGCCGCAGGCCGAACTGTCTGCGCAGCTCAGCGAGGCGTGGCGAGTGTGGGCGTCGTCTGTCCAAAGGCGTACTGCGTCGCCGACTGCTGCTGGTCCTGTTCGGTCTGGGCACCAACATGAGCATCAAGCGCGTCGCGGTGACCGGCAAGCAGGGCGGGTCCGAGGCGACGCTGCACCGGGTGCGGCACCTGTTCGTGGTTCGGTCAGCTCGTGGACGACTCCTCGGCGCGAAGCATCCCTCCGCTCGCCGGATTCAGCGGCATGTCAGGTTGACGGCCAGGGCGGCCACCGCCATACAGAAGAAGAGGGCCCAGGGGGCGAAGTGGTGGTCGTTGGCCCGTAGGTGTGCTGCGAATGCTCCGAGGAAGTACAGCACGAGCCCGCTGGCGGCGAGCGTGCCCAGGATCGGTACGGCGATTCCGGCCAGCAGCCCCAGCGCCCCGGCGGCCAGCAGCACCCCCAACAGGCGCATCCAGGACCGGGGAACGCCCAACATGTCCGCCTGGCTCTTGGGGTAGTCATGGCCGATGAGGTTGGCGATGGCTGCCATACCGTAGAGCGCCGCAGCGAGAAGTGTGACCGTGAGATAGACCGCGAACATCAAGATATTCCCTCTTCCATGACGACGATCGGCTGGTTGATCGCCTCACGGACGAGACGGCGGCCCGAGGAGTGACGCGTCGCCGTGTGATCTGCGTTACAACGCGACGCCGGTCAGCTTCTCCGGGTTGCTGACCACGTGGATCACCTCGATTTTCCCCTTCGTCAGGTGGAAGGTGGCCGCCAGCACGGGTGTGCGCCCCGAGTGGATGATGATTCCCGGGCCGTCGTTGACCTGGAAGATCTGCGCCAGCGAGTCGTACGGCCGACGTGCCGACAAGACGACGGCGGCGCGGGCCACACGCTCGCGGCCGTGAATGGCCCTGCGAGGGGCGCCGGTGAATCCGCCACCGTCGCTCACCATGGTCACATCCGGCGCCAATACCTCCATCAGGGCATTCAGGTCGCCGCCAAGGCAGGCCGCCAGAAACCGCTCGGTGGCCTGCCGCCTGGTCGCTTGATCAGTGTCATAGCGTCGGTGCCGCGTCTCCACCGCCTTCCTGGCGCGGAGCGCTATCTGGCGCACTGTCGCGTGTTTGCGCCCGATGAGGTGCGCTATCTCGTGGTGGCCGTACCCGAAGGCCTCGCTGAGCACGAACACCGCGCGTTCCACCGGGGAGAGCATCTCGAGCACCAGCAGCATCGCGGTCGACACCGACTCCTTGAGCAGCACGTTCTGCGCGGCATCCGGATCAGTCAGAAGCGGCTCGGGCAGCCACGATCCCACATAGGACTCCCGCCGCACGCGTGCACTGCGCAGCCGGTCGATCGCCAGCCGGGTGGCCACCCTGACCAGATAGCCTTCGGCGTCCACGACGGTCGCCACATCGACGCGGCTCCAGCGCAACCACGCGTCCTGCACCACATCTTCGGCTTCGGCGACGCTGCCGAGCACTCGGTAGGCCACAGCGTGCAGCAGACCGCGGTGCTCGGCGAATATCTGCTCGATTGCCAGGGGAAACATCTTGGTCCGCTCCGATACGGCTCGCGTGAACCTCGGGTACGCCGTCCGATCGATCGACACCACCTGAACCTTCGAAACCTTTACCAATATCGGCGATCAAGCTCGCTGCCCCGTTTCTGCGGTATTCCGGTGGCGCCCGAGTATCTCGTGAACCCCACCGCCCCATGGAAAGGTGGAGGAATTACTCCTTTTCGAGTCGGCTGGTGAGCGGAAGCAGCACCAGCGGGATCACGACGGCCACCGTGAGTGCGGCCAGCAACGGCACGCGTTCGCCGGGCGTGAGATGGTGCAGCAGCTGGACGTGGATCACTAGGTGCAGCACGGCGAACACCAGGTAGACGGCGAGCGCCGTACGAGCAATGCTCCGCCGTACGATGAAAAAACTCACGCCCAGCACCACCGACGTGGCCAGGCTCATCGCGCCGTAGTCCATCATCAGATGCGCGTTGTACGGCATGCGCATCCCCACCCACGGAATGTCGAAGAACGAGCGGGGCGACGACAGCGCCCAACCCCCTACGACGAACTGCGCCACGGCGAGGAAGGCCAGACCTGCCCGCAGCCAGGTGAGGGCACTCATGCGGCGAGGAACTGCTCGAAGGTGATGCGGCCGTCGGCGTGCTCAGGGGTGAGATGTCCCCCTTCGCGGTAGCCGCGGATACCGACCCCGGGCATCGGCACCGACACCACCGGCCGACGGCTGGGGCGCGAGCGCGTGTAGGCGCGGGCCAGATCGGCGGCGAGGCGCACCTCGGGCCCGCCCATGTCCGGCGACCGGCCGGCCGGTGGCGCGCCGGCCAGCGTGACCAGGCGGGCGGCCACCTCGCCGGCGTCGACGGGCTGGAAGCTGACCCCGCTGGGCATCACGATCATGGGCAGCCAGCGCTGGCTCGTGCACATCCAGACGATGAGCTCGTGGAACTGGGTCGTACGCTGGATCGTCCACGGCAGGGCAGAGCGTTCCACGAGCTGCTCGCAGGCCAGCTTCGCCCGGTAGTAGGCCGTGTCCACCTGGCCGACGCCGACGATGGACACGTACATCAGATGCGGGCGCCCGGCTCGCATCGCCGTCTGGATGAGGTTGCGCGTGCCGGCGATGTCCGCACGGCCGTTACCGGTCGCGCAGTGGACAATCACCCCGACGCCGTCGACCGCCTCCTTCAGGCCCTCACCGGTGAGCAGGTCACCGCGCCACGTCTGCTCATCCGACGGCGCCTTGCGGCTCAGCACGCGGACGGCATGACCGTCCGACAGAATCCGTGGCACGAGTACGCGGCCGAGCCGGCCGGTACCGCCCGTCACCAGGATCAGGTTCGTCACGAGTAGGAATCCTCCGCGGAGAGCGCGATGCCGGTGTTCCGGCCTCGCGCGGCTGTCAGGTCACCGCCTCACACCGGGTCCGGCGTGAGGTGGTCACCTGTTAAGAACCGGACAGGCCTCCGGAATGTGACAACCGCAGCTTGTCGGGGTTGGCGATGATGCGAATCCCGCTGATCCGGCCGTTCGACGTCTCCGGCACCAGCACGCCGACCGGCTTCCCACCGGCCCGGGCCAGCAGCCCCAGTGCGCCGTTCACCTCCGTAGCCGACAGCCGCACCCCCTCACCGGCGGTGCTCAACGACCCCACCAGGTAGCGCGCCACCTTGGAGACACCGCAGGACGATGTCCTCGGCCTCCTCAGCCGAACCCAGCATCCGATAGGCCAACCCGAACAGCTTCGAACGATGCCGCTCGAACTCCTCAACCGCATCAACTGTCACGCGCACCAGACTCTCAGCCCTTTTACGGGCCCGGTCGCCTGGAGGCCACGACGGGTGCCGCTCGCCCTGCCGCAGCGATCGGGGATGCGTGGAGCGAGTCGTGCGGTTCACCGAGCCGGAGGATGAAACCCGTCCCAGAAAGGCTGAGGAGCATCTGCGATCGTGACGATCAGTCGACCCTGACCACGTACTTGCCCCGCACCCCGCCCGCCTCAAGCGCCCGGTGTGCCGCCGCTGTCTCCTCCAGCGGGAAGCACCTGTCCACCGCGGGGCGCAGTCCCCCCTCCGCCGCCTGGCGGGCGAGGTCGTCGAAGAGCGCCCGTGTGGGGTTGCCGCTGAAGAAGCGCACCCGGCCGCGTCCGTGTACGGCGCTGGCGGCGATGTAGCCGATTGAGGCGGCGAGCCGTGTCAGGTCGAAGGAGATGGTGACCATGCGTCCGCCGGGCTTCAGCAGGCGCCGGAAGGACCGCAGGTCGGTGCCCGCGGTGTCGAGGACCACGTCGAACAGGCCCAGTTCCCCCGGCGAGACGGTCCGGTGATCGATGGCGTGGTGGGCGCCGAGCGTGCGGACGAAGTCGAGGTTGGCGGCACGTGCCAGGGCCGTGACTTCGGCACCGTATGCCCGTCCGAGCTGGACGGCGGCGTTGCCGACACCGCCTGCTGCGCCCCGTACGAGCAGTCGTTCGCCGGGGCGCAGCCTGGTCTTGTCGCGCAGCGCCGTGATGGCCGTGGTCGCGACCGGCAGCGCGGCGGCTGCCACCAGATCCAGTCCGTCCGGGACCGGGCCGAGCCGCTCGGCCCGGACCGCCACGTACTCGGCGGCGCTGCCGAATCCGGTACGGCCCACGATGCCCCACACCCGGTCACCGACCGCGACGCCCGTCACGCCCGCGCCGAGCGCGGCAACCTCGCCGGTGAAGTCCAGCCCGACGCGTTGCGGGAACTTCTGTCCGGTGAAGAGACGGAGGCGGCCGGAACGGGCCGCCAGTTCGCCGCCGTTGACGCTGAACGCGCGCACCCGCACGAGTACCTCGCCGGGTGCCGGTTCGGGACGTGGCACCCGGCCCACGTACAGCACCTCGGGGCCGCCGAAGCGGTCGAAAAGCACTGCTCTCATCGTGCGGTCGTTCATCGTTCTCACCTTCGTCACCATCGGCCGTGCGGGGGGCTGGCCCTGAGCGTAGGCTCTTAACCGGACGACACCGTCCGTTTAGGCCGGAGGTGAGAGACAGTGGTGGAGGAATCCTCTCGGATCGCGGGCCCGGGACTGCGGGCCGACGCCCGGCGCAACCGGGAGCGCATCCTCGTCGCCGCCCGTGCGGTCTTCGCCGAGCACGGGATCGACGCACCCATGGCGGCCGTGGCCCGACGGGCCGGGGTCGGCGTCGCGACGCTGTACCGGCGTTTTCCGACCCGGGACGACCTGGTGCGGGCCGCGTTCGCGCAGCAGATGGAGACCTGCGCCCGAGCGCTCACCGAGGCGCTGGCCGACCCCGACCCCTGGCGGGGCTTCCAGCGGTTGGTCGAGACGGCCTGCGAGCTTCAGCGGGAGGAACAGGGGTTCTCGGCCGCGTTCGTCGCGGCCTTCCCGGACAGCACGGTGGAACACGCGCAGGCCCGGGAACGGGCCGAGCGGGACCTGATGACCCTGGTCCGCAGAGCCCAGGCAGCGGGCGCGCTGCGGGCCGACTTCCACCCTTCCGACCTCGCCGTGGCCCTGTTGTCCCATTGCGGGCTGGTCACCGCGCTGCCGCGTGACAGTGCCGCGTCTCGGCGCCTGGTGGCGTACCTGCTCCAGTCGTTCCGCGCCGAGGCGGCTCACGGGGCCCTGCCTCCGCCGAGCGCTCTGTCGCTGCGCGGTCTCCCGCTCACGGCCGACGGCTCCCGGAGACAGCGGCCCTCCAGGGCCTGACGCGAGGGCGAGGCGCCTGCCGCGTGGCACGTCTGCTGCGAGACCGGCTCCCTACGCCGGGCCGCCGGGGATCCCAGCCGAGCCCACTTCTTCGGGTCGAAGTAATCAGCGAGCCGGTGGGGCGGACGCGCGCAGTGCCGCGGCGAGCCATTCGTACGGGAACCGCTCCGGTGGTGCGTTGTTCACGGCGGTGACCAGCGCCATGTACCGGTCGAGCGGTCCCTCCGGCTCCGGCGGCGTGCGGTCCCACTCCGCGGCCACCAGCATGTGGTCGGCCGTCTGGATCCGGAACTCGGGCGTGTCCGGCATCCCGGGGCTGTCCGGTGTCGCGAAAATGCCGGTCAGCCACCCGATCCATCGATCGGCGATCTCCCGCCCTGGCGGCGAGTCCGGCGGTACCCGCTCCCGCGCCGCGTCCATCGCCGCCTGGCCGATCGGCATGGCCGCCTCCAGGCTGTCCAGCATCGGCGACGAGGTCATCAGCGGTCCGGCCCCGGTGGTGCACACCTCGTGCAGCTCACGGCGCACGGCCTGCCGTGCCTCGGCGTCCCGGACCATCTCGGCCAGCTCGATCCACGCCTCCAGCTGGGCCGCGCTGGGATGTTCGGGCAGCTCAGGCCGGACCGCCCGCCACCACTCGAGCATCCGCTCCGGCGGCTCCCAGCCGGTGGAGACCTCCGTCCAGAACTCGTCGATCAGCCGGTCGCGCTCCTCGTCCGGCATGCCGACGAGCTTGTGCATCAGCGTGACCTGCTCGGCCGTGGAGTCCTGTCGCAGGATGGTCGACAACACCGCGCGACGGCTGCGCAGCCGTGCCTCCTGCCGTGCCAGCAGGGCCAGGTGGGTGGCGGCCAGCTCGCGCAGCGTCGCCTCGCCGGCCAGCACCCGCCGGATCTCGTCCAGGCCGGCGTCGAGTTCCCGTAGCGTCCGGACCAGTTCCAGCCGGGCGATGGCCGACACGTCGTACAGGCGGTGGCCGGCCGACGTGCTGGCGGCCGGCGTGACGACACCGGCGTCCGCGTAGTACCGGACGGCGCTGACGCTCAGGCCGGTCCGCCGGGCGACATCCCCAATGGCATACAGCTCGTTCGTGTCCACGACGCCCACTATGCGACCTCAAGCGGCTTGAGATGCAAGCTCCTGAGAAGACTTCGACGTGGAGCCTGGACACCTCCACCACATCGGAGGTCTTCGCTATTGATCAAGCTCAACTGTCAACTACGTTCGTGGTCAATACAAATGTCGCCAAGCACCCGGGCCGCCCGAGGAAGGCCGCGATGACGGCTGACCGTCCAGCGGTCGCGGCCCGCTCAGCGTGGGCGGCTGAGGGCGGCCTCGGCCAGATCCGTCCATCTCTCGGCCAAGGATTGAGGCACGACCACCCAGTCCTTCATCACCCTGCCCCGTCCCGAGGGGTCGAACAGGGACGTCCCGGCCAGCTGAAGCGCGGCCGTGTGTTCAACGGTGTCCCTGACCAGCCGGAACACCATGGAACCGTCGCGCTGCAGGCTCGCGAACACCTTCCCCGCCTGATCTTTCAGCGCGGGATTCCCCATCATTGTGGAGATCCATACGCCCAGGTCGGCCAGCTCGGCGCCGACCTGCTTGAAATTCTCTTCCGCGCTCATCGTCAGTCGGTCCCAAACTCCATGGCGTCATGGTCGAACAGCTCGTTCGGGTGGAGGGCTCTTCCCGCGTGACGCGATCACCCCGGCCCCGCCTCCCGGCAGCTCGGCGATCACGTTAGCCGTCCCGATGACACCGATCAAGGCCGGGTGGCCGACAGGCCGGCCGGGCATCGGGAAGTGGGTTTTTCGGCTAAGACCGGACCGTTCGCCGGACGTTCGGCGCCCAAGCGCACGGGTCGCGGGAGTGGGGCGAGCGCGGACGGGATCGGGGGTCGCGGATCGTCTTCGCCTACCTCGCTTCGGCGCATGCCTTCGCCTCGGCCAGATACCGTGCCACCGGGCCCAGGGTCAGCATTCCGCTGGCGGCGCCGGCTTGTTCCGCCCAGGCATCGCTCAGGGCCGCCGCGGCGCGCGCGGCGATTTCGCGCTCGCCGAGGTGTACGGCGGCGCGGGCGGTCAGGCACCACATGGCCTCCTGCATGTGGTCACGCGGTGGTTCGGGCACCGCGGCGAGGGCGGTACGGGCCTGCTCGCCCCGGTCCTGGGCGAGCAGCACGAGGGGGCGTGCCCAGGGCCGGTACGGACCCCAGTCGAGGTGCGGGTCAACGGGCGCGGGCCGGTCGTGCAGCAGGCGCAGCCCCAGTAGCGCGAGCGGGAACAGGCCGCGGTGCAGCCCCGGCATTCCGGCCGCAAGGAGGGTGTCCTCGCAGGCGCGGTAGTGCGCTGCGGCCGTGGCGGCGCTCGGCCCACCGGGTTCGGTGCTGCGGGCGGCCGTGGCCCGGGCCCTGAACCACCGGGTGAGGACGGCGACGAGGGGCGCCTCCGTGGTGGCGGCGAGCTGTTCGGCGGCCTCGGCGTGCGCGGTCGCGGCGTCGAGATCACCGAGGGCCGAGGCGGATTGCAGGCGGATGAGCCGGCCGAGTACGGCGAAGTTCGGCAGCTCGTGCCGGGTGGCCAGGTCGAGGATCTCGGCGCCGAGCCCGTCTCGTACCGTCGCGAGCCCGGGGCGGGTGAAGGACTGCAGGAAGACCCCGTTGAGCGCGAAGGCCAGCAGGGCCGGATCGGCCAGGTCCCGTGCCAGCGCCTCGGCCCGCAGCGCCGCCTGGTGCGCGCGTCTCAGCTCGGCCCCGGACAGATCGGCGCTGCGGCTCTCGACGGCGATCGTGGCCAGCAGGCGGCCCGACAGGTCGGGGGGACCGTCGGGGCCGAGTGCGGTGAGGGTGCGCTCGGCGGCCGCGACGACGGCGCGGGACTGTTCGGGGTCGTCGGCCCGGCTCCAGATGGCGGGCACGTCGTAGGCGCCGATGATCCGGGCGGTCAGAAAGAGGTCTCCCGTGCGTTCCGCCGCCTGGATGGCGGCGAGGCGGTCGCGCCGCGAGTGGATGAGGGCGTCGCCGCCCGCCAGTGCGAGGGTGCGGGCCAGATTCACGGTGGTGCGCGGGCCGAGCCGGGCACCGGGACCGGTCCACGCGGTGCGCGCGCCTTCGAGGAGCACGGATCCGCGGAGGATGTCCGTCTCCAGGCGCTGAAGATCGGCACCGGGGTCCAGTCCGAGTTGGTCGACGAGCATCGCGCGGGCGCGGCGGAGTGCGGCCAGTGCGTCGGCCTGGCGGCCCGCGCGGTACAGCGCGCGGGCAAGAAGCCCCCAGGCCGGCTCGCGCCACGGATGTTCGGCGACGTGAGCACCCAGTTCGGCGACGAGATCGGCCCCCTCCCCGGAGTCGAGGAGGATACGGGCGCGCAGTTCCACCCCCTCCAACCTCAGTTCCTCCAGCCGGGTCCGCTCGCGCCGCACCCATGGGGAGCCGGGCACATCGGCGTAGGCGGGTCCGCGCCAGGCCGTGAGTGCCACGTCGAGGTCGGCCACCGCGTCGGGGGTGCGGCGGGCGCGGGCCAGGGCGTCTTGGAACCGGTGGACGTCCACCTCCTCGCGTGACAGGCGCAGCGCGTAGCCGGGACCTTCGGTGACGATCACGCGCGGCGGGCTGCGCGGCGGCCGGTCGGGTTCGAGGGCGCGGCGCAACGCGGCGACGAACGTCCGCAAAGCGCCCACGGCGCGGGCCGGTGGATCGGTCCACAGGTCGTCGACGAGGGTGTCGGTGGTCACCATCCGCCCCTCGGCGGCGACGAGCCTGGCGAGTACCTCACGATGGCGAGGCCCGCCCAGGTCGGCCGGGCTGCCGTCGTCGCGGAGCGCCCGCACGGCGCCGAGCACGTCGATTCGCATACTCCCATCCTCCCTGCCTGGGGTCGGCCGAGCCCAACCGCACTGATCGGCTGCTGATCGCCGTCGCCCAGGCTGATCGGGTCAGTCCCCCAATCGAAAAGGACGGCCCTTCATGACGCTCACCATTCCCGGCTTCGATCACATTCGCCTGCCCGGTACGGGCGGTGTTGAGCTGGCCACCGCTGTCGGCGGCAGTGGCAGCCCGGTCGTGCTGTTGCACGGTTTTCCGCAGACCCACCTGATGTGGCGACACGTCGCCGAGCGGCTCGCCGACGAGCACACGGTGATCTGTCCTGACCTTCGAGGCTACGGCGCCAGCGACAAGCCGGCGGCCACCGACCCCGACGTGTACGCCAAGCGCGCCATGGCCGCCGACGTCGTGACCCTGGCGGCGGCGCTCGGGCACGAGCGTTTCGCCCTCGTCGGCCACGACCGGGGCGCCCTGGTCGCCTTCCGGGCGGGGTTGGACCATCCTGAGACCATCACGCACCTGGGCATCCTCGACATCGTGCCGACGCTCGACATGTGGAACGTCCTGCACGGCGTCTCGGCGGCGGTCGGCTACCACCTTTTCCTGATGGCGCAGCCGCCGGGCCTGCCGGAGACGATGATCGCAGGCAGCGCGGACGCGTTCTTCGGTTCCTTCCTCGACGCCTGGGCCAACGACCCGGCCGCCATGCCGGAGGATGTGCGTGCCGAATACCTGCGGGCGAGCGCCGCGGCGGTGCCGTCGATCGTCGCGGACTACCGGGCCTCGGCGGGCATCGACGTCCTGCACGACCAGGCGGACCTGGACGCCGGGTCGCAGCTGGCCATGCCCGTGACGGTCGTCCAGCAGGACTGGGGTGCGCGGCTGGGCTACGACGCCGCCGGGTGTGGAAGGCGTGGGCGCCGGACCTGGACCACCGGCTGACCCGGGCGGGGCACTTCATGGCGGAGGAGGCACCCGACGAGATCGCGGCGGCGATCCAGGGCCTGCTGACCCGCTGAGCCTCCCGTCGGCTGGGATGTGGGGGCCGGCATGACACTCACCGGTGCCGAACCGCGAAGATCCCGTGAGAAATCCTCCGGCATGGTGTCGAATCCGGGGCGAGCCGTTCGTAGAACAGGTGGGTGGCGGCCGGCGGCGATTGCCCTGTTACCGATTCAATGCCCTGAATGGTCGATGTCGTGGGCACGATGCAGGCCCAGTTTACGGTTCAGGCGCCCGGTCAACCGGGTGACCGTGGTGCGGGGTAGCGCGCGAGGGACCCACGTCGCCACCCTGTTGATCGTGCGCCCCGGGTAGGAGTTGACGGTGCCCTTGGCGAAGGCGTCGAGGGTCTTGACCGCGACGCCTTCCGGCGCATCGGTGAAAGCCGGATTCATGGTGACGGAGGTGCCGTCGAAGAACCCCGTGTCGGTGGCTCCGGGGTGGGCTGCCATGACACGGACTCCTGTGCCGCGGAGCTCCTCGGCGAGTGACTCGGTGAACGACAGCACGAACGCCTTCGTCGCCGCGTAGCCGGCCTGGTACGGCATCGGCTGGAAAGCGGCCGTGGAGGCCACGTTGATGATCCCGCCGTGTCCCCTCTCGGCCATGCGGCCGCCGAGGACGTGGGTCAGGCTCATCAGGGCGGTGATGTTCAGTTCGACCGAACCGACGTTCCGCCGGAGCGGGGTGCTCAGAAACGGACCGACCGCGCCCGCGCCCGCGTTGTTGACCAGCAGATCGACGGTACGATCCTGCCGGTCCAGTTCCGCGATCAGCCCTCTCACTCCGTCGGGCTCGGCGAGATCGGCCGTCACGGAGTTCACGTCGACCCGGTGCGCCTCACGGATCTCATCGGCGACCCGGCGCAATGCGTCGCCGGAGCGGGCCACGAGCACGACATGAGCCCCTCGCCGTGCGAGTTCGTGCGCGTAGGCCACGCCGAGCCCTTTCGACGCGCCGGTGACGAGTGCGGTGACGCCTTGGTATCTGTACATGATCGTCCAATCCATTTGCTTCGAGACTCAAAGCAAAAGCAGGCTAACAGCTTCGAGCCTCGAAACAAACTGCTATCCTCGAAGCATGACGAACCAGGCGCTGGAGCAGGTGGTGCGGGCCAGTCACGAGGTCTTCATGCTGACCGGTGACCGCATCGCCAAGGCGCTCGAGGAGCTCCGGCTCACGCACGCGACCGCGCAGGCCCTGTGGGCGATCGACCCCGAGCAGCCCGCCCCGTCGATGACGGTGCTGGCGGGCCGGCTGTTCTGCAACGCGCCCAACCTCAGTTTCCTCGTCAACCAGCTGGCCGATCGCGGGTACGTCGAGCGTGCCGTGGACCCCGGCGACCGGCGTTCTCGGATCGTCGTGCTGACCGAGCAGGGCCGGCGGGCCCGCGAGCGCGTCATCGACGTGACGCTTGCCGAGACCCCGTTCGCCGGCTGCGAACCGGAAGATCTGCGCCGCCTCGCCGAGATCTTCCAGCGGATCCTGAGCCGCACCGATCGGTAAGACCGGAGACATCCTGAGTAAGGAACCACGCGATGAGCACCCCGCACGTCTTCCCCCTGAACCCCGTTCCGATCCACGTGTCCGACGAGACTCTCGATGACCTGCGCGCCCGTCTCGCATCGACCCGTCCGCCGCTGGACGAGGGAAATGAGGACTGGTCCTACGGCGTCCCCGACGGCTATCTCCGCGAGTTGGTCACCTACTGGCGGGACGGCTACGACTGGCGCAAGGCCGAGGCCGCCATCAACGTCTACGAGCACTACCAGGTGAGCGTCGACGGTGTCCCGGTGCACTTCATGCGCAAGGCCGGCCGCGGCCCCCGTCCGATCCCGCTGATCCTCACCCACGGCTGGCCGTGGACGTTCTGGCACTGGTCGAAGGTGATCGACCCGCTCGCCGACCCGGCCGCGTTCGGCGGTGACCCCGCCGACGCCTTCGAAGTCATCGTGCCGTCTCTGCCGGGCTTCGGTTTCCCCGGCCCGCTCACCGGCTTTCCCGACGTCAACTTCTGGAAGGTCTCCGACCTCTGGCACACGCTGATGACCGAGACGCTGGGGTATGAGAAGTACGCCGCCGGGGGCTGCGACATCGGCGGGATCGTCACCAGCCAGCTCGGCCACAAGTACGCCGACGAGCTGTACGGCATCCACATCGGCTCCGGGTTGCCGCTCAACTTCTTCACCGGCCCCCGGGCCTGGAACTTCGCCCGGAACCAGCCTCTCACCGACGACCAGCCCGCGGACATCCGCGCCCGGATCATCGAGCTGGACCACCGCTGGGCGTCCCACCTCGCCGTGCACATGCTCGACGGCGCCACCCTGGCCCACGGGCTGAGCGACTCACCCGCCGGACTGCTCGCCTGGCTGCTGGAGCGCTGGAACGCCTGGAGCGACAACGGCGGCGACGTCGAAACCGTCTTCACCAAGGACGACCTGCTCACCCACGCCACGATCTACTGGGTGAACAACTCCATCGCCACGTCGATGCGCTACTACGCCAACGCCAACCGCTACCCCTGGGCCCCCGCCCACGACCGCACCCCGGTCGTGCAGGCCCCGGTCGGCCTCACCTTCGTCACGTACGAGAACCCGCCCGGCATCCACACCGCCACCGAGCGCGTCCAGACGTTCAAGACCGGCCCGCAGGGCGACTGGTTCGACCACGTCAACGTCAACGCCCACGACCACGGCGGCCACTTCATCCCCTGGGAGAACCCCGACGCCTGGGTGGACGACCTGCGCCGCACCTTCCACGGCCGCAGACCCTGAACGACCTTCGCGGGCTCCTGTGGCGAAGGTCGGCCAGTGGGGCCGTGTACGTCGCCTGACCGGTCGCTATGGAACATAGATGCTTATCGGCCGACGCCCCCGTCCACTCCCGTCGCCGCGACGCTGGAGCGGTGTGGATGGGCGCGCAGGTGAGCGCGCTCACCTTGATGGCCGAAGAGGGTCAGAACTTCAACGGAGTGTTCGTCGGCGTTGCCGAACCAGTGCGGTGTGCGGGTGTCGAATTCGGCGGCCTCGCCCGGTCCCATGATCAGGTCGTTGTCGCCCAGGAGCAGACGCAGACGCCCGTCGAGGACGTAGAGCCATTCGTAGCCCTCGTGACTGGATGGTTCGGGCCGGGGCGACCGTGTCCGAGAAGAGATGATCAATTTGTAGGCTTGCAGGTTCCCGGCGCGCCTGGTCAGCGGCAGGAGCGTCATGCCGTTGCGAGTGACCGCCCTGAGGTGCAGCCGAGGGTCTCCCGTGTGGGGTGCGCCGATCAGCTCATCTATGGCCACACGCAGATCCCGTGCGAGTGGCAGCAGCAGCTCGAGGGTGGGGCGACGCTGTCCTGATTCCAGACGCGAGAGCGTGCTGATAGAGATGCCGGTCGTCTCGGAGAGCTGGGTCAGCGTGATGTTGCGGTGGGTGCGCAGAGCCCTCAACCGGGGACCGACGGCCGCCATTGTCGCCGCTATGCTCTCATCCATATCTCCAGTTTGCCACTGCAGCAAGGATGTTTGCTGTATTGCCGCGCTGCCCTCAGTTTGGTCGCGGGCACCCTGTCGGGGCCCTTTCCCGCAGGACAGGAGAGCGATCAATGATCAAAGACAGCACGCCCACCGCGCCCGGCAGGCAGGTGGCAGGGCAGGCGGCCCGCCCGACGGTGGCCGTGCCGCACACCTCGGTGAGGGGAGCGACCATGATCGAGGACCTCGCCGACCAGACGGCACTGGTCACCGGGGCCACCGCCGGAATCGGCCGCGCCAGCGCCCTGCTCCTGGCCGAACGCGGCGCCCACGTCATCGTCCACGGCCGTGACCGCCACCGGGCCGCCGACACCCTCCGGCGCATCGAAACACTGGGCGGCCACGCCCGCTTCGAACCCGCCGACCTGTCCCATCCCGCCGAGGTGACGGCCCTGGCCGAACGCGCCGGAGACATCGACATCCTCGTCAACAACGCGGGCGTCTTCCATTTCGCCAGAACCGCCGACACCGACCAGGCGACCTTCGAGGCGCACATCAACATCAACCTGCGCGCGCCCTACCTTCTCGTCCAAGCCCTGGCACCCGCGATGGTCCGGCGCGGGCACGGCGTGATCATCAACATCAGCAGCGGCGCCGCCACCACACCGGGCCTGGGCACCGGCGTCTACGGCGCCAGCAAGGCCGCCCTGGAGTCCCTCACCCGCGCCTGGGCCGCGGAATTCGGCCCGGCAGGTGTTCGCGTCAACGCCGTCGCGGCCGGCCCTACCCGTACCGAAGGTACCGCCGCCTTTGGCGACGCCTTCGAGGCCGTCGGAAAAGCCGTCGCACTGCAACGTGTCGCGGACGCCGAGGAAATCGCCGGAGCCGTCGCCTTCCTCGCCTCCGGGGCCGCCAGCTATGTCAACGGCACCACCCTCAGCGCCATGGGCGGAATGCCAGCCCTCGGCTGATGACGGCGCCCCTCCCCACAGCGACGGCCGATGACATGATCCACGGTCCCGGTCTTCTCGGCGGGCTACCTGCCTGACAAGATGTCGTTCGTGACCCCTCCGGCGTCGGCGCTGCGCGTGCCGCGAGCCGTCGTCTTCGCGACGATGTGCCTCGTGGTCTCCGCGGGCGGCCACGTCCTGGCCGGGGGTGGCCTGATCCCCCCGCACCTGGCCGTTCTCGGCGCGTTGATCGCTTTTTGCGTGGCGTACGCGCTGAACGGGCGCGAACGCGGGGTGGAGGTCGTGCTCGGCGCGACCGTCGGCGCGCAGATCCTGCTGCACGAGCTGTTCGGCCGTGCCGCGCCCGCCTCGCACGCGATGCCGCCCGCCGAGCACGGCCATTCCGGGCTGGGCATGACGGTGGTCCATCTGGTGGTGGCACTGGGCACCGGCTGGTGGCTGCACCGGGGTGAGAGCGCCCTGTGGCTGATGATCCGCCTGTACGGCGGGCCCAGGCCGCTGATCCGGCTGCTGTTCGCCGTCCCCGTCGAGGTGGCGGCACCGGTGTGGCGGGCCGTCCCGGCCGCGGAGGTTCGGCCCTACGGCGGCTGGGAGATCTCACCGGTGCTGCGGCGGCGCGGCCCGCCCGTGCCGCGACACGCCGGCTGAGGGACCTCGGAAGAAAGGGTCCGGCGGGCGGCGTGCCCCCGTGACCATGATGTCCTCCTCTCTTGTGTTTCGCCGGAGGCGTCTCTTCCGTTCTCGTCGGCCCGTACCGAGGCACGGCGAAAAGGTCCCTTCTGGAGCCCACGATGGCGTCCCTGCCACGATCCGTCCGCACGACCGTTGTCACCACACTGTGCTGCGCCCTGTTCGTCCTGCTCAGCACCCCCTTCGCCCCCGCCGCACTCGCCCACGACCGCCTCAAGAGCAGCTCCCCGGCCAAGGGCGCCAAGGTCTCGGCGGTCGAGCGGATCAAGTTGGAGTTCAGCTCCCGGATGCGCTTCCCTACGGTCGCGTTGCGTACGGCGGGCGATGTGGTCATCGACATCGGCAAGGCGAAAGGCGCGGGCGACACGGTCACCTCCGACGTTCCCGAGCCACTGCCCGCAGGCAAATATGTGATCGCCTGGCGGGTGGTCTCCTCCGACGGTCACCCGATCGAAGGGGAGATCCCCTTCACCGTGACCGCCCCGGCAACCCCGTCTGCCATCCCCTCCCGCACACCGACATCGGAGTCGGACACCTCCGCCGTTCCTTCGGCGGACGCGCAGCCCTCCTCGCCCGCCCCGACATCTCCTACCTCCGCCGTGGCCGACGCCCCCGTTTCCGCGACCGACGACCGGCAGGCTTCCGAGGGACTGCCGGGCTGGACCTGGATCGCGCTGGTCGCGCTCGCGCTGATCGGCGCGGGCACCTGGTCGCTGACCTCGCGCCGGGGCCGTCCCGGCGGCGGCGCGGAGTGATCCGCTGAGCATGCCCGCGCACCCGACGCTCCGCCTGGCCCGCGCCGCGGTCTTCGCCGTGGTGTGCATGGGGCTGGGCGCGCTCGCCCATATCGTGGGCGGCGGCGTCGTCTCCGCGCCGGCAGCGGCGGGAGCTCTGGCGCTGGCGTTCCTGACAGCGCTGCCCGCGACCGGCACCGAGCGCGGCCTGGCGGTGATCTGGCCGCTGCTGGCGGCCACGCAGGTGGCGCTGCACCTGCTTTTTTCCACCGTTCACCTCATCGCGCCACTGGCCGAGACCGGCGGGCACACACATCCGGGGTCCGGGCTGGTGCCCGGCCTGGGCATGGTGGTGGCGCACGCCTGGGCCGGGGCGCTGGCCGCTTGGTGGCTGGCGCGCGGCGAGGCCGTGCTCTGGGCGGTGCTGCGCCGCCTCGCCGTCCGGGTTTTACGGTTGCTGACAGTCCGGTGCGACCGGACGGCCAAACCCGCCCGCCCCTGGCTCACCGCCTCCCCCGCACCGCCGCTGCCGCGCTCGGCGCTGTTGCGGTACGCGCTCAGCGGACGCGCCCCGCCGCTGTCGATCCGTAGCTGAACCGCTCCCCCATCACGGACCGACCTTCGTTCGAAGGCGGTTCCGTCTCCTCACGATGCCCTCCCGGGCGGACCTGTGTCCGTTCGGCCGCCGTCGTGCCCGAATTCACAGGCCGTACCCCTCACCGCAGGCCGGAGCAGGCCCATGCCCATCCCCCTTCTCGCCGCGAACACGAAACCCGATCGGTCCGGCCACGCGCCCCGATCCCGCTTCCGCGTTCCGCCTCGGCATTCGCGCTGTCCGGCCGCCCTCTTCCCGATCCCTGTCGTGGCCGGCCCCTCCGGGGCCGCGCCTTCGACCCGTGTATCCGTTCTGCACCGTGACCCGAGGAACGATCACCATGATTTCCGCCACGTGCGATCAACCCGCTGCCGACCACGACGTCACCACGTGTCCCGATGACGATTTGACGCTGCTCGCGCTGACCGCGCGCTCGGGAGCGCCCGCGGACGTCGAGGCCTTCACCCGCGCGGTCTACGCCGAGGTCCGCAGGTTCGTCGCCCATCTGGCCGGGAGCGCGCCGGCCGAAGACCTGACCCAGGAGACGTTCGTACGTGTCCTGCGCAGCCTGCCCCACTTCGCGGGCCGCTCCTCGGCCAGGACCTGGTTGCTGTCCATCGCCCGGAGGGTCGTCGTCGACCGGTTCCGGTCCGCGTCCCGCCGCCCCGTAGTCGCCGATCTCGCCGACTGGCAGGGCGTCGCCGAACGGCATCAACCCGTCGGGCTACCAGGATGCGAGGATCAGGTGGCTCTGGCCGACCTGCTGGCCAAGGTGCCCCGCGAGCGGCGGGAGGCGTTCGTGCTCACCCAGGTTGTCGGCGTGCCCTACGCCGAGGCCGCCCTGCTGATCGGCTGCCCGATCGGAACGGTGCGCTCCCGGGTGGCGCGAGCCCGAATCCAGCTCATCGAGTCCTTGGCAGCCGCCGATCGAGCCGCCTGAGTCCCGCTTCACAGAGCTTCGAGGGCCGGCAGGAGGGTGTGAAGGTTCAGCTGCGCCGGCGCGGCGGCGACGAGGCGGGCCGGGCTCGCGGCGGTGGCCAGGTCGACCTCGACGTTGACGGGTGACGAAGGCAACGCCGCGGATCGTTTTCGGCTCGTCTAGAGGTTGTTCGCGGTGAGCCAGGCCAGACAGGCGTCGGCCACCTCACGCCAGCCGTGGTCGATGGTCAGGGAGTGGCCGCGGTCGGGGAAATCCTGGAAGTCGGTGATCGCGGTGGAGTCCCGGTACTGCTTGAGGGTCGCTTTGGTGACGGTCTCGGGGACGGTGTGGTCCTTGCCACCGGCGATCAGGAGCAGCGGTCCCCGGGAGTTGTTGCCGGTGTCGACCTTGGCGGGCGAATGAGGGGAGAAGTTGGCGGCGGCGGCCTCGAACAGCGGCTTGCCCGGGGCGGGGATGGTCCAGCGTTCGTACAGTTCGGCGGCTTCCTGAGGCGGGATGGCGTTGCCGAACGCGTAGGTGAACTGGTCGAGGGTGAGGGAGACCACCCGGTGCTTGTTGGCCGGGTTTTTGAACACCGGCAGGGTCGAGCGCAGCGCCGACAGCGGCAGCGGCAGCACCCCCTTGATCTGTGCGGCGTCGATCGCGATCGCGGCTCTGGCCAGGTTCCGCCCGAGCAGCTTCTCGGCGATCATGCCGCCGAAGGAGTGGCCGATCAGGATCGGCTTGACGCCCAGAGCGTTGATGATCTCTGTGTAGTGGGCGACGACGTCGTCGATGCCATGGTCGGCGATGCTCTCGGGGTTCTTGCGGGACAATTCGACGCTTTCGCCGTCGCCCGGCCAGCCAGGGGCCGTCGCGTCGTAGCCGACGGTCGTGAACAGCTCGATCCAGGAGGACCAGGAGGTGGCGTGCAGCCAAAGGCCGTGGATGAAGATGACGGGAACGGTCGGTGCGGTCATGGGGTGTGGCTCCTTGGGAACAGGGCTGTTATGCCGGATGGGTGTGCTTGACCGCCCCGGTCGCGGTCGCGGCGGTGCGGATGTGGTCGGCCACGGCTGCCGGTCGCGACAGCGCGATCGCGTGTGACGCGTCGACCTCGATGGTGTCGGCCCCGGCGCGCCGGGCCATGAAACGCTGGGCGGCGGGATGGATCGCCTGATCGGCGGTCGCCACGACGTACCAGGACGGGAGGGTCTTCCAGCTCGCGTCGGGAGAGCTGTCCTCGAACGCCGTAGCCGCGATGGGGCGTTGCGCGGCGGCCGCCACCGAGGTGAAGGGCCCGGGCAGGTCGGCGGCGAACACCGCGGGGAACCGCTCGTCCTTGAGGAACAACTCCACGGTCTCCTCCCCGTCGGCCGCGCGTAAGACGGCCGGCCGCAGCGCCGGGCCCAGCAGGCTGCCGGGGAAGTGGCCCGTGACGTCCAGTAGGCTCTCCCCCGCCTCCAGCGCGAAAGCGGTCACGTAGACCAGCCCGACCACGTTGCCCGGTCGTGCTCCGGCCCAGGTGATGACCGCGCCGCCGTAGGAGTGGCCCACCAGCAGGACCGGACCGTCGATCGCGGCGACGACGCCGGTGAGGTAGGCGGCGTCGGTGGCCAGGCCGCGCAGCGGGTTGGCCACCGCGGTCACGGGTATCCCGGAATCCTGAAGTTCGGCGATCACGCCCGACCAGCTCGACCCGTCCGCGAAGGCGCCGTGGACCAGGACGACGGTCGGCGTGCTGCCGTTCTTGAAGGATCTCTCTGCTGTCATGGCCTCACCGTAGGAAGTCCCGTGCGCGCCTCGCGAGCGTCACATGACTGCGTCACCGAGCGTCACCCGAGCAGGCGGTGAGGTGGGGCCGATACGCGTAGCGCTGTGCTCAGAGCCGATCGTGAGGTGACCCCCAGCTTGGGGAAGATCCTGTAGAGGTGGGAGCTGACGGTTCGGTGAGACAGGTAGAGCTTCTCGCCGATCTCCCGGTTCGTCAGGCCGTCGGCCGCCATCTGGGCGATCTGGAGTTCCTGCGGGGTCAGCACGTCGCGCGCTTCGCTGCTGCGACTGTGGCTGCTCTCGCCCGAGGCCCTCAGCTCCTGGCGCGCTCGTTCGCTCCAGGGGATCACTCCCAAGGCGTCGAACGTCTCGCGAGCCATCCGCAAGGGCGCCCGCGACTCGGCCGTACGCCGTCGACGTCGCAGCCATTCCCCGTACGCCAGCTGCACCCGGGCCCGCACGAAGGGCCATCGCCGCAGGTCGGCGCCGAGCGCGGCATCGAAGAAGGGTCCTGCTGCCGCCTCGTCGGCCAGCACGGCCCGCGCGTAGCGCAGGTCGGCGTGCAAGGACGGCGACGGCGTGGTGAGCGCCACCGTCTCCATTTCCCGGAGGATGCCGGCGACCGCGTGGTTTTGACCGCTGTGCGCCGCGGCGTCTGCGAGTTCGGCGATGGAAAAGCAGCGTAGCGCCAGGTGGAAGGCCGGGTCGGCGGGGTCGTGCATTCTTCGCAACTGGTCGAAGGCGTCGGCGTAACGTCCTTCGCCCAGCGCGGCGAGCCCGCGCGCGAGCTGTACCGTGGCCAGTACGGGGCGGGCTCCGATGGGCAGGGCCACCTGCTCGGCCGCCGCCGCGAGGCTCTCCACCCGATCCTGTTCGCCGCGTAGCGCGGCGAGCACCGCGCCCGAGGCCTGAGCGATGGCGTGCATCAGCGGCTGGGATGTCTCGTGCGCCAGACGGGCGGCCTCCTCGGCAGCGGGAATGGCCACGCTCAGGTCGGCCAGCCGGGCCGCGCTCCATGCCTGTGCCCCGAGGTCTCGTGCCAGGAGGCTGAGCCGGCCCTGTGCGCGCAGGGCCGGTAGCGACGCGGCGCAAAACTTCTCTGACAGGTCGAATGCCCCCACCATCAACGCCGAGCTGCCGAGCAGTCCTGCCGCCGGCCTGCCGCCGGCCGGGTGGGCGGCCAGGTGGCGTAATCGCTCGATCACGACCTTGCCACGCTCGATGGGAGCCGCGAACGCCAAGACCGTCAGCAACCGCCCGTCCAGATCGTCGACGGGCAGGCCCTCGGCCACGGTGACGACGCGTTGCCGTGACTCCTCGTCGGCATGAGCCCAGAAACATCGTAAGGCCGCACTGGACAGGAGTTTCAGCGCGAGATCGACGTCTCCCTGCGCCGCCATGCTCTCGGCGAGGTCGGCCAGTGAGTGCGCTGCCTCGCTGTCGTCACGGATGCCGTCCTCGAAGTTCTCACGGATCCACACGATACGGGCCCGCTGCCGGGCCGAAGGCCGCAGCCGCTCGCCTTCGCTCAGCAGCCGCACGACGATGTCGCGCCGTCCCATCTCAGCCGCGTACTCGGCGGCCCGCACAAGCCGTTCACACCGGTGAGCGGGATTCTCGCTGAGCCTGACCGCGTGCTCCAGCGCCGCGACGGCCGACAACAGGTCGCCTCGGCGTCGCACGCTTCTGGCCGTGGTCTCCAGCTCGGCGGCGATGCTCTCATCCGGTCTGGGGGTGGATGCCGCGCGGTGCCAGAGGCGACGGTCGGGCCGGCCGGTGAGGACGTCGGCCAGGGCGGCGTGCACCGCGTGCCTCTGGGAGATGCTCGCCCCCTGGTAGATCGCCGAGCGCATGAGCGGGTGCCGGAAGGACACCCCGGCTTCGTGCACGTCGATCAGCCGTACGCTGACAGCGGGAGCCAGATCGTCTGCCGTGACCGCTACAGCGGTGATCAGCGCAGCGGCGTCGAGGGTCTCGGAAAGAGCGGTGCTGTCGTTGAGCGCGGCCACCAGCAGCATGGTCCGAAGGGTCGGCAACAATCCCGACATGCGGGCGGTGAAAGCCTGTTCCAGCCGGGTGGTCAGTGGGAGCCATCCCGGCGGCAGGGGCCCCTTCCCGTCCCGCGTGTCCGAGGCGATCGGCAGTTCGACGAGGGCCAACGGGTTTCCCGCCGCCTCCCGCAGCAACCGTGCGCGCACCGTCGGCGTCAGGGCGGGGCTGTGGGCGTCCAGCAGGGCGGTCGCGGCGGTGTCGTCGAGCCGATCGAGGAGCAACTCCTGCAGCCCCACCCTGTCGAGGGGACTCTGGAAACCGTCGCGTATCGCGGCCAACAGCACGATCGGTTCGGAGTCCAGCCGCCGCGCGACGAACGCGAGCACGTCGGCGCTGGCACGGTCCAGCCAGTGAGCGTCCTCGACGAGGAACAGGACGGGCGAGCGGACGGCGGCCTCGCCCAGGAGATTCAGCGCAGCCAGGGCGATGAGGAACGGGTCCGGCACCCGGGCGTCGGTCAGGCCGAACGCCGCTCCCAGCGCGTCGCGCTGCGGAGCGGGCAGTTTTCCGATCTCGGCACGAAGCGGAAGCAGTACCTGATGCAGGCCGGCGAAGGGCATGTGTGTCTCTGATTCCACACCGGCCGTCCGCAAGACGCGCATGCCACGCGCGGCCGCGATCTCCGCCGTGTCCAGCAACAGGGCCGACTTTCCGATCCCCGCCTCGCCACGCACCAGCAACGCCCCGCCGCTGGTGTGGACGCCGTCCACGAACTCGCGGAGACGCCGCTGTTCGGACTCTCGCCCGAAAAGTGATCTTCCTGGCGGGTTCGCTGGCATATATGGCCATGATTGCCCGCGCCAGAGGTCCCGTCCAGCGAGCCCACTGTCAGGCCCGTTGACAGATCGCTTCTGACCAGGCCGGTCTTGCGCTGTGGCGGGACCTGCCGGGGTGACGTTCCCGCGGTCGGATATCACGCCTTCTTCGGAAACGCGGATCATAAGGATTCCGGCCTTTCGCTGATGCGTTCGGTTCTGCGGGTGTCCGTGTTCTGGGCGGCTCGCAGGCGGCGACCGCGGCCTGTGTCGCGACGAGGGCTCCCAGGCCGGCGGGAAGAACAGGTCCGGCGGCGGCCTGGTCTCCCGCGCGAGGGCGGACGTCGTCAGGCGGCGGCCTCGCGGATGAGGTCGGCGACCACGGCGGGCTGGGAGACGTGGACGGCGTGGCTGCCGATGACTTCGACGATCTTCGCCCCGGCACGCTCGGCCATCCTGTGCTGAGCCGGCGGCGGGATCATCCGGTCCTCGGTCGCGATGAGGTACCAGCTGGGCCTGTGCCGCCAGGCCGGTTCGGTGACCGGCCCGCCGAAAGCGTCCACGCCCCACGGGACCTGGGAGTCCGCCATGAACGCGGCCACCCGGCCGGGCAGGTCGGCGGCGAACGCGGCGGCGAACCTGTCACGGTCGAGGAGGAGAAAGCCCTCCACCGCGGGCAGGATGGGCGGCGCGGGCGCGCCGGGGGGTGCGGCGGCGATGAGGGTGTCGACCGACTCACCCCTGTCGGGGGCGAACGCGGCGACGTACACCAGCGACGTGACGTTGGGGTGGGTGCCGGCCTCGCTGATGACGACCCCGCCGTAGGAGTGGCCGACCAGGACGGCTGGACCATCGAGGCCGTCCAGCACCCGGCGGGTCACCGCGGCGTCATCCTCCAGCGACAGCGTCGGGTTCTGCACGACGTGGACGCGGAGTCCGTCCCTGGTCAGCTCGTCGTGGACGCCCCGCCAGCCGGATCCGTCCACGAAGCCCCCGTGCACGAGCACGATGTTCCCGACAGCGGTCATGGTCGCTCCTGACCTGGACGGACAGGCCCGGCGCCTGTCCCTGACGCTCTCCATCCAAGTCGCGCGCGCGTGGTCAGGCCACGCAGAACAGGACGCAGAAGTGGCGCGGAAACGGTCAGGGCGCGACGGTCGCCAGGCTCCGGCAGCGGCCGCTCGCCTCGGCGTCGCCGACGGCCTGGTACACCTCGGCCGCCCGCGCGTAGGCACGGCGGCTCTCCCCGATCCGGTCCTCCTCGGCCAGCAGGACCGCCAGTGTCTCCAGGGAGCGGGCCTGCGGAACGGGCAACTGCCCCTGCTCCATGAGGCTGATCGCCTCGGTGAGCTTGAGGATCGCCTCAGCCCGGCGGCCGAGCAGTCCCAGACAGTCGCCGACGCGGGCCAGCGCGATCGGCCGGATGATCGCCACGACGCTCGGCGTCACCCCCGAGCGGTCGTCGTTCAGCAGAGCCAGCAAGCCGAGGTAGCGCTCCAGTGCCTCGGCGTGGTGCCCGGCGTCGCGCAGGCAGGTGCCGATGGCGCCGAGAGAGTGGCAGTACCGGTCCATGTCGCCGTTGGACCTGTGTAACTCCGCCGCCCGGGTTTCCGACGCGATGGCCTCGTCGAGGCGCCCGAGCCGCCGAAGCGCGCCCCCCGCATGGTGGTGGGCCAAGGCGATCTGGATCGAGGCACCGCTGCGGGTCGCCAGGTCCATCGCCTGGGCCGTGTAGCGCAGTGTGGCCTCCGGGTCGTCTCTCGACAGTAGATGAGCCCAGGCCAGCATGTTCAGCTGCACCGCCTGCCTGGCAGGGTCGCCCAGCGCGGCGGCGGCCTCGGCACCGAGGGTGAACACCTCGTACCAGAGCGGCGCGTGCATCCACCGGTCGGAGAACCAGTCCATCGACTCGGCGCAGTCGAGGACGACGTCGAACCGGCCGATGCTCGTCGCGTGACGTAACGCGCCCAGCCAGTTGTCCGCGTTCACGCGCAGCCAGTGGTCGGCCTTCTCCGCGGAGGACAGCTCGGCGGCGTCGGGGGCGGCTTGCCCGGGATCGCCGTACCCGGGCTCGAACCACCGCCCGGCGGTCGTGGCCGTCGACAGCAGCCACGACGTCAGCGTCACGGTGAGCGCGTCGCGCTCGGCCGTGGTCTCCTCCTTCCGAAGCCGATCGCGGGCGAACAGCCGGACCAGGTCGTGGAAGCGGTAGCGCCCCGACATGTCGTCCTGCAGCAGACCGAGGTCGACAAGTTCGTCGAGGGCGTTCCATGCCTCCTCGATCGACGTGCCGCCCGCCACGGCGGCCAGAGCGGCGTCGAAGTCACGGCCCGGAACCAGAGCGAGGCGGCGGAAAAGCCGTCGCGTCGAGATGGCCAGCTGCTCGTAGGACAACCCGAACGCGGTGGCGATCTTGAGGTCGCCGGCGCTGAGCTGATCCAGGCGGCGCTCCTCGTTCGTCAGCCGGGCGGCGAGGTCGACGGCGTTCCAGCCTGGCCGGCTCACCAGCCGATTTCCGGCGATCCGCAGCGCGAGCGGCAGACCACCGCACAACTGCGCGAGCCGCCCGACGGCCGATTCTTCGTCCGGGGCACTGCGCTCTTTCAGGATCCCGGTCAGCAGCTTGGTGGCTTCCAGCGGGGGCAAGGGCCCGAGGGCGAGTCTGCGCACTCCTTCCAGACCGGCCAGCAGGCGACGACTGGTCACCAGGGCCTTTCCCGCACCGCCGCCAGGCAGCAGCGGCCGGACCTGCTCCTCGGAGGCGGCGTTGTCCAGCACGATCAGCGCGCGCCGGTCGCGCAGCAGGGAGCGGTACAGGGACGCACGCTCGGAGACGTCGCCCGGGATCTGCTGATCCGCGATGCCGAGTGCGCGAAGCAGCATGCCCAAGGCATCGTCGACGGGTAAGGGATGCGGAGACATACCGAACAGGTCGAGGAAGAACACCCCGCGAGGGAAATCCGGCCGCAGGACGTGCCCGGCGCGGACGGCCAACGTGGTCTTGCCCAGCCCGGCGGAACCGGTGATGAGCCCGACCCCCGCCGCGCCCGGCGCGTCCCCGGCGCGTAGGAGTTCGCTCGTCCAGGCGAGTCCCGCGGCTCGACCGGTGAAGTCGCCGACGGAGCGCGGCAGCTCGCACAACCCGGTCGGCCGGGCCCAGCGATCACGCAGGCGGCCCTCACGCGCCAGCTCGACGAGCTGGTTGCGGTCGGCGTCGTCCAGGCCAAGAGCATCGGCCAGCGCGGTGACGGTCCGATGCTGGGAACCCTTGCTGCGTCCGCGTTCCATGTCCGACAACGTCCGGGCGCTGACCCCGGAGGCCTCGGCGAGCTGCTCCAGTGTCAGACGTACCGCGTGCCGATGACGACGCAGCACCTCCGCGAAGCTGGGTGTGGTGATCGGGTGCTCCTTCTCCGCGACCTGGTGGAGATGCCCCAAAGCCTATGGGAAGACCGGTGACAGCCACAGGTCACCGCATGATCGAGGGTGAGACGCCGCTTCGTGCATCTTCGGCCTGGAACAAGACCCGCGGTCACGTGGCGCTCGGTGACGCAGTCAGGTGACGCTCGCGCGGCCGGCGAGCCGGTTTCTACGGTTTGTCCCATGAACACCCAGTGCTCCATCGCTCCTTGAGCGACGCCGGGGCTCCCGGCGAACCGTACGCGATGTCCCGGTCCACCGTGGAGAGACCGGAGAGCCGGACCGCGCGGTCGGCACGTTCAGCAGCCTACGACCCTCACCCGCCTCGAAAAGGGAAACGTCCTGTGAAAACGATCCATTTCGCTCTTGCCCCGAAGATCCGCGGCCGCGCCGTCATCCCGATCGCGGTGATCGGCATGCTCGCCTCCCTCGCTCCTGCCGCCTCCGCCCTCGCCACGCCGGCGCCCATCACGGCCATCGCCGCCGAAACGCCCTCGAAGAGCGGCGATGAGCCGCGTGTTCCGGCAGGTTTCCGCGAGCGGAGAGTTCGGGTCGGCGACATCTCGATCAACTACGTGCGCGGTGGACGCGGACCGACGCTGGTGCTGCTGCACGGGTATCCGCAGACCTGGTACACCTGGCGCGAAGTCCTGCCCGAGCTCGCCAAGCACTACACCGTCATCGCGCCGGATCTACGCGGAGCGGGCCAGAGCGACGCACCCGCCGACGGCTACGACAAGAAGACCCTCGCCGCCGACCTGCACGGCTTGTTGACCGAACTCGGCCTCAAGCGGGACATCAGGCTCGTGGGCCACGACATCGGCACGATGGTCGCCTACGCCTATGCCGCCGCCCACCGCCGCGACGTCACCAAGCTGGTCCTCAGCGAGGCACCCATCCCCGACAAGTCCCTCTACACCTTCCCCGCCCTCACCGCGAAGGGGCCGGGCTTCTGGAACTTCGGCTACTTCAGCCTCACCAACGGCCTGCCCGAGCGCATGGTGAACGGCAGGGAGGAGCAGTGGGTGGAGCGTTTCGTCGACTCCCTCGAAGTCAGGAAGAACGGCGTCAGCGACAAGCAGGTCCGCGAGTACGCGCGCTGGCTGCGCGACGACGCGCACCTGCGGGCGAGTTTCGAATGGTTTCGTGCCCTGCCACAGGACGTCACCGACAACCGCGCGTACGGCGCGAAGAAGCTCACCATGCCCGTGCTCGCCATCGGTGCCCGCGGCAGCCTCGGTGACTTCGTCCCCGCCCAGGTCCGCCGATACGCCGACCGCGTGACCGGGATCGTCATCGAAGACTCCGGTCACTGGATCTTCGAGGAACACCCCGGACAGCTCACCCGCACACTTCTGCGCTTCCTCAAGAACTGACCCGACGCCGAAACAGGAGCAGCCGGCAGCTCGCCCGTCTCCGACGTGAACGACGCACCGGCATCCTTCGACATCGAAGCCGTCCTCGCCTCGGCCGAGGCGAGGACGGCTTCGCGTGGCGGGGCCTCCGCCGGTGTCCCAGCCGCACCGTGTCACTCAGCGTCACTCCGCGCTCTGGCCTGTCCGGCGGGCGGACGACGGCTTAAGCCTCCCACTGCCTCAGCGCCTCGCCTGACACCTTCACCTCTGACCAAGGAGATCCGCCATGTCCGCGCATGTGCCCTCACGAACCTCTCCGCTCTCCCGGCCGGGAATCCGAATCCTCCCGCCCTACGACCGCCAGGCGGTCGCACCTCCGGCACTGTCCGCCTCGCCGGCCTCGCCACACCCGCGTCGGCGACGACGGCGGTCTTGGGGGAACGCCCGGTGTCCGCGGCTCAACCGCGCAGTCGCGCGTTGAGCCGTGCGGCCTGTCGCGTGAGGTGGTCGCGTTCGGAGAGGTTGGGTGCCGATCGGGCGGCTTCGGCGTAGAGGCGTGCCGCGGTCACCGGGTCGCCGTCACGTTCGCGTAGGTACGCCGCGGCGGCGGTGTGGCGGGGCAGGGAGGGGTCGAGTTCCGCGAGGGCGGCCAGACCGGCCCGCGGGCCGTCGGCCTCGCCGACCGCGACGGCCCGGTTGAGGCGGGCCACCGGATTTCCGGTGAGGCGCACCAGCTCGTCGTACCACTCGACGATCTGTACCCAGTCGGTCTCCTCGACCGTTCGGGCGTCGGCGTGCAGCGCGGCGATGGCGGCCTGGGCCTGGAACTCGCCCAGCCGGTCACGGGCGAGGGCCGCCTGGAGCACGTCGACGCCCTCGGCGATCAGGCGGGTGTCCCACAGGCCGCGGTCCTGCTCGGCCAGGGGCACGAGCCTGCCGTCGGGGCCGGTTCGTGCCGGTCGCCGGGCGTGGTGCAGCAGCATGAGCGCGAGCAGGCCCGCGGCCTCCTCATGTCCGGTCGCCGCGGCCAGCCGGCGAGTGAGCCGGATCGCCTCGGCGGCGAGGTCGACGTCACCGGAGTAGCCCTCGTTGAAGACCAGGTAGAGCACGCGCAGCACCGTGGCGACGTTCCCCGGCCGGTCGAACCGGACGTCCGAGACGGTTCGCTTGGCCCTGCTGATCCGCTGGGCCATGGTCGCCTCCGGCACGAGGTATGCCTGCGCGATCTGACGCGTCGTGAGGCCGCCGACCGCGCGCAGCGTGAGCGCGACGGCCGAGGCCGACGTCAGGGACGGGTGCGCGCACAGGAAGTACAGGCGGAGCGTGTCGTCCACCGCCTTCCCCGGGCCGGGTACGGGCTCGGTCTCGACGCGCACCTCGCGGTGCCGCCGCGAGGTGTCGGCGCGGGCGGCGTCGAGGAACTTCCGCCACGCCACGGTGATCAGCCACCCACGGGGATCCCGTGGTGGATCGTCCGGCCACACACGTACGGCCTCGACCAGGGCGTCCTGCACGGCGTCCTCGGCCGCCGCGAAGTCGGCTCCACGACGGACGAGAACGCCGATCACCGCGGGCACCAGCTCCCGCAGCAGCGACTCGTTCACTCGACCACCGTGGGCTGCCCGTAGAACGGCCGCACCTCAAGCCACTCGTGGATCGGCTTCCCGCCCGCTCCCGGCGCCGCGGACAACTCACCGGCCAGCTCAAGCGCCCGCTCGTAGGTATCGACGTCGATCACCATCCAGCCGGCGATCAGGTCCTTGGTCTCCGCGAACGGGCCGTCGGTGACCGGCGGCCGCCCTTCTCCGTCGTAGCGGACAAAGGTGCCCTCCGGGGAGAGGGCCTGGCTGTCGACGAACTCGCCGGTGCGCTCCAGCCGGGCGGCGAAGTCACGCATGTACTGCATGTGGGCCGAGATCTCCTCCGGCTCCCACTGGTCCATCGGCACGTCGTTCACCGATGCCGGCGCGCCCCGGTAGTGCTTGAGCAGCAGGTACTTGGCCATCGTGTTCTCCTTGGTGAGGTACGGCCCATTGTGGCGGTGTTCACCACGGGGACGGAGCGGCGCGCGGCTTCTCGACATCCCGTCGCGACATTTTCCGGCGGACTTCACGGAGTCCGCGTACCGCTGCGGAGTCGAGGCGTGGGAGATCCATTCCACGCGAGCGATCGTGTGTTGCTCGGCCGCGCTTGGCCGCCTCCTCCCGTCGTCGTTCTCGGTCCATCCGGCGGATCGTTCCGGTTGGTCGCGGGTCGGCCGCGACGGGCCGTCAGCCGAGTTGTTCGGCCAGCGCGAGGATGATCCCTCCGGGGCCGCGAAGGTAGCAGAGCCGGTAGCTGTTCTCGTAGCGCACCAGGTCGCCGAGGAGCTCGGCGTCGTGGGCGCGCAGGCGGGCGACGGTGTCGTCGATGTTGTCGACGGCGAACATGACCCGATGCAGGCCCAGCGTGTTGGGCGGCGGGTTCTGCGGCCCGGCGCTGATCGCCGCCGGGGCGTGGTACTTCATCAGCTCCAGTTTGTTGTGACCGTCCGGGGTCCGCATCATCGCGATGTCGCTCCGGATACCGTCGAGTCCGACGGTACGGTCCGCCCAGAGGCCTTCGATCTGCGCCTCGCTTTCCAGCTCCATGCCGAGTTCCACGAAGAACGCGATCGCGGCCTTGAGGTCGTCGACGACGATGCCGACGTTGTCCATCCGCTGAATCGCCATGGTGGTTCTCCTTCTTCGCTGGGCGGCCCGTCGTGGCCACCGGTGTACCTGGGACGGAGCCGGTCCCACATTCTCGACATCCGGCAACGTACCGAGTTCGATCGCCCTGGCGCGGATCATCTCGGTCACGCCGGATTCGGCCACGACGGGCCATATTCCCTGCATCTTCGTGAACCGCTCGCGGAGCGGGAAGGTGCGCTGGCCAGAGCCGCCCTGACGCGAAGGAGAGTGACGTGCGACCGCCTCGATGTGCGAGAACGGGATCAGCCGTCGACGATCACACCTCCGATCGCGGTGCGGCCGGCCGGGGTCGCGACGAGTTCGACCGCGACGGTGTCGCGCAGGTGCGCTCCGAGGACGTCGGCGGTGGCGTCGGTGACGGTTCGCACGAGTCTGGCGATGAGCTCGTCGCTGTCGGGGCGGGTGAACGCCCCCTCACGGATACCGAACGTGATCGCGGGCGGGCCAAGCGGATGCCCGTTCCCGAGTCGCTGCGGACGTTCGATCTCGCTCCCCGTCACCTGTCGCTGCTCGCCTACCTGCGGTACGACGGCCCCAGCACGGTGAACCGCCTGGCGGAACGACTGGAGGTCGCTCCCACGGCCATCACACTGCGTGGAATTACACCGAAGGTGCTTACGGAGACGCTCCGCGCGATGGAACGTGACGGGCTGATGGAACGCACCGTCTACCCTGAGATGCCCCCGCGAGTCGAATACGAGCTGACCTCACTCGGCCGGACGCTTCACGAACCCATGGTCGCCTGCTGCGCCTGGTCACAGGCACACATGCCGGAGATATTAGAAGCACGTGAAGCCTGACGCGCCGTAGGGAGAACCGACCGAATTCGGTTCTCCCCATTGGCCTGGCACTTCAGCTTCTCAAGCTGGATGACGCATCACCTGCGGCTCCACCGGTTGTCCTCACCGCCGATTATGATCTCTGCGCCTGGAATCGATCACCTCAGACTCCGGCTACGGCTCGTAGCGGCGGCGTGCGAGGTGAACGGTGACGTCGGCGGTGATCTGGAGCGTCTCCGGCAGAACCCTCCTGATCTGACTGAACACCTGCTCGCGCTCCGCGTCCGGCAGGACGAGATAGGCCGAGACGGTCGAGAGGTGGCCGATGTAATCGTCGGCGGTCAGCGTGAAGCGGCGTTCGATCACGGCTTGCCGGACATCGGTGAACCACTCAGACCGTTGAAGCTCGGTGCCCGGCCACTGCATCTCCGCCTCCGGAGGTGTCCCATCCGGGGACGGGACATCATCTCTCGCCAGGAACGGTGCTCGTGCCGCGCGGACGGTGCGCGCCACGGCCGGGTCGGCCGGCTCGATCGGCCCGCCGAACGAGGCGACCACCCCGCCCGGCTCCACCAGCGAAGCCATCCGTGACCACCGATCCTCCGGGCTCGTCCAATGCAATGCCGCGGCCGCGTAGACCAGGTCGTACCTCTCCCCCGGCCGCAGATCCTCGAACGCGGCTCGCACGGTCCTGACATGTGCCGGCACGTGCTTGCGCAGCTCGGTGAGCATGGCCTCATCGGGCTCGGTCGCGGTCACCGCGACCCCTCGCTCGGCGAACAGGCGGGTCGCCTTGCCCGTGCCGGCACCGATTTCGAGGGCGGTCCTCAACGGCCGGGCGGCGTACGCCGCTACCGTGTCGAAAAGCTCCTCGGGATATCCCGGCCGGAACCGTTCGTAGGCTTGCGCCATCATTCCGAAGCTCAGCGCACGATCGGACACGCTGAGCACGATAGTCCCCCGACGGCGCTCAAGCGATGTTGCTGAAGAGTTCCACGTAGATGGCCGTGCTGGACGGCGGCAAGGACACGCGGCACCACCCGGATGAACGGCGACAGGGGCGGCGGTCAGGGAATCACCGCTCCTCCTTGAGCCGCTCGAAGACGAGCTGGGTGCGCTGTACGGCGCGCACGCCGTACACCTGACAGATCAGGTCCGGGGTGAGGACCCGGTCGGGCGGCCCGCCGGTCACGATGCGGCCGGCGTTCATCACGTAGAGGCGGTCGCAGAAGGCGGCGGCCTGGTTGAGGTCGTGCAGCACGGCGAGGGTGGCGATGCCCAGCTCGCGCACCAGATGCAGGATCTCCAGCTGGTGGCGGATGTCGAGGTGGGAGGTGGGCTCGTCCAGCAGCAGCAGGCGGGTCTGCTGGGCCAGGGCGCGGGCGAGCAGGACGCGTTGTTTCTCCCCGCCGGACAGGGTGGCGAAGATCCGCTCGGCGGCGCCGGCCAGGCCGACGCGTTCCAGCGCCCGCGCGCACAGCTCCTCGTCGATGGCGGCGTCGGCCCTGTACGGGGTGCGGCCCATGAAGACGATCTCGGCCACCGTGAAGTCGAGGTCCGCCGGGGTCTCCTGGGCGACCACGGCGGTGCGCCGGGCGGCCTGGCGGGCGGGCAGCCGGTGCACGTCGTCACCGTCGACGGTGATGAGCCCGGCGGCGGGGCGCAGCGCCCGGTAGATCGAACGCAGCAGGGTGGACTTGCCGCAACCGTTCGGCCCGACCAGGCCGACGAACTCGCCGTCGTCCACCACCAGGTCGACCTCGTGCACGATCGGCTGACCGTCCAGTGTGACGGACACGCCGCGCAGATCGAGCCTCACGTGACGCTCACCGCCCGGTCCACGGAGCGGCGGCGCAGCAGCCACAGGAAGAACGGCACACCGAACAAGGCGGTGACGATACTGAGCGCCAGTTCCTGCGGCGCGTTGACGGTGCGCGCGGCGATGTCCACGAACTGCAGGAACACCGCTCCGAGCAGGGCACTGACGGGCAACACGCGGCGGTGGTCGGCGCCCACCAGCAGCCGGGCGGCGTGCGGCACGATCAGGCCGACGAACGCGATCGCGCCGCTGGTGGCCACCAGCACACCGACCAGCAGCGAGGTCAGCACGAACAGAATCAGGCGGAAGCGGTGCACGTTCACGCCGAGCGAGACGGCCGTCTCCTCTCCGGCGGCGAGCGCGTTCAGCGGACGGTGCTGCAGCAGCAGGTACGTCACCCCGGCGGCGAGGACGACGGCCGGCAGCGGCAGCATGTGCCAGCGAGCGCCGCCGAGGCTTCCCATCAGCCAGAACAGCACCTGCTGTGCGGCCCGGCCGCTCTGGGCCAGTTGCAGGACGAAGCTGTAGGCGGCCTGGAACAGGTAGGCCAGCGCCACCCCGGCCAGCACGAGCCGGGACGGGGACAGGCGGCCGGACCGCTGCGCCAGCGTGTACACCAGGGCGAGCGAGAGCAGGGATCCGGCGAAGGCCGCAGCCGACAGTGACAGCCCGCCCAGCGCCGAGGCGCCCAGGATCAGCACGAGCACCGCGCCGAACGAGGCGCCGGAGGAGATGCCGAGCAGGAACGGGTCGGCCAGCGGGTTGCGTACCAGGGCCTGCAGCACCGCGCCGACCACAGAGAGCCCGGCCCCGACCAGGAGTGCCAGCAGCGCGCGTGGCAGCCGGAACTCCCACACGATCTGCTCCTGTACCGGGGTCCAGGTGCGCGCTCCCCCATCGGTCAGGACGCCGGGGAGGAGACGGTCGGCGACGATGCCCCAGGCTTGGGGCAGCGCGACGTGCACCGCGCCGATGCTCACCGCCAGCCAGGTCGAGACGACGACGGCGACGGCGAGCGCGGCGATGAGCAGGAGAAACCCGTTCGCGCGGCGTCTCTTCGGCACGATCCCGGTCTGTGCCGGGCTCTGCCGGGTCGCGCCGGTCACCGGGTGAAGGCGTCGGGGTGCAGGAAACGGGCGATGTCGGCGATGGCCAGGATGTTGCGGTAGCCGGGGTGCTGGGCCGCCACCGGAAGCGCGAGGTAGCGCTGCTCCTTGGCGGCGGGGCTGTTTTTGGCGATGGCGAAGGCCTCGGCGGCCTTGGCCGGTGAGCTCGGCATGTCCTCGCCGCGCAGGGTGGAGTAGTCGCTGATCAGGACGGCCTCGGGCTGGGCGGCGCTGACCTTCTCCGCGCTGACCTCGGTGTAGTCGCCCTTGACGTCGGCCAGCACGTTCGTCCCACCGGCGGCGGTGATCATCTGGTGGGTGATGCCCGAGCCGCCGTAGGCGTTGACCGGTCCCTTGCCGCCGTCGGTGGCCAGCACCTTGACCGGGCTGCGGCCGGCGACGCGCTTGGTGACGTCGGCGAGCCTGCCCTGAAGTTCGCCGATCAGCGCGTCGGCGCGGTCGGGGACACCGAAGATGGCGCCGAGGTTGCGCAGGTCGGTGTAGGTGTCGTCGATGGTGAACTTCAGCACCTCCTCGGGGCTGCACCAGCCGCCCAGGATGTACACCGGAGAGCCGGCCGCGTCGAGCTCCTCCACGGTGGCGTAACCGCCGGCGGCGTCGAAGCCGGCCATCGCGTTGTCCAGGACGAAGTCCGCGCCCTGGGAGAGCATGACCTCTTTTTGCGGCAGCATGATCGTGCCGGAGATTTCCGGGATCTTGGCGTACTGCTCCTGCTGCCCCGGCAGGAACGGGCTCTCGGAGAAGTTCGTGCGCCCGGCGACCTGATCGCCCAGACCGAGCGCGAGCAGGGTCTCCAGGGAGGGGTGGTAGCCGGTCACCACCTTGGCGGGCGGCTTGTCGAACGTGAGCTCGCGCCCGCAGTTCTCCACCGTGACCGGGAAACCGGCCTGCGGCGCCGCCTGTTCGGCCTTCTGGCCGGTCCCCTGAGTGGCGGGAGCCGGTGAGCAGGCGGTCAGCGTCAGAGCGACTGCCAGGACGAGCAGTCTTCTCATGATCGGGGTACCGCCTTCGGTGGCGCGTTGCCGCCAGATGGTCGGGGTGATGCGGGGCGGGCGGCTCATGTGGTGAGTCTCCGGAGGTTCGAGATCAAACGATCGTTGTGCATCAAAGCACCACATTCTGCACATAAGTTGCAATTGCCAGCAAGCTGCATCAGGCCGGCGATGGCCGGAGGGGGCCTCCCGTGCGAGGTGGAGCACACGGCACACCTCATAAGTAGTTGCATTGTTATTGTTGTTGCGAACTAATCGCGATAAGGTCTGGCGCAACAAGGAGATCACTGTGGGCCGATACACCCTTCCGGACATGCCCTACGACTACGCGGCGCTGGAGCCCGCGATCACCGGGGAGATCCTGGAGTTGCACCACGCCAAGCACCACGCCGCCTACGTCAAGGGCGCGAACGACACCCTGGAGAAGCTGGCCGAGGCGCGCGACAAGAGCGAGTTCGGCGGGCTGGTCGGGCTGGAGAAGACCTTCGCCTTCAACCTGTCCGGGCACGTCCTGCACTCGATCTTCTGGCAGAACCTCTCCCCCGACGGAGGCGACCGCCCCGACGGAGTGCTCGGCGAGGCGATCACCGAGCACTTCGGCTCCTTCGAGGCCTTCCAAAAGCAGCTCACCACCGCCACCGCGACGGTGCAGGGATCGGGCTGGGGCATCCTGGCCTGGGAACCGCTGAGCCGGCGCCTGGTGGTGGAGCAGGTCTACGACCACCACGGCAACGTCGGCATGAACACCACCCCGCTGCTGGTCTTCGACGCCTGGGAGCACGCCTACTACCTGCAGTACCGCAACGTGCGCCCCGACTACGTCGAGAAGCTGTGGTCGCTGATCAACTGGAACGACGTCATCGCCCGCTTCGACGCGGCCAAGGGCGCCTGACCCCATGACCGCGGCGCCCGACCGTCCGTCCTTCCTTGGTGAATGGTCCAACCGGACGGCCGGGCGCCGCCCCCTGCACATCCAGATAGTCGCCTCCCACGTCATCACCCGGTTTCCTGGGAGCGTCATGGGGGCCACGAGAACACCGAGATGATGCGCCCCTGGCAGATCGTCCCCTGATCGGGGCCTTGATCAGGCATTACCCGATTCGTCGTATCGGATCGCCTGAACCCGGGCATGCCCGTGATGCGCGGGCATGCGGCAGATGAATTGGGGGCTCGGGATGCGGCCGGTGGGACGGGACGACCAGACGTGCGCCGACAGGCCGCCTGTGCACCGGCGCGAGTTGCTTGGCCTGCCGGTCGTGGTGGTTTTCGGATCAGCGCTGACGGCTTGCGGGACGCATACCACCAACGTCTCCTACGCCACCTCGCCGACGCCTTCCGCTCCGGCCGAGCAGATCGAACCCGTTACCCCACCTGAGGATCTGATGCGCGAGCACGGCGTGCTCAAGCGCATCCTGCTCATCTACCGGGACGGGATCCGGCGCATCGACGGCGGCCAGGCCGTACCGGCCCAGGCGCTGCACGCCTCGGCGGGTCTCATCCGCTCCTTCATCGAGGAGTACCACGAGCGCCTGGAAGAGAAGTACGTCTTCCCGCCGCTGGTCAAGGCCGGCAAGCTCACCGGCACCGTCGCGGTGCTGCTCCAGCAACATCGGCGCGGACGCACGGTGACCGGCCGCATCCTGAACGCCACCGGCACGACCGGCGTCGCGACGCCGTCCGCCCGGGCCCGCCGCGCCCTGGTCGCCGACATGGCCGCCTTCATCCGCATGTACGAACCGCACGAGGCGCGCGAGGACACCGTCGTCTTCCCCGCCCTGCGCGAAGTCGTCTCCGCCAAGCAGTTCGCCGAGTTGGGCGAGATCTTCGAAGACGAGGAACACCGCCGTTTCGGTACGGCCGGATTCGCAGGCGTCGTCAACCAGGTGGCCGACATCGAGAAGAGCCTCGGCATCTACGACCTGGCCCAGTTCACTCCCCGGGGGTGAGCTGTCGATGACTTGAACGCGATCATGCGGTGTGTGGCCAGGAAGCTTCCTGAACGCCGGCCCGAAGCAGGGCTTCGGGCCGGGAAGCGGCACTGATCAGAGATCCGCTCGGACAGCTCGGGCGGCGGCGACCATGTTGGCCAGGGCTGCTCGCGTCTCGGGGTAGCCGCGGGTCTTCAGCCCGCAGTCGGGGTTGACCCACAGACGGTCGGCCGAAACGGCCTGGAGGGCGTTGCGCAGGTTGTCCTCGATCTCCTCGGCGGTCGGGACGCGCGGTGAGTGAATGTCGTAGACGCCGGGGCCGATGCCGTTGGCGTAGCCGACCTCGGTCAGGTAGGGCAACAGCTCCATATGGGAGCGGGCGGCCTCGACGCTGGTGACGTCGGCGTCCAGGTCGGCGATCGGGCTGATGATCTCGCCGAACTCCGAGTAGCACATGTGGGTGTGAATCTGGGTGGAGTCGGCGGCGCCGGAGGTGGCCAGCCGGAACGCCCCGACCGCCCAGGCCAGATAGACCTCCTGCTCGTCCTTGCGGAGCGGCAGGAGCTCGCGCAGCGCCGGCTCGTCCACCTGGATGATCCCGATCCCGGCGGCCTCCAGATCCGTGATCTCGTCACGTAGCGCCAGGGCGACCTGGCGTGCGGTGTGTGTCAAAGCCTGGTCGTCGCGGACGAACGACCAGGCCAGCATCGTCACCGGCCCGGTGAGCATGCCCTTGACCGGCCTGGACGTGAGCGACTGGGCGTAGGAGGCCCACTCCACCGTCATCGGCTCGGGGCGGGAGACGTCGCCGTGCAGGATCGGCGGGCGCACGCAGCGGGAACCGTACGACTGGACCCAGCCGTGGTCGGTGGCGGCGTAGCCGTCGAGTCGCTCGGCGAAGTACTGGACCATGTCGTTGCGCTCGGGCTCGCCGTGGACGAGCACATCCAGGCCGAGCTCCTCCTGAAGCATGATCACGCGGGCGATCTCGGCGCGCATCGCCTCGACGTAGGCGTTCTCGTCGATCCGTCCCGCCTTGCGGTCCGCGCGGGCCTTGCGGATCTCCGCGGTCTGCGGGAACGAGCCGATCGTCGTCGTGGCCAGCTCGGGCAATCCCAGTTTGGCCCGCTGCGCCGCGAACCGGACCGCCCGATCGGCTCGCCGCGCGTCACCAAGAGCCTCCAGCCGGGCCCGGACGTCGGGATCGGCCGGTACGGCGGGGGGTTTCACGGCCGACGGGTTCTCGGAGCGTAGATCGGCGGCGAGACCGACCAGCTCGGCGACCTTCTGCCGGGCGAACGCCAGCCGCGCCCGGACCGCCGGGTCCAGCGCCGTCTCACTGTCGAGGTCGACCGGAACGTGCAGCAGTGAACAGGAACTGCTCAGCTCCACCGTGTCGGCGAACCCGAGCAGCACCGCGTACGTCGACTTCACCCGCGCGGGGTCGGCGCGCCACACGTTCCTGCCGTCGACCACGCCGGCGACCAAGGTCTTGCGGGCCAGCCCGCCGGCCGAGGCCACCGCCTCCAGGTTGCCGGGTCCGGCGACGAAGTCGAGCCCGATCGCCTCGACCTCGGTGGAGGCGACCATCCGTAGCGCCTGCGCACCGACGGCGCCGAAATACGTGGCGAGCAGGATCTTCGGACGGCTGGACAGGCCGCCAAGCCGCCGGTAGGCCCGCCCGAGCGCGTCGATCTCCCGGGCCCCGAGGTCGCGGGCCAGGATCGGCTCGTCGAACTGCACCCACCGCGCGCCCGCACCGGCCAGCCGTTCCAGCAGCTCGGCGTAGGTCTCCACCAGGGAGTCCAACAGGTCGAGCGGGGTGAATCCCTCAGGCGAGTTCGGCGCGGCCTTGGCCAGCAGGAGATAGGTGAGCGGGCCGACGAGCACGGGCCGCGTCTCGATCCCCAGATTCCTGGCCTCCAGATACTCGGCCACGGGCTTGGCGGCCGAGCCTCCGGCCAGCTGGAACCGGGTGTCCAACGCCAGCGTGGGAACGATGTAGTGGTAGTTGGTGTCGAACCACTTGGTCATCTCCAGGGGCGGAAGCTCGGCGGTGCCTCGCGCCATCGCGAAGTACCGGTCGAGCCCGGTGAGGTCGCGGTAACGCGCGGGCACGGCGTCGATCATGACCGTGGTGTCGAGCACCTGGTCGTAGAACGAGAACGTGTTCGACGGGATCGCATCAAGGCCCGCGTCACGCAGCTCGGTCCAGACCGAGCCACGCAGCGACGCGGCGGTCGCCTCCAGCTCGTCGGCGCCGATCGTGCCGGCCCAGAAATCCTCGGTGGCGAATTTGAGCTCCCGATGCGCGCCGATGCGCGGGTAGCCCAAAACGGTCGTCCTCATGGCAACTTCCCTCGTCTCGCCAGTATGCGGCCAGGCGGGAGAGAGAAACGCAACGCGGAGCAGGCCCCGGCGAGCGCGTCCCAGGCCCTCCCACGAGGCCGCGGACCACCGCGCGCCGAGCGGCACGCGGGCGGAGGCAGGTCTTCGGACTCGCGGGCACCATGCCTGAGGCATGACCTACTGGCCGTCGCTTCCCAGGCACGCGCCCAGTGCTTGTGACGGCGGTCGTTCCTGCTTACCGCTGCGGGGCAGTCCCGGATTCACACCGGGTTCCCTCTTACGACGCCCGCCCCCCGAAGGAGACGGGCGAACCATCCACACCCGAGATCCTAACGGCCCGGCCACCGTTCGGGCCCAGTCGTGTGCGCATCGGTGGCTCACTACGGGCGAACGGCGACCGATTCGGCGGAGAGCGTGACCTCGATGGTGATGTGCGGATTGTCCACTTGCGGGAGCTGAAGCCCACGCTTGAACTCCTCCGCATCGTCCGGCATCATCTTCGGCTGAACTGTGACCTTGACGTGGCCGGTCTCGTCATCTGGGTGCGTCGTCATCGTGGCCACCTCAGGACGGGATTGGAGCCAGGAGACGACCGTGTCCTGGGCCCGCCGGAGCTCCGCGGCCGAGAATCCCTTGCCGCCGATCAGGGTGACCTCCACGGGGAGGGTCCTGGCCAGCTCGATCGCGCGAGTCGGGATGGGCCCCTTGAAGCCGACGCGCAGCCCTCGCTGGTCGTCGACGTACCTGACGCCGGAGATCTCGTCGGGAAACTCCGTATTAAGTTTGTCGATCACCTGACTGTTGGACGACTGTGAGCCGAAGCGGTCGATGGCCTCCTCGTAGGAGATGCCCTCCGATCTGGCGACGGTCCCAAGGTCGACCAGCTCGGCGTAGGGAATGCCGTCGATCGTCACGCCCGGGTCGGTCACCGCGGGGTCGTAACCCTCGAAGTCCGTCGGCTTGGGCGACGAGGTAGCAGCCACCTGGGTCGCGTACCGCTTGACGACCTCTTCCAAAGGCCGACCCGACGACGCCGCCTCTCGCTTGAGCCGCTCCAGGGTGGGCCGATGCGCTTTGGGCTGATCGGCCCGCGGCAACACGATCGTCTCGCTTCCGGCCACTGTGAGTGCCGGACCGGCACCGGACTGGCCGCAGGCGCACAACGACGCAAGCACCGCAATGGTCAAAAGCAATTTCTTCACACCTAAGGGACGCTCCGCCGCCCTGAAGGGTTCATCCAGGCGCTCTCGGTACGGCGAAGTCCGTTCGTCAAATAACTTGGGTCTCCTGGCGCACTCCGGAAGGCACGGTCCGGCGCCGTTACGCGGGCGGAGGACGGTTGTGACCGGGCTCTCGCCGTTGCGGAGTCGGCGTGGTGCCGATGCCGGCCCGTGTCCTGGTCGCCCCGGTTGTCGGCCGAAGTGAAGCGCGGCCGGTTGCCCGTACTCCGCTGTTATGGGTGGCCGTTCACTCAGTCCGTCATCTCGCGGGCGAAGTGCGGTTCCGCCGCTTCCAGTCGCGGTACCGAGATGCCCAACCGTCGTGCTTCGGCCAGGGTGTCCCGGCAGACCTCACGCGGCTCCTCGGCGTCGGGATCGGAGTGCGCCGCGAAATTCACGCGCGCGAGCGCGACATGAGCGGTCAGCCAGGCGAGCACGGGGGCCGTCAGCCAGGTGGGCGCACGCAACAGCAGCGCACCGCCCCGGTGACGTCGCAGGTCGACACCGCGCGCCTGGAGGAGCGGCAGAAGCTCGCGGATGGCCAGCAGCGCCTCGCGCAGGTCGTCCGTCGCCCCTATCAGCTTGGACAACGAGCCCAGTCTCAGGCCTTGTGAGTGCAGGCCCGCGTCGAACACGAAGTGAATCCACAGCCAGCCGCGGAAGTCAGGCCGCTCCTTGAGCCGGAGTCCGGCCTCGCGAAACGCCTGGCGTACGGCCCGCTCCCGGTCGGTCGGGGA
>NZ_JBIAYX010000034.1:0-45294 GCF_042898365.1 Streptosporangium sp. NPDC000509 | reverse complement strand
TACGGGGACCGCCGTCGTTATCGTCAGGATTGCGGAGGGCTGCACCCAGGGTCGGTGAGAACCAGGCCATGTGCGGCCGTAGCGGCCAGAGCCACGTCAGCTACTACTGATGCGGCGACGTTAACCAGGCGCCGTCATCCCGCAATCAATCACCATGACCCTCGAGTCGACGGCTCGGCTCGGGGTCGGCGACGGGGAACAGCGCCGGCTGAAGAGCCGGAGCCCGGCCCGCGAACGCCAGCGACCCGCACCACCCGTCCCAAACGAGCGAGAATATGCAGGTCAATGGCTTACACGTGAGAGCTGCGGCGGCCCTGACGAATCGACACTTCTCCAAAGGAGACCCCGTCTGGCCTGGAAAATGGAAGTCCTGGCGGCCTCAGGGGCCGCTTCAGCAAGGTGAAGGGCCCCGCGGCGCAAGACGTCGCGGGGCCCTTCACCTTGCTTGACTAACTTCCGGTGAGGCGAAGCAGTGTTCTAAGCCCCTGCTGCCCGAGGGACGGTGAAGTGGCGCCACGCGGTGGCCCAGCGGATCTTGTCATCCGGGGTTCCGCCCAGAACCACGACGAAGGTCTCGACCATGTCGAGCCTCTGGGGGACGGTTCGTGCCTCCAGGATGTTCCGGAAGGTTGCGTGCGAGAATCGCTGACCGCACCGGCGAGCCATCTCGCGGAAGCTCGGATTTCCGGCCCAGATCCGGTACCGCCTCATCGTGTCGACGAACTCCTCCTGACTGCGTGCATCCAGGGGATTCGGCATGCAGTCATGTCCAGGGGCATCGGCGATCACCGTCCTCACGGTCATGGCGAGCTTTCGCTCGATCGCCCTTCGCTCACGCTCAGCGGCGATCTTCTCTTCGCTCACGCGCTCGTTTTCACGGTTTTCCCTGTCTCGGCGCATCCGCTCGCGCACAATAACCTCATGCGCACGCTCAGCCTTCAGGAAGGCTTCGAGCTGGACGGAAAACTCCCGCGTTTCCTGAGGGTCACCGGCTTCGGAGACAGCGAAAAACGACATGATCATGGCCGGGTTGAGTTCTCGATCCGACAGCGTGATCAGCGCTCCAAGCGCCCGCTCACTCAGCCCCATGATCTCCGCCAGTACGGGCAGCGGGTGCTTGGCTCGGCTGGCGGCGACGGCAAGCTTCATAACGAGACCGACGCGCAGATCTTCCCGTTTGTGGGCAAGCTCGTTTCTCTTGGTGCGCAGGAACGGGTAGGGGAGCCTGCTGAGGACCGCCGGATGCAGAAGTTGATCATCAGACAGGTCGTGGGGTGAGACAGCGGGATCGGGGTGCGTTATGCCCATCGCGGGCCTCCCCGCTCGCCGTTCCCGCCACCGGGAAAACGCCGGATGATCTCGGCGCCGCCCGCGCAGACGATGATCGCCGTCACCAGAGCGTCGCGCGGGTGGTAGCCGTGGCCGACCAGTCCGACGAACGTGGTGGTGAGGATCGACAGCATGCCGAACTGAAAAGCTTGATTCGGGGGAGGGTCGGGCTCTCCGCCGCGCATGGCGAGATCGTCTCGCCGCGAATTACTCACGAGTAATCCTTTTCGACTTGATGTAGAGCCCGGGGATAGGGAGATACCCCCGGGCGTGACAGGGATGGGACTTACCGCTCTCCGTTAGGGTGGAGCCCAAGCGGAGGAAAAAGCCGGTACAGGACATCATGCCGTATCGAACGCACTGTCGCCACGTCACTACCGGCCCCCGAAACCCCGGCAGACTCAGGCGAATCAATCCGGGAAACGGTCTGCCGTCCAAGATTGTTCATAAAAGCCAAGCGGTGTAAAACGCTGTAAAAAATTGTTCACGGCCGTCAATCGGTGAAAACTACGTTCGCTATCTTCCGCGAATCCTGTGTCTAATGTCGTTCATCGCGTACAGGTACTTAGCGCGTAGTTCTCGCGGCTTGATCTTGTGACAGGGATGGGCAGCAGAGCGCACCTGGTGAGGCCAGTGGAGTGGACCTCGCCCTCCGAGAGGGCCCGAGCTTGCGCTCGGGCCCTCTCGTTCGTTTATGGAGTTGTCGAGGATCGGGTTCGTGTCGATCAGGTGGTACACGGAAGGCCGCCGTCGATGTGACGGCGGCCTTCGGGCGAGGTGTCCTGTCGGTCCGGCACCGGGGGCACAACCGGCTGAGGATCCCGTTCCGAGCCGCTCTACGGTGAAGCCTCTTCCTCGGAGGACGACCCGACAGCGGCCCCTAAAGGGGCCAGGACTTCTCTGACTCCACGCCCCGCCGGCCGTCCCCCGGGGGGCACAACCCGGAGATCTAGGACGTTCGTGGTGAGGAGCTGACTGGAACTTTACCCCACGGACGAACGCCTGTCCCAAGCACTTTTGTGAGGTGAGCGGTGTCACCCCTACGCTCGTACCGTCATAGGCCGGATTGTGGCCCGTGAAACCCCTACGCTTGCACCTGATTCAGGGATGCTCCTGCGACCATGACTATGTAACCTAGTAATACTTCCTCTTACTTATCATGACTGATGGGAACGGACATGGCCCCGGCGCAAGCCCCACGAGTTCCCGCGCAGCGGCCTGAGGTCGCCTCGGCGCTGGCGCTGGACGCCGCGAAGAAGGCCGCCAGGATCGCCCGCAAGCGCGCGCAGATCCGCCTGGGCTTCATCTCGCGCTCCACGTTCGACTCGCGGGCCCCGCTTCCCTCCCTGGCCCGCAGCCTGCGCGGCGGCGGACGGGGCGGCCAGGTCCGCCTCAAGCTCCTGCTCACCTATCTGTGGATGCAGACCAAGGATCACGGCGTCGCGCTGGCTTACCCCGCCCAGGTCTGGGCCCGCCTGCTCGATCTCGACCAGCCCGAGACCGCCGGCGCCCGGCGCATCAACGAGGCCCAGACCTGGCTGGAAGAGCACCGGTTCATCACCACCCAGGCCCGGCCGGGCCACGCCAACAAGGTGACCGTCTTAAACGAGACCGGCAACGGCGAGCCCTACATCGCGCCCGGCGCCGCGGCCAAGGCCCTCAGCAACGACCCCGAAAAAGCCAAGCCCCACTACTACGCCCAGATCCCGGCGACCCTCTGGACCAACGGCTACATCCAGCTCATGACCGGCCCCGGCCTGGCCATGTACCTGATCCTGCTCGACCAGAACGCCCTCACCGGCACCGCCCCCCAACCGGTCTGGATCAGCCCCTCGGCGTTCAAGGCACACTACGGACTCAGCCAAGACACCCGCGCCGCCGGCATCAAGGACCTCACCGAACTCGGACTCGTCACCACCGGCCGCCAATCCATCAACCCCGACGACTTCGACCTCGAACGCATCCGCAACGTCTACACCCTCAAGCCCGACCAGCTCGACGCACCGGCCCGCCGCCTGCCCCAACCTGTCCGCAGCTCCCGCGACCCCATCTTCGACCTGGTCGACCCCACTCCGCGCCCGGCACGCTCGAAAACCACGTAGGCACTACGTGGTTTTGGAAGCAGACCAAGGACATCGGGAAGGGCTAGCCTCTGCGGACCCGAGGTGGAGGGCCGTTACGGAATAAACGGCCGGATCCGGCAACGTTCATCCGGCCCTGCAGGCCACGTCGACCAGGTCGGACCCGGCGTCGACCCGCCGCGCATCACACACCCCCGGAACCCCCGCCGCACTGGCCGATGACTCCCGAGGAACCTTCTGTGCGAAGCGGCTGATAACCCGCGTTACCTCCTTCACTGTTTATCGCGTGGTCAACCCAGACGAACCGACTCCCCTCCTGTCAGGCAAAAGCCCTAGGAAAGCCGCCCCCGGCCAAGGCCTGCGGCTCGCCCGGATCGGGCCGACCCTCGCCCTCGCCCTGGCGGGCTCGATCCTGCTCAGCGCCGGCCTGTTCGTCGGCGCTCTGCGGCTCCTCGGCTTCCCCGCGCTCACCCCCATCGGACAGCAGGGCCTCTCGCTGCCCCGTCTGCTGGACCTGCTGAAGCTCTCCTTCGCGGTGGTCGCCGGAATCGGCGGCGTCATCGCCCTGGTCGTCGCCTACCGCAAGCAGAAAGTCACCGAAGCCGCCGAGCACCGCCAGCAGGCCGCCGAACTGCGCGCTGACGAAGCCCACCAGCGCGAGGCCACCAAGCTGTTCAACGAGCGCTTCACCACCGCCGCCAACCACCTGGGCCACGACTCCCCCGCCGTACGCCTCGCCGGTGTGCACGCCCTCGCCGGCCTGGCCGACGACGCGCCCACCCGGGAGTGGCGCCAGACGATGATCGACGTTCTGTGCGCCTACCTGCGCATGCCCTACGCCCCCGACCCCGGCGACGACGGCGACCCAGCCGAACGCTTAGCCTTCGCGAGTCTGCGCGAGGTCCGCCACACCATCATCCGCGTCATCACCGCCCACCTCCGCGAGGGGGCCACCACATCCTGGCAAGGCCACGACTTCGACTTCACCGGAGTCGTCTTCGACGGCGGCGACTTCGGCGGCGCGAAGTTCTCCGGAGGCACGGTCTCCTTCCGCGGCGCGAAGTTCTCCGGAGGCAGGATCTCCTTCATCGCCGCGGAGTTCTCCGGAGGCAGGATCCCCTTCATCGGCGCGGAGTTCTCCGGAGACACGGTCAACTTCCGCGCCGCGAAGTTCTCCGGAGGCATGGTCGACTTCCGCGGCGCGGAGTTCTCCGGAGGCATGGTCTCCTTCTTCGCCGCGGAGTTCTCCGGAGACACGGTCGACTTCCGCGCCGCGAAGTTCTCCGGAGGCACGGTCAACTTCCGCGGCGCGAAGTTCTCCGGAGGCATGGTCGACTTCTTCGGCGCGGAGTTCTCCGGAGACACGGTCTCCTTCTTCGGCGCGGAGTTCTCCGGAGACACGGTCGACTTCCGCGCCGCGAAGTTCTCCGGAGGCACGGTCGACTTCGGCGGCGCGAAGTTCTCCGGAGGCATGGTCGACTTCCGCGGCGCGAAGTTCTCTGGAGACACGGTCGACTTCCGCACGGTAGGCGATTGGTCACATTCACCGATGCTGCCGACTCCCTTGCCAGCCGGTGTCCTGCTTCCTATCGACATCCAGCACTCTCAATAGCGTTTCTACTTGGTCATACAGGCCTCGGGGAGAATCGGATTCGAGGGCACGCTCTCCCGGCGATTCGCCAAACCGACCCGATCCGGCCGGACCTCCCTGGAGGCCGAAGGGTCGATCAGGTGCCTTGATCGCATATCTTGCTGCCGCGACCGCAGAGGGCCGGACCTGTTGCGTCCGGGACGTAACGCGAGCCCCGGTCTCAGCCTTTGCCCCGCCGTCGGCCCGCGTCGCGTTCCAGGTAGTCCCGGCCGCCCGGGTAGGCCTCGCCGAGGTCGACCAGGGCGCCGATCATCGCGTTGTAGAGCCTGGCGTGATACCAGTGCTGGCGGCCCAGCTCGCCCTCGCGCAGCTGGGCGGTGAGCGCGGCCAGCTGCGCCAGCCACTGCTGCGCCGTCGCCGGGACGGCCGATCCCTCGCCCGGCTCATCGGGCTCGCGGGGCGCGGGGACGACGCGGGTCTCCACGACGGTCTCGCGGATCACCTCGCGCACCGGCCCGGTGCGCACGGTGCCGGCGGCGATGTCGCGCTGCAGCCGGGCCTCGGCGCTGCGCACCTCCCAGGCGCGGTTGCGGCACGACTTGGAGCAGTAGGAGGGCGGGCGGCCGCGCCCGGAGTAGGGCACGTGAACGCCGCACCAGCCGCACGAGCGGCCCTCCAAGCGCTCGTGGACGCGCATCCCCAGGCGCCTGCGAAGCGCTGGGCTCGGTAACGGGGCGGGCTCGGCGGACATCCCTTCTCCCCCTCTTTTCGTCCCGGACGTATCGGCACCAAAGGTGTTCGATGCCTTAGCACTGTCTCGTATGACAGTTCGTTCTGAACTGTCTGATCCATCTCTTTGCTTCTCTGATCTTGTGCTTTGTGATCTTGCTGTCTGTGTCGCTTTCCTGTTTTGGTGATCTCTGCTGTGTGGTGCTGACTGCTTGTTCCTTTGTGCTGGCCTGCCTGCTCTGGCGGTTATCGGCCTCGGCCGCCCCGCCCGCGCGAGGGGCCGCGGTGAGGCCTTGGCGGGGCGGATCGCTGGGCTTGGGCCTGGGCGCGCTGGACGCGTTCGGTGTGCTCCTGGGCGGCCCGCTCGGCGGGCATCGCGGCGCGCAGGTCGATCTCCTGGGTGATGGCCGACAGGTGTCGGCGCGCCTCCTCGATGGTGGCCGGGGTCCGGCGGCCCGGGAAGGCCAGCGCGGCCGCGCCCATGGCGCGACGCGCCTCCGGGTCGACGTCCCCGGCGGCCGGGCGGGGAGCGGCGGGCCGTGAGGTGTCGACCGGAGCACTGAGCCGGGCCACGGTGCCGGCGGCCGCGGCGGCCAGCTGCGCCAGGTGGCCATCGTGGAAGGCGCCGTAGCGGCGCTCGGTCCAGGCCGGGGCCGCGGCGACACGGCGCCGGTGCAGATCGTGGGCCAGGGTCTTGGCGTGCTCGGCGAGGGCAGCGGCCTGGCGCATCTGGCGGTGCTGCTCGTGCCACGCGGCGATGGCGGCCACCAGCCCCAGCAGCGCGGCACCCACCACCATCCACGTCACGGTCGCCGGACCCTTACGGGCGGCGTGACCGATGATCCGGGCAACAGCCCGCACCTCGCCCCAGCCCGCAGGGCGGCCGCGCTCCTCACTGCGGGGAGCCTGAGCCGACCACGCAAGGCGGTCGGCCAGCGCCGCGATCGGCCCCGGCCCGCCCGCGCTCGGCGTCTCGATGCGCTCGGCGAGCGCGGCCACCATCGCGGCCGCGCCCCGGCACCCGCTGCGCCAGGCCACGACGTCACCGGGCGGGGTGTGCTGCAGCCGCTCGCGCACGGCGTCGACCATCTGCGCGGCGCGCTTCCACTCGCCCGCATCGGGGGCGGCCCGCTCGCCGGGACCGGCCGGGCCGACGACCTCGGGGGAGCGGCGCCACTCGGCGAGCGCCTGGTGCTCGTCGACGTCGACGCCGGTGTCCCACTGCTGGCGCAGCCGGGGCAGGGTCAGGTCCGCGGCGAGCTTGCCTCCGCCGAACCACACCGGCTCCTGCCCCTCGGCCAGGCGCAGCGCGGCCGAGTAGCCGACGACGCGGTCGCGGCCGCCGCTGGCGAAGCGGGCCCGGACCAACGCCCCGGAAGTCTTGGCCCGGCGCACGAACTCCGCCTCGCTCGCCGATCTGGCGGCGGCCGCACGCACCAGGCGGGCCAGGCGCTGGCGTTCGGAGGGGGCGCCGACGCGCATCTTCTGGTGTTCGGCCTTGGAGTAGCCGGGCATGCCGTGCCCGGCCCGGCCCTCCACGACCGTCAGGTCGAAGCGGCGCTCCATGTCGGCGCACACCCGGCTCATGGTGCGCCGGTCGTTCCAGGTGGCGGCGACCTCGCCGTCCTCGCGCACCAGGTTCACCATGAGGTGGATGTGCTCGTTGCCGCCGACCGAGCGGCCGTGGTGAACCGCGATCCACCGGCACGGCGCCCGGTCGTCCGCCGCGTCGAACCCCATCCTGGCCACCGCCGTACGGGCGACCTCGGCCCACTGCGCATCGGCCAGCTCCTCGCCGGGCGGCAGGGAGATTGCGCAATGCCACACCCACCCGTTCGGCGGCGTGACCCCGAGCAGGACGCGGTGCGAATCCATGTCACGGCCCAGCGCGTAGATGGCATCAGCGTCGGCGACGTGATCCAGCCGCGTCCCCTCGGCCAGCCCGAGCGTCACGTCCGCGGCGATGATGCGCTGATCGGTGTGCTCACCGCTGGAGCCGGGACCGAACAGGTAACGCACCAGTCCGGCGGGGCTGCTGCCGCGCTGAGCAGAAATGAAGTTGTTCACCAGCCCCAGCCCCCGTCGCGGCCGTGGTCCTGGTCGACGTCGACCTCGACGTCCAGGCCGGGATCGGCGTCATCCTCGAGTGCGGAACGGCGGCCGTACGGCAGGCCGAACTCGCCGTAGAGCGCGGTCGCCGCGTCCAGCCGTGCGAGGAAACGCAGCGTCGCGTGCATCGTCGCCTCCAACGCTGCCGGCACCTCGCCGCTGGCGTTGGCCACCTTGGCCAGCTGGTTGAGGTTGACCCCCACGGCCGCCACCAGACGCCGCGCGGCCAGCAACTCGGCGGCGTTCGCACGCAGCTGACTCGCACTCGCCGCGTCCCCGGCCAAGCCCGCCTCCACCAGGAACCGCGGCACGCTCACCCCCGCCTGCCCGGCCCGCGCCTTGACGACGGCCTGCTCGGCGTCCGACATCCGCACCGAGTGCTTGTGCGGCCGCCCGCCCTGCTCGCGTCGCTGGCGCACCGGCGGCTGCGCTGCCGACTGACCGCCCGCGCTCTCGTCCTGGCCCCGATCGTCTCCTGCCGCCACCCGGCCTCCCCCAGCGGAGCGACCCGCCCCCCGGCGGGACATCTCCTCCCAGACGATAGGAGAGGAGATTAACCGGGCGAAAGCCCGCAAAGTGATCCGGCGCCGGATCACATATCTTGCTGAACCAGAAAACCGGCCCCGCTCACACGCGAGGCTCCCGGTCGACGGGGGGCGGGTTTCCCGTTTCCCCCCGCTCCCCGGCCTGCCCCCCGAAGCCCTTCTGGTCGGCGCGCGGCCGACTGTCCAGTCCGCCGACCGAGCGCCAGCGAGGGAGCGGACTTGACCGGCGGCAAGCGTCGGCCACACTCCCGGCCGGGGCGAGGCGGTCCCGATCGCGCCGGGATTCAGGAATCCGCAGGACTCTCACCATTCTTGTATGCCTCCCGGCGCTGCCTGCGAGCCTCACGCATCGCCGCCTTCGTCGCCGGTTGGATATAAAGCGTCTGCATCATCTCCACGATCAGCTCGGCGACGTTGGTGACTTCCTCCGGCGAGTAGGTCAGCCCGTCGTGCACGCTGTCGTTGCCCAGCATGCGCGCTTCGTGCAGATCAACGATCAGGTCGTCGTCAAGCTGTCCCCGCAGCTCCTCGATCTTGTCGTACAGCTTGTAACTGGTGGCGCCGCGTTCCTTGCACAGCTCCTCCACCGCCGCCCGATACATCGCGGCCGCACCTCGATACGCGGCCGCGCCCTCACACCGCGAACCTTCCTGGAACCGGTCACGGATCGGCTCAGGCACCTCTGACGGGAGCTCCCTGATGGTGCGCGCGGGCCAGACCTGCACGATCTCCTTGATCTGTCTGGTGGCGGCAGGGCCGGAAGTCGACCCGCAGGTAAGCAGTTCGATGGTCACCTGGTCGCAGTAGTCGCAACTCCATGTCTTCTCGAAGATGCCCTCAGAGTCGCTCAGGCTGTTGTCGTACCTCGGCGCGATCCTACGAACGCTGTGGCTCGTCTGAGTGGTTCCAAGGCCACAGTGAGCACAGATCACTTTCCGCTTTGCTCTGTTTAAGTGCGCGTACTGACGGGGGTCTGTGACGCCATAGGACGCGAGCAGGAGGGTGTTCATACCCAGTAAGTAGATCGCACGAAGTGGCCGCCCAGGCATCGGTTTTCAGAAGCCTGCAACGCACGTTGACTTCCCTTATTGTGCGCCACTGTTTCCGCAGTTCAGAGCCATTTAGGTAGCGGGAAGGCCACTTCCCAGAACCTAGATCACCCCGGCCGCCGCATGTTCCGCTCGGGGGGCCTGGTCGTCCTCATGGGGCCTGGTCATCGTGGTCAGTGTTCCGGTGACCTTTCGGGGAGTCCGCTCTCATCCCCTGACTGCGTGCTGAGTCGGCGCGGCCGTTGCGATGCGCCCGGTGGTTTCGTCGCTCGCTGGCGCCCGCCACGGTGGGCGACGAATCACACGCCCTCATTCACCTTTACGAGGTCGTGCCCCCGCCTTCTGCCTCCTTCGCTTTCAGCTCCTGAAGACGGTCTCGGACATGGAGAAGGGCAAGGCCTGCCGCCACGGCCTTGAGCAGCAGTAGGGAGAGGACCAGTGCCCCTCCGCCCCAGTTCTGATGAATTAGGACCAGTAGGTACACCGCGATCACGGCACACATCGCCACGAGAGCCAGGCTCACCCGCGACCACAACACACTCCTGATCATCTTGTCCATGATTCGATCAGACCTCCTGGCGATAGTCGGTGCGAGGGCCTCATCTTTACGCACCCCCATGAGCTTGAGCAGGGGGTGGAACATTCATCTCACTCCGCCGCTGTCAAGTTGGACCCGACGAGGAAACCCAGAACGCGCGGGGTAGGGGCGAGGTACGTCATCCCAGCGAAACGGATTTATGACGTAAAGAGGCATGCATCGGACAGCGGCCGGTCTCCAGAAAATTCGCCGTACCGACGGAAACCCGCGCCGAGAACATTCGCGGTGCACATGGCGGAGCCGGGGCCGCGAGGTGTGCGGCCCCGGCTCCTTTACTGCGTAGATTTATAAGAGGAGTGCTTTCGAAGGAGATCGCGGTCAGTCGGAGGCGAAGGGGAGCATCGGCCCGACCGGCCCGCTCGCGCGGCTTGTTGTGAGAGCGTCGAGCAGGAGGTCAAGGACGCGGGTGGGTGGCGGGTAGCCGTCGGCGTGGGCGATGAGGTGATCGCGGAGCCGGTGTTTACGGGCCGCGGCAGTGCGCGCGGCCCGGTAGGAGGGGTCGGCGGCGACCTGCTGGGCCAGCTCCGGGATGCGCTGTTCGACGTCGGCGTAGTGGCGCTGTTCGGCAATCGCCGCCTGGTCCAGGGCTTGGCGGATCGCCTCGTAGGCGATGGAGTTGGGAAGCTCGTCGAAGGGGCCCGCATCACACTCGGGGGAGGCGAGATGGATCCGTGCCACCCGCCGGCGGCCGGTCTCGGTGCCGCCGCGAAACTCCGCTTTCGCCAGCAGTTCCTGGGTCAGCCGCTCGACGATGGTCACCCGTTCCGCCTCTGACAGCTGCGGTTCGAGGTCGTCTTCGTCCTCGGGCGGCACGACGGCGGCCACTTCGGTGCGCAGCTGCTCGTACCAGGAGGCGTCGGCGACCCAGCGGTGCACAACACCCTGGTACATGAACGCCACCTCCAGGCTGATCGGCCAGCCGTTGAACCGGGCTGCGCTCTGGCGCAGCTTGGCCCGTTGGCTGCGCAGCACCGGATCGAGTTCCTCGCCCAGGGCGTCGTCCTCGGCCAGCTCGACGACGTCGTCGATGTCGAACGGCGAGGGTTCGATATAGGCGAGTTTTTGCTGCGCGGCCACGACCAGGTCGAGGAAGTCCTCCAGGTCCATGTCCTCAGGCTCCAGGTAGACGTAGGCGCCCTGTCGTGCGATCGGCACGACCGGCACCATCCTCACTCCCCGATCGCCTGCCAAGTCGACGGCGCGCTCGGCGAGCGGCGACAGCTCGTCCGTGGCGGTTTTCAACTCCACGTGCCCCTCCTGTCCTGCGGACTTGTCACATCGGAGGGAAGGTAGCGAACAGCACTGACAATTAGTGGCAGATCATTTACTTAGCGTTATCTTTCAGGCAGGCGTACCAGGTCGACTCCCCATAGATCGAGCGGCTCCAGGCGTCGCGATCCCAGCCGGTCACCGCCCGGCCGGTCAGCGCGGTGACGACGGCGGCCGCCGCTTCCTGAGCACCGGCCTGGTCGCGGGCCGCGATGCCTTCGCCGAACAGCCCGAACTCTGGGACGTGCAGGTCGCCGTCGGGACCGTACAGATGCCAGCGGCCATCGACGCGCGCCAGGCACACATCGGTCTCGCCCCACTGCCGCCCGACGGGGACGTCTTCCTTAGCGGGGACGTCCTCGCGGACGTCCGGGACGTCGCGGACGTCCGCGGGGACGTCTTGCCGGACGTCTGGGACGTCCTGGTCGTGCTGCTGGACCCGTCCGGCCAGGCGTGCGGCCTGGCGGTAGTCCGCGGCGGTGGCCGCGTGGCCCCGGGCGGTGCCGGCCGCGCTGGTGGCCAGCCGGGATAGGCGGGTGGCCAGTTCGGCCAGCTGTGCCTCCCACCCGGTCACTGGATCTGCGGCGTCCTGGTCGACGTCGGCCAGGCGGTGCTCGGCCTCCACCAGTTCGGCGGCCACCGCGGCCAGGTGCTCGATGGTGCGCGTCAGCTGGTGGCGCTGCCATGCGGCCTGCTGCAGGGCGGTCTCGGCGCGGCGCTTGGCTCGGTGCGCGGCCTGACGGCACGGCGTCCCGCAGTAGCGGGCCGGTCGACCGGTCCGCGCCGCCGTGATCGGTGTTGCGCACACCGGGCAGGCCTGGCCCGGCACGGCCGCGCTCACCGCGCACCGCCGGGGGTAGGGCGGGAGTTGCGTCGCGCGAAGGCCTGCGCCGCAGCGGGAGACGAAACCGGCGCGGGTTTCGTCGAGCAAGCTCGGGGCGCGGCCGCCGCGACGAAACGCGCCGCCCGGTCCGCACCGGGAATGAGGGTGGGGGTGGTCATGGGGTCGGGGTCTCCTCGCGGCGTTGTCGAGCGGCCATCAGCTCAACCAGCCGGGCGCGCTCGGCGGCGAAGTCGATGTCGGGCAGGTGCTCGGGCTCGGGTTCGCTGGCCCAGCGCGTCGGCGCCGAGACGGGCAGGGCATGGCGATCCAGGACCTCGCGCCGGAAGATCTCCTCCGGCTCGGCCAGCATGGGCGACGGCGGCTGAGCGGGCCCCTGAGCGGCGATCTGGGCGCCCAGGACCTCTGGAGTCCCACCCGTCACCACAGGCGCCTCACGGCGTTCTGGGCGGCTCGCCTCCGAGGGGCGTCGGCGGGCAGGTCCGTCGTGATGTCCGCGGTCGCGGAGCTCCTGGGCGCGGCGGCGGGCTTGGTCGACCAGCGCGGCCCGGCGCGGGGCGTTGGCCGCGTTGCGCTCGGCGTTGGCGGCCAGCCAGGCCGCGTGCGCTGAGCCGTCCTCGTCGAGCACAGTGGCGAGATTGGCCAGGTTGCGGGCGGCGCGCCGGGCACGGCCCAGCACGCGGCCGATACGCCAGCGCAGCACCCCGGCCAGATCGGTGGCGCTGGACACCTGCTCACACAACAGCTCAGCGGCCTCGGACTCGGGCATGTGCCGCAACAGCAGCACCGCCAGATATGACACCTCGGCCACTTCCCTGTCGGTGAGAATCTGCCCGTCGCGTTGCCGGGCCCACCTCGGTTGCAGCGACAGCACGAACTCGACGGCGTGGGCCCTCTCCTCGATGCGATCTTTGCCCCGGAACGGCAACTGGCGAGGCCGCCGAGACGGCTGTGACTGCCGTGCCGGGTGGGAGGGGGAAAGCCCCTCTCGCGTATAGGGAGACGTGTGAAGTCGTCCACAACCAGCAGCCGTCGTGATCGCCCGGGGGCGGGTGGCGGAGCCTTCGCGGACCATCTCGCACTCGGACAGGTTCGCGTCGATGGAGGCGCGGGTCTGCTGGCCCTTGGCGGCGGCGATCGGGTTGTCGATGTGGCGAAGCAGCTCTGCCTTCAGGTCCGCGGGAAGGTCGTCGGGCAGCGCGGCCAGGTCCATCGACAGCACGTAGCGGGCCTGGCGGCCGGGCGCGGCCCCGCACACCTGGCGTACCAGCCCGATCTCGCGCAGCCGCATCAGGTCGGTCCAGCCGACCCGCTTGCCGCTGGCCCGGGAGGCGAAGGAGTGATGGACGGCGTAGGACTCCAGCACCGCCGGGATGTCGCTCAGGCAGCCGGCCGCGTCCGCGTGGTGGGTCAGGTGCGTGGCCATCCGCGCCGCGCTCGGATGGAGACGCTCACCACGGGCCTGCAGCACCGTCACCAGGCGCCACCACAAGGCGGTCGGCACCCGGGGCAGCTGGTCGGCGCCCTCGTAGTGGGCGTACAAGGCGCGGCGCTCGTGAGCTGCGGCCGCGCGACGAAGTCGGGCATCGGTGAGAGAACATCCCGGCGTGTTGCCAGGGCGCGCGAGACTCACCGCCGAAGAGACTGCTATCGTCTTCTCCTGACGTACCTAGGCACGACGAAGCCCCACAGCTCTCCTGGCGGCCAAACCTGGAGCTGAGGCCCGAGTCGTCGTGATCTATGAAGTTCTCTGCTGAGAAGCGCCCCCTCTGGGGGCGTTTTCTTTTTGCCTAAGTGACTCCTGCTGGGGTTTGAAGCCGGATAGTCAGTCCCGCATCCTTCCACGATCTCGGCCTGCTCGCTGACGCTCCCGCTCCGGGGCGTCGCGGCGTGTCGCAGTCTGTGTTCGCATTCGCGCCCAACCGCGCCCAGACCGGGCGTGCGGCGCTGCGTGATCTTGTCTGCTTGCGGTCTCGCCACCCCGGTTGCATCTCCTGACTTCCCCCTTGTCAAGAAAAAAAGATCTTTGTCAGAAAAGCTTGAGGAGCAGAGTGCCACAAACCGGAGTGATAGGGGCGTATAGCGGCTCAACACGCCGAAAGCCTCACCCTGGACACAAGATGCGAGCGGGATACCGGAGCCGTCGGCGGGCGGGGCCGCACCCCGTCGAGGGAGCGGTGCGGCCTCGCCCACCGGCGCCAGGCGGCGCATGACACCGTCCCCGCCCGCGACGGTGTCGGCGGGCAGGGACGGCGGGGTGCTGATTGTCATGGGTCAGGCCACGCCGAGCATGTCGATGAATATGGCGGCCTCGTCGGCGTCGCGGGCCATCCGCTCACACCAGCCGCGGACGTCGGCGGCCTCCTGTGCGGTGGGCGGGTGGACAGGACTGGTGAGCATGGCGCGGTCGCCGAGCTGGGCGCTCAGGCCGGACTGGTTGCCCAGGGGCCGCCGGATGGGGGTGGCGGGTTGGGCGATGCGGCGCGGGGTGCGGGGCGCGGCCGGGGCCGGGTGCGTGGCCGTACGGCGGCGCCTGCTGGGGGCCGGGGTGGTCTTCGTCTCGGGCTCCGGAGCGGCCGGGGCGCTCGCGGTGGTCTCGGTCGCCGAAGGGAGCTCGGTGGCCTGTTCGGCGTCGCGGTAGGCGGCCGAGGTCGTCTCGGCCAAGCGAGCGCGCAGGCGCTCGATCGCGGCGCCGACCCGGTCGGCGGCGGCCTGGACGGCGCTGTCGGGGCAGGTGCGGGCCAGCTGCATCAGCTCACCCGCGGACGCGGCGCTGAGGTGATGGCGCAGGGCGGCGATCGCGGTGGTCTCGGCGATCTGGGTGGTCTGGGGTGGGGTGGTCATCGCGAGTGTCCTTTCGTGCGCAAAAGTGCCGGTCACCGGAGCTGGGCGGTCAAGTGGCAGCCGGTGCAGGTGACGCTCGTCGCGCCGTCGGCGGCCTCCATGTCGGTTCCGCACGTGCCGCAGGTCAGGGTCATCGGGGTGGTCATGCGGTGAGGCCCCAGCCGTGGCAGGGCAGGCAGGCGCCGTAGCGGGTGGGGATGCAGTAGGGCTGCTCCACCCCGCAGTCGGGGCAGACGCGGCGGGCGCGCATGGCCTTGTCCAGGGCCTGCAGCTGTGCCGTCGACGGGGTGCGGCGCGGCTTGGCTGCGGCGACCTCGTACAGGTAGGCCACCGCGATGCCGCCCGAGACGCGGCGCGAGCGCCACATCACCTGTGCGCACGGCGCCTGGCCGCCGGGCCGCAGCCCGGCCGCGCGCAGTTGCCGGCGGGTGGCCAGCCCGTCGGGGGCGAACTTCCACGGGTAGGTGGGCAGGCCGCCGAACTTGGTGCCGCTCGGGTCGTAGAACACCCTGCGCGGGCGACGGCGCCCCATCAGACGTTTCTCGTCTCGTCAGCCAGGTGGGTGGCGATCAGGGCGAGCAGGCCCATCACGTACGTCTCGACCAGGTGGGAGCCCTGCACGGCGGCGCGCAGCGCCTCGAAGGTGGAGCGGTCGCGGGCCAGGCGGGCGATGGTCACCTGGATCGCCCAGGAGGTGGCCGGGTCGGAGGCCTCTGCGGCCTCGGCGGCGGCTTCGGGGTTGGCCCAGGTGCTGTGGTCGGTGCCGGGGGTGCGGGTGACCATGATGTCCACCCAGGTCAACAAGGCGGCGGTGAGCGCGCCGGGCCCGTGGTGGGTCTGCAGGTCCTGCACGGCGGCGCGGGCGCCGTCCATGTCGTCGGCGATCGCCAGGTTCAGCGCGGTCGTCGCGCGCTGGCGGAACGCGGTGTGTTCGGCGCAGCAGCCGCGAGCGGGAGCGTGGTCGTGCTGGTCGGTCGTCATCGAAGGTCCTCATCTCTCGTCTCAGGGCCCGGTCGCCGCCCCCCGGTGGAGAGGAGGGCGGCGACCGGGCGGGCGGCTACAGCAGGCTGGGCAGGCTGACGATGACGACGGCCAGGGCGAGCAGCATCAGGTCGGTGGCCACGCGCAGCCGCCGATACTTCGCGGCCGCGATCTGCGACAGCCGCACCACGTCCTGGGCGCGGCGCATCTCCGGGTCCTCAGCCAGACAGGCCAGCAGTTCCTCGGCGTCGCCAACCCGGGCATGGGCGATGAACCCGGTGCCGGTGCCGGTGGCGGGGTGGGGCAGGGAGGGGCGGATGACGGTGAGCGCGACCGCGGACGCGGCCGCCAGCAGCGCCACCGCGATCCCGAGCCCGACCCGGCCCGCGGGCAGCAGCCCGGAGGCCAGCACGCCGAGGGCGGCCAGCACGCTGAACGCGGTCCCGGCGAACCCGAGCAGCAGACCGGCCTTGGTGTCGGTGCGGGCCAGCTCCATACGGGCGGCATCGGCCTCGGCGACCAGGTCGGCCGCGCCCGCCTCCTCCAGCCGCTGCAGGCGGGCCGGAACCTGCCGAGAGGTGACCGGGAGCGGGGCGGGGGCGCGGTGCCACGCCTGGTCGGGGTAGGCCTGCTGCCAGGCCATCATCGGAGCCGGCGCGCTGGTGCGGATACCGGCCCAGTCGATCGCGGCCCGCTCGGGCTCACCCATCTTGACCAGGCCCGCCTCCACCAGCCAGTCGACCCAGACCGGCGCGATTCCCTGCCGGTCAAGGAACTCGGCGTCGGTGAGACGATCGGCCGCGTACAGGGCGGTGTGCATCGCCAGCAGCTGCAGCTGCTCGCCGGTGTAGCGGTGGGCGTCGCGCAGCTGCTCGGCGCTGAGCGCCTCAGCGAGGGCATCGGTGCTCACCTGGGCCCGGTACAGGTACCAGGTGTGGCCGATGATTCCGCTGACCTTGGACAGGCGCTCGCACCGGTCGCCGCGCCAGGTCGCGACCACCAGCTCCAGGCCGGTCAAGGTCAGTCCGAGGGTGTCGGCCACGAGGGCGTGGGCGGCCTCGGCGGGCTCGGAGTGCTCGTCACCGTGCCCGGTGAGGCCGGTGAGACCGGCCGCGCTCCGGAGCATCAGCAGGCAGCCGTCCTCGTCCTCGAGGAGAACACCGACGCGGCGGTTGCCGCAGCGCGGGGCGGTGGGGGAGACGGCCGCCGGGGTGGCGCTGACAGGGTGGGTGTGCAGGTGCATGATGGGTTCGCTTCCGTTCCGGTCGTGCTGGTTGGGGTGGGAGGTTCGAGCGCCCCTGGTGTGGCCGGTCTTGGCGGATGGACCACCCGGGAGGCGCTCGTCCCGCGCTGAGCCGATGGCCGCGCGGGAGAACGTGGAGTTGACGGGGGTGACGGGGTCAGGTGCGGGCGGGGCAGTCGCAGCCGGGGTGGCGGCACCAGCCGCTCGCGTTCGCCCAGATGCGGTCATAGAGGGCCCAGCCGTCGGGCTTGGCGCCGCCGGTGTGCACGGCGCGCTGGTGTGCGCACCGCTGGCACGGCGCGGCGAGTTCGGCCAGGGACGGCGCCACCGGTTCGTCACCGTGATCCGCCGTTGGCGGCGGTGACGAGCTGGTGGCGGACGGCGCGGGCGGCCGCGTCCTCGCCGTAGGCGTACTGCGCCGACGCCGAGCGGGCATCGACCGTGGTCATGCCTCCGCAGCAGCCGCAGACGATCGTCTCGGTCAGCTCGCCGCTCATCGGACGCCTCCGAACCAGGACGCCACCCTGCCGCTGGCCAGGACGCGGAGCCGGGCGGTGGGGGTGGGGTGGCTGGCGGTGAGTCGGCCGACGGTGCGCTCCCACAGGCTCGGGGTGGGCAGCGCGGCCAGCGTCGCGGCCACGATCGCCGTTCCGTCGCGGCCGACCTGCTCCAGCAGGCGCGCGGCGTAGAGGTCGGCGTCGTGCTCCTGCAGCCGGATGGCCTGGGTGGCCAGCAGGTGGTTGACCGCGGCGACGACGGCCAGGGCGACGGCGAGCCAGGCGGGCAGGTGCGCGGCCAAGGCGAGCAGCGCGCCGATCCCGCACCCGGCCGCGAGGCGCCGCCAGAGGTTCGGCCCGCTCAGGTGGCCCAGGGTGTGGTGGGCGATCTCGTGGGCCAGCGCCCCCTGCAGCCGCATGCTGTTGTGCTCGTCCAGCAGGTCGGCGCCGAGCCGGATCTGCGCGACGGGCAGGCACACCATCGAGGTGGCCTCGGCGCCGGTGCCGCTGTCACTGTCGACGATGACGAGCACGCCGGGCAGGTGAGCGGCGGTGCGCAGCGTGGCCACCAGCTCGACCAGGCCAGCCGGGGCGGCCGGGCTGGTCGACGTGGTGCCGGCAGCGGAGGTGGTCGGCGCGGACGGTGCGGGCTTGGCGGTCTGGGAGGTGATGTAGGTGGTGCGCACGGCCGCGACGTCGAACGGGATGAACGTACGCCGAGAGCCCGGTGTGGGCGGGGTGGTGTGCGTCATGATGGGAGGTACCTCTCTGAGTGGATTAGTGGGGTGAGCGGGCGCGCCCGGCGTGGGTTGTCTTGGCGGATTGGCCACGGTGGTGCGCGCCCGTCCCGGTATCAGCAGCCCGACGCGTCGTCCTGGGCGTCGTTCTCGTCCTCGGAGCCGTCGGTGTAGCTGCCGTCCTCGACCGGCTCCGGCGGCGCCTCGCCCTCCTCGTGGGAACCGTCGCGGTAGGAGCCGTCCTCGATGGGCTCGGGCGGGGTGACCGCGACGATGGCCGCGGTGGCGGCGCACGCCGTGCTGGCGCCGTCGCACTTGGCGGCCACGCTGAACGCGGTCGCCAAGACCAGCACGATGACGGCGGGACGCAGCTTCTTCAGGGATTTCATGGCGGGTGGTTCCTTTCGGTGATGGTGGTGAATCAGAGGGCTGGGGAAGGTCAGAGCCGGTGCCGGCAGGGCGCCGGGGCCAGCCGGATGAAGCGGATGCCGGTGGCGGCGAGCACCACGATCAGCGCGATCGTGAGCGCGGCCGGGGCGGCGGTGAGCGCGGCGACCACCAGCGCGAGCATGGCCAGCCCGAAGGCGGTCCGGGCTCGTGCGGCCTGGCGGATCTGGGTGGGACCGCCGCAGGCCGGGCAGGGGCGGGCGCTGGCGGCGGCCACCATCGGGTGAACCGGCGCTGGGGCGGAGTGCTCGATGGGGTCGCCGTCTCGCACGGCCTGGTCGCGCGGCGCGGGCCCCAGCTCCACGGGCGCGGAGATGGTCGGCTGGGTTCCCAGCACGAGGGCCTTGAGAGCGTCGGGGTCGATCACCCGGTATCCGGTGGCGGTGTCGTAGCCCAGCAGGCCGCCCACCACCCGCTCGCCCAGGCGGACCAGCAGCCAGGTCCAGGTGTTGCCGGTGAAGGCCAGCACCCCGTCCAGGTCGGCGGGGCTGAACGGCTTACCGTCGGCCCACAGGGCCAGCGCCAGGTTCAGCGCCTGCTCATCCGACATGTTCGCGGGCTGCTGTTCGTGCTCGGTGGGGGTGTCGCTCTGGTCGCGGGTCCGCAGGCCCTCGGGGTCGAGAACCTGCCAGGTGCCGGCGACGGCGTCGACGGCCAGCAGGCCCTCCTCGGTCCGCTCGGTCAGGGCGCGCATCAGCCAGCGCGTGTTGTAGCCGGTGATGGCCAGCACGTGGCCCAGGTCGTCGAGGGTGAGCGGGGTGGCGTCGTCGTAGGCGGCCAGGGTCACGTCCAGTACGAGGGCGGCTTCGGCGTCAGTGGCGGTGAAGAGACGGCCGTCGGTGTAGATCCGCGCGGTGAGAGCGTCGAGGCGCCTGGTGAGGTCGGTGGCCTGCTTCTCCGCCTCCGCCTCAGCGAGCTTGCCCTCCTCGATCTCGTAGTACAGCTCCGAGACCGTGCTGCCCAGCTCGGCGATCTCGTCGCCGAACTGGTCGTCGTGGCCGTGGAAAATGTGCAGGTCGCCCAGGTCGGAGAAGATGCCGCCGAGACGGTCGTACCAGTAGCGGGTGCGGTCGCTGCGCGAGACGGCAGGAACAGCAGGAGTGGAGTCGATCATTTCGGGTTCCTTCGGATCGGTCGGGTGATGGATGGCGTGAGGGTCAGCGACGCGTCGACGGCGTGACGGTGCGCAGCTCGGCCAGCAGTTCGTCCAGCTCGCTGAGGGTGATGTGGACTTCGCGGGCCTTGCCGCCGTCGGCGGAGCCCACGATGTTGCGGGCCTCCAGCAGGTCCATCAGGTGGCCTGCCGTGGCGGCGTCGACGCGCAGCTTGCGCTGCAGCATCGAGGCGGAGCCGAACTGGGTCGTCACGATGAGCTCGGCGGCCTGGATCAGCAGGTCGAGGTCGTCGCCCGCGATCGGCGCCGGGGTGATGAGGTCGGCGATCTGGTCGGCCGCGGCGTGCTTGCGGCAGTGCGCCACGATCGCGGCGATCTCCTTCTCGGAGACGAACGCGGCCTGCAGCCGGGCCGGGGCGGTCGAGCCCATCGGCGCGAACAAAGCGTCGCCCTGGCCGATGAGTTTTTCGGCGCCCGGCTGGTCCAAGATGACCCGCGAGTCGGCCAGCGAGGAGGTGGCGAACGCGAGCCGGGAGGGCACGTTGGCCTTGATCAGGCCGGTGACCACGTCGACGCTGGGGCGCTGGGTGGCCAGCACCAGGTGGATGCCCGCGGCGCGGGCCAGCTGAGTGATGCGCACGACGGAGTCCTCGACGTCGCGCGGGGCGACCATCATCAGGTCGGCGAGCTCGTCGACGATGACCAGCAGGTAGGGGTAGGGCTGGCGCGGCTCCTTCCCGCGAGCGGCGGGGACCTTGCCCGCGCGCACGGCCCGGTTGTAGTCGTCGACGTGGCGGAAGCCGCTGGCGGCCAGGTCGTCGTAGCGCCGATCCATCTCCCCCACCACCCACTCCAGGGCCTCGGCGGCCTTCTTGGGGTTGGTGATGATCGGGGTGATCAGGTGCGGGATGCCCTCGTAGATGCTGAGCTCGACCCGCTTGGGGTCGATGAGCACCATGCGGACCTCGTCGGGGGTGGCGCGCATCAGCACCGAGGAGATCAGGGTGTTGATGCACACGCTCTTGCCCGCGCCGGTGGCGCCCGCGATGAGCAGGTGCGGCATCTTGGCGAGGTTGGCCAGGATCGTCTTGCCCTCGACGTCCTTGCCCAGGCCGACGACCAGGGGGTGGCGCTCGGCGCGGGCGGCCGCGCTGCGCAGGATGTCGCCCAGGGAGACGAGGTCTTTGTCGGTGTTGGGGATCTCCACGCCGATCGCCGACTTGCCGGGGATCGGGCTCAGCAGGCGCACGTCGGCGGACTTGACGGCGTAGGCGATGTTCTTGGTCAGGCTGGTGACCTTCTCGACCTTGACGCCGGGGGCCACCTCGACCTCGTAGCGGGTGACTGTCGGGCCGCGGGTGAAGCCGGTCACCGAGGCCTTGATGTTGAAGTCGGCCAGCACCGTGTCGATCGCGGCGACCGTGGTCTCGTTGGCCTTGGTGGAGGCGCGCGGCGCGCTGCCCGGGCGCAGCAGGTCCAAGCTGGGCAGTGCGCCCGAGACGGTGGTCGCGGCCTGGAGGATGGCCTGCTCGGCGACGTCGCCGGCAGCAGCCGGTGCGCTGATCTCAGCGCCCAGCACGGGGGTGTCATAGGGGCCGCGCTCGCCGATCAGGTCGGGGTCGACCTCGACCAGGCGGCGCGGCGCGACCGCGTTGACCGCGTCATCCTGGGCGACGTCCTCGCCGTCCACGATGTCGGCGCTGTCGGCGCTGTCGGCGCTGTCGGCGCGGCCGGGGTGGGCGGCGGCGTCGCGGGTGGCGTAGCGGGGGTTGTCGGACTGCGGGCCCCGATCGCCACCGTGGCGGCGGGTGCGCAGGCCGACCAGGCGGGCAGGCAGCTGGCGCACCGGGGTCTGGGTGGCCACCAACAGCCCCCAGGCCGCGAGCACGACCAGCAGCGCGATGCTCAGCGGGGCGGGCAGCAGCAGCGCCAAGGGGGAGGCGACGGCGTAGCCGATCGCTCCACCCGCGGCCATCACGTCGGCGCCCGGCGCGCCGTGGGCCAGGTGGACGATGCCCGCGACGCCTGCGGTGGTCGCCACCGAGCCCAGCATCAGCCGCACCAGGGCGAGTTCTGAATCGCCGCCACGCAGCAGCCGCCAGGCCAGCGCCGCGGTGGCGAGCGGGGCGGCGAGGACGAGGGAGCCGATCAGGGCGCGGGCGGCGATCTCGATGAGGTCGACGACGAGGCCGCCGGCGAGGTTCCAGGCGGGCAGCGCGAGCACCACGGTGGCGATCGCGCTGGCCAGGCCCAGGCCGTCGCGCTGATAGGCGGCGTCCAGGTCGGCCCGGCCGGGGTTCAGCGCGCGAACGCTCTTGCCCGCGCCGCGCGCCAGCTTCATCCAGGCCAGGATCGCGGCGGCCCCGGCCAGGCCCAGCAGCGGGCTGCTGCGCACGCTGCGGACGGTGCGGCGGGCGGCGGTGGGGCCTCGCCGGGAGGTCGATCTGCGGGCTCGGGTGGCCATGGTCCCTCTTCTCCATACGGGGTGGTGGTGACGGTGGGTGACTGCGTTGGGGATGTGCGCCCCATGTGCGGCTACTTTTGGTGACTGCGCGTTTACGTTGAGCGCTTGTGCGGGGGATGTGCGTGGCTCGGAACCGTGTGCGTGGTTACTCTGCGTTGATGTGCGGGGGTGTGCGGACCCTGTGCGGACGGGTGTGCGGGGCATGTGCGGAGGCATGTGCGGGGGGCCGCACACCCCGGTCGGCCCTATAGAGAAAGCGGCCCGCCGCACACCGCACACCGGGTGCTCGCTGTCGGTGACTTTGCTTGAGGCGGGCCGGGCGCTCGCGCAGCGTGCACGCGCATCAGGCGCCCGGCCCACCTCACGGCGAGTCAGGCGCGCCGGGCGCCGTGGCGGCGATCAGGTCCCAGCCGTCGGCGTCGGGGCGGGCGGCCAGGTGGCCCTCTTGCTGCCAGCGCTCGACCTGGGTGTAGAGGAAGCGACGGGGACGCTGCACGCTGAGCAGCAGGTCGACCAGGTCGGTGGTGCGGACCCGGTTGCGGCCCTCGCGGCGCCAGCCCTGCAGCGCCTCATCCCAGATCCGCCTGGCCTGCTCCTCCGACGGCGGCACCTGCTCCTCCTCCTCGTCGTCCTCGAGGTCGAAGTCGTCGGGCGTCACGGCGACGCCGCTGATGACGTCGGTGGCGTCGACGTCGGCCAGGTCCCCGGGCCGGGCGTCCTCGCCCAGCTCGCGGCGCCGGGCCTCGGCGAGCGCCTGGCGCATCGCCTCGCGCTCGAAGGTGTTGTCCTGCTCGCTCATCTCGCCGGTCGTCTCGTCAGCCATCTCGGCCTCCTTTTGATGATCTTGTGGTTGCTGTGGGTGGTGATCTGATGGGTGGCGTGACCGGCTACCGGCGGCCGGTGCTCTGCAGCGGAGAGGCGACCAGGTCCCAGCCGTCGGCGTCGGGCCGGGCTGCGATGCACCCCAGATCGGTCCAGCGGTCGCGCTGGCGATACAGGAAGCGCCGGTCCCGGCGCACCTTGCCGAGCAGCTCGACTAGGTCAGCGGTGCGCAGATGGGTGCGCCCCTCGCGATACCAGCCGTCCAGTGCCTCGTCCCAGACGCGCTGGGCCTCCTCCGGCGACAGCGGCGCCTGCACCTCGGCCTCTTCGGTGCCCTCGTCGTCGCTGCCGGGGGTGACGATGACGCCGCTGATGACCTCCTCGGCGTCGACGTCGGCCAGGTCCTCGGGCCGGGCGTCCTCGCCCAGGTGGTAGCGGCGCGAGTCACGCAGCGCCTGGCGCATCGCCTCACGATCCTCGGCGATCTCCTCTTCGGCCATCGCGGCCATCTCCTGCTCCTCGTCCCCGACCGCGGTGGCGGGCCGCCGGGTCGACGCCGGGACCGCAGGCGCCGCAGGAGCGCTGTGGGTGGACGTGGCACCCGTGAGGGTTACCGCACCCCGGAAGGCCGGATTGGCGCTCTCAGGGCCGCTCGGACCGTTCAGCGGGTAGCGGGTGCGGTTGGCGAACAGCTCTCCGAACAGCTGCTCGGTGACGGGGTCCATCGGGTCGCGGTAGGCGACCCCGGCCGCGACGACCTCGGCCAGCTGCTCGGTGGTGGGCTCGTAGATGCGCAGCATCGAGCCCCACTGGTTGGTCGGGATGCTCATGCCGGTCGCGTAGCAGTAGCCGGGCTTGCTCGATCCCCAGTACTGCAAGTTCTTGCCCAGAGCGGCCAATGCCTCCTTGGGGAGGATCTGCTCGGCCTCGTCGTGGGACTCGACGCCGAACATGATGGCCGCGCCGTGGTTGGAGCGGGTATCGGTGGAGGCACTGCGGTAGTTCCAGTGCTGGGTGCTGCTGACGAAGAAGATGCCAGCCGAGCGGGCGTCGGCGACCAGGTCGGAGTACAGGGTCTGGAAGCGGCGGAACTCCTTGGACTCCTCCACCCAGATCTCCAGCATGTTCAGGCGGGAGTCCAGTGACCAGCGCATCAGGTTCTCGTCGGCCAGCTGGGTGGTGCGGCCCTTGATGACGTGCTTGAGGCGGTGCAGGAACAGCCGCGCCTCTTCCTCGTTGGTGATCATCCAGGTCAGGCCGGGGGCGAACACCCCGAAGGTCTGCAGGCCCTTGCTCAGGTCGATGCCGATGATGTTCAGGCGGCGCTTGACCATCTGCGAGCCCAGGAAGACCCGGCCACCGGTGCTCTTACCAGAGCCGGTCACGCCGCCGATCTTGAGGTGCTTGATGTCGGGGGCGCGCTTGTCGCGGCTGTAGTCGCCGACGATCTGCACCTCACATACGCCGGTCTGGTACTCGCCGATCGCGAACGGGTCGCAGGGCAGCGAGCCCAGCTGCAGCCCCGCCAGGCCCGGCCAGGCCACGCCGTGCTTGAGGTTGTCGCGGGTGGCGATCTCGATCGTGCCGCGGCCGTCTTCGTCCAGGTCGACGGCCAGGTTGGTGCTGCCGGGCACCGCCCGGCTCTCGGCCGAAATCATCGGCATCAGGGCGCGGGCGCCCTCCAAGGTGCCGCCGGGCAGCGTCTCGACCTTGGCGCGCACCACGCCGCGCTCGTCGATCGTGGGGGTGGCGAACTGCACGCGGGCCTGCTTGATGGCCTCCATCAGCGGGTTGCCCGCGCCGTCGGTGGCCGGGGTGGCGCCGGCGTACTTGGTGCCGCGCCAGATGACCCACAGCACCCACACGATCAGCGAGCACAGGGTGTAGGCGGGCCAGATCGCGGCCATGCCGACCACCAGGCCCAGCACCAGAGAGCCGGTGGCCAGCGAGCCGGTGACGACCATCAGGATGCGCAGCAGCAGCCGCGGCCCGGCCGCCATGTGACCGAAGAACGTCACCAGGGCGCCGATGGCCAGGAACAGGATGCTCAGCAGCGGCGTCCACACCGGGTCACCGCCCCACTTGGCATGAGCGAGCACGATGAGGATCGCGAAGATCGCGCACCCGATGCCGGGGGCGGCCAGCGGCAGGCCGTGCACCAGCCCCCAGCCGCCGCCCAAGCGCCCGGAGGCCTCGGCGGTTTCCACCGGGACCACCTGCGCGGCGGCCTTGATCTTGCTTTTGCGTGCCATCACGCACCGTCCTTCGTCTCGTAGCGGCCCTGCCGCTGGCTGGTGGTACCGGATCCGGCCTGCTTGTTGGCCTGCTGCTCGGCGAGCATGTACTCGGCGTGCACCGCCGACATCCGCACGATCGCCTTGGCCGCCTCCAAGAAGGCCTCGGCGGCGTTGTTGCCGTGTCCGCGCAGCCGCCCGGCCAGGAAGACGCGCTGCAGCCAGCCCACCCGGCGCCCGTCGGGGGCGGTGCGGTGGCGCAGCCAGGCCGCGGCCTGGCGGGAGTCCTCGCTCATGGTCAGCGAGATGCTCAGCAGCATCGCGCGGAGGTTTTCCTGGTAGTCGCGGTAGGTCTGGTGGGAGCGGACCAGGTCGCTGTCGCAGAAGGCGTTCGCGGCCTCCACGAGGTCGATCTGCTTGGACATCGGCTACCTCACATGCCTGGTGATAGTGCTGGTCAGCGGTGGTGGTGTTACTTCTTGGTGTCGTCGCGGATGGGAGCGGCCGCCTTCTCGGCCCCGATGTACTCGGCGTGGACGCCAGCCATCTTCTGCAGGCTGGAGACGACCTCCAGCAGCGCATCGGCGGCGTTGCGGCTGTGGGCCTTAGTGCGCCGCGACAGGCCCACCCGCTCCAGCAGCGGCACCCGCTTGCCCTTCTTGGGCTTGTGGTGGCGCAGCCAGGTCGCGGCGATCTCGCCGTCCTGGACCACCATCAGCGCCAGGGTGCGGGCCATCTGCTGGACGGTGTACAGGTGGTTCTCGAACGCCTCGTGTGAAGTGATGATCTCGGCGGTCTCGAAACGCACCATCTGGGTGCCCAGGTCTTCACTGCGGTTGCTCACAGGTCCTCCTCGTGGATCACGGCGCTGAGTAGGTGGCGGGCGGTCTGCTCGGTGGTGGTCTGGGCGATCAGCGTGCCGTCGGCCAGGACCTGCACCGTGGTGGTCTCGGCCGCCGACCGCGCCCAGGAGCGGGCCACCGCGCGGGCCCGGCCGCGCAAGCTGGTCTCCTCGGCCAGCGCGAACGCGACCAGCAGCGCGGCGGCGGCCAGCAGCGCGACCGCGACGCCGTGCGCGGCCCGCTCGGGCCAGCCCGGCGCGAACGCCGCCGCACACCAGGTCACGAAGGCACTCACCGGCCGCCCTCCTCGCTCCGGCGCGGCTGCGCGCCGGGGTTGCGCGGGGCGTGTGCGGCGGTGTGCGCACCCTGTGCGGTGATCTTGTGCGGGGGGTGTGCGGGGCCGCTGACCTGCTGTGCGGTCATGTGCGGGCCCTGCGAGGTGCCGGTGACGACGGGCCAGTCCAGGCGGCACCACGCCGCGCGGCACCCCTCGGTGATGGTCACCTCGTAGGCGTCGGCGAGCTCGCGCACCAAGGTCAGGCCGCGCTGGTACTCGCCCTCGCCGCGGGCTGCCGGCACCAGCGCCGGGCCCTGGTCGGTGCAGGTCAGCGCGACCGCGCCCGCCTCGCTGGTCGAGCCGGGCTCGACCTCGGCGCGCAGCGTGAACCGGCCGCCCACGGTGCCGGACGCGCTGTGCAGGACGGCGTTGGCGGCCAGCTCCGACACCACCAGCGCGACGTCGTCGGCGCGCGGACACCCCGGCGGCAGGCAGCTCAGCGTCCAGGCGCGCACGTCGGCGACGCGCTCGGGAGCGCCGGGCCAGGCGCGCTCGTGGGCAAGGGTGACGATGACGGCCATCACGCCACCTCCCCGCAGGTCACGACCGGCAGCGGCGGCAGGGCGGGGGCGGAGCACGCGGCGAGCAGCACCACCGGGCGCGCCCCGGGCGGCGGCAGCTGCCCGTGCGCGGCCAGCGCGTGACGAAGGTGCACCAGCGGGTCGATCTCGCCCAGCTGCGCGGCCGCCACCGTGGCGCGAGCCGCGGCCAGCAGCTCGGCGTGCTCGGCGACGAGCAGCGCCAGCTCCTGACGCGTCAGCGTGTTCTGCCTGGTCAGCGTCTTCATGACGTCACCTCGCCCAGGATCGTGGCGATCGCGCCCTCGACGTCGACCCGCTCACGGCCGTGCGGAACCTGCCGGTAGACCTCGTTGAGGAAGTCGACGACAAGCTCGCGCACCACGTACAGCAGGAACGGGTAGCCGCTCGCGGGGGTCAAGGTGATGGCCAGGTAGAGGTCGTCGAGCTCCTCGTGCGGCGCCACCAGCACGTCGCCCTCCCCGGCCGGGGCGCGCACACCCTCGGCGAGCAGGTCGCGGCCGAAGACGTACTCGGAGGTGACCGTGCGGCCCTGCAGGAACATCAGGTGCACCGCGTGCGGGTCCGCGGCGCTGTAGGTCAGCATCGCCTCCAGCGGGGTCTTGGGGCTGTCGGCGGGCCACAGACGCACGTCGTAGATCACTTGGGGCTTCATGCCGACACCTCCGTACGGGCCTGGTCGCTGTCACCGGTGCTGTCCGTACGGGTCTGCGTCGCCCGTACGGGGTGTTCGTCGTCGCCGTCCGTACGGAGGCGACGCAGGATGTCGGCGACCTCCTGCTCGGCGCCCTCGCCGTCGGCGCGGCTGTCCGTACCGGACTCCTGCGGTTCCGTACGGGCGGGCGGTGTACGGGTCTCCTCCGCGTCCGTACGCGCCTGCTCCTCTTCTTCCGTACGCAGACCCGTACGGGCCTCCCGTACGGCCTTCTCACACCAGCTGCGGCGCCTGTCGTAGCGCTCCTCCAGCACCGCGTAGTCCGGCGTCCACACCTCACCGCGCGCGGCGGCGTCCGCGATCTCCTGACGGATCTCGGCGACGGCCTCCTCCCGGTCGACCGGCGTCAGCGGCGGCACCGTACGAAGCGAGTCACCCCGTGCCGGGGCGGTCCGTACGGGCGCGGTGCGAGGCGATTCCGTACGGGCGGACTTGGTCCGTACGGACTCCGTACGGGCGAGCTCCGTACGGGGCCGGGGCGCGCTCCCCGTACGGGCTGAGTCCGTACCGGACTCGATCGCCGGACGCGGGGCCGCCTCGATCGAGGAAGAAGCGCCGAACGCGGGGAACGCGATCGACTTGGCGACATCCTCACGGCGCTCGGTGAAGACCCGCAGTGCGGCCATCGCCTCCTTGCCCGCCTCGGCATCCGCCTCCGACTGCTTCGAGGTGAGAGCTCCCGGGCGGACGATCGCCCCGTCGACGATGACGAGCTGGCCACTCTTGGCGGCGGCCCGGTCAGCTTTGCGCTCGTACTTCACGATCGAGCGGGCGAGCTTGCGGTCCCGGCGAGAGGCGCCGGGGCCGACGCCGTAGCGGTCGGCCCACGCCGCCGTCCACGCGTCCTCGATCGAGCAGTCCGCGCCGCGCGAGGCCCGGATGCTGGCGGCCGCCCACGACAAGCGCGGGTAGCGGATCCGCCGCCAGGTCGCCCGGCGGATCTCGGCCGCGCTGCGCCGGGCGGTGGTCTGCTGGGTCAGCGACGCGGTCAGCTCCCACAAGGCGATGCCCAGCAGGGAGGCCAGCGCGAGGATCACCCCGACCTGCAGGCCGTCGTCGCCGTTGGCGTGGATGCCGTGCCACAGGTTCATCCCGGCCGCGATGCCCGCCAGCATCCAGGTCGCGGCCCGGTAGCGGCCGATCGGCAGCCTCGCCTGGATGGCGCGGTGCACCAGGAACGCCAGGTACCACACCCCGCCCTCCAGGGCGATCGGCAGCGCGGGCGCCATGAAGCCCAGGTTCATGACGTTGGTGGCGAACTCCATCTGGCCTCGCCAGGCGATCGCGATCGGCGCGCCCATCGCGATGGCGCCCACGATGACCGGGGAGCGCTCGGCCACCGCGGCGGCCAAGGCGCCGGCGCCGCGGCGGGCGGCGGCGTAGCGCGCGGCGCGGTCGGCCTTGGACTGCCTGCGCCGCTCGGCGCGATCGGCGGCCTTGGAGCGAATCCGTTCGGCCTTGGCGCGGTCCTGCTCGGCGCGGTCCTGGCGCTCGGTGGCGCGGACCTCGCGCTCCCGCTGGTGGCGCTCGCGCTCCACCTCGATCGCGGTCCGCGCCCGCATCGCCTCGGCCTCGGCGCGAGACCGCTCGGCATCGGCCTCGGCGACGGTGCGCTCAGCGCGGCGGTCGTAGTAGGAGGCCATCAGGAGCTCACCGCCCCGGAGGTCGAAGCGCAGGCGAGGGTGGTCAGGAGGTTGGGCTCGACGGAGAAGAACTCCACGGTGGCGCCCTGCATGTGCTCAGGGGCCTGCTTCATCGCCCAGACGAACATGCCCGCCCGGGTGCTGCCCGGCGCGGCCGTGACCGTCCGGTAGAGGGTGTTGCGCATCGTCCCCGATTCGGTGAGCTTGACGAGCGTCAGCACGACGAAGAGCTCCATCAGCAGCTCACCGCCTCGGAGATCTCGTCCGCCTGGGCCTGGGCGATGAGCAGGTCGGCGAACACCCCGGCCAGCTCGGCGGTGAGCGGGGCGATGGCGCTGCCATCGATCCAGCCGCGCCGGGTCTCCTCGCGCTCGCCGATGACGTCGAACAGCAGGTTCAGCGTGGGCAGCGGGCAGGTCGTGACCCGCAGGCCGTGCTCGCGCTTGAAGTCGGCCTGTACCTGCTGCAGGCTGCGATTGCCGTGAATGTCCAACAGGTGCCCGGCCGGGGTCAGCACACCGACGTGCGCCCAGCGGTAGATCCGCTCGACGGTCTCCACCAGGGCCAGCGGCCAGCCGGTGCGCAGGTGCATCGCGCGGGCCAGCACGGCGCACTCGCCGTAGCCGTAGAGCTCGATCGCGGCGTCGTCGACGACGCCGGGCCGCACGGTCAACTCGGTGTGGCCGTGGAAGGTCGGAACCTCCAAGGTCACGGTGAGCTCGACGTCGGCCAGCGGCCGCTCGCCGGCCGACGCGGCCAGCAGCGGGTAGCGGGAGCGGTAGGCGGTAGTCGTCATCAGACACTCACCGCCTCAGCCTCAGCGGCGTCGTCGGCCTGCGCCACGATGCCGTCACGCAGGGCGGTGTACACGGCCGACTCCCAGAAGCGCAGCAACTTTCCGCCCGGGGTTCGGACTGCGGTCAACGCGCCAGCGTGGGCCCAGCCCACGACCGTCTTGGGGTCAACCCGGAACACTGCCGCGACCTCCTTGGAGGTCAGCAGCCGGTCGCCGGGCATGGCGAGATCAGCGATGATGGACATGAGTCGGTTCCTTCCAAGTGGCGACTCTTGCGGCCCTGGTGCGGGAACACCGGGGCCGCTCTGCTGAGGCGAACCGGACATTGGGTGAACGAGAGAAACGACTTAATCAAGTTCGCCTTAGGTAGTTTGACGTTAAGCGCGGACGTCGCGAACGTCAAGGAAGGCAAGGGAAAACTACCTAAGGAGTTTTGACGTAACATGTCCCTATGACCGAAGAACGCGCCCCTTACCAGCGCATTGCGGACGATCTGAAGGACGAAATCACCTCAGGTCGCCTCCGCCCAGGGTGGCGAGTACCTGCCAGCACTGAGCTGGCCCGCCGCTACGGCGTCACCACGAACACCGCAAATCGGGCACTCACGCTGCTCGCCGCTCAGGGCCTACTGATCAAAAAGCCCGGCTCAGGGAGCTACGTCCGCGACCCGCACCCAGAGCGCCGCAGGATCACCCGGGGCACCCATGTGCACCGCCGCCGCACCAGCGGCTACTCCTTCTCGGCCACCAGGCCGGACGATCCTGACTGGCAGCCGCATTTCCCACCCATCTACGAGGATGCGCCCATCACGGAACGGGCGGCGGAGATCCTCGGCCTCGTACCGGGCACGCCAGTTTTCCGGCGGCGCCGCATGATGAGCCTGCCGGGCGAGCCTCCCTTCAACCTTTCGGACTCCTGGATCGTCCCCGAGGTGGTCCAAGCCGCGCCTGCGGTACGAGAGCGGGGAGTGCCGGGCGGCTACCTGGATGCCATCGAGGCGGCGGGACACGGCCCGCTGTCTTGGTATGAGCTCACTCGAGCCCGTACGCCGACCATTGAGGAGGCGGAGCTGCTTGGCGTCGATCCCCTCTTCCCAGTGATGGAGATCTGCAAGGTCAGCGTCTCGGCCAGCATTGGAACGCCCATAGAAGTGACCGTGATGGTGATCCCATCTGACCGGATCGAGATCTTCCAGGAGCTCCAGCGTGACCACACCGCCGCCTACGAGGTCCTCTCACCTCCTGGTGGCCGCGCTGACTCCGCTACAGAGGCATGAGAACGCGAAAGAGCGGTCCGTCCGGGGGGACTCGGGCGGGCCGCTCTTTCGTTGCTCGCCTGCACCCGCCACGGTGAGCGACGAAACCCCAGCGCCAGAAGTCAAGTCTCGTTACGCTGACCCGATCCGAGACGAGTCGCCCCGAAGGGGATGGATCGATGGCAACACCCCAGGAGATCACTTGGCCGACGATGGGTACGGTCGGCGTGCTGGCTCCCCCTACCGAGCGCGAGTCGCCCGTAGAGAGCGAAGAGCCGGCCGCGCCGCAGGAGGGCCAAGCCGCGCCTTCATCGGAGGGCGTTGAGACCTGCTGTACGGATGCGCGCTGCAACTGGTTCTGCAGGTGAGGGCAGGTCTCCTCTTACAACTGAAACGCCACCCCACAGACACGGGGCCCGCCCATCATCACTGGGCGGGCCCCGCTGTATTCAGAGGATGACGATCATCTCGCTTTACCTCGGCGACGGGGAGGCGTCAGGTACTCCTCCAGCACGCACGAGAGCAGTTCGCTACGAGATCGAGCCCCTGCCTGCTCCCAAAGGTCATCGATCACTTTCAGCTCGGCCTCGGTGGCCTGAAACGACCAAAGTCGTCGGCGACCAGTGCGCGTCGCGGTGGCCTGGCTCGACTCTCCCCTACGCGTGGGAAACAGGCTGCCCTCCGCCCGGCCTGGCCCGGTCTGACGAGCAGCAACGAGATCAGCAAGCCGGTCACGCATCGCGTCGACAGCGTCAAACACGATCCTTGCGTTGTCGGCACCCGTGTCCCGGCGGCGCTTGGCCGCTGCGGTGATGGCGGCAGGCAGGAGGTAGACGTTCGCCGGGAAGGTGTCCTCATCTGAGGCAACAACCTGCGCTGGCGGGAGCCGTTCCGAGATGACGGTCTCGGGGGCCGCTGGTGGAGGCTGAGACCGCTGCCGGTCAGCTGCTGATGTCACAGCGGGGGGAGCGGGCTGCGACTGGCTCGAAACGGCTGGGTGGGGCTTCAGCTTGTCGCCCAGCAGGTTGGTGGCCGGCTTCCCGAAGATCTCGCCAAGTGCTCCAGGCTGACCAAGGGATGGATCGCTCATGCCGTGGCCTCAGCTGCAGCGAGCAGATCGAGCACCTCAGCAGCCAGCTTCCGGTAGTCCTCGGCGACAGTGGAGGCAGTAGACGGGATTCGCAACGCGCGCGGCCCGTCCTCGGTGGAGGTACCGGCGCGCAAGGCCTCCCACCAGGCGGGCTGGTCGGCGGCGTCGCTCTCCAGTTCGTGTGCGACGCGGCCTCGGGCCCGGCTGACGGTCGCGATGCGCTCGGAGTGGCCGATGGTGGCGGCCAGCACCGGAGACCCATCAGTGCCGAACGCCTGCTGAACGGCGCTGCGTACGCCACGGTGGATGGCACTGGCTCCGCGGGTCGTGCCGAACAGCACAACGCCTAGCAAGGAGAGTTCCGGGTTGATCTCGCGAGCGACGGCGAACCGTTCAGCCAGGAGCTGCATGCCGATAAGACCACCGGCGTCGGATTTGGTGGGCATGAGCAGACGACGAGCGCAGGCCAGAGCGAGGTCCACCAGCAGCGTGTTTTCCGGCGGCGTGTCGATCAGGACGATGTCGAAGTCCGCGGCGATGGGGGCCAGGACGTTGGCGAGGGCGAGCATGGCCTGCTGGCCTTGCTGACCGATGCGGCCGACCATGACGCCCGTCAGGTCACCGAGCCTGGTCCCTCCAGGGACGACGAACAGGTTGGGGCGGTCGGGGACGGGGACAGCCTGTAGGACAGTGCCGGTCATAAGGGACATGAGGAGCCCAGCGCCCTGGTCGTCGATCTGGTGATGGCGGTAGCCGAGATCGTCGGAAAGGTTCGCCTGGCGGTTCATGTCAACCATGAGGACGCGGTAGCCAGCTGCCGCGAAAAGCGCGCCCAGGTTCGCGGTCACGCTGGTTTTGCCCACACCGCCTTTGTCGTTGGCTATGGCGATGGTGCGCGCAAGCGCGAGATGTCCCTGCTGGAGGGTGCTGTCGGTCATTGTGGCTCTGCTCCTTCTTACGGTCGCCAGGAGTCTCGCACGGCCGATGTAGCGCAGGCGCTTCTCTCCCCGCGATCGTGCCCGCGCCGTGTCCTACTCCCCTTCTGATCAGCCACGTAGCGCGGCAACCATTGATTGCTCCATCAACTTCTCATTCCATTCATGTCTCTATAGCTTCAGCGCCTCCTCTATCCATCGCCCTATCTATCGGTTCATCTATCGGTCTATCGGTCGTTGACCTGGGGTTTCGCCAATTTTTGCGTCCACGTACTCGTTCCGGATGACCAGCCGGGGAGTCCGAAATCACCTGCAAAATCAGATGGGTCAGGTCGGGTCTGGAGGCGGAGGCTCGGTCATCGGGTTCGGAGGAGCCGTACTCGATTCGGCGGGGACACCCGGCCTTGGCCCCTCGGCTGGGTCGCCCGTCGATGAGCGGGTGGAGAAGGTGGCCACGACGATGACGATGGTCAGCACGACGGCGGCACTGATTCCGACTGCTTTCGCCGCGGTTCTGCGGGAGTGGCCACGCACACGGATTCGCCTGCCGCTGGACAGCGTGCGTATGTGGGACCGGACCCGGCTTTTGCCCATTCCCGGACGGTATAGAGCCACCTCGGCGGCGACCAGGTGACGGCGGGGCAGGCTCTGCTATCGCCTGGGTGAGCAGGATCCAGCCCTCAACGGACTACCGGCCCGCTGGTGATCCTCGCGGCCGGTTTGGGCCCGGGGAGCTGGGGTGTGCTCAAGCACCGGACAAGAGACCTGCGCGTAGGCCATCGTCGGGGCATGCCTGATGAGGAGAACCTGCCCGTGCTGGTCGTGTCCGACACGATCGCTTACACCGACGACGAGCGCTTCCTGGTCGACGGCCAGCCGGTCGCCCCGGGCCGGTACCGGCTGCAGCTGGGTGACGAGGGCGGGCAGATGCCGGTGCTGACCGTGGCCGGCGACGACGAGCAGCTCACTGTGATCAGCGCGGCCGACCTGAACTGAGCGGAGGTCTGCTGGGTGGTGCGGGCCGGGACCGGCCGAAGAGCCGCAGCCCGGCCCGCGGCCGCCCGGCAGACCTCAGCGGTCGTCGTCCTCCTGGTCCTCGTTCTTGTCTGCCTGCGACTGGGCTTCTCGGTCCAGGCCGTCGCGGGCGCTGGGGCTGTCGGGGTGCCTTGCCGCGGCCGACTGGACTCGGGCGGCAGCTTCCTTGTCCCACGGAGTGTGTTTGGTCATGTCCTTGGGCGTACCCCGATCGCCCGGCCTCTGTCGGCAGCCGCTCTCGGGGCGGGTTCCGTCGTCCACCGACACTCGGCGGCCGCCGCGACGTAACCGTCGACGCGTTCGGTGACGCAGAAGGCGCCCGCCGTGGCGGGCGCCCTTGAAGACGGAGAGAAAGTTCTCATCCGGACCCGCTTAAGAGGTGTCGGGTCTCATGACCTGCATGACAGATCGTGCTCAGGAGGTGTGTGACACTTCGCCGAGTGCTGGCGGAGTTGAGCGTGGTCGAGCAGCGGTACCAAGCCGGATCTGTCGCACGGGTCCTGAGCCCTGACATCTTGGATTGCGGCTGTGGTGCCGGGATAACCGCCACGGTGGTCACGAGGCGCGGCGTCTAAGGATGGGCCGTCCCGGCAACCAGTCCGTCCTAGGTGTCGGCCGCTAGTGAATCCTCAGGGATGGGGGGGCATAGCCGTGTGGCCAGCGCGGCATGGAGAACAGAGTTCTCGGCGGTGACGCGGAGCATTTCCCGCCAGACAGCAGAATGAGAAAGAACGAAATTATCGGACATCGTCGACAGACGGTCGGTGAGGTCCTTGAGCATGCGGTAGTCAGGTTCCTCCAGGTCGATGGTGACGCGTATCTTCCGGGTACCTGGCCGACTTCGGACAGAGCGCTCACCCGGGTACAGGAACCGATCACGCATCACATTGGCTAGTTCCTGCGCGCCGTCCATGATCCCCCTCGCATGTCGTGTTCACCGATGATGACATCTGTCCCGCGAGGCCTTGGCTGGATTGCGATCTGCGACTTCCCGAAGCAAGCAAGATCGAGGGAGAGCTTTCTTTACGTCCAAGATTCCCGCAAGACGCAGCAACAGGCACCCATCGGCCTCTTGGCCGTCTCACCGGCTCGCCCAACGGCGAAGACAGAGTGATCGTTCAAGTTGTCCGGGTGATGCGGGCCGGGACCGGCCGAAGAGCCGCAGCCCGGCCCGCACCACCCAACAGCGCGCCAGCGTCGTTATGCGACTCAGGCGTTGGCCTCCTCCTGCGCCTCGGCCAACCGGTTGACCGCTGCGGCGAGCGCAAGAATGGCGAGCACCTGTGCTGTCTCGGGGTTGTTGTCCAGGGCTGACAGTGCGCTGCTCCCGAGGCGGTGGTGCTCGAACTGGGCGGTGCCCATGGCATCTCCTCTGATCGGGGGATCGCCGAAAGGTTGCCCCATGAACTCTTTTGGCAACCGGGTCACTTCTTCGATGTGCTCTTGGTCTTCGTCGACGAACGCGCCGGGACGACCGCCATGGTGGTCACGAAGCGCGGCAGCGTGGCTGGTGGCCAGGAGGTTGTCTCGGCGCGTTGCCAGCGCCGTGCGCGGCCAGCGTCTGGTCCATCCAGACGCCAACCTGTTCAGGGTTCAGGCCTCGCCGGGGTGGGCGCAGCGCCTGGTCCTCGGGGGCGCCGGGCAGCTGCAGGCGCCAGCCTCCCTCGGGGCCGGGCCGTCCCCAGATCCACCGCAGGATCACCGACCGCATGGCATATCACGCCGAGGCGGCGGCTTTCGGCAATTGGGGAAACCCCCGGAGAAGTCCAGGGCGTATTCGGCCTGGGCTTTTTGTCGCCTGTGCATGAGACGATCGAAATGCCGAAAGCGACAACGGAAGGGATGATGTGAATCTGGGGGATGTCGATCCGGCGCTGATGGAGTGGTTTCTCGGCGGGCAAGTGCCGCGGATGCGAAAAGACTCCGCCGCTTCTCCCGCGCAGGCCCGGCGGGGGCCAGCGCGCTCGGGGGTCGATCGCACCGAAGACCTCAGGGCGCTGGGGTTCAACCGCCCTGAACGCGAGGCGCTGCTACGGCCCCGCCCCGCCCAGCGGCGGCAAGGGGATACAGACCGCCGCAGGGCGATCATGCGGCTGGAGCATTACATCGACCAATGGGTCGACTGGAATACCACCGACCTTGACCGGCGAGAAGTGGTCGCCCTGTGGGCGGTATTCGTCCACCACAACGTCGACAAGGCGAAATGGTGGTGGGAGCAGGCTGGGGTTCACCCGCTGCAGATCCACCGGCTCAAGGAGTTCACCGAAAACGGCTTCACCGAGCGGGATCTCGGTGTGGTCATCGATGGCGGAAAGACCGTTCTGGAGCATCTTCTCGCCAGGCAGAACGTCAAATGGTGCGTTGATTCCCTGGCCTGGCACAACCGCTCCCAGAGGCTGTAGGAGGGGAGGCGCCCGGCCGCCCGCCGCGATCACCTGCGGCGGGCGGCCGCGTCCCGGTCCTCCTGCCAGCGGGCCAGCGCTTCGAGCCGAACACTCGCGCACTGACACTCTCATGACGCATCTACTGACACTCCCGTGTCGCTTGGCAGTCCCGGCCCGCGATCAGTCGCCGGGGCCGGGCTCGGGGTCGGCGACGGCGAACAGCTCCAGTTGCTCGTCGACGGGCTCCTGCGTGGTCAGCTTCAGGCAGCGGCGGCAGGTGACCGCGCCGCGGTCCGGGTGGGCCGCGCCCGGGTCCCAGCCGCTGACCCCGACCATGCACGCCGGGCCTGGCATGCGTTCCCCGCCCAGCCAGCGGGTCATCACGACGGCGTGCACGATGCCTGAGGAGCGCACCCGAAGGTTGGAGCCGTCGGCGTAGGCGGCCCGTGCTGCGGCGGCGATCGTGGCCAGTGCCTCGTACAGACCCGGCGCGCCCTCCGCGCTCATCGACCCGCTCCACCGAGGACGGAAGCCGGCGACTCCTCGGTGCCCCCGCCTGCGGCCTGCAGCCCGTCCTCACCCATGGGGCCAACCTAAGCGCTCTACGGGCCCACCATCACGGTGGCGAGGATGAGAAAACCACGGAACGAAAAGTCCCGTCACAGTTGATCGGCGGTCCCGAAGCGGCGGGTTGGCTTCCCGTGAGTTAATTAGCGCCCCTACGAAAAGGGCATTTCACCTTGCCTTATCCCCTTCGACCTCTGTGGCCTCTCCCTTCACCGGCGGGACCATATCGAAGATTGAGGGGAGTGACATGCTGGGCACCGGCCGATGCTCGGGCAAACCTATTACGCCGTCGAGGTCTGCGCCGTCGAAGCATGTGCCTTCGAGGTTCGCGCCAGTGAGGTCCACGCCGGTGAGGTCCGCGCGTTGGAAGAGCGTGTTGGTGAGGTTCGCGCCAGTGAGATCAGCGTCCATGAGGTTCGCGTCGGTGAGGTTCGCGCCGGTGAGGTCCACGTTGGTGAGGCCCGCGCGCTGAAGGAGCGCTTTGGTGAGGTTCGTGCCAGCGAGGTTCGTGTCGGCGAGATTCGCGTCAGTGAGGTTCGCGCCAGTGAGATCCACATCAGTGAGGTCCGAGCGGGTGAGGAGCACATCGGAGAGGTTCGCGCGAATGAGGCTCATGTCGGCGAAGTTCACATTGCTGAGAAACGCGCCAGTAAAGTCCACGCCGCTGAGGAACGCACCAGCGAGGTTCGCATTGATGAGGTGCGCGCGAGCGAGGTTCACGTAGGCGAGTTCGAATCGTGCCTCCTCCAGGTCATAGGCAACGGTACGTCGGCCGATCACGGTGATAACGGCCTGAAGATCCGTGCGTAATCTTTTTTCCGGCCAAGTTGTCTTGTCGTTCTCGGTCTGATCGATGTCGTCGTCTCGGGAATGTTCACGGATGTAGGCCGCCAAGACCTCCATGACCGTGGGGTGGTCTCGCGCCGAGTCCCGGGCGACGCGCTCCAAGGCGTAGATACCGCCTAGGCGGATATCGAGCTTGTCGGAACCCAACTGCTCGATGGCCTTGGTGTAGCGCTCGGTAACGTGGCCCTGCTCGCTCAGACGGTGACCTTGTGCGCTCAGCTCAAAGGTACGGCGGGCGGTGGCAGCGTTGCGCGCGGTGTAGTACACCGCCACCAGCGCGATCAGCCCAGTTGCGATCGTCAGCGCCCGCCCGCGCACCGCGTCCAGCGCGGCGGCCAGGTCCTTGCCGGCCAGGCCGCGCACCCCGTCGAAGTGCTCCAGCACCCACGCCGCGCCCGGACCCAGCACCCACGCCAACCCTGCGACCAGGAGCACGCCCAGCAGCCCGAGCACGAACCGGGAAAAACCTGGCCACTTCCTCATGTCTTCAGGTTGATCGGTCCGCGTGGCCTTCACAGGGTGATGGCCGTCAGCGATGGCCAATCGTGATCGTCCGCAGTGGCATTACCTGCCGCTCACCCATGCCTGAGGACCGTGACGGGACTTTTTACTCCACGATTCCCGCAAGACGCAGCGACAGGCACCCATCGGCGGCGTAGCGCGAACGGTGCCCCAGAATCGGGATGGCGATCTACGGCACTTCGAGAATTCCTAGAGCTGCGGATCAGGCTCTTGGCCGTCTCACCAGCTCACCCAGCTGTCACGTGGGGACATAACGCACGCTGTTGGTAGCCGCCGGGCACGTCGGCGCCGACGGCGGCCCAAAACGGCCGTGATTCGCGGAAGTGCCCGCCCAGGGTGTGCCAGGCCAGATCGGGATGTTCAGCGCGCAACGCGGCCAGGCCGGCACTGGCCAGCCCGCATCGCTCATACGGCGGTTCGGTGTAGGGGTGCTCAACCCAGCCCAGGTGGCACCGGGAGCAGATCCGGTAATCGACGGCGAAGACAGAGTTGCCGTTCAAGTTGGCCGCGCGCATCCGCCAGCCGTCCCTCTCGGGTGAAACGGTGTCCTGCCACGGGGTGTCCAACCGGGGTACGACTGGCCAGCCGCGGCGCCGACCAAGCCGCCTGCCGCTGATCCACTGCAACACCTCGCGCCAAGGTTCGCGGCCGGAAATACGTCCCACCTCATGTGCTTGCCCAGCTAATTCCAGGGCTGCGTTTCGGTTGTCGTCGATGGTCATGCTGCCCATCGTGCGTCTGGCTCACGGTGTGCGGAGGTATGAATGCACATCTTGGGTGGTCATCGTCCGCCGGTGCGATTCAGCCGTCGCGTCATCGCCGGCGCTGTTCGGCTCATTGATGCCGAATGTCGGCTGCCAGCTCGGCGACCGTCTTGTCCCGGTGTTAGCGGTCATCAGAAAACCCCGGTCGGCGGTCACTGAGATCCTGGTAGACGGCCACGAAAAATCCAGGCAGCCGGATTCGTCGTCTGGGGGCTGATTCCCGCACCGGGTGGGGTCCTATGGTTCGTCGGCGTGGCCCGGCTCCGTGTCTCGGGCTCCGGGAGGTCGTGCTCGATGCCGTGGGGCCGACGAAGGAGGTCCTGCGGCGCCGATCGCCCCCAGCCGTGTTCCGACGCCAGCCACCGCATGGCGATCGTAGGGCGTTCCGGCTGGTCATCATGCTCGAAACCGAGCCCTTGAGTGGCCGCCAGACCAGCTTCGCTTGGTGATGCGTCCGCGAGCTTCGGCGCCCTGGTGCCAGACGTCCTCGGGGGCGGCCGGGTCATCTCCGCCACCACTCCGTCACGCATGGTCGTGTTGCGGCTCAAGCCGTCCTCACATGGCCGCGAGAGTGCCCAATCATCGGTGTTCTTCAGGGCCGCTCCTTAAGTACAGGAAGTGGGCCAGCGGCGAATGGTTCCTCCGTGCTCAAGCGGGCAAAGAGCAGGGCCAAAACCGAAGCCGGGGCGTCAGCAGCTAGCTGCTGACGCCCCGGCTTCGGGCGAGTAGGACCTCACGGCATGTTTGTCATCTTGGGGTGACGGCATCGCGGTCCTAAAAGAACCTCAGTCGTTCTTGGTCGGTTTGCCCGGCCTCTTGGACGTAGATGTTTCCGCCGTTCTGCAGGACACGCTCAAGGTAGCTGTAAACCTGGAGCGCCCGGTTGATGGTGTCGGTCTTGGTGTCCCCGGTGATCTCGACAGCTTCTTCCAAGGCGCGGGATGACCTGGGAGTGAGGTTTACGGTCACCCGCTCCAGTGTGCTGCGGCTTGGAGTGGCTTTCTGATCCTTCTCGATAGCAGGTCCGACATTCTTGGACATTCGTAATTCAATCCCTCGTGGTCAGCGGCCAGGTTCGGAGGGGAGATCCGACACGCATGGCTAAGTTGCTGGGTGCTTGTGGCAGCAAACATCCAGCACAGGTGGATCCGGGAAGCAGACTGACCCGCTCTTCGAGTGAAGATGTCGAAGATCGGGGTGTGGGCGCGGCGGCGCAGGACCGGGCTAGCAAGGTCTATGAGGAGGGGTTAGAGCCCGGCAGAGAGAAGAGAAGCATCTGGCGTTCTTCTCTCACGGCGGCCAGCACGCATTGATCCACTGGCGGTCAGAGCGAACTCAAGACATGTGTTCGAATCACGGTCGACCCTCCTTGGGGTGTGTTCAACGAATGATCATTTTCTTGAGGCGTCAGCGCAGACTACCGAACGCATGCAGTCAACAGTAAGCTTTTGAATGACTAACGTCAACTGTTGAGCTGCTCATTGTATGCACTAAGCTGCGTAAACGCATACGTTCGCTTGACGATGTACGGCAATCAGATGACCTTCGTCTGGCAAGGCCGTGATCGTCCTGCTACGCTCACCGAATGGCTCAGCGATGGGCCAACGGGAACCAGGGGCCCCAAGCCGCGGGTTCCGGTTCTCGTGTGACCGCTCGCCCCGCCCCTTCGGGGGCTTAGCAGAATGGCACCGACAAGTGCGGAAGTCCGACGTCGCCAGCGACACCGATCTCACCGAGGAGGAAGGCGCGCCCTCTGCCAGGGCGGACGTCCTACTCGACCACCAAAAGATCAACGTTGAGATCGAGCTGGTCAAACTCATCCGCTTCAAGATCGACACGGAAACGAGGACCCACACGGCGCCAGGGATGGCGCTGACGTTCATGATCGTCACCGCAACGGCACTCATGACGGGCAGCACGATGGGCGGCCTCCTGTGGCTGGCCTCCGCTCCCGGGTGGCTCATCGCCACCGTTGGCTTGATGGCCATTCTGTTGACCGCAGGCGGATGCCTGTGGTGGATTAACCGCACCACCCGGCTGCCCTGCGAGTCGTAGCCGACGGTATATCCGCGTCTCCCTCCAGGCGCGGATGCAGATTGAGCACTCCCCTGAGGATCCGGAAGCCAGGCCCAGGCTGACCCCCTCTGGATGATCAGGGGGGTGCTTAGATCTCCCTACGCCTAACGGTTGAAGCTTCGTGGCGACGCTTCACACCTCGGCCTTGAGGCGCTTGTCACTCCGCTGCGCCCAGCCAGCAGTTCATCACGACGGCGTGCACGATGCCCGAGGAGCGCACCCGAAGGTTGGAGCCGTCAGCGTAAGTCGATCGCGCTGCGGCAGCGATCGTGGCAGCGCCTCGTACAGACCCGGCGCGCCCTCCGCGCTCATCGGCCCGACTCGCCCCGCACGTTCTGCACCAATTCCCAAAGGCCGTGAAGGCCCCTGCCCTTTTGTCAGGGCAAGGGCCTGCCGTGGAGGTCTACTTGATCAGCTTCCGGTCAGACGGAGTACTGGAGTCGCGGCCCTCGGGGCGGTAGCAACAGCCCCGGGGCCTACCCCTTGCGGGCGCGCTGGGCGATGCGCTCGCGGGCCTCGGCGACCTCGTGCCAGATGTCTTCGCGGGTGGTCGGGTCCATCTCCTTCAGCATCGCGTCTCGGACCGGGATGTTGCGGTTCAGGCCGGTCCACAGGGCCACGAGCATCGCGTCGATGTAGGGCTGGTCGTCGTCGGTGTTCTCCGCATGCGTGTCTTCTCGTTCGTCGCGTCCCCGCCGTTGCTGTTCGGTCCATCGGTGCCGAACGTCGGCCACCAACTCGGCGACCGCCTTGTCGCGGGTAGCCGGGTGGCTGCCGCGGCCTTTGCCGCTCAGGTGGTAGGCGGGAGTGCCGCCGCGGTGGCGGGCCTGCCATCCCGACCGGGTGCCACGAGCCGACAGATTCGGCCGGACGGTGCCGAGGATGTCGCCGGCGACGATGACCCACTGCGAGCCGTCGACGTCGCCGGTGGCCAGGAGCTGGACGGCGGCGAGCTCGTCGTCGGTGTACCAGCGGCGGCGTGCGGCCGGATCCCCGTAGTGCTTCCACGGCGTCGGCTCAGTGACCTCGGTGGACTTGACGGCCTCGGTGACGGGCTTGGTTGCCGGTCGGGCCGATCGCGGACGGCGCGACTTTGCTGGTGCCTCCTGCTCGGTGGCCGGTATGGGTTCGGTGGCGACAGGGGGTTCGGCCGGTGCTGGACCGGCTGTGGTGCGCTCGTCGCCTTCCAGGGCCCGGTACAGCGTGGAGCGGCCCACCCCGAGGTGCTTGGCGATCGCGGTGATGGATTCGCCGCGCTGGCGGCGGGCGCGGGCGATGGCCAGGGTGTCGTCGTCCAGGGCGGGGGGCCGGCCACCCTTGCGCCCCTGGGCGGTGGCCGCGGCTAGGCCGTCCAGGGTGCGCTCTCGGATCATCTCGCGTTCCATCTCCGCGGCCATCGCCGCGACCATGAACAACAACTTGTCCGCCATGGATTGGCCGCTCGGCCGGTGCAGGCCCGCGCAGATGCCCGACAGGATCTCTAGGTTGATGCCGCGCGGGGCGAGCTCGTCTTCCAAGAAGACCAGCAGCTCCTTCACGCTGCGGGCGACCCGGTCGGGCTTGTAGATGACCAGGGTGTCGCCGGCGTGCATCCGCGCCACGGTCGCGGTCAGCTTGGGCCGCTCGGTGCGGGTGCTGGCGGTCTCCTCGACGACCTCGCGGCAGTGCGCGGCGCTCAGCGCCTCCATCTGGGACAGGTGGTCTTGGGCGCGGGTGGAGACGCGGGCGTAGCCGATGCGGATCGCGTTCGACGGCACGGCGGCCGCTTCGGTGGGGGCGTTCACCCTCCCATCGTCCCGAAAACCGTCCCGTAACTCAATCCCTGGACTTACTGTTTCGGGACGAGTTTCGGGACGCTCGTTCCTGGGCGAATGCGTCTCGGCGACCATGCTCGTGTCGCCGTCCCGGAAACGATCGTTTCCGGGACGGTCATTTAGCGGGGAAGGGGGAGTGGGGGAGGCCTCGATCACCACGGCGGCCGCCGACGCCTCCGCCTGCTTCTTCGCCTCCTGCTTGGCCTTGGCGGCGGCTTGCTTGGCCCACAGCTTGGCCAGACCGGACAGAGCGGTGTTGACCTCGGCGCGATCCCAGCGGGCCGGGTCCCACCGGGTGGTGCCGAAGAGGTGCTTGGCCATCTTGTACTTCCAGCCCTTGCGATGCCGTAGCGCCCGCAGGTGCTCGGCGTAGCCCTCGGGTCCGCCGCTGTCTTCGGGGGGACAAGCACGGCCGCCGGCGCTGCAGCGCGGGTAGGTCGTCTTCGCCCCGGCCCGGTGGACCTTCTCCACCTCGACGTCGTGATCCCAGCAGTCGCCGAAGTCGTAGCGGTAACCGAGCCAGTCACCCGCCTTCGGGATGAGAGCGGCCAGCGTCACCGCCGTCTCATCGCGGGCGTTGTCGCCGTACTGCCGATCTCCATCGGAGAACACGTGCAGGTGGTGTTGCTCCCAGCCCATCGCGACCTGGATCACCTCATGCAGCTCGACCAAGGTCGCCGTCGACGGCACGTGAACGCGCCGCCACACCGGCGGAGAGACCTCCCGCAAGGTGACCTTGATCTGGTGAATGGTGCCCACAGCGAACCGGCCTTTCGTGACGACGACGGGCGCCACGGTATTGGCGTCGATCACCGATACGGGACAGTTTCGGGACTACCTCGGGCATGCCGGGATCTCGCGGAGGCCGGTAGTGGGCTCAGAGGAACGACTGTTAGATGAACACGCCGGACACGGCTACGGAGGGTGGGGCTTGCGTCTGGTCTCGACCGGAGGGTGGGGTGGCCGGAATTTTTTTGTGGGAAATCCTGGGGGGCATCCTGAGGAGTTTCAGCGAGTTTCCGTGAGTTTTCGTGAGTCACAGTGAGTCAGGGCGCGTCAGGGAGCGTCAGGGAGCCCAGAAGTGGGCTTCGACGCTCTCTGACTGTGGGGAGACGTCGGTATGCTTCCTGAGAACTCGAAAGGCCCGGTCCGCGCGAACGGACCGAGCCTGATTTTTCGAGATCGCGCCAGGCCCAGAGTTTGGGCTGGACGCTGACCGGGTTTAAAGCAACCTTCAGCGTAGCCAGCGGTGAGAGCTACCGCAATTTTCCTCTGGGCCTGGCGGCAATCTGTTCTGTCGTTTCGAGGTTGTAGGAGGCCATGTGGCTGTCGGTGAGTGCTTCGAGTGGTCCGTACGGATCCCTGGTGAGTGGGGTCGTCACGTGCGGACGATCGTCGTCACGATCGTGATCGTGGTAGCTGTCGCGTACGGGGTGGATATGAGCGCTCTCCCCTGGGCTCCGCGCTTGTGACAACGGCGTAAGGCTCCAGTAGTGCAAACGACGGCGGTCCCCGTACGGGGACCGCCGTCGTTATCGTCAGGATTGCGGAGGGCTGCACCCAGGGTCGGTGAGAACCAGGCCATGTGCGGCCGTAGCGGCCAGAGCCAC
>NZ_JBIAYX010000033.1:0-49768 GCF_042898365.1 Streptosporangium sp. NPDC000509 | reverse complement strand
GCAGGGACGCGGCGATGACCCTGGTGGTGCGGGTGGTTTTCATGGGCTTGCTCCGTTTATGGGGGGCGGGGCCGGCCGGTCTGTCGGCCGGCCCCAGTTGATCAGGGCGGCGACCGCGGCGCGTACGCCGTGGTCGCCGCCGGTCAGGTCAGCCGCAGTTGAGCGCGGTGTAGGCGGTCTCGTAGTCGGTGGTAACCGGCTGGCCGCCGATGGTGGCGGTGCCGCTGGTGGTGACGGTGCCGGCGGCGAGCTGTCCGGTCCGGGTGTTGAAGGACTGGTAGGCCTGCTTGCCCGGGGCCACGTTGGCGACCGTCTTGGTGCCGTAGGGGGTGGTCAGGGTGATGTTGGCGGGCACGGTGCCGTTGTTGACGGCCGTGACCGCCAGGTGCACCGTGGTGCCGATGCAACGACCCTGGGCCGTAACGGTGAGCGGGACCGTCGGAGCGGCCGACACCGTGACGGTCTGGGTCTTGATCTCCTCGACGTTCCCGGCCTTGTCGGTGGCGCGGTAGCGCAGCTCGTGGTCGCCGTCACCGGTGACGTTCACCGGCGCGGTGTAAGGCGTCCAGTCGCCGCCGTCCAGGGAGTACTCGATCTTCTCCACGCCGGACGTCTCGTCCGTCGCGGAGAGGGTGACCGGCACCCCGCCGTTGTCCTGCGAACCGACCGTGGAGGTCGTCGTCGGAGCCTTGGCGTCGACCTTGACGGCGAGCGTCTTGGTCGCCTCGACGTTGCCCGCCTTGTCGACGGAGCGGTACGCCAGGTTGTGGTCACCGTCGCCGGTGATGGCGACCGGCGCGGTGTACGTGGTCCAGGCGCCGCCGTCGAGCTGGTACTCGGTCTTGTCGACGCCGCTGCCCTGCGCCTCGTCGGTGCCGGCCAGCGTGACCAGGACCTGACCGGTGAACCATCCGTTCGCCGGCTGGGCCGGGTTCGGGGTGGCCGTGGTCACCGGGGCGGTCGTGTCGGCCGTTCCACCGCCGGTGAGGCGGAAGTAGTCGAACTTGACCGTCTTGGACGCCTGCTGCGCGGTGCCGAGGGTGAACACGCCGATCTTGCCGTTGCCGACGGCGGTGTTCGCCACCGTCTGCGCCATATCGGTCCACGTGGTGCCGTCGGCGGAGTAGGAGCCCTTGAAGGTGGTGCCCTCCTTCTTCAGACGCAGGTGCCAGACGCCCTGGGTGAGCGTGCCGGTCTGCGGCTGCGGGTTCTGGACGGTCCCGCCGATCTCGCTGCGCAGCTCGATCCGGCGCGACACCGCGGAACCCGCGGTGTTGCCGGTGAGGTAGTCGAGCTTCACGTAGTTGTCGTCGTCGGCGTAGACCATCAGGCCGCCCTGCTGGTACTGCTCGTTCAGCGCCGACCCGTCGACCTTCGTCTCCAGCGTCCAGTCGCCACTCGGCGCCGTCTGCAGGATGAAGTTCTTCGGAGTGCCGTTGGTGCTGCCGTAGATGTCACCGGTGGTGGTGTCGATCTCCAGGTTGCCGCCGGTCACCCGGACGGTCGAGCTGTCGGGACGGACGATCGCGTCCCAGCGGCAGGTGTCGAGGGACGAGCCGTTGAACTCGTCGTTCGGCGCCGGCCTGCTCGCGGTGTCGTCGGGGCTGATCTGGAACCAGTCGAAGGAGGCGTCGACCACCGGGCGGGTGCCCGTGCTCGCCAGGGAGAGCAGGCCGATCTTCGGGTTGTTGATCCCGGCGAGGGCCTTGGTCTGCGGCATCGCCGTGAAGGTGGTGCCGTCCGAGGAGTAGTGGGCGGTGATGTTGGTGCCGTCGCTGATGAACCTCACGTACACCGTGTCGGGGTAGGCGTCTCCGAGGGCGGCGGTGTTGCTCTGCGTCACCTCGTTGGGCGTGCCGTTCTCCTCACGGATGAACTGGAAGACGCGGTTGGCGTGGTCGTTCGTCCCCCGCGCCTGGAGCACCATCTTGGCGTAGTTGTTGTCGTCGCCGTAGATGATCAGACCCGCCTGCTGGTACATGTCGCGGGCGTTCAGCGTGACCTTGGTGGTGGCCGTCCAGGCACCCTGCGGTGCCGGCTGGACCACGATGTTGGTCGTGGTGCCGGTGCCGGTGCCGTAGATCTCGGTGAGCGAGGTCGGCAGGACGAGGCTGCCGCCGGCGACCTTGAGGTTCTGGTCCTCACGGATGACCGACCAGCGGTTCCTGTCGAGCTCGGTGCCCAGGAAGTCGTCGGAACGACCGGAGAAGCAGTTGGTGTTCGGCGGGTCCACCTTGATGGTGAGCGTCTTGCTCGTCGAGGCGCCCTTGGAGTCGGCCACGGTCACCGTGGCGTTGTACGTGCCGGGGGCGTTGTAGGTGTAGCTCGCGTTGGCGGTGGTCGGCTGCGGCGAGCCGTTCACGCCGAAGTTCCACTTGTAGGTGAGCGGGGTGTTGTTGTCGGGGTCGGTGGCGGTCGAGGTGAAGTCGACCTTCAGCGGGGCGATACCCGTGGTCGGGGTGGCCGTCGCGTCCACCGTCGGGCGCTGGTTGTCGGTGACGCCCTGGCCGATGAAGTCGACCCAGTTGAAGTTGAGCAGGTAGGCGTCGTTGGCCGCGCTCGCCGGCTTGCGCACGATGAAGAACACCGGGCCGGTCGTCGTCGGAACGTTGTTCAGGTCGACCGTGACGTCCTGGAACGTCTGCCAGCCGCCGGTGGGCGCGATGTCCACCGAGCCCAGCAGGGTGCCGGTGTCGGCGTTACCCGCCTTGATCTGCACCGTGCCGCCGGCACCACCCGAGGAGGCGCGGAACCGGACCTGGGAGATACCGCTCAGGTTGAGCGGGGTGTAGGACCAGAAGTCGCCGTCGGTGGTGAAGCCGATGCTCTGGGCGCCGCCCTGAGGGTCGGTGGTCGTCTCGGTCTGGACGCCGGCGGCGTCCGTTCCCGTTCCGCCCGTGACCCGGCCGGTCGACGAGAAGTGCTCGGCCTGCTTGCGCTTGGGCTGGAGGATGACCTCGGCCCGCCCGGTCAGCGACTGAGCGCCACCCTGGCCACCCTTGTCGGTGTAGCTCGCCTCAAGGATGTAGAACAGGTTGTCGTCGATGCCGTGACCGCTGTCGGACAGCGTCTGGATGGTGCCCTCACAGCCCTGGTGCTGGTCGAGCGGGTGACCGTGGCTGTCGTGACCCAGGTACGCCTGGATCTGGATGTCGTCACAGTCGATCGTGCCGTCCTCGGGGTCGGTGACGACGATCTTGTACTTCACCTGGTCGCCGAACTCGAAGAAGCCGCCGTTCGGGGGCAGTTCGAGGGTCACCGTCGGACGGGTGTTGCCCACCGTGATCGGCAGGTTCGCCGTGGCGGTGACGCCGTCGGCGTTGCTGACGGTCAGGACCGCGCTGTACTGCCCGGCCTGGGTGTAGGTGTGCGAGGGGTTGGCGTCGGTCGAGTCGGAGGTGCCGTTACCGTCGAAGTCCCACGAGTAGGTGATCGGCTTGCCGTCCGGGTCGCTCGATCCCTGGCTGGAGAACTGCACGGTGAGCGGGGCCGGGCCGTCGGTCTTGTCCGCGGAGACGCGGGCCACCGGCGGGCGGACGCCCTTGGTGTACTCGATGCGGTAGATGCCGGAGTCGGCGTTGTCGCCGCCGAAGCCGGAGCCCCACTCGATCAGGTACAGCGCGCCGTCGGGACCGAACTTGATGTCCATGGGGCGCTTGAAGCTCATGGACCGCAGGATCTGGTTGATCTTGATCTGGGCGGTGCCGGCCTCGTTGAGCTGGAACGAGAACATCTTGTTCGTGTTCCACTCACCGAAGATCGCCTTGCCGTCCCAGTAGGCCGGCCACTTGACGGTCGACGCGAGGTCGGCGTCGTAGCGGTAGACCGGACCTGCCATCGGCGCGCCGCCGTTGAGCTCCGGGAAGGAGTTGGCGTTGGTGGCGCTGGTGTACCAGATCTTCGCCGCGATCGCCGGGGGCAGCGTGGTCAGACCGGTGTTGTTGGGCGAGTCGTTGGTCGTCGCGGCACAGTTGAACACGGCGCCCGACGTCTTGGTGGCGAAGTTGTAGTCGTTGTACGGGGTGTTGTCGCCCACGCAGAACGGCCAGCCGTAGTTGCCCGGCTTGTCGACCAGGTTCCACTCGACGGTGCCGCGCGGACCACGGTTGGCATTCGCGGAGCCGGCGTCGGGTCCGTAGTCGGCGACCATCGGGAAGCCGGTCTTCGGGTCCAGGCCCATGCGGAACGGGTTACGGAAGCCCATGGCGTAGATCTCGGGCTTGGTCTTGGCCGTGCCCGCGGGGAACAGGTTCCCGCTCGGCACGGTGTAGGTGCCGTCCGCCTGCGGGGTGATGCGCAGCAGCTTGCCGCTCAGGTCGTTGGTGTTGCCCGAGGTGCGCTGGGCGTCCCAGGAGGACCGGCCGGACTGCTCGTCGATCGGCGTGTAGCCGTCCGAGGCGAACGGGTTGGTGTTGTCACCGGTGGCCAGCCACAGGTCACCCGTCTTGTGGTCCATGAGCATGCCACCACCGTGGTGGCAGCACTCGGCCCGCTGCACCGGCACGTTGAGCACGACCTTCTCGCTGGAGAAGTCGAGCGAGTCGCCGTTGACCGTGAACCTGCTCAGCCGGTCGACGTTCTGGCCCACCGGCGAGTAGAAGAGGTACAGCCAGTTGTTGGTGTCGAAGTTCCGGTCCAGCGCCAGGCCGAGCAGACCGCTCTCGTTGGCGGTGAACACGTTCAGACGACCGGCCGTCACGGTCGAGCCGTTGGTCTTGATGACCTTCACGTCGCCCAGGCGGTCGATGTAGAAGACCCGCCCGTCCTTGGCGATGTCGGTCATCATCGGGTTCGACGTGTTGTCGTCGAGCGTGACCTTCTCGAAGCTACCGCTCTGCGAGGCAGAGCAGTCGGCCTTCTCGACGCCCGCGGCGGTCTTGATTCCGCCGAGGAGCATCTTCAGGAAGTTCGGCTCGACGAAGCTCGCCTTGGTGTGGCCGAGGCCGGTGTACCAGGAGCGTCCGCCGTCGTAGTCCTGACACCACACCGTCGGGTGGTCGGCGCCCATGGTGGCACCGGTGTAGGACTTCTCGTCCATCGACGCGAGCACGTGCACGTTGGCACGCGGGTTGGTCGTGTAGTCGTACCACTCGTCGGTGCGGGTCCACGAGGTCGGCAGGTGCGCCGTCGAGGGGTGCGCGGGGTCCTCGACCTTGACGGTGGCCTGCTGGATCGCCGGGTGCGACTTGAAGTACGCGCCGACGAGCTTGCCGTACCACTCCCAGCTGTAGCCACTGTCGGAGGCCGCGTGGACGCCGGCGTAGCCGCCGCCACCCTTGATGTAGCGCTCGAAGGCGGCCTTCTGGTCCGGCGTGCTCACGGGGTCGCCGGTCGTGGACATGAAGATGACGGCCTTGTACTGAGCCAGGTTGGCGTCAGTGAACTTGGCGCTGTCCTCGGTCGTGTCGACCGCGAAGTTGTTCTCCAGGCCGAGCTGCTGGACCGCCGCGATTCCCTCGGGAATCGAGTCGTGCCGGAAGCCGCTGGTCTTGGAGAAGACCAGGACCTTGAAGTCGGGATCGGCGAGGTTGGCCGCCGACGCCACGCTGGTCGAGGCGGAGCCGGTGGTGGCGTTCGCCGGTGATGTCAGGAATGTGAAGACAGGGAGCAGGGGCGCGACGACGGCCAGAGCCATCATCGCAGCCGTCCGACGTAGGGAGCGGTTTTCTGTTAACGGCAGGCTCTTGGAGAGCCCGGCCCACGTTCGAGAACGTGGTGACATGGTGATCCCTTTCCTGACTGGGGGGTCGTCAGGCAAAGCGCGCGCCGCCGCGCTGGTGCCACTTGTTACATGGGGATGAGGTTGGGTACTGCGGTGATCTGGAGGGTGCCGCCTCCAGGCTTGTGGGGATCCGTTAGCCGGTCGAGAGCTGGGGTAACGGATCCGTGATCATGGTTGGGTGGTCGATGAGCCGGTTGACCACCATGTTCGCCGCGCCTCGTGAGGCGGCTCCGAAGCCGAGATCGGAGGCGACGAACCTGCATCGGTTGGCGGAGCCGGCGACGACGAGCCGCTCCAGCTCCGCCTGGGCGTGGGGTAACAGCCATTCGGCGAGCGTGGCGAAGTAGCCGCCGACGACGATCACTCGCGGGTTGAACAGGTTGGCCAGGATCGAGCCGCCGAGCCCGAGCCACCGCCCCACCTGTGCGACCGCGTCCGTCATCTGCCGGTCGCCCGCGACCAGTCCTCTGGCGATCTCCGTGGCGTGCTCCTCGGGGTCGGATACCGGCAGATCGGCCGACCTGCGCGCCTGGTCCGGCTCGGTCGCCCGTACCAGCGCGGCCAGGCCCACCTTGGTCTCCCAGCAGCCGTGCCGCCCGCAGCCGCAGCGGATGCCGCCCGGGTCGACCGGCAGGTGGCCGACCTCGCCGGAGAAGCCGTCCGCGCCGCGCAGCAGCTTGCCGTCGACGAAGATGCCGCCCCCCACGCCGACCTCGCCCGTCAGGTAGACGAGGTGGGGGGTGCCGGCGGCGACGCCGACGGTGTGCTCGGCCACGGCCGCGAGGTTGGCGTCGTTGTCCACCGAAACTGGAACGTTCCCCGTGCCGAGCGCGTCGGAGAGGCGTTCCGCGAGGGGCAGGTCGTGCCAGCCCAGGTTGGGGGCGAACGTGACGACGCCACGCGCCACGTCGACCAGGCCGGGGACCGCCACCCCGAGACCGGCGGGGACGGCTCCGGCGAGTCTCATCGCCTCGATGGCCTCCAGGGCCATCCGGCCGAGCATGCGCAGCGCGTGATCCGGTCCGCCGGCGATCGCGTCGAAGCCGATCCGGCGCTCCACCAGGACCCGGCCGCTGAGGTCGGATCCGTGGACCGAGATGTAGTCGACGTTTATCTCCAGGCCCAGCGCGCCGACGTGCGTGCCGTGCAGGGCCAGGGGCCGCCGTGGGCGGCCGATCGCGCCGACGTGCTCGGTGTCGACCTCGCGGACCAGTCGCCGGTCGAGCAGCTCGGACACCAGATTGGAGACCGTGGCCCGGTGCAGGCCGGTCGCCTCCGCGATGTCGGCCCGGGACTGGGACACGTTGTCGCGCAGGTGGCGCAGGACCAGGGAGAGGTTTGTCTGGCGCACCATGGGGGAGCTGGTCGGCAAGGCGGTGCCGGTCGCGTGGGTGACGCTGTACCCGTGGGTCACGCGTGCCACCGCCTTCTTTTGTCTCGGCAATCAACTAATGAGGTTTGTAACACGCGAGTGTCCGGTGTGCACCTTGTTGCGAGGTAACGAGTTGACATCTTCGCGTATGCGCAGGTGAGAGACGTATCGCATGTTACGCACTGTTACGTTTTTCGTCGCATGTCTCCTCCCGGCCCGATGGCCCCCGCTCCGACCGGTCACGCGGAGCGGCTGAGGCATCCGGTTGAGGCCCTCATCGGTCCCGGCGCCCGCACCGCGTCGAGCCGCCGAGGGGACGGGCCGACCGAGAACGCCGCAGCGGCCCCGCGGGGCAGGGTGCCCGCCGGACCCACGAGGACGGGCACGAACGAAGCGGGTACGAACGAAGCGGGCACGAACGAAGCGGGCACGGCCCGACGGCCGTGCCCGCTTCGTTGGTACCGGTTGTGTTCGAGGTCAGAGCGCGTCGTCGTCGGTGACGACGAGGCGGGCGAACCCGTTTCCGATCGTCGCGTTCGTCGGCACGGACGCGACCACCTGGTATGACTGGGCGGTCGTCGCCGGTGTGGTGTCGCCCACGATCGGCACCTGGAAGGTGGCCGACCTCGCCCCGACGGGGATGACGACCTGCTGGGCCAGCGCCGTGATCACCGGTGCGACGCCGGTGACGATCGACTGGACGTTGACCGTCACCGGTTTCTTGCTCCGCCCCGAGAGCGTCAGCGTCATGGTGGCGACGCCGGGACCGTTCCCTTCGGGGACCGTGAGACTCTGCAGCGAGACCTGCGGCAACTCGTCCAGTTCGGACTTGCCCACGCGGACGTCGGAGAACGCGAGGTCGCCCAGGTACACGCCGCCGGTCGGGCTCGCGCCGGTGAGGCGGACCTCTCGCACGTCACGCAGGTTGACCTCGTCGAAGGACGACGTCGGGATGCGCACCGTCCGCAGCCACGTCTTGGGCAGCGGCGAGGTCGTACCGGGGAACGGCGTGAGGGCGTCACTCACGCCGGAGACCGGCACGGTGCCGGTCCTGCCGCGGCCGTCGACGACGGTGACCGCCAGGTCGACGTTCCCCGTCGCGTTCTCGTCGAGGGCCGCGCGGAAGGTCAGGGCGTCGCGGCCGTTGACGTTCCGCGACCCCGGGGGCAGCGGAACGCTCACCTCGCCGCTGGTGTCGGTCCAGGAGAACCGCAGGACCGGTGTGGCGGTGACGTTTCCGGCGTACGTCGCGGGTGTCCAGGACGGTGCCTGCGACGTGGTCAGCCTGGTGGCGCAGGTGGGCAGGCCGCTCTGCGGCGAGCGGTCCAGCATGCCGGCACAGATCACGCCGGTCGCCGCGCCGGAGACGGTGAAGGGGGACGACGGCGAGGTGAAGGGAGCCACATCGACGCGCTTGTCGAACTCGGCCTGCGCGACCGTGTGGACGACCGCACGCCCGGCGGAATCGGGAACGGCACCGCTGCCGTCGAACAGCGGGAGCAGCGCGTGCTCCTTGCCCTGGACGAGACGGAAGAACCCGGCGATGTAGGCCGTGCCCACCGCGTACTGCTCGGCCGGGGTGAGCCGGCCGGGGGCGGCCGTGCTGCCGCACACCGGGTCGTTCCGGTTGCTCCAGTCGTCGGACGCCGGCGCGACGGCCACGCCCGGCGTCCACTCGGTGTTGAAGAAGTTGTGATTCGTTCCCATGATCATGAGTGAGGAACGGAACGCCTCGTCCTTCTCGAAGGCGTACAGGGAGTCGTCGTAGAAGTGCTGTCCCTGCTGGTTGGAGACGTCCCCGTCGCAGTACGGCAGGAAGACGGACATCGGGATGTTGGGCAGGGTGGCACGGGCGAAGTCGGTGGGCGCGAGCGGAAGGACCGCCTTGATCCCGTACGGCTTGGGGCGCCCGGCGTTGAGCAGTGCCGCCTTGACAACACCCTCACCTCCGCGCGAGTGTCCCATCAGGCCGACGTCGTCCATGTCGAGACGGCCCTTGAAAAGCTCGACGAGCTTGGCCTCGCCCTTCCCCTTGGTCGCGTCGGCGAGCAGGTCGAGATGGCGCATGACGACCTCGCCGCGCGCGAGCGCGCCCCGGTCCTCGCTGAACGGGTTGTCGGCGGCGTTGACGCCGTTGGCGCTGACCGACACGACGGCGTACCCGTGACTGGCGAGCACGTCGGCGGGGCCGTCGTACCCGGTGAAGCTGAGGATCGGCTGCTGCCCTGCCGGGCACGGCCAGGTGGTGTTCGACGTCTGGCGCGTGACGGGGTTGTAGCACGCGGAGTGGCGGCCGTGCTGGAAGACGACCAGGGGAAGCCTGCCGGTGGCCTCCTTCGGCAGATACGTCTTCGCGCGGACCTCGGCCTGCCTGCCGCCGAGGCCGGCCAGGGTGATGGCGGTGTCGCCGAGGTCGTACTCGTCGTGGACGACCGTGTAGCGCCCGGGAGCCGCCGGGTCGACCGGCGGAGCGGGGGTACCCGGCTTCCCCGGCCGGGAGGGCGCCGGTTCGGGAGCGATCCTCCCGGTGGGGGCGGGCTCCGAGGGGACTTCTCCGTTCCAGGCCACGTCGACGGACGTCGCACCGGAGACGCCGGGGTCGGTCGTGGTCACCGTCAGGGTCGTGCCGTCCGGCGACTCCACGGCGGGGCCGAGGGAGGTGCCGTCGACGGCGAGTTCCGGTATGGCGTCCCGTACCGGAAGCGGCTCGGCGAGTCGAAGTGTGATCTTGTAGCCACCGTCGACGGTCTCGATCGACCAGGCGCCGTCTTCACCGGTTCCGGAGACGGGCGGGTCGGCGTGGGCGGAGCCCGCGAAGAGCATGGTGGAGATCATCGCGGCGGTCACGGCTCCGACGAGAGTCCGTGTCCTGAATTGCGCATGTAAGCGCATGTCTTTCCCTTCGAGCGCAATGCCCCCAAGGCGGTGCTTACGTCCGCTGTTGGTGGGGTTTTTGCATGTACGGCCCGAATCAGATCGTGCGGGATCGCCTGCGAGGGTTACGAGGTTTTTGCGAGTCTGTAAATGACATTCGGTGATGACCGTTGGAAAACCGCTCGCTGGATCCCCCTGGTCGTCCGGCGACCGCGGTGTGGACTCGGCCGCCGGATTCCAGGTCGCCGTCCCCGCTCGGCCTCGTCGTGCTCACGGGGGTCTGGCGCGGAGGGTTTCAGGAGCGAGAGGGTTTCAGAGGTGAGAGGGTTTCGGGGACGAGAGGGTTTCAGGGGCGAGAGGCGACAAGCCCGTCGGGCCCGCCCGCCCACGGAGGGTTGGCGCCGGCCACCGAGCAGGTGAGCGAGGCGACCCGGGCGGCGAAGGTCGCGGCGTCCACCGCCAGGTCGAGATCGAGCCGGTCGAGCCGCCCGCCGAGCAGGCCGGAGGCGTCCAGCCGGTGCAGGAGCCCGGCGGTGAAGGAGTCACCGGCGCCGACGGTGTCGACGACCTCCGTGGGCGGTGTGGGGACCGTGGCGCGCTCACCGTCGACGGACAGCAGCGCCCCCCGCGGGCCGCGGGTCACCACGACCAGACGGACCCCGGCGTCGTGCCAGGTGTCGCAGACCCGCTCGACGGGCTCGTCGGGGTGAATGTGCTCCAGGTCGTCGTCGCTCAGTTTGATCATGTCGGCCAGCGTGCACCACCGGGGCATCCGCTCGGCGTAGACGGCCGCGTCGACGAGCGCGGTCCGCACGTTGGGGTCGATCGAGATCGTGGCGTGGGCGGCGGCCGCCGCCAGTGCCTCCTCGACGGCCTCCGCGCCCGGCGCACGGACCAGGGCGAGCGAGCCGGTGTGCAGGCACGAGACGTCGCCGATCCGTCCCGCGGTGAGCTCCGCCGCGCTCCACCCCCAGTCGGCGGCACCGTTGGCGTGGAAGGAGTAGCGGGCCTGTCCCGACTCGTCCAGGGTGGCCACCGCCAGGGTGCTCGGCTCCACGGCGGCGACACAGCCGCCGAGATCGACCCCCGAGGCGGTGAGGTGCGCGCGGAACAGGGCGCCGAAGGAATCGCCCGACAGGCGTCCGAGAAAGCGGGTGGGGGTGCCCAGGCGCGCCAGGGCCACCGCGGTGTTCGCGGGCCCGCCACCTGGGAGAACGCGCAGGGTGAGCTCGTTCTCCGAACTGGCGGCGGTGAACGCGTCGGCGACGCACTCGCCGAGCACGGCGATCTGGGTGGAGGGCATGGTCCCTGCCTTTTCTGGAGACGCTTTCGAGGAGACTCGCCTGGGCGCTTCGGCCGGATCGCCGGTTCGTCGCGGCGGTGGGATTGACGTTTCCCGCCGGGGAGTCCATCATCCGTGGCAGTGGATGTCAACGTTGACATGTGTCAACGTTGACATCGAAACCCGGCGACAGGCGGGGTGTTCGAGACCGGTGCTCGCGCCGTCACGACCACGTCGGCCGGCTGTGGGGGAAAGGCGCGGCCGGCTCGCCGTTTCGTACCTGACCTCCATCGGCCCGGTGCGATCACCCGTCGCCCCGGACCGGGCACGGCCGCTCGCCCGCGACGACGCGGTACGTGCGGGAAACGGGGCTAGCCTGTTCGCGGCGCCGTGCCGCCGACAGACCGACGAGCCGAACACGAGGAGCGGTGATCCATGCCCAAGGTGCGCCGCGCCACCATGACGGACGTGGCCCGCGAGGTCGGCGTGACGGCGAAGACCGTCTCACGGGTGGTCAACGACGACGGCCCGGTGGCCAGGGAGACCAGAGAGCGCGTCCTGGAGGCGATGGGAAGGCTCGGGTTCCAGCCCAACCTCATGGCCAGGAACACGCGCGTGGGCGCCCGGGACTCCACGGTCGGGCTCGTCATCCCCGACATGGGCAACCCGTTCTTCGGCACGGTCGCGGGAAGTCTGGAGAACGAGGTGCGGGCCCGGGGTCTCACCCTGATCGTCGGCTCCTCCGACGAGACCGCCGAACGGGAACGCGCGCTCATCTCGACCCTCCTGGCCAGGAGGGTCACCGCGCTCATCGTGGTGCCCTCCGCGGGAAGCGACCACCGCCACCTGCGCGCGGAGCGGGCCGCAGGGCTGCCCCTGGTGTTCCTGGACCGCCTCGCCTCGGGGCTGACCGCCGACTCCGTCGTCAGCTCCAACCGCGAGGGCGCCCGTACAGGGGTGGCGCACATGATCGCCCACGGTCACCGGAGGATCGCCTTCGTCGGAGACCTGCCCGCGCTCCACACCCGCAGGGAGAGGTTCCTGGGCTACCGCGACGCGCTCGCCGCGGCCGGGATCGGCTTCGACCGGACCCTCGTGGAGACCGGGCACGACCACGAGACCGCCGCGGCGGCCGTCACCGGGCTGGTCGGCGGCGAGGACCCGGCGACGGCGGTCTTCGCGGCGAACAACGTCGCCGCGACCGGCGCGATCCTCGGGCTCGCCCGGCTCGGCCGCGGGGACGTCGCCCTGGTCGGCTTCGACGACCTGCCACTCGCCGAGGTGCTGAAGCCCGCCCTCACCGTCGTGGCCCAGGACCCCGCGGCCATCGGCAGGGCCGCCGCCGGGTTGCTGAAGGGCCGGCTGGACGGCGAGCGCTCCAGGGCCAGGACGGTCGTCGTCCCCACCCGGCTGATCGTCCGAGGCTCCGGGGAGATCCCCCCCGCGGCCGTGCCCTGATCCCGGAACGCGGTCTCGGCACCCGCCCGGGCCTCGGCACCCGGCCGTGCCCCCGCCGGAGCACGGCTGCGACGGGGCGTTTCCCGCCGGTCGCCGCGACGGCCCGTGGGGTCGCCCCCGGCTGGAGCCGAGCCCGCGCTCAGGTGACGGCCGCGACGGCGAGGACGGCGCCGGAGGCGCCGTCGACGGTGATCTCCTGGCCGGTGACGATGTGCTCGGTCGCCCCCCTCACCCCCACCACCGCGGGGATACCGTACTCACGGGCCACCACGGCACCGTGGGAGTTGGCGCCGCCCATCTCCATCACCAGGCCGCCCGCCGTGAGGAAGAGCGGGGTCCAGCCGGGGTCGGTGGAGGGACAGACCAGGATCTCCCCTGGTTCCAGGTGCGCGCCGACCGGGTCGAGGACGACCCTCGCGACACCGGTGACGGTGCCGGCCGAGGCAGGGGTGCCGGTCAGCGCACCGTCCACCGGTGCCGGTACGCCGACGGCCTCCGGCTCGGTGCCGTCCGACAGCAGGACGCGGGGGACGTGCCTGCGGCGCAGCTCACGGGCGGCCTCCTCGCGCCGCCGCGCCACGAGCTCCGCCGGTGCGGGGCGCGTGGCCCCGCCGGACGAGGGGAGGTCGAGGGCCTGCCTGGCCTCGCGGAAGGTGAGGAAGAAGACGTCGTCGGCATCGGCGAGCAGCCCGCGCGCCGCCAGCTCGACACCGACGGCGAGCAGCTCGGCCCGCATCGCGGCCAGGGCGGTAATGAGGGCGTACTTGGGCATCTCCCGCAGACCCGCCAGTGCCCGGGTCCTGCCGAGCGCGAAACGGACGAAGCGCCCGCGAAGCCCTCCGGCGCGCCCGCTCAAGGTCTTGATCATGAGGGTGGCCTCGGCGGCGCCCGTGGCGAACAGCGCGTCGGGGGCGAGGGCCGGGTCCTCCAGCCGCAGGTAGTTGGCGAGAACGCCGATGATGTGGGTCGGGTCCTCCGACCAGCGCGGCAGCCCGAGGTCGATCTCGGCGACGGCCCTGACGCCGTAGACGGCGAGGAAGTCCGCCAGGCCCTTCTGCGCCACGCCGGGAAGCGATCCGGCACGGAAACGCTCGGTCAGCTCGGCGACGGGAGCGCCCAGCAGCAGGGAGGTGGCCTCGCGGTCCTCGCGGACGCGGACGGCCACCCGCCACAGCGCCAGATCCATCTCGGTGGTCACGTTGTGCGGCAGCCCGCGCAGGACCGTCTGCAGCTCGCCCGGCCTGGCCCGTTCCCCCAGCGCCTTGGCGGCGAGGCCGAGCATCGCGAACCCGGCCACCGCGGCCGGAGCGATCGTCGGCAGCAGCGGGAAGACCTCGCGGCTCAGCACCCGCTCGACGTGGTCGAGACGCTGGATCGGGGTGGAGCCCTCGGGCGCGCTCAGCTCCCCGCGCAGGCGCGCGTTCAGCAGTTCCACGTCCCGGTGCGCCGCCGCGGGGTTGAGCAGGGCCTTCACGGCGCGTCGCGGGGCGCGGAAGCGGGACGCGATCCGCACCGCCCGGCGCAGAAGCGGGCGGAGCGAGGGCTGGGTGACGCTGAACCGGGGATCGTCGAGCAGCCCGCGCAGCACCTTCGCCGACCTCGCCTCCATCACGTCGAGCAACCTCGGGAAGGCGACGCGGCCCACCCTGCCGCGCATGAAGCCGGTGATGTCGAAGAACAGCCGCCCGCCCGACTCCGCGACGACGGGGGCACCGGCCACCCGGTCCGTCACCGGGATCCCCACGATCTCCATCGCCGACGACGACAGCAGCCTGAAGGCCGACATGCCCATGGGGGTGATCGGCCGGTAGAGCCCCTGGGCGAGGCTGAAGCAGAAGTAGATCCGGGTGCCTTCGCCGGGCGGCTCGTCCGGCGTGCCGCCTTCTCCCGCGCCCGCACCGCCGGCGTTCGCGCGACCCGCCACGGGCGGCGGGCTCGCGGACGGCTCCGAGTGACGGGGGATCGGATAGAGCGTGGTGATGGGACGCGACTGGGTCAGCCACAGGACACCATCGGCGTCGATCGCCCACTCGGTGTCCTGAGGCGCCCCGTAGTGCCGCTCGACCCGGTCGCCGAGTTCGGCCAGCGCCCGCACCTGCGCGTCCGTGACGCAGGCCTCCTCGGCGGAGCCCGCCTGTGCCACGGGCGGCGCCTCGACGTGCTCGACGCCGCCGCCCGGCAGCGACCGTACGGCGAGCCGCTTGTCGCCGAGGCGACGCTCGGTGATCTCGCCGGTGGCGGTGTCGACCACGAAGTGATCGGGGTTGACCGCGCCGGAGACCACGGCCTCACCGAGCCCGGGAGCGGCGTCGATCACCGCCTCGCGCCGCCGCCCGGTGACCGGGTTGGCGGTGAACATCACCCCCGCCACCTCCGACTGGACCATCTCCTGAACGACCACCGCGAGGCGCACCGCGCCGTGGTCGATGCCGTTCGCGGCCCGGTAGGCGACGGCCCGGTCCGTCCAGAGGGAGGCCCAGCACCGCCGGACCGCGTCCAGTACGGCGTCGGCGCCGATCACGTTGAGGTAGGTGTCCTGCTGCCCGGCGAAGCTGGCGTCCGGCAGATCCTCGGCGGTCGCGGAGGAGCGGACCGCGACGGGACCGGCCGCACTGTCGCGTACGGCGCTCGCGATGTCGTCGGGGACCGGCGCGGCGAGCACGAGCTCGCGGGCCTTCGCGGCCAGGGCGTTCAGGGCGGGGACGTCCCCGGCGGACGTGGTGGCGAGGGCCGCGAGCACGTCCTCCAGCCCGGCTCGCTCGGTGACCCTGTAGTACGCCTCGGTGGTGACGCACAGACCGGGGGGAACGGGAAGCCCGGCGGTGGTGAGCACGCCGAGATTGGCGGCCTTGCCGCCGACGAGGGGCAGCATCTCCGCCCCGATGTCATCGAACGTCAGGATGAGGGGATCGGGCATGGGCGCGTCTCCTTGAGGCTTCGCCGAGAAGCGTCGTGGCCCGCATCACGAGCTCGCGTTCTCCGGCGGTCAGATAGGCCATGACTTCGAGCTGGGCGTCGGCACGGACGCGCTCGAACGTGCGGAGGAACTCCGCTCCGGCCGGGGTGAGGGCGATCCGCCGTACCCGCCGGTCACCGGGGTCCTCCCGGCGGTCGGCCAGCCCTCGCCGTACGAGCTGGTCGACCAGGCGGCTGGTGGCCGAGACGGACCGGCTGACGCGCCCGGCGAGTTCGCGGAGCGTCGGGGGAGCCGGGACGTCGAGGGTGTAGAGCGTGGCGACCTGGATCATGGAGGGCTCGTCGCCCTCGAACCCGCTCAGCAGGTGGAGCAGCAGGCCGGGGATGAGCGCCCGCCGGAGATCGCCGATGTCGTCGGCCAGCCGATCGCGCTCCGCACCGTCCACGGGGTCCATCGGACAACTCCTTGCATCACTGCAATTAATGCGTCACTACAACGTTAAGCCGGAGAAACCAGGAAGTCAACAAGTGATGAAATAGCCGTGTGGGCGTGAGCGCCTCCCTCCGGGTGAACCGGAGTGGCTACCGTGCGCGTCCACGGGTAAAAAGCCCTTCGGGGGAGGGCGGCGAGAGGAGACAGGCATGGCCGACACGCCCACCACCGACGAGATGACGATAGAGACACACGGACGCGGAGAGGCGCTCGCCCTGGCCGAGACGATCTGTGATCTGTACGAGGCGGTGTTCTCGCTGCCGCCCTTCGACGGGGACGCCGCCGAGTTCGCCAACCAGCGCTCCTACTTTCCCAAGCTGGCCGAGCGGCCGGGGTTCCGGCTCACCACCGCGCGATCCGGACCGGAGTTCATCGGGTTCGGGTACGGATACCCGTTGCCCGCCGACACCCGCTGGTGGAGCACGCTGGCCGACCCGGTCGACGAGGAGTTCGCGGCCGAGACCGGGACCAGGACGTTCGCCCTCATCGACTACGGAGTGCTGCCCGAGTGGCGGGGCGCCGGAGTCGGGCGCCGGATCCACGACGAACTGCTCTCGGCCTCCGGGACCGAACGGGCCACCCTCTCGGTGCAGCCCAAGGCCGTGAGGACCCGCGAGATATACCGGAGGTGGGGATGGCGGAAAGTGTCCCACAAGCTGATGGACCCGCCGATCCCCGCCCCCGTCTTCGAGATCCTGGTGCTGGAGAAGATGCCCCGGACATGCTGATCGATCACGGACGCCCGGCGTACGTCGATCGACCGTGAACGCCCGTGACGCGCTGATCGACCGCGACGAACCGCGAGCCGTCAGGGGATGAACCCGACCCGTCAGACGGAGCGCCGCAGTCCGTGCGGCGATGAACCCGACCCGTCAGGCGAAGAACCGCGTGAGTCGTACGGCGAAGGACCAAAACGGTCAGCCGATGGGCGGGAAGCCGTCAGGCGATGAGCTGGAAGGCGTGCAGCTTCTCGTCCAGGGCGACGACCTGACGGGTCCTCGCCCACGGATTCAGCGTCTCGCGGACCTCCACCACCGAGCGCGCCAACCGCGGCGAGGTGTTTCTACAGGTCAGACGGGCGGCCTCACCGATCTGCTCGCACGCCTCGTCGATGGCGCGCAGCCGCAGGTGCCCGCGCGCCAGATCCAGGTGGATGAACGCCATGTTGCGGACGAACGCCGGATCGATCCGGGTCAGGGACCGGGCGGCCATCTCGATCGCGGTCTGGGCGTCGTCCATGTCCAGCAGGCACTTGGTCTTGGTCGACAGATACTGCCCGTCGCCGTAGAAGTAGAGCAACTCGGCCCCCACGTCGCCCTCGCCCGCGTGACCCAGCTCGCGGCGGGCCTGGTCGAGGCTGGTCATGCACCGGGCATGGTCCTTGTGACGGTCGCTCTTGCCCGAGCGGCGCAACACCGCCGAGTAGGCGCGGGCCCCCACGTCGCACGCGTACGACACCAGCAGCTTGCTGTTGGCGCGCTGCCCCCAGGCCAGCGCGCCCAGCGCGTGCTCGACCCCCTGCCTGGGGTCGCCCCGCCAGGTCGCGAGCTGCGACCAGTTGGCCAGGACGAAGCTGTTCATCGCGTCGTTGTCGGCCTGGTGTGCGGCCGACTTGGCCTGCTCGTAGTAGTGGTTCGCCCCGTTGAAGTCGTTGAGGTTGAACAGCACCCAGGCGGTGAACCTGCAGATGTTGGCCAGCAGCGACAGCAGCCGGTCGCGCACCTCGTCGGTCGACGCGGCCGGGATCAGCGAACGCACCAGGTGGTGCTGTGCGAGCACGGTCCCCAGCACCGACTGCGGGCCGAGGGTGTCCTCCTGGCGCATGCAGTGGTGCAGCACGGCGTCGATGTGAGCGACGGTGGCCTCGTCCACCCGGGACGGTTCCGCGGCGATCAGGGCGAGCCGGTCGAGCTCGTCGCCGTTGAGCCTGTCCAGCAGCGGAGAGGCCGCAGCGGCCGCGGCGGCGGCCCTGATCAGGGCCAGGACGTCGCGCCGTTTCATCGCCGCCGCCCACCGGGCGAGCGCCTGCACCAGGGCGTCGTACTCCTCGTCGCGCGGCGTCCCGAACGACACGGGTCCCATGGGCAGGGTGGGCAGGGCCGCCAGCACCCCCTGGATGTCCTCGGGATCGAGGCTGCCCGCCGCCCCGGCCGCCACCAGCGCCCGCCCCCGGGACCGGACGGCCGCCGCGTTGTGCTCGTCGGCATCGCGGTGATCTTCACCGTCGACCAGGTCGGCGGTGCGGCACTGGTAGATGCGTGCCAGCCGGTTGAGCCCGGCGATCGGCGGCTCGTTGCCGGTGGGGCCGGGCCACGCTTCCCACGACCCGAGTTTCCGGGTCGTCAGTGGCTCGTTCGGCCAGTATTCGTTCCATAGATGGCAGACCTTGGCTTGTGTCAGGCGATGCGCCTCACGGAAGCCCTGGCGGGAGTTCAGGCGCCAACGTAGCTTGAACTCAGCGGCGACCTCGGCCCACGTGCAACCACGTTCGCGAAGCTCAGCGCTGAAGGCGTCCATCTGCTGCTTGACGCTGCGCGGTGCACGTGGCATCGTCTCAGCCCCTCCCGGCGGGTTCTCCGGCGGCAATTCTTCGGGCTGAACGTTACTGGTCAATCACGTTCGGTGACTACCGAGTACAGAAACCGGCGACCAGATCGCCGCTACTTGCCGCGTCGTCGCTCTACGAGACGAGACGGCCCCTCAGGGTGACGAACAGACTCGCTGCCGTCGCCTGTTTCCTGCACACTCCGTGCAGCAGGCTTGAGACAACGCCGGAGCCGTCGGATCCATGTGGTCTCACCGCTCGGGCGGGGGCGTCCCTTCCTGCGCCGGGGACGCGCGACCGAATCTCCGTTGAACCTCCCTGGAGCCAGCAATGACCGTGCTCCCCGTCGAACGGCTGGGACCGATGCACTCACCGTTTCACCCTGATCCGGACGCCGCCGACCACCTGTCCCCGGACTCCCAAGGCTCCCCGGACTCCCTGGACTCTCTGGACTCTCTGGACACGAACGAGTTGCGGCTGGTGGCGCAGCCGGTCGCGGCCTCCGAGGCACGCGACTTCACCCGCGCGCAACTGCGGACATGGGGCCTGGAGGAGCTGTCCGAGCTCTGCGTCCTGGTCGTCTCCGAGATGACCACCAACGCCATCAAGGCCACCGCGACCCCGCCGGTCCCGTACGGCTACACCCACCCACCGGCTCCCGGCCACCCGCACGCCTCCGGCCACTCACCCGTGCCCGGTCACCCGCACACCTCCGACCGACCGCCCGGCAGCGGCCACTCGCGAACCGCCGGCCCGTACCCGATCCTCCTGCGGCTCCACCTCACCACCGAGGGCCTGCGCGTGGAGGTGTGGGACAGCTCCGACGACTCGCCCGAGCTCACCGAGGCGGGGGAGGACGACGAGAGCGGCCGGGGCCTGCTGCTCGTCGGCATGTGCGCCGACGAATGGGGCCACCACCCCTCACCGGGCGGCGGAAAGGTGGTCTTCGCCCGCTGGGACCTGCCGCCCGCCCGGCGCATCCCGGCCACGCCGCCCTCGCGGCCTTACGCCTACTCCCGGACCCGTGCGACGCGGGGGTGACCCCTCTCGGCACACCTGGTCAACAGCCGCTCCGTCCCATGTCCACGCCCCGCCCTGCCCCGCGTCCACGCGGAGAACCGCGTCGGCGCGGTCGCCGTCCCGCGGGGCGAGCGGTCCACCGTGACCGTCCGGAGGGGCGATCGGCTCACCGCGCCGGCATGGTCAGCGTTCAGAGGACGATCGCCCCACGGCGTTCTGGACGCTGACCACCGAGAGCACCGAGTCGACCAGCTCCGCGACGGACCGGCCACCACCCGTGTCGATGCGATCCAGCCCCAGCCTGTCGACGACCTCCAGCATGAGCACCTGATAACGCTCCGTGCGGGCCAGGAAAATGTCCATCAAGTGTCGTTCGTCGCCGGTCGCCACCTCGTAGCGGCCGGCCGCGCGCACCCGAGCACGCACGACGGCGTCGTCCGCGGTGAGCCACACGGCGGCCGTGCGCGAGACGTTCAGCTCCGCGACACGGGCGGGCCAGAGCGCCGACCCCTCCAGGACCAGGCCCGTGCCGGTCCCGGAAGAACGAGCCGTGATCAGCTCCTCGATGCGGGGCCACAGCCGTTCGTAGTGGTCGAGCACGGACGCGATCAGCTCGTCGACCGTGAGGGTCTTGTAGTGCTCGGCGACGTGCGTCGGCACCTCCCATTCCGGGGTCCGCCAGGGCCGTCCGGGGTGCCGCGCGAGCTTGTCCGTCGAAAGGCACTCGAAACCGAGCCTGTCGGCCACCGCCCGGCCGATGGTCGACTTCCCGACGTTCGACGTTCCCCCGAGCAGCACCACCCGTACACCGCTCATACCGGCGACCTTACCGCCGCGATGAGGCCGGCCCGAAGACCGGAGCGCCACCCCCCAGGGAAGGGCTGCCCCCTGCCCGCTCACACCGGCGACCTCGACCGCCGCGATGAGACCGGTCCGGAGACGGATGATGCAGGATGTCGGGATGGATGCGATCCTGCGCGCCGCCGGTGACGTGATGGGAACCGAGCTGTCCGACCCGGTGGACCTCGGCGGCAGCCCGCGCAGCGTCGTCCTGCGCTGCCGGACGGCTTCCGGCGGCAGCGTCGTCGTCAAGAAGTACGGCACGGAGCCCGATGACCTGCGCGCCTTCACCGCCGAGGCGGCCGGGCTCTCGTTGCGGCTGGCCGGTCCCGAACTGCTGGGCGTGGACGACTCGATCCCGCTGCTGGTGATGGAGGACCTCGGGTCCGCGCCGACACTGGCGGACGTGCTGCTCGGCGACGATCCGCAGGCCGCACTGGACGGCCTGTCGGCCTGGGCGCGCGGGCTCGGGCGACTGGCCGCCGCGTCGGTTCACCGGCGCGCCGACCTGGCCGCCCTGTCCGCCGGGTACGGCATGGGCGTGCCGTCCTGGGACGAGGAACCGTGGCTCCTCCGGTACGCGGCCGAATTCCCTGCGGCGCTCGCCGGGATCGGCGTCGAGGCGCCGCCGGAGCTGGCCGGGGAGCTGGAGCGGATCGCGGCGACGGGCGCGGACGAGTTTCTCGCCTTCACCCCCGGCGACACCTGCCCGGACAACAACCTGCTCACCCCGGACGGCCTGCGACTCATCGACTTCGAGTCGGCCTGCTACCTGCCGGTCTTCATGACGGCCGCGTACTGCCGGATGCCCTTCGCCACCTGCTGGTGCGTCTTCACGCTGCCCGCCGGTCTGGCGGAGAAGATCGAGGAGACCTACCGCGCGGAGGTCGTCGCGGTGTACCCGCAGCTGGTCGAGGACGAGATCTGGCAGCCCGGGATCCGGCGGGCGGTCGCGCTCTGGACGGTGTATCTGACGGCCAACCTGATCCCGCGCATGGCGAAGGACGAGCCGGCCCACAGGACCCGGCGTCCGGTCCCGACGCTGCGGCAGCTGCTGAGACACCGCTGGGAGATGGCGAGCACCCTGGAGGAGTTCCCGACCTTCGCGGAGACGATGCGGCTGCTGCTCCGGGACGTGGCCGGCGGCTGGGACGTCCCCCCGCTGCCGGGCTACCCCGCGTTCGGGGACTTCGGATGACGCCCCGAACCGTCTCCTGAAGGACGTTTCGTAACGCGGGCGGTCACCCTCGGCGGGACGTTCGCTTGGACGGACGTCCCGCCCCGCGCCGAACTAAGATCATCGAATGCTCAGGCCGCCCTCCGCAGCGCAGGTGACACCGCCTCAGAGAACGCGTGCACCGGTACGCCGGGTGCTGCGACGAGTGATCGCCGTCGCGGTCGCTGTCTGCGCGCTGCTGGGCGCGGTGCGGCTCGTCGTGCCCGCCACGGCGGGTACGGCCGACGAGCCGCCCGGGGTCCGGCGGCAGCTGATGTTCCTGCGCGCGGCACTCGACGGCGGCGCCGGAGACCAGGCGCAGAACCTGTTCCCCGAGGGCTACGTCTTCCTGCACGTGCTGTACGGCCTGAGCTGGGTCGAGCTCGGCATGCGCGAACCGGCCGGCGAGCGGTCGGCGGCGCTGCGGGAGGCGCGCTGGGCGCTGGCCCGGCTGGAGTCCCCGTCCGGCCGCGCCCCGTTCAGCGCGGACCTCACCCCGCCGCACGGCGTCTTCTACCGGGGGTGGATCAACTGGCTGCGCGGCGGGACGCTCGCCCTGCAACCGTCCGAGCGGCGCGACCCGGCCGAGCTGCGCCGGTTCGCCGACGACTCCGCCGCGCTCGGCGAGGCGTTCGGCGCCTCGGAGTCGCCCTACCTGGAGGCCTACCCCGGGCAGGCGTGGCCGGTCGACTCGATCGTGGCCATGGCGTCGCTGCGGCTGCACGACACGCTGCTGCCACCCCGGTTCGCCGGTACCGCCGACCGATGGCTCCGGGCGGTACGCCAGCGGCTCGACCTCCGCACCGGCCTGCTTCCGCACCGCGCCGACCCCGGCACCGGCGCCCCGGCCGAGGTGGCCAGAGGCAGCTCGCAGAGCCTCGGCCAGCGTTTCCTCGTCGAGATCGACCCGGCCTTCGCCGCCGAACAGTACCGGCGCTTCCGCGACCTCTACGTCGTCTCCCCGCTCGGCCTCGGACCGGCCGTACGCGAGTACCCCGTGGGCATGGACGGCCCGGGCGACGTCGACTCCGGCCCGCTTCCGCTCGGCGTGAGCCTGTCGGCGACTGCGGTGGCCCTCGGCACCGCCCAGATCCACGGCGACGCCCCGCTCGCCGAGGCGTTGGCGAACTACGGCGAGCTGGCCGGGCTGCCGATCGACACCCCCTGGACCAAGAGGTACGCCTTCGGCCTCCTCCCGATCGGCGACGCCTTCCTGGCCTGGTCAAAGACCGCCCGCCCCTGGGTGACGCCACCCCCCTCACCGCCCCCGGCGACCATCTCGCCCTGGTGGCGCACACCGCTGCTGGCGTTGCTGCTCGTCATCGGTCTCGCTCCCTGGACGCCCGCCCTGGTGCGGCGCCGTCGAAACCGTCGTGCCCGTCCCGTACCGGCGGAGGTGACGGGCGAGGTGTGACCTTTGGTGTCATCCGCCGGCTCGACGAGCCGCAACATAGCCTTCCAGGATTTCCGCCAGTTCCTTCGGCCGGCTGAGCGCGACGCAGTGCCCGGCGGTGATCTCGTCAGGGGTGATGTTCAGGCGTTCGGCCGCCAGGCGGCGGAAGAAGTCAGGCGGAAAGGAACGATCCTGGTCGCACAGCACGAATCTCGTCGGCACGTCCGGCCACGCGTCGAGAGGCCAGGGCTCACCCATCCGGGCCTCCGCCTGCGGACGCTCCCTGCGCATGGCCTCCTCGGCCAGCTCACGCGGCACGTCGTGATAGAAGTCGGCGTACGGATCCCCGGTGCCGCCGGTGCTTTCACCATCCCTCTGTACCTGCTCCCGTTTCGCGTCCTGGAAGCCGGTGTTCTCCCACCACTCCACCGGCGACTCGCCGGGCGCCGGAATCATCGCGGCCACCAGGACCAGCACATCGACCGGAAGCCGAGCGGCGACCAGGGGAGCGGTGAACCCTCCGAACGACTGACCGACCACGACGAGGTCCTCACGGTCACCAACAGCCTCGATCACCGCGTCGGCGTACTCGTTCAGTCCTGCCGAGTCGTCGTCGCAGGGAAGGTCCGGAGCGACCACGTCGTGCCCACGGGCCCGTAACTCGGCCTCCACCAGGTGCCAGTACCAGCCGACGTCTCCCGCGCCATGGATCAAAACGAAGGTACTCATAGTCGGCGACCGCCTGTCATCTCATCGTGTCGGGACTCGTTAGACCGGTCTTTCCCTGCGTTCGACGAAAGATGTGATCACCGATGCTCTCGGCAATCCGGCAGAGACCTGCAATGAGACCGGTCCGGAGACCGGAGTGGAACTGAGGCTCGTGTCCGTGCTGCGAACCCCGTCAAAGACCGTTAGTTGAGGTCGAAGGCGACGTCGACGAGTTCGATCGTCAGAATCTCCGGATTGTCGAGGAGATTGCGCAGGTCGGCGAGTTTCCAGCCGTCGAGGACGAGCCCGTACGCGACGCCCTCCTCGGCCGCCCCGACGAGCCAGTCGCGACTCAGCTCGAACTCCTCAAGGTCGTCTCCCTCTTCGAGCAGCCCGACCCACCTGCGGAACTGCACCAGTGACGCCTCGGGCTCGGTCTCGCAGTGATAGGGAAGCCTGTCTCGACTGTCCTCCATGACCATGTAGCGATCCCAGACGACTGCGTTCATGGAGGGCGGATCACTGGAGTCGTCGAAGAAGGACGTGGCATAGATGTAGGAGACGCCCCCTTCTGCGCAGGTTTTCTGCCTCCGGTTGAAGGCGACGAGTTGCTCGGCGGTCATCGAATGCGCGAACTCCACGACCGCGACGGCTTCAAGAGTCTGGGGGAGCCCGTCGATGGTCTTCTTGGCCTTCTCCGTCGCCTGCCTGCCGACGTCAGGTTCCCAACTCACGGAGTCGATCGCGGCGAACAGACTGCCGGACGGTTCATCGAGAAAGGGAGCCCGGACCGAGCCGAACAGATCTTTTGTGATCTTGTACTCCGTCTCGTCCCCGCTGGGACCGGCCCGGCGCGGCTCGCCTCGCAGCGTATAGGTCGTCTCCAGAAGTCCCCCGCCGTCGCCGTGACCGTATGACAGGCGCTTGTCCGGGTTCGCGATCTGGGCGGCCGTGCCGTATACCAGGACCGACCGTTCATCGAAGTCGAACAGCCAAAGAACTCGGTCGACCGCGCTGAGAGCCAGAAACAGCGCCGTGGCGACGGCCAGGACTTTGAGGAGAGACCTGGCCACGTATGCCCAGTCGGGCTCCCTCGCGTTCATCGCCGTGTGCTCCTACGACCTAGATCAAATCGGGTACGGCGCACCATAGCCGCCAGGAAACGGCCCGCGTGGAAGAACTCAGGAGGAAGGTGTGTCCCGGATTGAACTGGATGTCGACTATCCACACTACGATCATTGGCCGCGTAGCATAATTACATGCTTACTTGATCACTCGAAGGTGGAGGCGATGATCGTTGAGTATGTCCGGTACCGCGTCCCCCGAGCCGACGAGTTCGAGGCCGCCTACCGCCGCGCGGTGGTGCCGCTGGGCGGGGCGCCCCAGTGCCTGGACTACGAGCTGTCGAAGTGCGCCGACGAGCCGGGCGTCTACATCCTCCGCATCGTCTGGACCTCGGCGCAGGGTCACCTGGAGGGCTTCCGGGGCAGCGAGCACTTCACGGAGTTCTTCGCCGAGATGAAGCCGTACGTCGCGGACATCGAGGAGATGCGGCACTACGAACCGGTGATCGGAAAGACCGAGCCGGTGCTCACGAAGAGCGAGCCGACGCTGTTCGACTGGGCGGGCGGCGCGTCGGCGTTCGAGCGGCTGACCGAGACGTTCTACGGTCACGTCCGCGAGGACGAGGTGATCGGCCCGCTGTTCGCGCACATGGACCCGGACCATCCCCGGTACGTCGCGCTGTGGCTGGCGGAGGCCTTCGGCGGCCCCGACCGCTACACCCGCGAACGCGGAGGCTATCCGCACATGCTCTCCCAGCATCTCGGCAAGCACCTCACCGAGCGGCAGCGCCGCAGATGGGTGAGCCTGCTGATGGACGCGGCCGACGAGGTGGGGCTCCCGGCCGACCCCGAGTTCCGGGCGGCGTTCGCCGGATACATCGAGTGGAGCACCCGCCTCGCGGCGGAGAACTCCCAGCCCGGCGCCACCCCGCCCTTCCGGGCACCGGTCCCCCGCTGGGGCTGGGGAGTCGCCCCGCCCTACCAGCCGTGATCTCGCTTGGGCTATCGGCCCTGGCCGTCCGGAATGAGACCAACCTGGAGACCGGAGTGGAACGGCCCGTCACCGTCGCCATCTGGACGAACCAGGGCAACCCGCAATGAGACCGGAGTGGAGCTCGTAGTCCTGCGGATCGATCACCCGATACCCGGCGACCCCGCAATGAGACCGGTCCGAAGACCGGAGTGGAACCAGAAGTTGTCTCGCCACCCGACGAACATGTCCCCGCCGCAATGAGACCGATCCGGAGACCGGAGTGAAACCTCCCGATTGGCAAGCATTCCGCTCGCGCCAATCGCCCCGCAATGAGACCAGTCCGGAGACCGGAGTGAAACCGGTGCGTGAGCTGGTCTTACAGCGCAGAGTAGTTGAATTGAATCACAGCTATGTCTGGTTTGGTGCTTCAAGTGTTCGTTTGGACTTCGGACCCCCCTGGGAAAAGTGGGCGTGCTTGGGGTTCCTAACCGAGGCCGGGGCGGGTGCAGCAAGGCGAGGTTCCCGTCGGGACGGAGATCGGTGCTATGTGGTTTTCAAATGGCGAGTCGTGCGTACGCGTCGGTAATCAGGTGACCATCACGGGAAGTGGGGCCAGGACGCCGTCGAAGGTGCGGCCGGGGATGCGTTGGCGTTCTGCTCCGTAGACGTTGAAGACGCCGAGGGCGGGCCACTGGGTGGAGTCGACCGTGGGCACGCGGTCGCGGGGGGCGAGTGTGGGGTGGTCGAGAGGCTCCTCACGGAGGGGAGATCGAGGGCGGGGCGCCAGAGAGGCCACAGCATGACGGAGGTGGAGCCCGTTCGGTGCCAGAGGGTGGCGCGGAGGCGGTGGCCGTCGCCGGTGATGCGGAGGAGGGGCAGGGCCATTGTGGCCAGCCAGGTGGCTCCGGGGACGCCGATTTCCCGGCCAGGGCGGCCCTCGGTGTCGTCGCTGTTGCTGCGCAGCACGCGGTGGTCGAGGTATTCGCCGGTGAATCCCTCGCCCCGCCGCCAGCCGACGAGGGCCTCCAGGAGTCGCTGAGGTTCGTTTCGTACCGCCTCCAGGGGTTTCTCGAAGAACGTGCGTAGCTTCTGCTGTCCGCTGGGGGCGGTGAACGGTGTGATGGCGCAGCGTCCCTGCTTGTCGAGGGCGAGGTCGGTGACCAAGGACGGCAGCCAGGTCTCCACCGCCTCGGGTGACTCGCCATCAGCTGGTGGAAGTCATCACGGGAGCAGCGCAGCGGATCTTTTCCCGAGCCGGATGGCGGTGGGAAACCGGCTCCGCCGTCGGGGAGGACGGCCGAGTCGGGGATGAACTCGATGACATCGCGCAGGGCGTTCGCTATCTCCTCGGCCGTCTCGTACGGGCTGTGCAGGATCGCGCAGGCGGTGGTGTCGGAGAAGGAGAGCGCGGTGGGCACGCGGCGGATGTCGGTGCAGACGCGCAGGAGGCCCAGGGCAGCGAGGAAGCCGAGTGGGTCTCGTCCGTCGAGGGCGGGCAGTTCCGTGCCGAAGGTCGTCATGTCCGCTCCTCGCTGAGGGCCGAGCACCAGATGTCGGCCAGCCGGACGACGGCTTCCATGCGGGCGAGCCCCCAGCGGCCGTATCGCTGGTTGAGGCGCTCGAAGCGAGCGGGAGACGTCCAGTCGACCGATCGGGAGGTGTCGACCTCGATGGGCCGGCCGTCCCGCTCGATCTTGGTGGTCGGTGCGGGGTCGATGACCGGGGGGAGCAACGGGCGGCTCCGTCCGTGGTGGCTGGCGACGAGGTGCAGGACCAGGTCGTGGTCGACGTCGCGTACGTTGGACAGCGTCGAAATTTAAGCCGTCCGAAATGACCATAACGAACGCACAAATAAACATATGGGAGCAATGTGCTGGCGAGCTCCCGCACGGCCCCAAGGTCCTCTGGTGGCGCTCAGTACCTCCGGCTTGTCATGGTCGGCCCCGCCCAAAAGCCCTGCCCAGGCACCTCCGCCTGTCTGCAATGGACCGAGCAACAAGCTGTGCGGAAACACGCATCCACACTGGTGGATATTTTTGAGCCTGGACGTGAGGTCAGCTCGTCTGGTATGTGTGATTCCTTGCCCAACGCGGGAGGTTTCATGGCACGTCGAGCACTGCTCGTATTCGAAACCGATGGTTCACAGATCTTCGTTGAAGTAGATGAACAGACCCTAGGCCCAGAACGAGTAGCCGTTCGAGACAAAATGGTGAATGGTGCAAAAGTAACATTCAATGAAGCGATAAGTGTGATCCGTCCTGCAGCTCAAGCGATACTGGATGAGCTGGCAAGTATGGAAACTAAACCAGATGAAGTCGAAGTATCTTTTGGACTAAAGTTCACGGCCAGTGCCGCAGTTCTCGTAGCCTCGGGCTCCAGTGAATCAAGCTGCGCAGTGAAGATGGTCTGGAAAACCCCTCCCGCCTAAGATGAATACTGAAACACTGCTGCCGCTGCAATTTATCGCCCAAGTGCTGTGGTTGAACGGTGTGGCCGACAGAATGATGGTTGTGCTGGGCGATATTCGTTTTAGGCGTTACATACTCACCTCTTTGCACTCATCGCATGGTCCACCTGCAGGCGTTTATGCTGATATGGCGCCGGAAGGACTGCGGCTGACGGAATCATTCCTATATACAGGGGTTATCGCATTGGCTACCCTCATAACGAGGGTCGGCGGCGACCTAAGAGGCGGAAGATGATACGGCTCCTGGTCGTGTTTCCCGGCCCGATCCGCGGTGGTTGTGAGGAGCATGCACTCATGATCATCCGTGCGGCCGTGCGCGCCGGACACATGATCGTTCCTTGTTGCGTGGTGAACGAAGCGACCGCGTCCGTCAGTGAAGATCTGGGTGAGCTCGGGCTCACTGTCACGCCGTGGGAGCTCGGGAGCGTCGAGGACGACTGGATCTCCTGGGGAACGGTCGAGGAGCAGCGGGCGAGCGCCTCGCGGGTCCTGTCGGAGACCGATCCGGACGCGGTGTTACTGTTCCTGCCGGAGCCTGATTCGAGCGTCGGCATTTTAGTGGCCTGCGCGGAGAAGGATGTTCCAACAGTCGCGGTGTTCACCGTGGTGCCTCCGGGATATCCGGTCTCGCCGGAGAACCGCGCGCGGGGGGCCCTCGCCCGCCGGGGTCGGCAATTATGGGTCGCCATCTCCGAAGACAACCGCCGCCAACTGATCGATGCCTTCGGCATCGAGGCGTCCACTCAGATTCCTGTGGTGCGCAACGGCCGGAATCTCCCTGCCGCCTGGCGCGACCCCGAACCGGCCAGGGTCGACGCCGTCCGCGTGGGCCTGCGGGCCGAGCTCGGCATCCCCTCAGCGTCCCGAGTAGTGCTGACAGTGGCCACGCTGTCCGTGTCCAAGGGCCATCTGGATCTCCTGAACGCGATCCCCCTCCTGTCGCCGTCGCACGCCGATGTGCACTTCGTGTGGGCGGGCGACGGCTGGGAGCGCGACCGGCTTGAGGCCGCGATCGCCGTGGCCGGGCTGAGCCACCGGGTACACATGATCGGCTACCGGACCGACGTACCGGCGCTTCTGCACGCGGCTGACCTCTTCGTTTTTCCTTCGCACAGTGAGGGTTACTCGCTCGCCGTGATCGAGGCGATGAGCGCCGGTTTGCCGATCATCGCCGCGGACGTGAGCAGTACTCCCGAGCAACTGGGCCACGGTCGGTATGGGCTGCTTTCTCCGGTCGGAGACCCGACGGCGTTGGCGGAACGGCTCGACCACGCGCTCAGCAACCCGGCGCGGATGCGCGCGCTCGCCAATGCCGCGCTACTAGCCGGCCGCGCGATGACCGAGGAGGCGATGTGTGCCGCGACGCTGCAACTAGTGGAAGACATGGTCAGTTCGCCGTGAGCTTGAATCCAAGCCGATTCGATCGGGTCATGACCTGATGCGGAGCGAGCGAGTTAAGTCGGTGCCGCCCTTCAGGACGCTCGGGCGGAAGATGACCTCGGACCCCGCAGCGGTTTCCATGGGACCGGATCGCAACGACGTCCTCACCATCCGCGACGACGGATCGGTCCGGCACTTCACGCTGAACGGCAGCGAATACCGAGAATCCAATATTCCAGACGCGCCGGACGATCTGGTCGGCAATCCAGTGCTCTGCAGTTGGGGGCAGTTCCGACTGGACGCGTTCGTGCGCGACGCGCGAGACAGCCTGTGGCACAACGCCTGGGACGGGGAGTGGAGCGGGTGGACGTCCGTCGCGTCAGTCGGTGTCAGCGCGGACCCCGCCGTCGTCAGTTGGGGCACGGGCCGGTTCGATCTCTACACCAGGACGACCGCAGGCCTGCTGGACCATCACTGGTATCACCATCCCCTCGGTTTGAACGGCCCTGATGGTATGGGCGGTCCGATCGCCGGGCGCCCAGCCGCGGTGACGACCAGCCTGTACGGAACTCAGGTCGTGGTACGAGGGGCGGACGATGGGCTGCTGCGCCGCCAGTACCACGTCCCCGACCAGCGTTCGCACGAGTGGACGTCCACCACCTGGCAACCGGCCCGCGGCCGTTTCCTTGTAGGGCCGCAGTCCGTCGCGTGCAACGGGGACTCGTTGGCGTGCACCGACGACCCGGTGCTCGTGTGGTGTCGCGGCGAGGGACGAGTGGAGAATCGACTGCTCGGCTACGCCCGGCAAGGCGACCGGTTGGTGCAAGTGGAGCCCATGACATGGCAGCAGGATCCCCGCGACCGACTGCTTGAGGACCCGATCGTGTCATCCGACCTCGCCGTGGTGTCCATGCGTTCCCGCCGGATCGACGGCTTCGCAGCGATCGGCCCCGATACCGGCACCGTCGGCTGGGTGGACGTGGAGTTGACAGAGGACGGCGGCTCCGACACCCGCTGGCGAGTGCTCGACGACGGTCACACGGCGGCGTCGGGCCGACCGGCGGTTACCTCGACGAGGCCCGGACGCCTCGATCTCTACTTCCGCAGTGCCGACGGCCGACTCTGCCATGGCTACTGGGAGGACGCCGCCGACAGATGGAACGTGCGATGACCGAGCGGTCGCAGTGGTTCGGCGCGGCGGTCGCGATCCTGGGAACCGACGGTGAGCCGATCGGAGCCGGTTTCCTCGTGACCGAACGGCAGGTGCTGACGTGTGCGCACGTAGTCAACGTCGCCATCGGGGCGGATCCCATCGACCCGGCCAGACCGGAGTATCCAGTGCTGGTCCGCTTTCCGCTCAGCGGGAGTGCCCGCCTTTTTGAGGCTACCGTCGTCGGCTGGGCGCCAGTCGGTACCGAAGGAGCGGACGACATCGCGTTGCTGGAGCTGGCCGACGAATCTCCCGCGCGTCCGGTTCGCCTGGTGGACACGTCCGAGGTGTGGGGGCACGGATTCCGGACGTACGGCTTCCCCGATGGTCATCCGGGAGGCCTGTGGGCGACCGGCCTCGTCCGCGGCCCGCAGTCCACCGGGTGGATCCAATTGGAGGACGTGAAGACACCTGGGGCCGCCGTCGAAGGTGGCTTCAGCGGCGGTGCGGTCTACGACGAGCAACTCGACGCAGTCATCGGGATGATCGTCGCGCGAGACGTCCACGAGAGTCGCAAGATCGGCTTCATGCTCCCGGCCGCGCTGCTCGTCGCAGGAGTGCCCGGACTGGCGGCTCATGTTGAGGCACACGAAGATCCTGCCGGGGTGCTTTCCGGTGTGCCGTCGCTGCCCCCGCATTTTGTCGCCCGTACCCGTGAGCTCGGACTGGTGGCGGACTCGCTGCGCTCGGACCTACCGACCGACGGGCGCCAGGTGGCGATAGTGGGCATGGGCGGCGCGGGCAAGTCCGTACTGGCAGCGGCGATCAGCCGCGAACCCGCCGTCCGGCGTGCGTTTCCCGACGGTGTCGTCTGGATCGAGCTGGGCCCTGCCCCATCGATACCCGAACGCCAGGCGCAGTTGGCTGGCGCGTTCGGCATGCTAGACGCCGCGTTCGTCGACGCCCAGCAAGGGAAGGCAGCCCTGACGAAAGTGCTGGCCGACCTTCGCTGCCTCGTGGTGCTGGACAACGTGTGGGATGTGGCGCATCTGGGCTCGTTTGACATTCTCGGTGACGACGGCCGCCTGCTGATCACCACCAGGGACGCCCGGTTGGCACGCGCCGTCGGCGCGACTCGCCATGACCTCGGCGTCCTGGACCGCGAACAGGCCGTCGCCCTGCTCGCCGAGTGGGCGGGCCAGCCGATGGAAGGACTTACCAAACATGCCGCCGAACTCGCATCCGAGTGCGGCGATCTGCCGCTCGCACTGGCCATGGCCGGGGCAATGGTGGGCGGACGTCCCGATCGCTGGTCCGGCGTGCTGCGCCGGCTGCGCGGCTCCGACCTCGGAAAGATCCGCCAGTCGTTCGCCAACTATCCTTACCCCACACTGCTGCGTGCGCTCAGCGCCAGTGTCGACGCGCTCGAACCCGACCAGCGGGAGCGATACTACGAACTCTCCATCTTCCAGGACCGGCGCGCGACGTGTGGCGCCGTTGAGATGTTGTGGGGACCTGCCGGACTCGACGACCTCGATACCCAGGATCTGCTGGACACATTCGTCGACCGTTCACTCGGTCAGTGGGATGCGGATGGCCGGCTGGTTCTGCATGATCTGCAGATGGACTACGTCCGCCACCACACCCCAAGGCCGGAAGGCCTGCACCGGCGCCTCGTCGACGCGTACGGGAGCGGCATCAGGCGGGACTGGCCGAGCGGGCCAAACGACGGCTACTACTTCGAGAACCTGGTCCATCACCTCGCCGCTGCGGGATACCTGAACGAGGTGCGCAATTTACTGCTCGACCTGCGATGGCTGACCGAGAAGCTGGCCGCGACCGACGTGACGGCGCTGCTAGCCGACTTCGAGCTGACCGATCAGTCAGAAGCCGCAGTACGCACCGTCCGGGACGCGCTGCGGATGGCCGCCCACGTCCTGGCCAAAAATCCGGAACAGCTCCGGGCCCAGCTCGTCGGCCGACTGGCAGATCAGGCGTCGGAACCGGTTCAGCGACTGGTCGCCGCAGCGCGGGAATGGCGTGGCGAAAGCTGGCTGTGCCCGGCAGGTGCCAGCCTCGCGGAGCCAGGCGGCCCGCTGCTGCGCAGCCTGGTCGGGCACACGAGCTTCGCCCCTGGCCTGGCCTCCTCCCACGACGCCCAGCGTGCTATCTCCGGTGCGGCCGACGGCACGGTTCGGGTGTGGGACCTCGGCAGCGGAGCTGAACTGCACACCCTGCGCGGCCACGAGAGCGGCGTGTGGTCGGTCGCGATCACCCCCGACGACCAGTTCGTGATCTCGGGCTCGAACGATGCCACCGTCCGGGTGTGGGACATCGAGAGCGGAACAGAACGCCATGTCCTGCGTGGTCACCAGGGCACCGTGTGGTCCGTCGTGGTCATCCCCGGCGGCGGACCGCGCATCGCATCGGCGTCCGCCGACGGAACGATCCGGGTGTGGGACTTGACGGCTGGCGCTGAACAACTCGTTCTGCGCGGCCACGAGGCCGCCGTCGTCAAGATCGTGCCGAGTGCCGACGGCCGCGTGCTCGCCTCGAAGTCCAGTGACGGGACCCTGCGCATCTGGGATCTGAGCGACGGCAACCAGATCCTCTGCCTCGACAGCGGCGAACGCCAGGTGCAGTCGTTCGCCATGGCCCTCACCGCCAGGCACGCTCTCTTCGCAGGTGACAGCGGCCGCATCCATGTCTGGAACCTGGCGGACGGCTCTCTCGCCCACGTCCTCGATTCTTCCGCCACCGGCCGCGTGTGGGAGATCGTGGTCACCTCTGACGGAAACCGTGCCATCACCTCCTCCACGGTCGGCCCGCTCACAGTGTGGGATCTCGGCACTGGTGCAGCGCTCCGGGTCATGCACGGGCACGTTGGCTGGGTCGAGCAGTTGGCGGTGGCGCCCGACGAAAGACACATCTTGTCGGGCGGGGACGATGCGATTCTGCGGTTGTGGGACATCGACACTGGCACCCCGACCGCCACGATGCGCGGTCACGGAGGCTGGATCGTCAGCGCCGCGCTCACTCCCGACGGCCTCCACGCGATCTCCGGCGCCAGCGACAGCATGCTGAGGGTGTGGGATCTCAAGGCACTCGCCGCGGGAAGGTCCGTCAGCGGTCACAGCGGCTGGGTCAGCGTCGTCTCCGTGATCGACTCCGAGACGGCCGTCTCCGCGTCGGATGACGGATCCCTCCGGTTGTGGGACATCGCGACCGGAGCTGAGCGCAACGTGCTGAGCTGGCACGTCGGGCCGGTCACCGGCCTGGCCGTGACCGAGGATGGAAGCTTCGTCGCCTCTGGATCATACGACGGCTCGGTCGCGGTTTGGCGGGTCGCCACGGGGGTGCGGAAGCGGGAATTGCCCGCTGACGCTCCCGTCACCTCGGTCGTCCTCACCGCCGGTGACCGTCATATCGTCGCCGGTACGACGCAGGGCACCCTGAACATGTGGGATCTGGACACCGGAGCGAACCATTGTGTGCTGCCCTTCGGTGAATCAGTCGAGCAACTACGCGCCTCGCCGGGTGGCCGTCTGGTGGCCGCCGGCGGAGCGCTCGGCACGGTGACCGTCTGGGACGGCGAGACGGGCGAGCACCTGCGTGACTTCCGTGGCAAGGGCGGCCCTATCCTGACCCTCGCTTTCACCCCTGACGCCGAGCGCGTGGTCAGCGGATGCATCGACGGGATGCTCACCATGTGGGATGTGCGATCCGGTCGACTCATCTGGGAACGTCACGCTCACACGTCCCTGCTAAACACGGTCCACGTGCTCGGCGACCGCCTCGTGTCCGGCGGTGGAGACGGCTCCATCCTGGTCTGGCGGTCGGCGGATGGCGAACGTCTGTCCACCCTGATGACCGGCAGCGGCCCGGTACGCGCGCTCACCGCCACGGCCGACGACCGTCACATCATTGGCACTTCAGCGGAGAGCCTGGTCCTTTTCGACATCGGCACCGGGGCCCGGATCACCGGTTTCGACGGCGACAGCGCCATCACTAGCGTCTCCGTCGGCGGGGCGTTGGTATGCGGTGAAGCAACCGGCGCGGTCCACGTCCTGCACCTGCGAGGCCCCCTGACCTAATAAGGTTCGGCGCTACTCCGTGTTCCGGGTGTCATAAGCCAACTTGATCTTCAAGGGTCGCATCCGCCGAGGCCACGATCACGTTGCCTTGGTGGAGAAGCCCACCCCGAACTCTACTTAGAGAGGGAAGCTGTGCGACGTTTGCTTTACGTGGATTGCTACACTCTCCCTAAAAATCGATCCGGTGATGTGCCGTCGAGTATGTCGATCGGCTATGGGATTACGGCGAGCAGTGTCATCCGTAGTTCTCTTAGTAAGAGCGGCTTCGAGCTTATCCGCCCACTGGCCGAGCTTGAGCCATTCGATGACGGCTCGCGGAGCGCCCGCCTGCGCTGGGTGCTGCGCGGCTACGAACGAATCGCAGCGGACATCGCCGAGCGACGACCAGACCTGATATTCGTTTTTCATTCCTTCAGCGCTTTTCCCACAGAGATCCGCCGTATCATGATTGAACTGGGAATACAGGTGCCGATGATCGGATACACCCACGGCAGCCACTGGGACCCGTCGGACTCTTTCCGTCGAAATCTCTACCCGCAACTGGAGATGCTGGATCTGGCCAACCTGATGGCACTCGACCGAATCCTGTTCGGCTCGGATTTCATCAAAACAACAATACTGGACAACGTTGGCAGCCTGAATCATGGGATCGCACGCTCGGTAGCCGCGCGGTCCGTCGTCACGGGCATCCCGATCGACACCGGATTTATTGATGACTGCCGAACCTATGAGAAGTATTCGCGGACCACCGTGGTTTTCAACCATGCCCTCGTTCCTGCGAAGAACCCACTGCAGTTCATCAGCATGATCAAGCGGGTTATGGCAGAGTTCGACGTCAACGTACTCATCACCCGGGCCGCGACAAATAATGCCACAGGGTTTGCTGAGATCAGGGCCTTGCGCAAGCAGTTTGGTGAACGGGTGCTGCTGGGCGGGGACATGCCGTTGCCCAACTATTTCCGTGCACTCTGGATGTCGGATATCCAGGTGTCGACGGCGGCACACGAAAGCCTTGGGATAGCGACTCTCGAGGCGATGTACACAGAAAATTGCTGCCTGCTGCCCCACAGGGGAAGCTATCCGGAAATATGTGCGAACAATGAAGATGTCCTATACGGCTCAATCGACGAACTCGAGCACCGTCTTATCCATTTCATTACGAATCCAGAAGCAGCACGCCTGGTTGGCCGGACACTATCCAAGCAAGCACGCCTCCACGATGCCGCAGCGGTTAATTCACGACTGATGAACGTGATTGAGGACATCCTCGGAATCGACGGATAACCCTACGGGTGTCGAAACTCACCGAGCCGTTCCGCATAACGAATGACGTTGTGTAACTGCCGTCCGTGTGCTGGCGGGAATGAGTTGGGTGGCTTGCCTGACGCCGGACCGTGCGGGTTCCGACAATGTCATCCGTGCAGGTCGGTGTTCCCGATGTAGTCGGGAGGGACTCGGAGGAAGGTTCATACACGGAATTCTTTGACATTGGCTGGAACCGCGTTAGACTGAGAAGATGCCGATTACTCTCTGCGAACTTTTCGAGGGAAAGCTGCCCCCAGCCCATCTCGCTCGGGGAGAGGCTTTCCTTCGGGGGTGGACGTCTAGGCATCTGGTGCAAGTAAAAGAGAAACCGAGCCATCCACGCAGCCCTAACATATTCCCGATCGCATCGCAAGAAGGGAACGCCGATGGGTGATGTTTTCTGGGGGCTCCACACGCCTCTTGCTGCCGGGCTGATCCGCGCCCAAGGCATTACCGCGGCCTACGAGACCGGTACACATTTCGGTTTCGGCGCCCTCCAATTGGCCGCGATGATGGAAAACGTCTGGACTGTGGAAGCGGACCAAGGGCTGTTCAATTTCTGCGTGGACACCTATGCGGATCTCACCAAGGTTCATTTCATCGAAGGGGAGTCCAGTAGAGCGTTACGTTCCTACGCGGCGGGCATGGAGCAGCCCACGCTATTCGTACTGGACGCCCACTGGTTCCCCGTGTCTCCCCGGGCGGACTACCGTCCGGACAACCTGTGCCCCGTCATCGATGAACTCCTGGCGATCAAGTCGTGCCCAGCTGCCTTGCTGGAATCCTCCGCAGTCATTGTCGACGACGCGCAGATGTTTCTCGGATCGCTCAAGGTGCCGTTCGTCCGAAGCACACTGCCGAGCATCAAACAAGTGATCGACCTGGTCGACTCGTGTTTCGAACGTACAGTTGTGACGGACGACGTCATCATCGGATGCGCGGACGTGGGTGTCGCCGCGATCGAAGAATACCTCAATTGGCGAGACGTTTTGAAGTTCCCGTGATTCGGGAGGATGCTGGGAAATAAGAAAACTGGCCTGCTTACACGCTGCCTGCTTACCATTTCTACAGAGAAGCCATGTTTCCTGGGCTACGCGAGGAGAAAAGTTCGTTTTAATGCCTCCGGGTGGATTCGCGGCTGATCAGGTGCCAGGCGACGTCGGTGTCCCGGTCGGCCGAGGTGAGGTGGCCGAGGGCGGTGCGGGCGCAGCGGGCACCCTGGTCGCGTAGGGACTGGGCGATCGTGGTGAGCCCGGCAGGGGCGGCGGCGTCGGAGTCGTCCCAGCCGCTGAGGGTGAGGTCGCCGGGAACGGTGAGGCCCAGGTGGGCGGCGGCGCGCAGGACGCCGAGGGCCAGTTCGTCGCTCATCGCGGCGATCGCGTCGCAGGCGTTCGGACCGGTGAGCAACTCGGCCGCGAGTGTCTCGGCCTCCCGTGCGCTGTTGGTGGAGCAGACCGCGACACGGACCTGTGACCAGTCGCAGCCGGTCTCCGCCCAGGCGTCGCGGTAGCCGCGCAGACGTTGGCGGGTGACCCGGAAGGTCGAGGTGTCGGGGTCGATGCCCGCAGGCGCGTCGGCCGAGGTGGTTCGGGAGTCGGCGTCGGTGATGCCCGGGGTGCTGTCGGCGGTTCCTGAAGCGGTGCGGGTGTTTTGGGGAGGCGCGCTCCCGGGAGCGTCGTTCGCTCCTGGAAGCACACGACTGCCGGGGACGCCGAAGGCGACGCGGGAGACCCTCGCGCGGTCGAGGGGAAAGCACAGCACTCCCGGGTGACGTGCCCCCGCGAAGACCTCGCGGCCCACGGCCGCCGCTGCGGCGCGGTCGTCGGCGGCGACGAAGGAGAGGCCGTCGCGGCGCGGGCCGCCGTGGACCACGGCGGGTAGGCCGGTGGCGGTGATGGCGTCGATGACGGGGTCGTCGTCGGCGGTCGTCCAGACCACGAAGGCGTCGACGGCGGCCTCGGTGACCCGGTCGACGTCGGAAGGGCTTCCCGTGACGGGTACGAGCGTGAGCGCCATGCCGTGGTCGGCGCAGACCTGGGCGACGCCGGACAGGAAACGGGTGGCCTGCGGGTCGTCGAAGGCGTAGGTGAGGTGCTCGCCGAGGACGACGCCCAGGTTGCCGGTCCTGCCGCTGCGCAGTGAGCGCGCGCCGGGGTGCGGGCCGGGGTAGCCGAGGCGTTCGGCGGCCTCGCGGACCTTGGCCCGCGCCTCGTCGGAGACCCGGCCCGGTTGGCCGTAGGCGTACGAGACGGTCATCACCGACACGCCTGCCGCGCGGGCGACCTCGGCCATGGTCACCCTGCGTCGTGTCGTCCGTCCGCTCATGGTCCGAGGGTATCTGTGTATCGATACACAGATGATTTGTGTATCGTTACACATATGGCAGGCGGAAAGGGAGGAGTTCGGGCGCGTACCGCTTATATGGGGTTCGCCGCGTTCGGTGCTTTCTGGGGGGTGTGGGGTGCCTCGGTGCCCGCGATCCGCGCCCAGGCCGAGCTCGGCGACGGGCAGTTGGGTACGGCGCTGCTGTTCGTGGGGGCGGGAGCGCTGCCCGCGATGCTCGTCACCGGGAGGGCGGTCGACCGCTGGGGGCTCCGGGTGGCCGCGTTCCTGCTGGTCACGCTCGGCGCGGTGGGGACACTGGTGGCCGTGGCGGGCCGCGACTTCTGGAGCCTGTCGGCGGGGCTGGCGCTGCTCGGGGCTTCTTCGGGGGCGGCCGACGTCGCGATCAACGCGGCGGCGGCCTCGGCGGAGCGGGCGTCGGGCAGGCCGGTCATCACCCGCGCGCACGGCACCTTCTCCGCGATGGTGGTGGTCGGCAGCCTCTCCGCAGGGCTGCTGCTCGGCGGCCTGGGAGTGCCGGTCGTCGTACCGTTCCTGCTGGTCGCGGCGGCCTCGGCCGGTGCGGCACTCGCCGTCGCGGCCGACCGGCGAACCGTCTCGATCGCCGAGGATGTCGTCCCGGGCGCGGCGGGGGCCGCCCGGGGGCGGCACGTCGTGCGCCTGTTCCCGTTGCTCGTGGTCGGTGGCCTGGGCGCGCTCGCCTTCGCGGTGGAGAACGCCCACCAGAGCTGGGGCGCGGTCTACCTCGCCGACGTGGCCGACGCCGGTCCCGCGCTCGCCTCGGCCGGTCCAGCGGTCTTCGCCGCCGTCGTCGCCCTCACCCGCTTCGCCGCCGGCGCGCTCGGCTCCCGGTATGTCACGGTCGTGCTGATCTCCGGCGCGGTGACGGCCGCGGCCGGGACCCTGCTGGTGTCCGGCGCGCGGTCCGTCCCCGTGGTCCTGCTCGGGCTTGCCCTGGCCGCGGCCGGTACGGCGGTGCTCTTCCCCACGCTGATGGGTGTCGTCGCGGCCCAGGTCGGCGAGGCCGCCAGGGGGAGGGCGACATCCGTGGTGGCCACCGTGGCCTACCTCGGCTTCCTCGCCGGTCCCGTCTACGTCGGGCGCTGGGCCGAGACGACCGGCCTGTCAGGGGCGATGGTGGCCGTCGCCGCCCTCGCCGTCGCCCTCGCGGCCCTGTCCTGGCCCGCACTGCGAACGGCCGTCCCCACCGGCTCCCCATGGGAGCGCGCTGATCTTCACCATGCGGAGAAGATCAGCGGTCGAACCCCATGACGCCCGTCTGACCCCTGCCGATTCGCCCTCGCGGCCCGCGTACGAGGTTTTCCTGGTACGCGAGCGCTCGATGGAAAAGATCGTTTACTGCCGGTCGTCACTTTCAATCTGCCGAAGGGTTGCCTTTCAATCTGCCGAAGGGTTGCCTTTCAATCTGCCGAACCGGATGCTTTCGATCTGCCGAAGGGGTGGTTTTCAATCTGCCGGGCGCCTGCCTTTCGATCTGCCGAGATTTCGAGGTGGCCGGATGGCGTTCGGAGGTTCTGCCCCACTGCTCTCGTGCACCCCATCCCGTCCGGTCGCCCGTCCGCCGGAGCCCGGTCGCCCGTTTCCGGATCAGGCTCCGGCGTGACGCCGTCACTGGGCGCCGGCGGCCGGGCGTATCACGATCTCGTTGACGTCGACCTCGGCGGGTCGGCTGATCGCGAAGGCGATGGCGTCCGCGATCGCCTCGGCCGGGATGGCCACCGACCGGTAGGTCTTCATCGCCTCGCGGGCCACCGGGTCCGAGATGGAGTCGGCGAGCTCGGATTCGGTGACGCCGGGGGAGACGACGCTCACCCGGATGTCGCCCGCGGACTCCTGGCGCAGCCCCTCGGAGATCGCGCGCACCGCGAACTTGGTGGCGCAGTACACCGCGGCGGTCGGCGACACCTCGTAGGCGCCGACGGAGGCGATGTTCACGAAGTGCCCGCCGCCCTGCTCCCGCATGACCGGCAGGGCGGCGGCGATGCCGTGCAGTACCCCGCGGACGTTCACGTCGATCATCCGGTCCCACTCGTCGACCCTCAGTTCCGCGAGTGGTGACAGCGGCATCACGCCGGCGTTGTTGACCATCACGTCCAGCCGCCCGTACCGCTCCCGCGCGGTGGACACGAAGGCTCGCACGTCGGCGGCGTCGGTGACGTCCAGCCGCCGGAACGAGGCGCTGCCGCCGTCGCTGGTGATCTTCGCTGTCAACTGTTCCAGCCGGTCCGTACGCCGCGCGCCGAGGAGGAGGTGATGGCCGTCGGCGGCCAGGCGGAGCGCGGTCGCCTCGCCGATCCCGCTGCTCGCCCCGGTGACCGTGATGACCTTGGCCGATGCCCTCATGCCCGCTCCTTCTCCCGGTACAGCACGAGGTGCTCGTGATAGAGCACGCCGTCGCGGATGTCACCCGTGGCGGTGAACCCGGTGTCGTCGACGTAGTCCAGGTGGCTGCCGGTCACCGTGTACCGGCCGGTGTACGCGCTGCGCCGACCGCCGCGTGCCTCGTCGTACCGGCCGTCCGCTCGTAGTTCCTGGCGGATGTGGCCGTCCGCGGTCACCCACATGCCGACCACGTCCACCTTCCCGTCATCGGTGGTTCTCGTCATGCTCTTCTCCCGTACGTGGTGATCTGTCCTTCGTCACCGAGTCTGGGCCGGGTGCGGGCCGCCAACCAGGACGCTCGCCGCCTGGGTGCGACACACCCGGGCAGGCCGCCGTCCGGCCGCCTAGCCTGTGGATATGGCCAACAACGAGCTGGGAGACTTTCTGCGCGCACGCCGTTCGGGCCTGCGGCCGGAAGACGTCGGCATGGCGACCTACGGGGTCCGCAGGGTCGCCGGACTGCGGCGCGAGGAGGTCGCCGTTCTGGCCGGTATGAACGCCGACTACTACACCCGCCTGGAACAGGGGCGCGAACGCCGCCCCTCCCCCCAGGTGCTCGACGCGCTCAGCCGTGCCCTGCACCTGGACGCCGACGCCCGCGCGCACCTGTACCGGCTGGCGGGCGCCGTGCCGGACGAGCGGCCGGGCCGGATCCCGGACACGGTCGGTCCCGCACTGCGCCAGCTGATGGACGGCTACCCGAACACTCCCGCGTTCGTCATCAACCGCACCCTGGACATCCTCGCCGCCAACGCGCTGGCCGACGCCCTGTTCTCGCCCTTCGAGCCCGCCGACAACCTGGCACGGATGGCCTTCCTCGACCCCGCCGGGCGGCACTTCTACACCCGCTGGAACTGGACCGCCCAGGCCACCGTGGCCAACCTGAGGCAGGCGGCCGGCTTCGATCCCGAGGATCCCCGGCTTCGCGAGCTCGTACGGACCCTGACCGAGCGGAGCGGCGAGTTCGCGGCCCTGTGGAGCGCGCACGACGTGCGGGGCAAGACCCGGGACGCGAAACATCTCATGCACCCGGACGTCGGTCCTCTGGTGCTTACCTACCAGGCCTTCGACGTGCGCGACGCGCCCGGCCAGCAACTGATCATCTACCACGCAGAACCCGGTGGTCCCAGCGCCCAGGCACTCACCCTGCTCGGCAGCATCGGCGCCTCCCGGCGACAGCCCCTGGGCCGTTCGGCCGACTGACCCGCGACCCCGGCCGGAGAGAGGCCGGCTTCGAAAGACGGCGGTTCGTGGCATAAGGTGAATGATTGTCGCGTTCTACAGGGGCGCACGCACTGACCGCTCGGCGGCCGCGAGAGCGGTATCACCCCGGTCGAAGCCCACCACCCCCGGTGGGCTCCCGAGCCGGGCGGAGCCTCCGTCTGGATGTTGGACGGAGATCTGTTGAAGTCGTACCTCGCCGTGCTCAGTACGCCCGGAGCCTGGCGGTTCCTCCTCCCCGCCTTCGCCGCGCGCCTGCCGAACGCGATGCTCCAGCTCGGCGTGCTGCTGCTCGTGCACTGGTCCACCGGCTCCTACGGCGTGGCCGGGGTGGCCGCCGCGGTGGCCGCGGTGGCGCCCGCGCTGGTCGGCCCGCGGACCGGGCGGCTCGCCGACAGGTACGGTCAGGCGAGGGTGCTGATCCCGCAGGTCGTCGTGCACGCGGTCGCGCTGGGCGCGCTGCTGGTGCTCGCCTCGGCGCACGCTTCGGCGGTCTCGCTGGTGGTCGTCTCTGCGCTGGCCGGGGCGACGATGCCGCAGGTCGGCTCGATGGTCCGCGCCCGCTGGGCGTACGTGCTCGGCAGGTCGGGCAGGCTGGACACCGCCTTCGCCCTCGAATCCATCACCGACGAGCTGACCTTCACCCTCGCCCCGGTGCTGCTCGTCGCGATCTCGACCGGGTTCTCTCCGGTGTGGGCGTTGTCGGGGTCGCTGGTCATGGTCGTGGTGGGGACGCTCGTGTTCGCGGGGGTGCGCGGCGGAGCCCCGGAGCCGATGCCGGTCCGGGTCCGTTCCCGGCGCGGGGTGCTGCGGCTGCGCGGGGTGGCCGTGCTCGCGGGGGCCTTCGTCGCCCTCGGCGCCGTCTTCGGCAGCCTCCAGGTGGGCGTCACCTCCTACACCGCGGCGCTCGGCCAGGCCGGTGCCGCGGGGCCGGTGTACGCGTGCTTCTCCGGCGCGAGTTTCGTGGGCGGCCTCCTCTACGGCGTGGTCCGCTGGCGGATCGGCACCCCGGCCAGGCTGGCCGCCGCCCTCGGGCTGCTCTCCGCGGCCACCGTCGCCCTGACGTTCGCCGGATCGCTGCCGCCGCTGTACGCCGGAGCCGCCGTGGCCGGGTTCGTCATCGCTCCGGCCATCATCACCGGCTACACCCTGGTCGAGGGTCTCGTGCCCGCCGAGGTGAGGACCGAGGCGTTCACCTGGCTCAACGGCTCCGTGGGTATGGGCATCGCGGCGGGGGCGGCCGTCGCGGGCCAGCTCGTGGACCGCTTCGGCGCGACGTTCGCCTTCCTCGTCCCCCCGGTCACGACCGGTCTGGCCGCCCTGCTCGTGCTGGTCTTCCTGCGCAGCCTGCGGCCGACGGCCGACCGCTCCCCGGTCCGCGAGCTGGTCGCGGCGGCCTGAACCGGCCGGAGAGCGGGCTTGAGCCTGAGGAAGCCTGAGGGAGTACGCGCAGTCGCCTCGGCCGCGACATCGATCGCACGACCCGAACGTGTCGACTCGAACCCCGCCTCCGAAGTGGTTGCAATCTGCTACCGGTTTGGCCTAGCGTTCGCCTACCGATTGCAGATCGCAAGCAGATGCGGGAGGCGAAGAATGGGCGACACCGAGCCGCAGACCGCGGGCGGGAAGGTGCTCTGGCACTTCACGATGTCCCTGGACGGATTCGTGGCGGGGCCGAACCACGAGATGGACTGGATGATGACCGGGATCTCGTTCCGTCCTGACCTGGTCGAGGAGTATGTCGAGACCACGGGCGCCGTGCTGGGAGGGCGAGACGGCTGGGACGCCTTCCCGGACGCGGGCAACACCTATGGCGGCGCCTGGAAAGGGGCGACCTTCGTGCTCACCCACCACCCCGAGGACGCCGAGCCCGCCGACGGGGTCACGTTCCTGAGCTGCGACCTGGCCGAGGTGGTCCGGATCGGGCTGGCGGCGGCCGGCGGCAAGAACCTTGAGGTGCTCTCGCCGACCATCGGCCGTCAGCTCCTCGAACTCGGCCTGATCGACGAGATCGACCTGCACATCGCGCCGGTCCTGCTCGGCGAGGGCATCCGGCTGTACGACAACCCCGGCGGTGAGCCGGTACGCCTTCACCGTGTGGGCGACGGCGACCCCACGTCGGTCGTGAACGTGCGGTACCGGCCCACCGGGACGGCGAAGAAGTCCGCGGCCGAGACCGTCCCTGGCGACTGAGCGACGGTGGCCGATGCCGGAGGGATATGCCGACCGGGCGGGGGATCAGGCGTCGGCGGCCTGGCGGGCGCGGCGGGCCTCGCGGCGCTCGACGAAGCGGGAGGCGGTGGTCTCCAGCCGGGCGAGGAAGTCGTAGAGCTCCTCGCGGGCCTTCTCACCCTCGGCGCCGAGGCCCTTCATGTTGGCCACGTCCCACTGGCGCAGGACCGGCTGCAGGACGTCGTCGATGTGCAGGCGCAGGTCGTAGATGCCGGCGTTGGCGATGGTCATGGCCTTGCGGGTGAAGCCCTCGATGCCGGTCCCCGGCATCTGGAAGGTGGTGACGACGTCGGTCACCGCGCGCATGGTCTGGTCGGGGGTGAGCTGGAAGGCCGCGTTGAGCAGGTTGCGGTAGAAGAGCATGTGCAGGTTCTCGTCGGCGGCGATCCTGGCGAGCAGCCGCTCGCAGTTCGGGTCCTCGGAGGCCTTGCCGGTGTTGCGGTGCGAGATGCGGGTGGCCAGCTCCTGGAAGGAGACGTACGCCACCGAGGCGAGCACGCCCTCGTAGGAGTTGGTGAAGCCCTCGCTCATGTGCACCATCCGGGCGCGCTCCAGCGCGACCGGGTCGACCGCGCGGGTGACCGTGAGGTAGTCGCGGATCGCGGTGCCGTGGCGGCCCTCCTCGGCGGTCCAGCGGTGCACCCAGGTGCCCCACGCCGCGTCGCGGCCCAGGGTGGTGGCGATCTCATGGTGGTAGCTGGGGAGGTTGTCCTCGGTCAGCAGGTTGACGATGAGGGAGATGCGGGCTTCCTCGGGGATCTTGGTGTCGGTCTCGACCCAGGCGTCCCCGCCGTAGAGGCCGTCGTAGTTGCGCCCCTCCGACCAGGGAACGTACTCGTGCGGGAACCACTCCTTGGCCACCTTGTGGTGCCGGTCCAGCTCCCCCGCGACGACAGGCTCAAGTTCGAGCAGCAACTCGGTCTCACTGAACTCTCGCATCAGGTTTCTCCCTCGAAGACTACGGAACCGTAACCTACGTTAGCGTAGGTAAGGCCGCAATCGGTACGTGCCACATGTCTCGTTTACTCGACCATGAGCGATTCAAGGGAGCCGCTTCGACGTCAGCCGAGACCGATCGGCTGGCGAGGATGACGGGTGTCGTCAGGGCTGTCGCCAGGGCCGGGCTGGGCGGGAATCGCCAGGTCACGCGCCCGTACGGCCGGCCGGTGAGCGGACGCGTCGTCGCGGTGACCCGCCCAGAGGGCGGCCATCAGGATCAGCGTCATCTGGGAGAGCACCAGCAGGCGTTGCGCCAGGCCGTAGTGGTCGGCGCCCTCGATCAGCTCCGAGACGAGCGAGCCCGGGTGGGCGGCGAGGAACCAGACGAGCAGCCCCGTCGAGAAGACGGAGACCGCCGCCAGGGGGCCGTTCCCCGACCGGCGGCCGAGCATCCAGCCCGCGCAGGGCAGCGCGGTGAGGACCACGGCCGCCGACCAGCGGTGGATCTCCCCGGCGACCGAGACGACGCCGGGCGCCGCGTCGGTGGGGAACGCGGCGGTGAGCAGGAGTCCCAGCGCCGAGGCGACGAACAGCGCCCGCGCCGCCGCGCCACGCACCGGCTCCACCCGGACGAGCAGGTACGCGACCCACAGACAGCCCATGGCCAGGGCGATCGTGCCGACCACCATCGCCCAGGCGCTGCCGTCACGCAGCGCGTAGTCACTGATCAGGCCACCCATCGGGTTCACCGTGTCCGCCGCGACCAGGTGCGCGTAGCCCATCGCCGCCAGAGCGACCAGCGGCCCGGCCACCCCCGGCCAGGCGGACGGCGGGCGCTCGTTCACCGCCGCACCCCCCGGCCGGTCGTCTCGGAGTCCGTCACGCGGCCTTCCTGAAATCCGGACGTGGAGTTCGTCGCGGCGTCTCCCCGCGGACCGTCTCCGAGCGCGATCGCCCCGGACCTCATCGCGCCACCTCCTGGTAGATCCTCTCGAACCGGGCGAGGGATGCCTGGTGGTCGTGGGTCAGCGCGATGGAACGGCTCGCGGCGCCCATCGTGGCCCGCTCCCGGGACGAGACGAGCAGGGCGGTCAGGTGCCTGGCCAGCTCCTGGACGTCGCCGGGCTGGAACAGGTGGCCGTTCTCGCCGGGCCGTACCAGGTGCGGCAGGGCCATCGCGTCCGCGGCGACGACCGGCAGGCCACTGGCCATCGCCTCCAGGGTGGCGATGCTCTGCAGTTCCGCGACGCCCGGCATGGCGAAGACGTCGCCAGCGGCGTACACCTGGGGCAGCGTCTCGTCGGGTACGAACCCGAGGAAGGACACCCGGTCCCCGACCCCGATCCGGTCGGCGAGCCTGGCGAGCGCGGCCCGCTGCCCTCCGGTGCCCGCCAGCGCGATCTGCGCGTCGACGTTGTTGAGCACGTGCGGCAGGGCGCGGATGAGCTCGTCCAGCCGCTTCTCCTCGTCCAGCCGGCCGACGAACACGATCGTGTCCCGGTCGGGCAGGCCGAAGGCCCCGCGGGACCACGCCTTCGGCTCGGGGCGCGGCTGGAACCTCGCCAGGTCGATGCCGCAGGAGATGGGCTCCACCGGCGGGCCGAAACCCTTGGCCGTGAGCAGCCCGGCCGCGATCCGGGTGGGCGTGGTGACGCGGTCGGCCCTGGAGTAGACGCGGTTGAAGTCCCTCCAGGCCAGCGCTCCCGCCCCGTCGCGGAGGCGGCCGGGGATGTGCGCGAACTGGAAGAGGTTGTCCGGCATGAAGTGGTTGGTCGCCACGACGGGGACGCCCGCGCGCCGGGAGGCGGAGATGGCCGCGCGGCCGACGACGAAGTGCGCCTGCACGTGGACGACGTCGGGGGCGATCCTGTCGATCAGCCGGTCCAGCCGGGTCGGCACCGTGACCCGCATGGTCGGGTGGACCAGCACCGGCGCCGAGCGCAGCCGGTGCACGGTCACCCCGTCCAGGTGATCGGTCCTGGCCGGTCCCTCGTCCGAGGCGCACACCACGTGGACCTCGTTCCCCCGCTCGGCCAGTCCCTGGGCGAGCCGGTGGGCGAAGTAGGCGGCACCGTTCACGTCCGGCGGGTAGGTGTCGGCCCCGATCAGCACCCGGCGGGGCCGGGTGGGCAGGAGGGCGGGACCCGCTACCGAGGGCTGCAGGGTGGTGGCTGACATGGCCATCAAGGCTCCGTTCGTCGTGCTGTCACGTCATGTGGGGGGACATCGGGGTGGTACGGGCCAGCGCGACGGTTCCGCCCGCGACGAGGGCGGCGGCCACCAGTGCGGTGAGCGCGCTCGCCGCACCCGTCGGCAGGGGTTCGCCGAGCAGGAGGGCACCGAAGGCGACGGCGGTGAGGGGGTCGGCCACCTGCAGGGCGGCGAACGCCACGCCGAAGTGGCCGACGGCGTAGGCGCGCTGGAGCAGTACCAGCGCGATCAGGGCGGGCATCGGGACGGCGAGCAGGAACCAGAACTCCCAGTCGCCGTCGACCAGGACGCGGGTGAGCGTGGCGGTCGCGCCGTACAGCACGCCCGCCCCCACGGCGAGCAGGCAGGCCCGCGCGGCGGGGGAGACCCGCCTGGCGAGGGCCCACAGCATCAGGGCGGCGGCGGCCGCCCCCGCGAGCAGGGCCACCGCCTCCCCGGTGCTGAGGTGGGGTTTGCCCGCGTGCTCGGGCACGACCATCACCAGGCCGATCAGCCCGACGGCGATCACCGCGGCCGAGGCCAGCTCGCCGGGCCGTGGCCTGCGGTGTCGCAGGGCCGCGGCGCAGGGCAGGGCGAACAGGAGGCTGGCCACGCCCAGCGGCTGCACCAGCGTGAGCGGGCCGTATTTCAGCGCGACGATGTGCAGGGCCGTGCCGCCCGCGATGGCCAGGCCGCCGAGCAGCCATCGGGGGCGCCGGACGAGACGGCCGAGGCCGGCGTGGGGCGTGCCCGCCGCCTCGAACTGCTGCAGCGCGGCACCGAGTGCGAAGAACAGGGATCCCAGCAACGCCAGGCCGACCGCCAGCACAGTCATGCGCACTCCTCCCAAGCAGATGAAGCCATGGCGAGATGACCGGATCACCTCGTGGAGGCGTCCGTTCAGGGGCTTGTGGTGAACAGTCGAAGCGTCCCGCGCGGGCGGGCAGCGGAGCCATAGGGGTTCTCCCTGACTTCGCAGGGGATTCCCCGAGATTCGCGTCGGGGCCTTCGCCTCGCGGGCCGCTCCTGAGCGGGCTCGACCAGGCGGGGAACGCCTCCCTCACCCCGAACCCGAACCCGAACCCGAACCCGAACCCGAACCTGAGGCCGAGGACCCGAGACCGAGGTCGACGTCGCCGACGGCGTCCTCGTGTCCGGACGCCTCCGCGTCAGGCGGTCGCGCCACCGCGTCGCTCACCTGAGGTGACCGGCGCGCTCTCCACGCGCGGCGCGGTACGGCGGTGGCGGAGGTGGCGGACGGTCTCGACCACGACGGTGATCGTCAGGGCGATGCCGAGACCGAGGAGCAGACCCTTGATCGGGTCGTTCTCGAAGGCCGCGCCGCCCACGTAGCCGATCAGTCCCGAGTAGATCGCCCAGCTCACCGCGGCGAGGGCGTCGAAGAGGGCGAACGAGCGCCGGGGATAGGCGACCGCGCCCATGGTCAGCGTGCAGGCGGTCCGGCCGCCGGGGATGTAGCGGGCCACCACGAGGACGAGCCCGCCCCGCTCGGCCAGCGCACTCTCCGCCCAGGCGAACGCCCGGCGGCTGCGCCTGCCGTTGCGCAGCCGGTCGTTGGTGGTACGCCCGATGGCGTACGAGACGTGGTCGCCCACGAACGCGCCCAGCGCGGCCACCACGATCACCAGGAGCAGGTCGGGAGCCCCGGTGGCGGCGGCGAACACCCCGGCGGTGATGACGGACGTCTCCGCCGGGACCACGGGAAAGAACCCGTCGAGCATCGCCAGCGCGAACAGCGCCAGGTAGATCCAGGGAGATGTCATCACATCGTGCAGGGCGTCGAGGATGGCCTGTGTCACGTCGGGCTCCAGCCGGGGGTCGCGGATGTCTCACCCAGCAGGCTGACGGCCCGGTACTTTCCGGACATCGGGGAGCACCCCGGTGTTCCTCATGACACGTCCCTGAAGAGCACCAGGGTCCTGTCTCCCCACCCCTGAGAAACCGTCCGGGAAAGCCCTCGGGAAGACGACCTTGGAAACCGGACAGAGCCGGTCACATCGCACAGGGTCGGTCGCGTCCCCACCGGCTCACGGCGCCCCTCGGGAAGAGGGCTCAGACATCCCTGGACGTTTGTTGTCAAGCAGCGAGGTCGTTTGATCGATGTGACCAGGCGGTTGCTTGGTCGTAGGGGCTGTGGGTTTTGAGGC
>NZ_JBIAYX010000032.1:0-67482 GCF_042898365.1 Streptosporangium sp. NPDC000509 | reverse complement strand
GGGGGGGCCGGTGGGGGGTGTTTCGGTGTTTGTGTTTTGGGGGGGGTCGCTTCCGGCCGCCCCCGGCCGGTTCTGTGGTTAAAAAAAAAAAATATAAGGGGGGGGGGGGGGGGCCCCCCCCCCCCCCACCTCTCCCCTGTTCGGCACCCTTTCCGCGAGTCTCTCGAAACCTCCGACGGCCACCCCTACGGGAAGATCTCCGGTCGCGCGAGCGGCCCTCTCGTTTCACCGGCCAGGAGACCGTGAGGAGGTGCCTCCGCCCGCACCGGTCACACAAAATGACCACTGGACAACAGGCAGTTTTCCTACATGATTAGTTGGGTATCGATTCCGGCTACGAGTTCAGGAGTTCGCCGTGGCACTCATCCAGCCCGACCCCACCTTCTACCCGTCGGCCCGTGAGGCCATGACGGCCCCGAAGGAGGAACTCGCCTACGTCGCACTGCTCGCCGCGACCGGCGACGGCCGGCCCGACGGGCTTGCCACGATCGACCTGTCGACCGGGGCGATCGCCGACGTGCACGACATGTCCGTCCCCGGCGACGAGCTCCACCACTTCGGCTGGAACGTGTGCAGCGCGGCCCTGTGCCCGTACGCGCCCCACCCGCACGTGGAGCGCCGCTACCTGGTCCTTCCGGGTCTGAGGTCCAGCAGAATCTACATTTTCGACGTCAAGGACGACCCCCGGCGACCCAAGCTCGTCAAGACGATCGAACCGGAGACGATCTTCGAGAAGACCGGCTACAGCCGCCCGCACACCGTCCACTGCGGCACCGACGCCATCTACGTCAGCGCGCTCGGCGACGTGGACGGCGACGCGCCCGGCGGGATCTTCACCCTCGACCACGACACCTTCGAGCCGAAGGGCCGCTGGGAGGCCGACCGGGGGACACAGCGGCTGCACTACGACTTCTGGTGGCACCTCGGGCATGACACGATGATCTCCAGCGAGTGGGGAACACCCAACCAGATCGAGCCGGGACCCTCGCTGGAGCTTCTGGTCGGCCGACAGTACGGCCACCGGCTGCACGTCTGGGACCTGGTCAAGCGCAGACACCTTCAGGAGATCGACCTGGGTGACCAGCACCAGATGGTTCTGGAGCTTCGCCCCGCCCACGACCCGACCAAGACCTACGGCTTCGTCAACACCGTGATCAACGTCGAGGACCTGTCGGCCAACATCTTCACCTGGTACCTGGAGAACGGCGTCTGGAAGGCGCGCAAGACGATCACGATCCCGGCCGAGCCCGCCGACCCCGACCTGCTGCCCGAGCCGCTCAAGCAGTTCGGCGCGGTGCCACCGCTGGTCAGCGACATCTCACTCACCCTCGACGACCGCATCCTGCTCGTCTCCGCCTGGGGCACCGGCGAGCTCAAGGCGTACGACGTCTCCGACCCGTTCGCGCCACGCGAGACCGGCTCGGTCCGGATCGGCGGGATCGCCAGGCGTGACGGCCACCCGGCGGCTCGGGGCCGGGCGCTGAACGGAGGGCCGCAGATGGTCGAGGCGAGCAGGGACGGACGGCGGGTCTATTTCACCAACTCGCTCTACCGCTCCTGGGACGACGTCTTCTACCCCGACGGCATCTCCGGCTGGATGGCGAAGGTGGACATCGCCGACGACGGTTCGATCGCCCTCGATCCGGACTTCTTCGTCGACTTCTCCTCCGACGGCCGCCGCGCGCACCAGATCCGTCTGCAGGGCGGCGACTCCTCCTCCGACTCCTACTGCTTCCCGTGATCCCGGCCACCTTCCCACCGGACGTCGACACCTTCCCACTCCCCGCGAGGCACACCCGATGGATCTGACGTCCCTGCTCATCCTGGCCGGGCTCGGTGCCTTCCACGGCCTGAACCCGGCCATGGGCTGGCTCTTCGCGGTCGCGCTCGGGCTGCAGGAGCGCTCTCGCGAAGGGGTGCTGCGCGCGCTGCCGCCCATCGTGCTCGGCCACGCGGGCTCGGTGCTGATCACGCTCGTACTGGTGTCGGCGGCCCGGCTGGCCGCCCCGCCGAAAGCGGTCTCGTACGGCGTGGCGGCCGTGGTCTGCGGGTTCGGACTCTGGCGGCTGCTGAGACGGCGCCATCCCCGCTGGGTCGGCATGAAGGTGACGAAGTGGCAGCTGGCCGGGTGGTCGTTCCTGATGGCCACCGCTCACGGGGCCGGGCTGATGGTGCTCCCTGTCGCCCTGCACAGCGGACACAGCGGACATGGCGGGCACGGGGGTCACGAAGGGCACGACGCCGCCGCGCTTGCCTCGCAGAGCCTGCTGACGACCGGGGTGCACACGGTGTCCATGCTGGTGACGACGACCGTTCTGGCCCTCGTCGTCTACGAGCGGCTCGGCGTGGCGGTGCTCCGCAAGGCGTGGTTCAACCTCGACCTCGCCTGGGCCGTCGCCCTCATCGGGGCCGGCGCCTTCGCCGCGATCACCTGATGCCGCCCGGCACGCGACCCGAAGCCCGCGCGAACCGGGTGAACCGCCCGGCGGCGGCGTACGTTTCAGGATCATGCGCCGACTGTTACCCGCCCTGCTGGCCGTCGCCGCCCTCTCGGCGTGTGCCATGACCTCCTCCAGCGTGATCACCGCGAAGGGGGTGGAACGGGAGACTCCGAAGGATCCTCCGGTCAAGGAGACCGTACGCGGTCTGACCTCCTTCGGGCACGCCCTGTTCGCCGCGACCGCGAAACCCGGGGCCAACACCGTCCTGTCGCCTCTGAGCATCGGTTACGCCTTCGGCCTGGCGAGGGCGGGAGCCGCTGGAGACACCGCCACCGAACTCGACGCGGTCTTCGGCTTCCCCTCAGGCGGTCCGCACACCTCGCTCAACGCGCTCACCAGGCAGATCGTCACGACCGACGCTCCGCCTCCCCTCCCGGAACCGGACGCGGAGCGGGACGCCCAGGCGGGCGCGCCCGAACCACCGGTCGTGGGCATCGCCAACGACCTGTTCACCCAGGAGGGGGTGGACGTCAAGCCCGAGTTCCTGCGTACGCTCGCGGCGCAGTACGGCACGGGCGTGCGCCAGGTGGACTTCACCGGCGACGCCACGGAGGTCATCAACGCCTGGGCCGAGGAGCGGACCGCGGGGCGGATCAGAAAGGTGTTCGACGACCTGCCCGCGCGGACCAGGCTGGTCATCGCCAACGCCGTTTACCTGCGGGCCGACTGGACGGCGCCGTTCACCGACGCGCCGGAGGAGGGCGCCGCCTTCACCCGCGCGGACGGTACGACGACACGCACGACCCTGATGCGCAAGGACGCCTTCCTCCCGTACGCGGCGGGATCCGGCTGGCAGGCCGTGGAGTTGCGCTACGCCGGAGACGAGCTGGCCATGTGGGTCCTCCTGCCGCGAGCGGGCGGTTCCCCCGGTGACCTGCTCTCCCCCGCCGTGATGGCGGAGGTGGCGCGCGGGCTTGAGGAGCGGCCGGTGCGGCTCGCCATGCCCCGGTGGGACTTCTCCACGAGCCTGGATCTGGCGGAACCGCTCGCGAGACTGGGGCTGCGGGGGACCGACTACTCGGGGATCACCGACGGAGCCCTCCTCGACCAGGCGGTCCACCGCGCCAACATCACCGTGGACGAGTGGGGTACCGAGGCCGCCGCCGTCACCGGTCTCGCTTTCGTCGTGTCGGGCCCGCCAGCGCCGGAGGCCGAGGTCCGTGCCGACCACCCGTTCGCCTTCGCGATCGTCCACCGGCCGACGCTGACCCCGCTGTTCATCGGCCAGGTCGGCGACCCGGCCGCGTGAGGGCGTCCGGCTGGGTGAGGGCGCCCAACCGCGTGAAAGCGACCTGATCGCGTGAAAGCGAGCCGACCGGGTGAAAGCGATTCGGCCCGCCTGGCGGAAGGCCCGCGAAGACCCCGCTGTCCGGCGGGAGGTGACCGCGTGCGAGCGCGACCTTTCGCGGGCTCAGCGGGAGAAGGGGAGCAGGCCCTTGTCCACCACGGTCCGGCCGAAGACGCGGGCCAGCTCCGCCAGGCGGGCCAGTTCGTCGCCGGAGAGCGCGGCGTACGCGGGCAGTGCCAGCTCGTCGGTGCGGTCCTCGATCCGCTGCCTGAGCGCCGCGCCCTCTTCGGTGAGCTCGTCGCCGGCGAGCAGGCCGCGTCCGCGCAGCCCTTCCTCGGCCGAGGCCCACTCCTCCTCGGGCCAGTCGCGGCTGAGCTTGAGGAACACCGTGGGGACGTGCCCGGCCGCGGCGTGCAGGACCAGCGCGTCCAGCGGGCCGACGCCCTCGGCCAGCAGGGTCGCGACGTGCCCGTCGCCCCGGAACTCACGAAGCAGCGTCTGGGCGTGCCAGAGCCGTTGAAGCGGCTCGGAGGGCCAGGGCAACGCGGCGTGCGCGGCGAACAGCGGGCGCCCCTGGGGGTGCTCGCACGCCCTCTCCGCGGCGCGGACGGCGAGTTCCGTCGTCTCGGCGAGGGTGTCGATCTCGTGGATCCCGGCCCGGCGCAGTGCCGCTCCCGCGGCTTCGAGGCGGGCCGCGAGCAGCTTCTCCGGGGTCGTGACCTGCCACGCGGCGGGAAGGGCGCGCCGCACCAGGGCGGGATGGAAGTTGTAGAAGGTCGCGATGACCAGCTCGGCGGAGGCGGTGCCGAAGGCCGCGGCACGGGAGGCGAAGTAGCCGGCTCGCTCATCGAGGCCGAGCGCGGCGTAGCGCTCGGTGGCCTCGGGCACGAAATAGATCATCCCGTGGACGGGCTCCAGGCGGCGCCAGGATTGACGGGCGAGCTGGACGTCGGTCATCACGCCTCCAGGTCGATGGAACGGTCGGGGCCCTCGGTCTCGTGCCGGGCGGAGCCGGCACTCCTCGGACAAACCGACCGGCCGGTCTCCAGGAACCTATTCCTACCCGCCAGTAGCCGTCAACGGCGGCGCACCACGAAGACGCCCCAGCCGAGGTATCGCCTGCCGTACTCGACGTGCGAGCGACGGGAGCGCTCCAGGAAGTCGCGCACCTCCCCGACCTCCGGATCGTCGGGGTTGCCGCGCAGCCAGTCGCTCAGCGTCCACCACTGGCTCGCCATGTAGCGGTCCCAGCTGTCGGGGTCGGCGAGGACCATCTCCAGCACCTCGACCCCCGCCGCCTCGAACCGGTCGAACGTCCCGGCCAGCGAGGTGAAGTCGTCCGGGCCGAAGCCGAACGACTCGTACGCCCCGGCGGGCGGCTCGGAGGTCCAGTACGGCTCGCCGACAAGGAGGATCCCGTCGTCCTTCAGCGCGGGGAGCATCAGCTTGACCGTTCCCTCCAGCCCGCCGCCGATCCAGGTCGCCCCCAGACAGGACACGACGTCGAACGCGCCCGCCTCCGCCCGGTAGGCTCCCGCGTCGCCCTTCTCCAGGCTGACGTGATCGGCCACCCCGAGTTCCTCGACCCTGGCGCGCGCCGCGTCGAGGAAGACGTCGCTGATGTCGACGCCGACCCCCTCGATCCCGTGGGCGAGGGACCACCGGCAGAGCATCTCCCCCTTGCCGCAGCACAGATCGAGCAGGCGCATTCCCGGCCGGAGCCTGGCGACCTCACCGAGCAGCGCGAGCTTGTCGTCGGTGAACGGGTTGAGGATGCGATGACCGCCCTCGGCGATCTCATGAAAACGCAGCGACATGGTCGCCATACTCACCCGGTGCCGAACCGCCGGACAACCGGTTATCTCCGGGCGCTCCCCCCGGGGAAGGGCCGGGAGGGGTTGCGGCTGACACGGTGTCAGCCCCTATACCTGAAAGCACCATGTTCAGTATCGGAGAGTTCTCCCAGCTCGGCCAGGTGTCGGTGCGCATGCTGCGCCACTACGACGCGATCGGCCTGCTCAGGCCCGCCCATGTCGACCCGGACAGCGGACACCGCTTCTACCGGGCCGACCAGCTGTCCCGGCTCAACCGCGTCATCGCCCTGAAGGATCTCGGCCTCACCCTGCGCCAGATCTGTTCGATTTTGGACGAGCGGGTCGACGCCGCGGAACTGTACGGGATGTTGCGGCTGCGCCGCGCCGAGTTGGAGGAGCGGATCGCGGCGGACACGGCCAGGCTCCTCCGGGTGGAGGTACGGCTCACGACGATCACCAAGGAAGGTCACATGCACCCGGAAGAGGTCCTTCTCAAGCCGATCCCCTCGACACGCGTGGCGGAACTCACCGCCGTCGCGGCCAGTTACGAAGGCGAGGACATAAGCCCCGTCATCCAGCCCCTCTTCACCGAGCTGTGCCGGCGCCTCGACGTGGCTGGCGTGAAGGTCACCGGGTACGGCATCGCCCGCTACGAACCCGAGGCCGACGGCCGGGTGATCGTGCACGCCGGGCTGGAGGTCGCCGCGGAGACGAGCGACGACCACGACTTCGCCGTCGTGGACCTGCCGGAGATCGAGCAGGCCGCCACGATCATCCACCGCGGCTCGATGGAGGAGGTCGGCCCGACGTTCCAGACGCTGGCCCACTGGATCGACGAGCACGGCTACCGGGGTGTCGGGCTGGCCCGGGAGGTCTCCATCGACTGTCCCGAGGGCGACTACGACAACTGGGTGACCGAGCTGCAGATGACGGTCACCCGGGCGTGACGAACATCGCGGGCGGCGATCACCCACGGTCCGGCGTCGTGAACGACGGGCCGCCGAGGCGATCTCCACCCGTGGACGACGTCACACGTCCGAGGTGACCAGGTCACCGAGGCGGCGGGCGTTCCGCTGGAGCTTGCGCCTGAGCATGCGTCCGAGAATGGGAGCGCGCAGACGTAGCAGCCCCGGGGGCCTCACCTGGAACCAGATGGTCAGCAGGCATCGGTCGTCATCCAGGGGCACGACCGATCTGCCGCCCACGACCTCGATTCCCGACGTCCCCCGCCAGAGGAACTCCCTTCCGGGCACCACCGAGGTCACCACACCGCTGATGTAGTAGACGCCTCCGGCGAAACGGAACATCTCCTCGGTGGTGGTGCCCGGGACGACGATTCCCGGCGGGTCGGGCGCCATCGTGGTCACGCCCGCACGCCAGCGGGGATCCTGGCCGAAGTCGGCGACGATGCGCCATATGTCGGCCGCAGGGTGGTCCATCTCGATCGAGACCCTCACCTCGATCACAGCTCGTACACGGTCCCTGCCGGCCTCTCGGACGCGGTCCGCGGGCGGGCCCGGGCAGCGTCGGCGGCGTCGTTGTCGTCGCGTGAAGCTGGAGCGGAAAGGATCGGCACGGGGTCCCTACGGGGGCCCGGCGGGGCGTCGTGTTCGCCGCCGGGGGCGACGTTCTCCGTCCAGTGTTCCCCGGTCATCGCCCCGCTCTTTCCCGTTAAGCGAAATCAGTCGATGAACCATATCGAATATGTATTTGTCATGAATGCTAACTAAAAGGGGGTTTCGGGGGGCGTCCCGACGCCCCCCGAATGTCGCGCGGGCCGACACCGATGCACGACGCCCACGATCACCACCGATCAGGGCCGGCGGCTCACGATCGTCGTCGGCCTGGCCGGCGATCCACGATCACGGCTGGTCGGAGCCGGCGGACTCGGGGACACGGATGGTGATGCCGCCGGGCACGACCTTGGCCTTGAGCTCGGTGACGCTGCCCTTGGCGCCGCCGTCCAGCTCGTAGGTCATGGGAGTGGCGAACGTGGCGGTCATCTTGCGCGCCCGGGTCATCCTGACGAACGGCGACTCGTCGGACCGCCCCACGCTCATCCGGCCGAGTACGCGGGCCCACTGGATCGGCCCCTCCGCGGTGGTCACGCCGATCTCCAGCCATCCGTCGTCGGGACGCGCGTCGTCGAACGCCTCGACACCGCCGGTGATGGTGCCGACGTTGCCCAGCAGCAGACAGCTCGCCTCACCCTCGAACCACGTCACGCCGTCGATCTTGACCTTCATCCGCACGAGCTCTCCCCGGACGTGGCGCAGCCCCGTCCAGACGTACGCCACCCGTCCCAGACGGTCCTTCAGCCCCCGGTCGGCGTCCTCGATCATCGCCGCGTCGAAGCCGACCCCGGCCATCACCGCGAAGTGCTCCCCGTTGACCTTTCCGAGGTCCAGCTTCCTGCTCTCGCCGTGGAAGGCGATGTCCACGGCCTTGGGCAGGTCCTCGGGGATGCCCAGGTTCTGCGCGAAGAGGTTCGCCGTCCCCGCGGGGAGGATGCCGACCGTGACGCCGGAGCCCGCGAGCGCGTCCACGCAGCGCTGCACCATGCCGTCGCCGCCCCACACCAGGACCAGGTCGGCCCCTTCCTTCAGCGCCTTCTTCGCCTTCTTCGGCGCCTTCTTGCTCTTGGGCACCTCGTACCAGAGCAGTTCGCCGACGCCCTCGTCGGCGAGCAGCCTGCGCAGCTCGTCAAGCCCTCCGCCGAACGTCTTCTTCTGGTGGGCGATCACCGCGACCGTGCCGACCTTCTGCTTCCGGGGCAGCATCTGACCTCCTGTAACGCCACGTCGGATACCCCAACGGCTGCCCTCACCCCGAACCGGCAAACGTCGCCGCCCGCCGGAGGGATCCCTCCCGCACCCGGGTCGTTCGCCGCCCGGCCCGGCCGTTGAGTTCACATATATGAACAGCTTGACAGCATACGGAACCCGCCTGACAATGGGCCGCGAAGCCCCACAGAGAGGCGGAGTTGCCGTGTCGGCTCATGTCAGTCGGACGCCCGACGCGGGCGTCGTCGCAGGTCTGAGTTTCGAGGCCCTCACCCCGACGGCCTTCCTGGACCGGGCCGCGGCGGTCCACGCCGACCGCACGGCGGTGATCGACGGGCCACTCCGGCTGACCTACCGCGAACTGCACGAGCGGTGCCTGCGCCAGGCGGGCGCGCTCGCCGCCCTGGGGGTGCGCCCCGGCGACCGCGTCGCCGTGCTCGCCGCCAACACCCCGCTGCTCCTGGAGTCGCATTTCGGCGTGCTGTACGCGGGAGCGGTGCTCCTCACCCTCAACATCAGGCTCTCGGCGGAGGAGTTGCGCCACATCGTCCGGCACTCGGGTGCCCGGCTGCTGATCTTCGACCCCGAGTTCGCCGAACTCGCCGAGGCGGTCGCCGAACCGCTGGAAGACCTGAGAGCCGTGGGCCCGCTGGAGTACGAGCGGCTGCGCGCCGACGCCGCGCCACACCGGGTGCCCGTGACGGACGAGCACGCGCTGATGGCCCTCAATTACACCAGCGGAACCACCGGCCATCCCAAAGGGGTCATGTACCACCACCGGGGCGCCTACCTCCAGGCGCTGGCCATGGTCGCCCACTTCCGCCTCACCCAGGAGGCCGTCTACCTCTGGACGCTGCCGATGTTCCACTGCAACGGCTGGGCGTTCCCCTGGGCCGTCACGGCCGTCGGCGGGGTCCACGTCTGCCTGCGCGGAGCCGACCCGCACCAGGTGTGGCGACTGATCGCCGCCGAGCGGGTCACCATGCTGTGCGCCGCGCCCACGGTGCTGATCTCCCTGGTCGAGGCCGCCCCCGCGTCACCCGACGGCCATCGGGTGACGGTCGCGGTCGGCGGCGCGCCTCCGTCGCCCACCCTGCTCCAGGGCTGCGCCAGGGCCGGCTTCGACGTCACCCACCTGTACGGCCTGACCGAGACGTTCGGCCCCGCGGCCATCTGCGACTGGCGGCCCGAGTGGTCGGCCCTGCCGACCGGCGAGCAGGCGCTGCTCCGCGCCCGCCAGGGCGTCTCGAACCTGGTCTCGTGCGCGATGCGCGTCCTCGACGCCGAAGGCCGGGACGTGCCCCGGGACGGGGAGACGATCGGCGAGGTCGCGCTGCGGGGCAACACGGTGATGCTCGGCTACTACCGGGACGAGGAGGCCACCCGGGCCGCCGCGCCCGACGGCTGGTTCCGCACCGGCGACCTCGGCGTGCTGCATCCGGACGGCTACCTGCAACTGCGTGACCGCGCCAAGGACATCATCGTCTCCGGCGGGGAGAACATCTCCTCGATCGAGGTCGAGGCGGCCCTGGCCAGTCATCCGGCGGTCCTGGAGGCGGCGGTGGTCGGCGTTCCCGACGATCGCTGGGGCGAGCGTCCCTTCGCCTTCGTGACCCTGCGCCCCGGCGCGGAGGCCACCGCGGAGGAGCTGCGCGCGCACGTACGCGGCCGGATCGCCGCGTTCAAGGCGCCGGACAGGTTCGAGTTCGGGGAACTGCCCAAGACGTCCTCCGGCAAGATCCGCAAGGTGCCGTTGCGTGCCCGGGCCAATGCCCGCTGACACCGCCGGTCGAGGACGCGGACCACCGCGCGGAGCGAGCGGCACAGCCGGACGTCCCCCGAGCGCGAACCGCCGCACCGGGCGGTCGACCGGAGCTTTCCCCACCCGTCAGCGAAGCGGGTAAGGTGCCACTAGCCGAACCTCGGTTTACCTACATGAACGGCCTTCCATCGCCATGAACCCACTTGTCAAGTCGGCGGACCGCACCCTCGCCATTCTGGACCTGCTGACCGACCATCGCGACGGCCTCACCCTGACCGAGATCCAGCGCCTGCTGGAGATCCCGAAGAGCAGCACCTACACGCTGCTCGTCACGATGGCCACCAGGGGGTTCCTGGAACAGGACGCCGAGACCCGGCGCTTTCGCGTCGGCATCCGGCTGTGGCAGGCGGGCCAGAGCTACGTCGCGGTCTCCGACCTGGAGCAGGCGGCGCTGCCGTACATGGAGGCGCTGCGGGACACCCTGAACGAGACCGTCCAGCTGGCCACGCTCGACGGCACGGACAACGTCTACATCGCCAAGGTCGACCCCGACCAGCAGCTGCGCCTCGCCTCCCGCGTCGGCATCCGGCTGCCGGCCTACGCCACCGGGATCGGCAAGGCCCTGCTCAGCCAGCTCCGCGACGAGGAGATCGGGGAACGGTTCGCCGAGGTCCGCTTCGTCCAGTACACCCCTCAGACCATCACGTCGCTGCCCCACCTGCTCGCCGCCGTGCACGAGGTACGTGAGAACGGCTACGCGACCGACAACTCCGAGTACACCCCCGGCGTGTTCTGCATCGCCGCGCCCTTCAGCGGCCACCGGGGAGGCGGCCGCGCCGCGATCAGCGTCTCGATCCCCGAGATGCGCAAGACGCCGGCGCTCATCGCCACGACCATCGACAACGTCCGCTCGACCGCTCACCAGCTCTCGCTGCGCATGGGCTACCAGGTCGGCGCGGGCGGCAACGCGTAAGGACTCACATGGAACTCTTCCGGTTCGGCCCGGCCGGGTCAGAACGCCCCGCCGTACGGCACGAGGGTCGCGAGTACGACCTCACCTCGCTCACCGCCGACCTCGACGGCGCGTTCTTCGCGGCCGACGGCATCGAGCGGGTCGCCGCCGCCCTGGCCACGGGTGAGCTCACCGAGATCGACACGACCGGGCAGCGGATCGGATCGCCCGTCGCGCGGCCCGCCGCGGTGGTGTGCATCGGGATGAACTACGCCGCCCACGCGGCCGAGTCCGGCGCGGCCCCGCCGGAGCACCCCGTGGTCTTCCTGAAGCACCCGGGTTGCGTGGTCGGCCCCGGCGACGAGGTGATCCTCCCTCCCGGTTCGGTCAAGACCGACTGGGAGGTCGAGCTCGCCGTGGTGATGAAGCGCACCCCGCGCTATCTGAGCGACCCGGCCGAGGCCCTCGACTACGTGGCGGGCTACGCGCTCTCCAACGACCTGTCGGAGCGGGCGTTCCAGATCGAGGTGTCGGGCGGCCAGTGGTCCAAGGGCAAGTGCGCCGAGACGTTCAACCCGCTCGGCCCGGTGCTGCGGCCCGCGGCCGAGATCCGGCCCGACCGGCTGCGGCTGCGCTCCTGGGTCAACGGCGAGCCCCGGCAGGACTCCAGCACCGCCGACATGATCTTCTCGGTGCCCGAGCTCATCGTGCATCTGAGCAACCACATGCTGCTGCTGCCCGGCGACGTCATCAGCACCGGAACCCCCGAGGGCGTCGGTCTCTCCGGCCGCTTCCCCTACCTCAGGGCCGGCGACGTGGTGAGCGTGGAGATCGACGGGCTGGGCCGGCAGGAGCAGAAGGTGGTGGACTACCGGCCCGTGTCCTGAGCGACGTCAGGGCACGGGCGAACGGCCCCGCGACCGGTCGCGGTACGGAAAAGACGACACGGAAAAGACGACACGGCAGGCCCGGCACCGCGCGATCGGTCGCGGTACCGGGCCCCTCGCGTTCACGAACCGGGGAGCTCCGCGACGACGCCGTCCGGGTAGCGGGTGAGCTGGTCGGCGTCGTAGATGGTCAGCGGCACGTCGGCCACCCTGCGGACCCGCTCGTGGGCCGCCATCGCCTCGTAGATGTTCTCGCAGATCCCGATGGGCTGGTCGGTGTCGAGGTTGCGGCGGGTGAAGTAGGCGTCGGTCACCGTGACCACGCCCGCCGTGCTGTCGATCTCCACGGCCATGGAGGCGCGGTGGTGCGAGCCGGTCCACCAGGTACGGATCCCCGGCACCACCTCGTCCTCGTCGGCGAGCAGCCGGACCCGGTCCCACGCGTCGTGGGTGAGATAGCCGAGCACGTCGGGCGGCAGGCAGGCCCAGCGGTCGTCGTGCGGGTGCCGCTTGGTGCGGTGGAAATGGGTCCAGCCACGCTCGGTCAGGCAGATTCGCGCGTTCGGGAACAGCGGGACGTTCGAGGTGGTGTAAAGCTGCAACGGCGTCAGCAGGACGTGGGTGACATCCTCCGGTGCGACACCGTGCGCGGCCAGCTGGTCGGGCAACCACTGGCCGGGCTCACGCCGCATCGCCGCGCGCTCGCCGAGGAAACCGGCCCACTGCTCGTTCATCGGGCCGAGGTCCTCGGCCGGTCCCGTGCCGACGAGCGCGGTGACCCCCTCGCCCTGGATCAGTACGGCCTGGAAGGCGAGCCGATACCACCGGTCCCAGTCCGACATCCAGTACACCTCGGGACCCGGAACGTCTCCGTCGCCCAGATGAAGCAGACGTACACCGAACATCTCACTCCCCTCCCCACGGGCGCAGCAGCGCCTTGACGACATCCTGTCGTCCTTCCATCAGCTCGCCGAAGATGGCCGCGCCGTCGGCCAGGTCGAAACAGGACGCCCAGTCCAGCGTGAGGCTCCCCGCGAGCCTCACGGCGTCGGCGAACTCGGCCGCCGTGTAGCAGTACGAGCCGACGACACGCTTCTCCTCACGGACGATCTTCTGTCCGTCGAAGGCGGCGTCGCTGCTGAGCAGCCCCACCCACACGGCGGTGCCGCCCGGGCGCAGGTGCTGCACCGACATGCGGTGCGTCGCCGCCGCACCGACGGCGTCCACGACGATGTCGAACTCGCCCCGCAGAGAGGTGGTGACGGCGGTCGCGCCCAGGCGCTCGGCCACCTCCAGCCGCTCCCGCGACAGGTCGCAGACCACCACCTGGTCGGAGAACCGCCTGGCCGCGAGCATGGAGACCAGGCCGATCGTGCCGGCACCCAGCACGGCGACGCGGGCGCCCTCGGCCGGGCGGGCGAGGTTCAGCGCGTGCACGCCGTTGGCGAGGGGCTCGATCATCGCCGCCGTCTCGAACGACATGGACGGCTCGATCGGATGCAGGGCCTTCTCGGGTACGCAGACGTACTCCGCGAACGCCCCCGCCCGGTGGATGCCCAGGATGGCCCGCTCACGGCAGAGATGATCGCGGCCCAGCAGGCACAGGTCGCACACCCCGCAGCTGAGCAGGGGGTTGACCGTGACCCGGCGGCCGTCGGGAGTGGTCCCGGCGAACTCGTGGCCCATGATCAGCGGTGGCCGCCGGAAACCGCTGTCGCGGATGCCGTGCAGCTCGCTGCCGCAGATGCCGACCGCGCGGACCTGGACGAGGGCCTCACCGTCGATCGGCCGGGGGTCGGCGACATCGAGCAGCTCGACGGTGCTCGGCTTGGTGTAGACGAGAGCGCGCACCGTGCTCAGCCCGCCTTCAGCAGGTCACGCATGATCTCGGCGGCCCGCCGCTGCAGCATCGGCAGCGACCGCGTCGAGAGGTAGGCGACATGCGGGGTCACCAGCACGCGGTCGTGCCCGGCGAGCTCCGCCGAGATCCCCGACGGCGGCTCCCCCGCCAGCACGTCCAGTGAGGCGAAGCCCAGCGTGCCCGCCTCCAGCGCGGCCAGCAGCGCGGACTCCTCCACCAGGGCTCCCCTGGCGGTGTTGACCAGATGCCCGGCCGGGCCGAGCGCCTCCAGCACCGTCCGGTCGACGATGCCGCGGGTCTGCTCGGTCGAGGGCATGTGCAGCGTGAGGTGGTTGACGGCCGCGGCGAGGCCGGCCGGCGTCGCGTGCCCGGTGACGTCCGGGGGCAGGTCGACGACGTACGGATCCCACACGTGCACGGGGAAGCCGAGCGCGGTGGCGCGGCGGGCGACCTCACGGCCGATCCGCCCGAACCCGGCGATGCCCACCGGGTCCTCACCGGGACACAGCGGCGCGGCGATGCCCTCGGTGGTCCACCCCCGCACGGTGTAGGACCGGCTCGCCGCGACGAGCCTGCGGTTGTGGGCGTAGATCGACGCGACCGCGTGGTCGGCCACCTCCGCCAGGCAGTAGTCGTCCACGTTGCGGACCTCGATGCCCAGCCGGGCGGCGGCGGCGAGGTCGATGTTGTCCAGGCCGATCCCGTACCGCACGACCGCGCGCAGCCGGGGCAGGCCGGACAGGACCCGCTCGGTCAGCGGTGCCCACTGCACCAGCAGGCCGTCGGCGTCCGCGCCGACCTTGAGCACCTCCTCCTCGCTTCTGGCGTCGTGGTGGCTCACCTCGAACTCGGGGACCAGGACTCCGCGCTCGATGGAGCCGTCCCCCAGGTTGGTGTCGGTGATGACGATGTGCGTGTTCAACGCGGGTCCCTCGAATCGCTGTCGATGCGCGTCGCCGGAGCCGATCCGGCGAAGCTGGAGTTCTCGCCCAGGCCTTCGGGGCCCATGGCCAGATAGCCGCCGTCCACGGGCAGTTCCGCGCCGGTGATGAAGCTGGCGTCGCTGGAGCACAGGAAGGCGATGGCGCGGGCCACCTCGTCCGGCTCGCCCAGGCGGCCCAGCAGGTGGAAACGGCCCCAGACCGGTTCGACGGCGGCCCGGTCGCCGTTCGCGGCCCGGCTCACCTCGGGGGTCCAGATCCAGCCGGGGCTGACCGCGTTGACCCGGATACCGTCCGGGGCGAGGTCCATCGCCATGCACTTGGTCAGGGTCAGGATGGCGCCCTTGGTGGCGTTGTAGGTCCAGCGGGCGGGCTGCGCGACGTGGGCCGAGATACTGGCGGTGTTCACGATCGCGCCCGCCCCGGAGCGGGCCAGCAGCGGATGCGCCGCCTGCACCACGTTGCCGATGCCCTGCACGTTGACGCGGAGCACCCGCTCCCAGTCGGCCGCCGTCACGTCCAGGCCCCTGGCCAGGAAGTTCACCGCGCAGTTGACCACCGCGTCGAGGCGGCCGTGCGCGGCCTCGATGCCGGCGACGGCGCGGCGCACCGCCTCGCCGTCGCCGACGTCGACCACCTCGGCACTCGCCGTGCCGCCCATCCGCTCGATCGCCTCGCGAGTAGCGGCCAGGCCGGTCTCGTCGACGTCGAACCCGATCACGTGCATGCCGCGCGCGGCGAAGCGCAGAGCCGTGGCCGCGCCGATACCCGACGCGGCGCCGGTCACGACGCCGACACGATCGGTCCAGTCCATCTTCGTCCTCCCCTTCGGTCAGGCGTCCGGTCGCGAGGTCAGTCCGACACCCACGCGTTCAGGAAGCTCGGCACGCTGTAGCGCAGCCGGCTCGGCTCGTCGAGGTCGACGCTGTGCACCCGCTTGGACCAGATGAAGCCGATCGGCGCGCTGGTCGTCCACACCCACGGGAGCTTGGTGGTCAGGACGGCGTCCGCCTCGTTCCACAGCTTCTTCTGCTCCTCGGGGCTCCCGGCGACACGGGCCGCCTCGACCTTCTCGTCGAAGGCGTCGTCCTTGAACCCGCCGGTGTTCAGGTCGCCGCCCGAGTGCAGGAACCGGTACGGCAGCAGGTCGGGGGTGAGGAATCCGGCCATCGTCCAGCAGATCGCCCCGTACTTCTTGCCGAAGAACTGCGCCAGCCAGGCGGAACTCTCCAGCGCGTCCAGCTTCACGTCGAATCCGGCCGCCTTGAGCTGGGAGACGATGACGTCACTCGCCGCCCGGGCGTTGTTGCAGGTGTAGGTGAAGGAGGCCTTCTTCCCCGTCTCGCTCTCGTACGCCGCGATCAGCTCCTTGGCCCCCGCGAGGTCGTACTCCGGGACGGCCTCGGTGCCGTGGAAGGGGTTGCCCTCGGGGAAGAGGCTCACGGCTGGCTTGCCCAGTCCCTCGGTGGTCAGGTCGACGATCTCCTGGCGGTTGAGCGCCTTCGACACCGCCTGGCGGACCCGCTCGTCGTCGAAGGGGGGCCTGGTCACGTTGAGGATGATGCTGTCCTGGTCACCGCCGACGCCCTGGACGAAGTTGACCTGGGTGTTCGTCGTCGCCGTCTTCATCAGCGTCGAGGAGGTGGTCGCCATCAGGTCGATGTCCCCGGCCAGCAGCGCCTGGTAGGCACTCTGCGGGTCGGCGATGGTCTTGACCACGACCTTGTCCAGGTAGGCCTGCTTGTCCTTGTTCCAGTAGTCGGGGTTGCGGACCAGTTCCACCGGGCTGCCCGGCGACCACGACTGGAGCTTGTACGGCCCGGCCCCGGCGGCGTGCGCGGTGTAGTCGTCGCCGTGCTTCTTCAACGCCGTCGGAGAGGCCACGTACCCGGCGGTGCCGGAACCGTCGTAGGAGAACACGTACGGCAGGTTGCTGAAGGGCTTCTTCATCTTGATGACGACGGTGCTGTCGTCCTTCACCGCGACGGAGCCGACGGAGGACAGCAGCGCGGCGGCGGTCGAGCCCTCGGCCCTGTTGCGGTCGAGGTTGAACTTCACCGCCTCGGCGTCGAAAGGCGTGCCGTCGCTGAATTTGACGCCCGTGGGCAGCGTCATCTCCCAGCTCATCTTGTCGTCGCTCTCGACCAGGGACCTGGCCAGGTTCGGCTCCGGCCGGTCACCGATCTTCGGCACCGTCATCAGCGTGTCGTAGACCGCCGAGCCGATCAGCGCCATCGTGTTGGCGGAGCCCTTGGAGGGGTCCAGCGTGGTCAGGTCGGCCCCGGCGGCGACGGTGAGGGTGCCCCCCGCCTTCGGGGCGGCGTCGGCGGCGGCTCCCGAAGGAGAGGCGGCGGTGCCGCTCTGCACCGTGCAGGCGGCCAGGGTGACCACGGTGACGGGCGCGATGAGCAGGGCGATCGCCCTGCTCACACGGCTACCCCTATATGGGACGCGCATTGCCTTGCCTTCTTTCTCAAAAGGGGAAGAGCGGTAGTCAGCGGACGGCGGGCTCGAACGGGTGGTGGCAGGCGACCTCGTGCCGCGGGGACAGTTCGTCCAGCGGGGGCGGGGTGGTCCTGCACACCGAGGTGACGGAGGGGCACAGCGCGGCGAAGCGGCAGCCCGGCAGGAGCCGGCCGTCCACGTCGTCGCTCCCGGTCCTGGTGCGGATCCTGGGCGCGGGGTCGTCGTCCGGCTCCAGCGAGGGCACGGCGTCCTGGAGGGCGACCGAGTAGGGATGGCGGGGACTGTTGGCGATGTCCGGTGCGGTGCCCCGCTCGACGACCCGCCCGGCGTACATCACGGCGGTCCGGTCGCACAGGGACGCGACCACGCCGAGGTCGTGGGAGATGAACAGCATGGCCAGGCCCTGCTCGGTGCGCAGTTCGGCCAGCAGTTCCAGGATCTGCGCCTGGATGGAGACGTCCAGCGCGGAGACCGGTTCGTCGCAGACGAGCACCTCGGGCCGCAGGATCGTGGCCCGCGCGATCGCGGCCCGCTGGCACTGGCCGCCGGAGACCTCGTTCGGTCGGCGGAGCGCCATCTGCTCGGTGACGCCGACCCGGTCGAGCTCGGCCAGCGCCCGTGTGCGCCGTTCCTGCCGCGTGCCCTGGCCGTGCACCCGCAGCGGCTCGGCGACCGAGTCGAGCAACGACCTCTTCGGGTTGAACGACGCGGCCGGGTTCTGGAAGATCGCCTGCACCGACGCCCGCAGCCGCCGCTCGTGGACGCCCACCGGCGTGCCGTGCAGTGTCAGCCGGCCGCTGCTCAGCGGTACCAGCCCGAGCATCGCCCGCGCCGTGGTGGACTTCCCGCAGCCGGACTCCCCGACCAGGCCGAGGATCTCTCCCCGATAGAGCCGCACCGAGACGTCCGAGACGGCTTCGGGTCCGTTGCCGTACCGCACGGAGCCGTTCTCCAACGTGAAGATCGGCTGCTTGCCTTCCGTCATCGGCTCGCCTTTCCCGGGTGCCAGCAGGCGTACTCGTGGCCGGGGACGTCGCCGAGCGCGAGCAACGGCGGCTGCTCGTCGCGGCAGCGTGCCGAGGCGTGCCCGCACCGGGGGCCGAAACGGCAACCGGGGGGTGGGTTCAGCAGGTTGGGCGGCTGCCCGGGTATCGGCCGCGGCAGGGACTGCTCCGTCGCGCGGTGCCGCGGGATCGCGGCCATGAGCGAGCTGGTGTAGTGCATGCTCGGCCGGGCGAAGACGGCACCCACCGGCCCTCGCTCGGCGATCCTTCCGGCGTACATCACGGCGACCTGGTCGGTGTGGCGGCCGACGACGCCGAGGTCGTGGCTGACCATCACCAGCCCGATCCCGAAGCTCGCGCACAGCTCGTCGAACAGGTCGAGGATGCGGGCCTGCACGGTGACGTCCAGCGCGGTGGTCGGCTCGTCGGCGAACAGGAGCTTGGGGCGGCAGGCGACGGCCATCGCGATGGCCACCCGCTGGCGCATTCCGCCGGACAGCTCATGGGCGCGGGAGTGGACGCGCCGGGCGGCCTGCGGGATGCCCACGGTCTCCAGCAGCTCGACGGCCCGCGCCGCGGCCTGGCGGCGGGTCACCTCGGGGTCGCGGCGGACCGCCTCGGCGATCTGCTCGCCGATCGGCGTGATCGGGTGCAGCGCGCTCAGCGGATCCTGGAAGACCATCGCGACCTCGCGCCCCCACAGGGCACGGCGGCGGCGCTCCTTGAGATCCAGCACCGAGTGCCCGGCGATCACGACCTGGCCGCTGATCCGGGCCGTGCCCGCTCTGGTGAGTCCCATCGCGGTGCGGGCCAGCACACTCTTGCCGGACCCCGACTCCCCGACGATGCCCAGGCGCTCGCCGTAACCGAGTTCGAGGCTCACATGGTCGACCGCGCGGACCGTCCCGGCGCCGGTCGGGAACTCCACGACCAGGTCCCGGATGCTCAGCAGCGCGTCGCCGGCGCCCGGGGTCGCGGCAGGGGTGACATCGGAGGTCGTGTTGAGAGTCATCGCACACCTGCCGTCGCGGCGTCGGAACGGGACAGGAAACGGTCGGCGATCAGGTTCAGGCCCAGGATGGTGAGCAGCATGAACATCGAGGGCACCGCGACGAGGCGCGGATCCTCGCTGATGAAGATCCGGCCACTGTTGATCATGCTTCCCCAGGAGGGCTGCTCCGGCGGCACGCCCATCCCCAGGAAGCTCAGGCCCCCCTCGATGAGGATCGCAGAACCCACGCTGACCAGCGCGTACGCCATGACGGGCTGGAGGATGTTGGGCAGCACGTCACGCACCACGATCGACCACGTGCGGGTGCCGATCACCTGACTCGCCTCGACGTACTCCCGGCCCGCCACCGACATCGTCTGTGCCTTGGCCAGCCGGACGAACACCGGCGTCATCGGCACCAGGATCGCGATCATCACGTTGCCGACCGAGGGCCCGAGGAACGAGGCCAGCGCCAGTGCCAGCACCAGCCCGGGGAAGGCGAGGATCACGTCCACCACGAAGGAGACGACCGCGTCCACCCAGCCCCTCAGGTAGCCCGCGAGCATGCCGAGCGGCACTCCGATGAGGGCGGCCGCGGCGACCGAGCCGAACCCGATCCCGAGCGAGATCCTCGCCCCGGACAGGGCTCGGGCGAGCAGGTCACGACCGTAGTTGTCGGTGCCGAGCCAGTGCTGGGCGGAAGGACCGCCGAGCCGTTCGGCCGACGACATCGTCTCGGTGTCGAGCTGGAGGAACAGCGGCAGGGCCAGCGCGGCGAGGGCGAGGAACCCGAGCCAGGTGAGCGACAGCGCGTCGGTCAGCCGCCAGGTGCGCAGCCGCCGTCGCCAGGTGCTCGCGGCGCCCACGGCGGGAAGAAGTCCTGTGCTCACGCGACCGGCACCTCCCGCGCGCGCCCGGCCTGACGGCCGGCCGTCCGCGTCTTTCGCAGCCGGGGGTCGATGAAGCCGTACAGCAGGTCCACGACCGCGTTGATCAGTACGAACGACGTGGCCGCCACCAGCACGACCCCCTGCACGGTGACGTAGTCGCGGGCACTGACCGACTGGGCCAGGATCGACCCCAGTCCGGGCAGGCTGAACAGGTTCTCGATGATCACACTCGACCCGATCAGCACGCCCGCCACCACTCCGATCGAGGTGGTGAGCCCGAGCAGGCTGGGCCGGAACGCGTGCCGCACGGCCATCCGCAGCGGCGAGATCCCCTTGGCACGTGCCACGTTCATGAACTCCTGTCCGTATGTCTCGACCAGGTCGGCCCGCAGCACCCGCTGGTAGAGCGCGGCCGGACCGGCGGCGAGCGCGAGGGCGGGCAGGAACAGCGAGCCGAGGTTCTGTCCCAGTCCGGCGCTGATCGGGACGAAGCCGTTGGCCGGGTACAGTCCGAGCTTGATCGCGAACACCCAGATCAGCACGAACGCGAGGACGAAGGAGGGCACCGAGACGGCCACGAACACCAGTGAGCTGATGCCGCGGTCCACCACGGTCCCCCGTTTGATCGCGGCGACCGCCGCGAGGGGCACGGCCGCCGCGAGCGCGATGATCTGGCTGAGGACGATGAGCTCGACGGTGACCGGCGCCCGCGCCAGGATGATGTCGGCGACCGGCTGCCGGTTGGCGTAGGAGCGGCCGAAGTCGCCCCGCAGGATGTCGCCCAGCCAGTTCACGTAGCGGTCGGCGAGCGGCCGGTCCAGCCCGAGTTCCTGGCGCAGGGCCGCCACCGACTGGGGGGTGCCCGACTCGCCGAGGATCGCCCTGGCCGGGTCTCCTGGCAGCAGGTTGAGGCTCAGGAAGCACAGGGTCGACACCACGATCAGCACGGCGGCCAGCCGGGCCAGCCGGGCCAGCACTCTCCGCGTCCTCATCGCGGGCCCAGGTGCACGCGGACCGTGTGGCGACCGGGGCCGAGCCGGACGTGTCCCGTCGTGGTCACTGTCGGGGTCGCTGCCGGGGCCGCTGTCGGAGACGGGGTCGCGTCCCCGGCCTCCAGCGCGGCGCCGACCGGCGCGTGCACGGTCGCGTACGCGGCCCCCGGCACCTCCAGCTCGTGCTCGACGACCTCGCCCGACCATCTCCAGTGGCTGCGGATCGGGCCGACCGGACTGTCGTAGCCGGCCCTGACCCAGTCGAGCTCGCGGGTGTAGCGGGCGCGCACGGCGACCTCGCCGGTCCAGGTGGTCTCGGTGGCGTCGATGCCCGCCACCCCCTCGAAGAGGTGACGGCCGACCGCGCCGAGGGCGCAGTGGTTGAAGGAGTTCATCTCGGCGGTGGCCAGCGACCCGTCCGGTTCGATGCCGTCCCACTTCTCCCAGATCGTCGTCGCGCCCTGGCCGACCATGTAGAGCCAGCCGGGCATCTGGTCGCGGAGCAGCAGCCCGGTGGCGAAGTCGGCGTGCCCGTGGGCGCTCAGGACGGGGAGCACGTGCTCGACGCCGTGGATCCCCGCGGTCACGTGTCCGATCCGCTCGATGTTCTCGCGGAGCCGGTCCGCCGTCGCCCGCGCGGCCTCGCCCCGCACCAGGCCGTACCCGACGGCCTGGGCGTAGGCGGTCTGGGTCGCCTCCTTGATGTCGCCGTCGGGCAGCAGGAACGCCTCCAGGTACGCCTCGCGGATCCGCTCGGCCCTCGCCGCGAGCCGCGCCGCCTCGCCGTCCTCGCCCAGCCGGCGGGCGATCTCCGACAGCTGGACGAAGGAGCGGTAGCTGTGCGCGGTCCCGACGATCGGCCGGGGTGTGGTCGAGTACGCGCCGGTGTACTCGAACCCGGTGTGCCGCGGGAGCCCGTCGCGCTCCGGCAGGGAGAGCCAGTCCCCGAAGTCCGCGCCGGTCTGGTTCACCCGCAGGCCGTCGGGGTTGGCGCGGTCGACATGGCCGAGGAAGCGCGTCATGGGCTCGAACAGGCGCCGCGCGGTCTCCAGCTCGCCGTAGCGCTGGACGAGCAGGTGCACCAGCCGGACGAAACCGTCGGACCAGCCTGGTGCCCCCGGTCTCAGCGTGCTCGGCGGCACGGCCGGGGCGTAGTTGCGGATGATCCCCTCGGCGTCCTGGGTGTCGGCCGCGTCCTGCGCGAACTTGGCCACGAACGCGGAGACGTCGAAGTGGTAGGCGGCGGTCGGGGCGATCACTCCCGCGTCGCCCAGCCAGCCGTGCCGTTCGTCCCGCTGCGGGCAGTCGGTCACCGCCTCCAGGAAGTTGTCCCGCACGGTCCACTCCACGTTGCTCGCCAGCCGGGTCAGCCGGTCGTCGGAGCACTCGAACCAGCCCGTCCTGCTGGGCAGCCCGGTGACGGAGCACGCCTCGATCGAGGTCTCCGGCAACACGTCGTAGGCGCCGTACGGCGTCGTCCCCGGTAGCCCCCACACCTCGGCGTAGCGGAAGCCGTGCATCGTGAACGAGGTCTCCAGGCGGTGCGGCCCCGGGTCGGGAACGGTGTAGTGGTCCTCCTGGAAGGCGCCGCGCAGGTTGTCGCGGTAGACCAGCCGGTCGGGCGTGAGAATCTCGCCGTGCCGCACGATCAGTTCGACGGAGGGCGCGCAGGGCGTGGTGAGCCTGGTCCAGCCGACCAGGTTCTGCCCGAAGTCGAAGACGGCCGGGCCGCGCGCGTGCGCGTGGACCAGCTTGCCGGGGTGCGTCCGGTAACCGGTGATCGAGTCGTGCGGCTGCGGCAGCACCAGCTCGGGCGCTGCGGTGAAGGGCAGTGCCGGAGTCCACCCGCTGTCGTCGAACCCGTTCAGGTGCCAGCCCTCGGGCTCCTGGCGCAGGTCCTGGATCTCGCCGCGCAGCAGATCGGAGGCGAGGAGCGCGCCCTGGCCGGTACGCCACTCCTCGTCGGTGCCCACGACGGGGACACCGTCGACCTCCAGTTGCGCCAGGAAGGCCGGGCGGTCGCCGTAGTAGCCGGGCTCGCGGAGCAGGCCGAGGCGTCCCGCGTACCAGCCCTTGGCCAGGACGGCGGTGAGGGTGTTGCGGCCGCGCCGCAGCGCCGCCGTGCCGTCGAAGGTCTGGTGGTGGACGCGGACGGTGTAGTCGGTCCAGCCTGGCCGGTACAGCTCGCCGGAGGTCAGCTCGACCCCGTTGAGCCAGAGGCGGTAGAGGCCGAGCGCGCTCGCGTACACCCGGACCGAGCCCATGTCCTCGACGTCGAACTCGCGCCGCAGGTAAGGGCAGGGGTCCCAGCTCTCGCGCGGGAACGCCACCGGCTCGGCGCGGATCCATCCGGCCCGCCAGTCGGCGGCGGAGGTGAGCCCGACCTCCCAGGAGGCGATGTCGCCGGTCAGGCGCAGGCCGGAACGATCCAGGGCGGTGACCGTCCAGTACAACCTCTGGCGCGAGGTGGGTTCCGGGCCGCCGTAGCCGACCCAGGGGCGCTCGCCACCGCCCGACCACAGCAGCGGGCCGTCCCTCAACGCGCGCTCCGAGGCGGCGACGGACACCTCGAAGAACGTGCCGGGATCGATCCGGGCGTCGGGCGAGACCGACCAGGACAGGCGTGGCGGCGTGCCCGGCATGCCCAACGGGTCGACGCGCCCCCCGGTGCGCGGCGAACTCAACGCCGGGCTTGTCTGCTGCCTCATCATCGCGAACTGCCCTTCTGGTTTACGGCCCTCCGGAACGCGCCTTTGTAACGCACTGTTCACACGAGCGGAATCGTGCGCCACCTCGCCCCGAACTGTCAAGGATGAGAACCGAAGTTCATATATGTGAACTAGCCGAACACGTTTGATCCACTAAGAAGATATTTGATAGCTAGTTTCACATATGCCCGATTTGTCGAGTAATCGGACCGTAGGGGGCTTTGTGGTTCACATTTGTGAACATAGGTCCACAGTCTTGACTCGATGCCACACCGTACGGCAGCATCGCGCGGGTCCCTTCGATGAGGGACGTCTCACCGTCCGGAGAGGAAACGGCCCATGCGGACCACGGTGAACCCCGCCTCCCACGGACTCGCCCCGTCGAGCCTGGCCACCCTCGACGAGCGACTGCGCGAGTACGTCGACAACGGCCTTCTCCCCGGCTGGCAACTCCTGGTGAGTCGGCACGGGCAGGTCGTCCACCACCGCTCCTACGGCATGGACGACCGTGACGACACGCTCTTCCGGATCTACTCGATGACCAAGCCCGTCACCTCGGTCGCCGCGATGATCCTCCACGAGGAGGGCCGATTCGACCTGACCGACCCGCTGGAACGCCACCTACCGGCCTTCCGCGACATGAGGATCTTCACCGGCGGCGACGCGGACGCCCCGGTGACCGAGCCGGCGCGGGGCCCCATCCGGGTTCGCCACCTGCTCCAGCACACCTCGGGCCTGTCCTACGGTGCCTTCCTGGACCACCCGCTGGACGAGATGTACCGCGCCCGGGGCCTCGGCTCACCACAGCCCCCGGGCCGCGATCTGGCCGAGCTCACCGACGCCTGGGCCGGGCTTCCGCTGCTGTTCGAACCCGGCAGCCGCTGGAACTACGGCGTCTCCACCGACGTTCTCGGCCGCCTGATCGAGGTCGTCTCCGGACAGAGCCTGGACGTCTTCCTCACCGAACGCGTCTTCGCGCCACTGGGAATGACCGACACCACTTTCACCCCGACCCCGGCACAGCGCACCCGTCTCACCCGCGTGTACGCCCCCGGCGAGGGCGGCGGCCTGGTCGAACGCGCAGAGAACGCCGAGAACACGGTGCTGGAGAGCTCAGGTTTCCTGTGCGGCGGCGGCGGGCTGCTGTCGACCATGGCCGACTACCACCGCTTCACCCAGATGCTGCTGGGCGGCGGCGCCCTCGACGGCGTCCGCCTCCTGGAGCGCCACACGGTGAACCTCATGACCGCCAACCACCTGCCCGGCGGCGTCGATCTCGCCCAGGCCGCCGTGACGATCCCCGAACCCGGTCGCTACGACGGCCTCGGCTTCGGCCTGGGCTTCTCCACCGACCTGGATCCGGCCTTCCGTGGCGTCACCTGCGCCCCCGGCCAGTACGGCTGGTCCGGCGCGGCCGGGACGACCTTCCTCGTCGACCCCCACCACCACCTCACCGCCGTCTTCCTGACCCAGGTCCTCCCCTCCCCCCACACCGCCGCCGTCCGAACCCTTCTCGGCCGGCTCCCGCACACCGGACTGCGGGACTGACCACTGACACCGCCGCCCCCCGAACGGCGGGTTCACGGTCACGTCCGGCCGAGGGACGCGCCACCTCGGCCCCGGGCGAAGCCGGTGGCCAGGTGTGACCAGGGCCGCGATGCCGGACCGTCACCCACCGACCGGGGGCAAGCCCGCCCGGTCCGGGAACCCGCCGGTCGATCACGAGCCGACCACCGCGGCCCCCTCCCGCGTGACACGGCGACGCCGAACCGGCAGCCCGAGCGTCGGGTTCGCGACGCTCCAGGCGGCGCCCCTGCAGACCAGCTCCTTGTAGACGGCCGCGAACCGTCCGGTCAGGACCGCCCGCACCGCACGGTCGTCGGCGGTGACGTACTGGATCAGCCCCTCCCCGCGACCCAGTGAGACGCACTGATTGATGTAGCGGATCGGCGTGTTCGGGAGTCTCCCGCCGGTCAGGCGCGCCGCGATCGCGTCGGCGGCCTGCCACGCGGTCGGCCCTCCCGAGGCGCACGACATCCGCAGCGGCTTGCCTCCGGGGCCCGCCACCATCGCCGCGTCGCCGACGGCGTACACCTCCGGGTGCGAGACCGAGCGCATGGTCTCGTCGACCACGATCTGGCCGGTGCCGGTGACCTTCAGGCCGGTCGCCGCCGCGATCGGGTGGACGGCGAAGCCGGTGGTCCACACGGTGACCGCGGCCGGGATGCCCCTGCCGTCGGCGGTGGTGACGCGCTCGGCCTCGACCCCGGTGACGACGGCGTGCTCGTGCACGGTGATCTTGAGCTTGCCGAAGACCTTCCGCAGGTGCTCGCGGCCCCCGGGCGAGAAGTGGCCACCGAGGTCGCCACGGACGGCGAGCGCGACGTCGAGGTCCGGGCGCGCCTCGGCGATCTCGGCCGCGGCCTCCAGGCCGGTGAGACCTCCGCCGACGACGACCACGCTCTGTCCGGCGCCCAGGCGTGCCAGGCGCTCACGCAGCCGGAGTGCTCCGGGCCGGCCGGCGATCTCGTAGGCGTGCTCGGCGCTCCCGGGGACGCCCTGGGAGTTCCAGCCGCTGCCCAGGGCGTAGACGAGCGTGTCGTAGGCGAGTTCTTCCGCGCCGTTCGCGTCGACGACGGCGACGGTCCTGCCGTCGACGTCGACGCCGGTGACCTTCGCGATCCGCAGTTCGACGCCGGTGCCCGCGAACATCTCACTGAACGGCCGGGGCCTGAGATCCTGGCCGACCGCCAGCTGGTGCATGCGGACGCGTTCCACGAAGTCGGGCTCGGCGTTGACGAGGGTGATCGCGACGTCCTCACGGCGGAGCCGCCTGGCGAGGCGACCGGCGGCGATGGCTCCGGCATATCCGGCTCCAAGAACGATGATGCGGTGCTGCATTCCCTTGCTCCTATCTCGCGCGGGTTTGCCCTTTGAACCGGGCGGCCCGCCGTTTCCTGACAGGAACGCGATGTGAAGCACCTCACACAGTGATCGGAAGTGATCAGGAAGCGCCGAACAGAGGCTCCCCGTGATCGGTGGCCGCCCAGCGCGCGGTCGCGCGGTCGAGCTTGTCGGGATTGACCTGGTGACGGAACGCGGCGATGCCCTCGGCGGTGACCTCCAGACACATGACACCGACGACCCGGCCGTCCATGACGGCCACGACGGCGGGGTCACCGTTGGCGGTCCAGGCGTAGACCTCGGGCATACCGCCGACCACGGCGCGTACGCCCTTGCCGAACGCGAACAGGCCCCGCAGGAACTTCGCGACCGCGACGGAGCCCTCGAACGCCGTGGCGCGGGCCGGAACCTTTCCTCCACCGTCTCCGATCGAGACGACGTCCTCGGTGAGCAGCCGCACGAGCGATTCGACCTGGCCGCCGGCCGCGGCCGCCAGGAACTCCTCGACGATCCGCCGGGTCGCGGCCTCGTCGACCTCGGTTCGGGCTTTGCCGTCCGCGACGCGCTTCCTGGCCCGGTGGAAGATCTGCTGGCTGGCACCCTCGGTGATGTCGAGGATCTCGGCGATCTCCCGGTGCGAGTAGCCGAAGGCCTCCCGCAGCACGTACACCGCCCGCTCGTTGGGGTGGAGGCGCTCCATGAGGGTGAGGACCGCGTACGAGACCGATTCGCGCTGCTCGGCGGTCTCGGCCGGGCCGAGCATCGGGTCTCCGGCGAGCAGCGGTTCGGGAAGCCACTGGCCCACGTAGGTCTCGCGGCGCGCCCGCGCGGAGGCGAGCTGGTTGAGGCACAGGTTGGTGAGGACCTTCGTCAGCCAGGCCTCGGGGACCTCGATGCGGCCGACGTCGGCGGCCTGCCAGCGCAGGAACGTCTCCTGCACGGCGTCCTCGGCCTCCCCGCCGGAGCCGAGGAGGCGATAGGCGATGGCCTCCAGGCGCGGTCTGGAGGCCTCGAACCGGCCGACGTCGTTCGCGGTCAACGGCATGGCCCGATCCTAGGTCGCGCGGCGCGAATCGGCCGCCACGGCAGGAATCGAGGTAGTCCTGTCCCGGCGCGAACCGCGCCACGCAGCAGAGGTTCGACGATCGCCGCACGCGATCCGTGAGCGCCGGAACCGCGCCGGAGGACTACGGCGCGGGTCCGGCGGGTTCACGAGATGACCGGGCCGCGACGACTCAACCCGCGTCCCGGGAACGAAGGATGATCGCTTCACGGGGACAGCAGTCCGCCACCTCCTCGGCCAGCGAGATGTCGTCCGGGTCGGTGAGTTCGCCCTCGCGCGCGACGGCGATCCGATCCGCGCCGAGCGTGAACAACCCGGGGGCCGTCGCGGAACAGAGCCCGGTGCCGAAACACAGGGCTCGGTCCACCTCCAGACGCCGGCCCGTCACAGGACGACGGGCAGAGCACGGTAGTCGTTCAACGCCCACACCTCGTGACGCCGTATCTCCTCCCGAGGGCAGGCGAGCCGCAGATCCGGGAACCGCTCGACGAGAGTGGCGAGAGCCATCTCGCTGATCAACCGCGCGGCGGCCGCCCCGAGGCAGTTGTGGATACCGTGCCCGAGTCCCAGGTGACGCGCCCCGCTGCGGGTGAGGTCGAGGCGATGCGGATCGTCGAAGACCTCCGGGTCACGGTTGGCCGACGCGATCATGACCATCACCGGCTCACCGGCCGCGATCTCCACGTCCCTCACCTTGATCGCCTCGGTGGGGAACCGCCAGGGCACGGAGGCGACCGGCGACTCGTAGCGCAGCAGCTCCTCGATGCCCGACCGGCCCAGGACGCCGGGATCCCCGGTGACCAGCGCGCGCTGGTCGGGGTGGTCCAGCAGCGCCAGCATCGCGTTGCCGATGAACATCTTGGTCGTCCCGACCCCCGCGATGATCATGATGATCACCATCGCCACCAGCTCGTCCTCGGTGATCCGCCCCTCCTCGTCCGCCGCGCGGATGAAGGCGGAGGTGAGGTCGTCACCGGGTTCGGCCCGCTTCCTGGCGACGAGCTCGCGGCCCCGTTCGCAGAAACGCTCCCGCGCCCCCGGAATCAGCGGATGTTCGGCCGGGTCGGTGGAGATGAGCAGGTCCACGTCCCGGGCGAGATCCTCCCGCCCCTCCAGGGTGAACCCCAGGCGCGTCGCGATCACCGAAGGTGGAATCGGCGCCGCGAACTCCGACACCAGATCCCGTTCCTGCCCCGGTTCCCAATCTTTTATGGTCAGGTCGATAACGCGCCGGATATCCTCCCGCCATTTTTCGACGGCTCGCGGAGTGAACGCGCTCATGGCGCACCGCCGGACCCGGGTGTGCTGCGGTGGATCGAGTCCCGGAATGGTCTGCGCCAGTATGCTCTCTCCACCGATGGACAATCCCGCCGCGTGGAATTCGGCGCTCCCGCGCCACTCGGCGGTGCTGAACCGCGTGTCGGCGAGGATGGCCTGAGCGTCGTCGTATCTGGTCACCACCCACATGGGGACGTCGCCGAGCGGGAAGACGTATCGATGAACAGGCGAGTTGACCCGCAACCAGTCAAGCGCCGTATAGGGGTCACGAAAATAGTCGGAGCCGAAAAGCTCGAACGGAACGACCGTATCAGCCATACCAGGATTCCTCCCGCTGCCTATATCGCCCGCATCGTACGTCTCATATCCACCGTGGGAAATAGGCGGCCCGCAACGGAGCCACCGCACAAAAGGCGAACGCCGGTCACCGGAAAAACCTGCGAGCAAAGGCACGGCTCACTCGACCCGGACTCCGAGTGGGAGGACCCGGGGGTCGTCCCGCCGGGTAAACGAGAACGGGACCTGCGGGAGGCCGCCCCTGAAGGCGGACCCGCAGGTCCCGGTCACACGTGGAGCTATGGGGATTCGAACCCCAGACCTCCTCCATGCCATGGAGGCGCGCTACCAGCTGCGCCATAGCCCCTTGCGATGCAGATGAAATCCTAGCCGATTCGGGACAGTCCTCGCGCCCTCATTCCGGTCGCGAGCGCGACGGCCGCGGAGCCCGCGGCGCTCGCGGTGATGATGCCGAAGGAGATCACGTACGCGTCGCGGGAGGGGACGGAGGTTCCCGCGATGGTGATCGAGGTGAGGAGCGCGGAGGTCGCGGCGCCGGAGAGGCTGCCGCCGATGGAGCGGACCAGGGAGTTGATGCCGCTCGCGATGCCGCTCTGGTCCCTGGACACGTGCTGCACGGCGAGGGCCCCCAGCGCGGCGTAGCCGATGCCGAACCCCAGGCCCTGTACGGCGTTGGAGCCGACCAGATGGAGCACCGAGTCGTTGAAGAGGGTGAACCAGCCGAATCCGGTGGCGCACAGGGCCGCGCCGAGGGCGAGGGAGTAGGCGGGACCGAGCCGGGCGGAGAGACGGCCCGCCGTGAAGGAGGCGAGCAGCATCGTCACGGTGCTGGGCAGGGCGTAGACGCCGACGTCGAGGACCGACCCGCCGAAGCCGTACCCGGCGGACGAGGGCGTCTGGATGAATCCTGAGACCAGGGTGAAGGAGCCGAACATGGCGAAACCCAGGAGCATCGACGCCACGTTGGCCGGCAGGGACCGACGCCCGACGAGCAGGTGGAGCCGTACCATCGGCGCCCGGAGCCGCAGCTGGCTGAAGACCCAGACGGCACAGAATCCGCCCGCGCCCGCGAACAGCCACAGGACGACTCCCGAGCTCCAGCCCCAGTCGTTGCCCTTGGAGATCGCCAGCAGCAGGCAGACCAGCCAGGCCGACAGCAGCGCCGCGCCGATGAGGTCGGGGCGGCCCCCGGCGCCGGCTCCGTCGCCGGGAGCGCTCAGCACGATGAGAACGATCGCGAGCGCGCTGAGCCCAGCCGTGATCCAGAAGACCGGGTGGTGATCGGGGGTGCGGTCGGCGATCAGACCGGTGACGATCATGCCGAGGCTGCCGCCGACACCCATGGTGGCGCTGACCACCCCGATCGCCGTCATGACCCTGCCGGGCGGGAAGGTGTCCCTGATCATGCCGATGGCCAGCGGGATCAGTGCCGCCGAGGCACCCTGCAGAGCCCGCCCGGCGATCAGCACGGGGAGGGAACCGGACAGGGCGCAGACCAGCGAGCCCAGTACGAGCAGGCCGACGGTGAACAGGATCATCCGCTTCTTGCCGTACATGTCCCCGAGGCGCGAAAGCAGCGGCGTGGCCACCGCCGCGGCGAGCAGCGAGGCGGTGAAGACCCAGGTGACCTCGGCCACCGACGCGCCGAAGGTGACCATGAGCCTGGGCAGCAGCGGAATGACCACGGTCTGCTGCACGGACACGACCATCCCGGCGGTGGAGAGCGCCACCAGGGTCAGCCAGAGTTGTCTGCCCTGCCGTGTGGTGCCAGGTTCGGCGAGGGTCGTTCCCGTCACTGCCCGCTCCTCCGCTGTCGACTGCCGCCTTCGCATGGTAGAGGGCGACGGTAAACAACTGTTTACCAGGTGGCGGTCGACCGAACCCCCTCGGCCTTTCCGCCGGGACGCGTGACGCGCGTCGAGTCCGCGATCGGCGTCATCCCGTCATGCCGGTGTTCATGCCGATGCGGCTCGCGCCGCCCCCGAAGGGGCGCGAGCCGCATCGGCGCGGTCGATCAGCGCGCGAGGGACCGCTCGTCCTCCAGATATCCAGGGCGACCGGCGTGCCAGCCGGTCACGAACTGGACGGCGACCACCGCGAACAGCAGCAGGAACGGCAGCGTCCAGCCGCCGGTCGATTCGTGCATGACGCCGACGACCAGGGGCCCGGCACCCGCGATGAGGTATCCGACACTCTGCCCGAAGGCCGACAGCGCGGCCGTCGCCTCGGGGGTGCGGGTGCGCATGGCGAGCATCGTGAGCGCGAGGGGGAACGACCCCATACCGACGCCCACCAGGCTCGCGAAGACCCAGGCCAGGCCGGAGGGACCGAGCCAGAGTCCGAGGAATCCGACCGTGTAGAAGACGACGAAGGCGGCAACCACGGGCCTCTGGTCGGAGAACCGCGACGCGATCGAGGGCACCAGGAGCGAGACCGGGATACCGATCGCGGTGAAGACGCCCAGCACCAGGCCCGCCTGCGCGGTGGTGTAGCCGCCGTCGGTCAGGATCTTCGGCAGGAAGCCGAACATGATGTAGGCGACCATGCTCTGGGTGCCGAAATAAGCGGCGACCGCCCAGGCCAGCCTGCTACGAAGCAGGGCACGGGCCCCCGTGCCCCCGCTCGTGCCGCGCCGCTCCGGCTCACTGCGCGAGAGCGCAAGCCACGGAATGGCGGCGACGGCCGCGAGCGCCCCCCACACCCCCAGGGCAACATGCCAGTTGCCGTCGGTGGCCCGCTGGATGGGCACGGTCGCGGCGGCCGCGAGCATCGTGCCCACCGCGAGGGCGGTGGTGTAGACGGTGGTCATGGTCCCGGCCCGGCCGGGGAAGTGACGCTTGATCAGGCTGGGGATGAGCACGTTGCCCACCGCGCCGCCCGACAGCGCCAGGGCACTGCTGTAGAGGAACACCTCGGCCGAGCCCACCATCGAGCGGATGAGCAGGCCCGCACCGAGGACGACGAGGGCGAGGAGCAGAAGGCGGTGCTCTCCGACCCTCACCGCGAGGGCGGGCGTCACCGCGCCGACCGAGGCGAAGATGAGCACCGGGAGCGTGGTGAGCAGCCCGGCTCCGACGGCGGTCATGCCCAGGCCGGAGGTTATCTGGTCGAGGACCGGTCCGACGCTCGTGACGGCGGTACGCAGGTTCAGTGCCGCGAGGACGATTCCCAGTACGAGCAACCAGGCGAGAGAGCCCGTGGTTCCATCGGTGCGGCCCCTGGTCTGATGGGTGAGCACGCTCATGCTGGTTTCAGTCCTCCTCAGTGGTTTCATCCAATCGTAGGATGATTGGCTGACCCCGACTGTAACAGGAGTGAAACCTCAGTTTGTTCCTGACCTGGCGTGTCGAATCCGAACAGGACGAATCACTGACAACGTGAAAGCCGGGCCACGATCCTCTTTACAGATCGTGGCCCGGCTTTCTCACGCACCGGCACGACTCCCCGGCCTCCGGATGCCCGGAATCCCGGACGGTTCGGGCAGCGGACGCCTGGGACGTCACCGAGCGCGCCTTGGGATCGGACGCGCGGCCTGGGACCGACCGCACCGGACGCCCACCCCGGACGAGAGTCCCCCAGGTCCGGACGGCGGTTTCCGGGCACGCGGCCCCGGTCGGCGAGCGTCAGATGCGCGGCCCCGGGGTGAGCGGCGGCTCCTCGCCCGGCCTGCGCCCCGCCGGGGGCAGCGGCTCACCACCGGGCGGAGGAAGATCCGGGTCCGCCGGGTAGGGCTGGCCCACCGTACGCGGCGGCACCGGCTCACCGAACCCGTGACCGCCCCCCGTACCGGTGCCGCGATGCTCCCCCAGGCCCGGGTCGCTCAGAGGCCGGTCGGTGACCCCACCGGTGCCGGCGACATCGCCGCCGCGCTCGTGCGGGCCGGGAACGTCGCCACGCCACGCGCCGGTCTCGTCGCCGCGCGACTCGACGAAAGCCTTGAAACGCTCCAGGTCGCCGCGGACGCGCAGCCGGACGAGCTGCAGCCAGTCACCGACGGTCTCGACGAACCCCTCGGGGTCGTACTCCATCTGCAACGTGACCCGGGTGCTGTCGGGACCGAGATGGTGGAAGGTCACCACGCCCGCCTGGTGCGGCTTGTCCAGTGACTTCCAGGCCACCCGCTCGTCGGGGTGCTGCTCGGTGATCTCCGCCTCGAACTCCCGGCGGACCCCCGCGATCTCGACGACCCACGCCGTGCGCGTGTCGCTCAGCTGCTTGATCGACTCGACGCCTTCCATGAACTCGGGAAAGCTCTCGAACTGGGTCCACTGGTTGTACGCGGTCCGGATCGGAACGTTGACGTCCACTGACTGTTCAATCGAGCTCATGACCGTGCCTCCCTTGTGGTTTGGTCGGTTCGGGAACCAGACCTGCCCGGTGAGGCACGGGCCTAACTAGCGGCGCCGCAAAAGCCAGTAAAGGCCCAGGACAGGAAGCACAAACGGGATGAAAAGATATCCGCTCCCGTAACCCGACCAGACCGTGGCACGCGGGAAGGCCTCGGGGTCGACCATGCTGAGCGTTCCCACGATGAGCACCCCGGCCAGCTCGACACCGCAGGCGACGAGCGCCAGGGTCCTGTTCCCCCTGGCCAGCGCCACGGTAAGCACGACGTAGACGGCCGCGGCGAACGCCGACAGCGCGTAGGCCAGCGGAGCCTCCTGGAACCGGGTGGCGATCTGCACGGCGGCACGCGCCCCCGCGGCGAGGGCGAACACCCCGTAGACCGCCACCAGCGCGCGTCCCGGCCCGCTGCCGATCGCCGGTTCGCTCACGGCAGCCCCTGCCAGACCTGGAGCATCCGCCCGACCATGCCGGGAATCGCGAAACCCGCCACCGCGATCACCGCGGGCCCCCAGCGCGACCGCTCACCGATCCCCCAGAACGCCGCCACCGGCGGGATCACCAGGCTGCCCGCCAGATAGCCGATGAGCGTGGCCGTCTCCGCGGGCCCCTCGCCCCGCACCAGCGCGGCGATCACGAACCCGGCCTGGACGAGCAGGCCGATCTCCAGCACTCCGAGCGCGACGAGGAGCGGTCTGCTCATCGCCCTGTTCCTCGCCGTACTCACCAGCGCGAAGATCCCGACCAACAGCGACAGCAGGATGAGGCCGGTCGCGAGCGGGCCGATCATCGAGACCTCAGGGGATCGAAAAGCATGGGCAGCAGGGTACTGCCCGGCCCCCTCGCCCTCCGCTCCGCGCCACGTACTCTGGGTCCGTGGAGAGGATCCTGGTCAGTGCCTGCCTGATGGGACGGAAGGTCCGCTACGACGGGGCCGCCAAGACGAGCGGCGACGCCCTGCTGGCCACGTGGCGGCGACAGGGGCGGCTCGTCCCGTTCTGCCCCGAGGTCGAGGGCGGTCTGCCCGTGCCGCGCCCGGCCGCGGAGATCGAGGACGGCGCCGGGGGCGAGGCGGTGCTGTCCGGGGCGGCCCGGGTGCTGACCGCCGAGGGTGCCGACGTCACGGAGTCCTTTCTCTCCGGCGCACGGGCGGCGCTCGCCGCCGCGCGGACCCACGGTGTGCGGGTGGCGATTCTGAAGGAGGGCAGTCCCTCCTGCGGCAGCCTGGTCATCTACGACGGCGCCTTCGGGGGCGGGCGCGTGCCCGGCCACGGGGTGACCACCGCCCTGCTCGAACGGCACGGCATCGCGGTCTTTTCCGAGGAGCGTGTCGCCGAGGCCGCCGCGCGACTGCGCGAACTCGGCGACCGGCACCCCGGACCCGCCTGAAGGCCGGCCCTCGCTCGCCCCGGCGTCCACCAGGGGCGGCCTAGTACTCCCACAGGTCGGTGCGGCCCTCCGCTCCGATGCAGAAGACCGCGGAACCGTGCTCTCCCTGGACGAGGTCGACCCTGATCCAGCCGGTGGCCGAGGCGACCTTGGCCTCGTAGCCCGCGTTGGGCGCGGCGGCGATCAGACGGCACACGCCGTTCTCGATGGCGAACGAGACCGAACCACCCTTGACGTTCACCACGCGCAGATTCTCGGTGGAGATCGATCGCGTCCTGGTGGCCGTCGCCCTGGGCGTGGCGGGCGACGAGGTGGCCGCCTGGGTTCCGCGCGGCCTGGACGGCGCGGACGACGGCCCGGAACGGGAGGAATCGCCCTCCCGCGTGCGGGCCCGCGCCGCGGCGGTCCTCGACGGAGAGGGGGCGGAACTCGGCCTGGCGGTGCCGCGTGCGGGCGCGGTGGAGCGGGGCGCCGGGGTCCGGTCCGGCCCGGAGGAAGGCGCGGAGGAGGCCGCTGTCGGCGTGCCGAGTACCTGCGGTCCCGTGGGCGCTCCCCGGGGGAGTCGCGAGTCTCCCGTACGCCCGATGGCGGCGTTGATGGGTTCGATGCTCGCGTCCTCGAAGACCTCGCTGCGGAGCACGTCGCGGACGCCGAACCAGGCGACCGAGATCGCCAGGACGGTGGCCCCGCACCACACCGCTATGAACCCCAGCGTCTGCCGCATATCGTGAATTATTACGTCATATGTCCCACTGTTCACTACCGTTACATGGCATGGCGACGGTGCTAGTGGTCGAAGACGATGAATACGTACGATCCGCGATCATCCAGGAACTCAGCAGGCGCCAGCACGCCGTACGCAGCGCGGGGCGTGCGCTCGACGCGCTGCGAGAGATCACCCAGAACCCCCCGGACGCGGTGGTTCTCGACCTCGGGTTGCCCGACCTGGACGGGGCGGAGGCGCTCAAGATGGTCCGCAGCGTCTCCAGCGTCCCGGTCATCGTGGCCACGGCCAGGGACAACGAGGCGGAGATCGTCCGCCTCCTCCAGGCGGGGGCCGACGACTACCTGGTCAAACCGTTCTCCGGCGACCACCTGAACGCCCGCCTGGACGCCGTGCTGCGCCGGGCGCGGAGCGCGACCCCACCCCCGGTCCTGTGCGTCGGCGCCCTGTCGGTGGACCTCAACCGGCGCGAGGCCCACCTGGACGGTGCCCCGCTCACCCTCACCAGGCGCGAGTTCGACCTCCTCGCCTATCTCGCCACCCGCGCCGACCGGGTGGTCTCCCGCAAGGAACTGCTCACCGAGGTCTGGCAACAGTCCTACGGGGACGACCAGACGATCGACGTCCACCTGTCATGGCTGCGGCGCAAACTCGGCGAGAGCGCGTCCTCCCCCCGCTACCTGCACACCGTACGCGGCGTGGGGGTCATGCTGATCACACCGCCGTGAGGCGGACCCTCGCCCTGCTCACCGTCGCGGGAACCTCGATGGTCGCCCTCGCCTTCCTGATCCCGCTCGGGCTCATCGTCAGGGAGATCGCCCACGGCCGGGCCATGGCCGAGGCGGAGCGGCAGGCGTCGGCGCTGGTCCCCGTGCTCGCCATCACCGTCGATCCCGACCGGCTCACCCACGCGCTGCTCAGCACCGGCGCACGGGACCGCATCGGGGTCCACCTGCCCGGCGGCGGCTCGGCCGGTACCGTGAGGGCCCCCGCGGAGACCGTGGCCGCGGCCTCCCGCCTGACCCGGGCCGTCACCTCCGAGATGGACACCGGCTACCTCCTGCTGCGACCCGTCGCCCTGGACGGTGACAGGACCGTGGTCATCGAGATCTTCATCCCGCCGGCCGACCTCACCCGAGGCGTCGCCTCGTCGTGGGCGGTGCTGAGCGGGGTGGCCGCGGTACTCGTCGCCGGATCACTCCTGGTCGGCGACCGGCTGGGCGTACGCGTGGTGCGCTCGGCCCGGCGGCTGGGACGGGCCGCGAGCGCCCTGGGCGCCGGGGACCTCAGCGTCCGCATCGAGCCCGAGGGCCCGCCCGAGCTCGTCGCGGCCGGCGAGGCGTTCAACAGCATGGCCGACCGCGTGACCCAGCTGCTGGCCGCGGAAAGGGAGATGGCCGCGGACCTGTCGCACCGCCTGCGCACCCCTCTCACCGCGCTCCGGCTCAGCCTGGACCACCTGGGACCCGAGGCCGAGCAGAGCAGGAGCGCGCTGAGCCGCCTGGAGGCCGAGGTGGATCAGATCATCGCGGCGGCGAGGCAGCCCTCCCGCGCACCGGAGCTCGTCCACTGTGACGCCGCCGAGGTGCTGCGCGAACGGCTCGCCTTCTGGTCGGCGCTCGCCGAGGACCAGAGGCGCCCCTGGGAGCTGATCGGCGCCTCGGCGCCCGCACGGGTGCCGGTCGCCGCGGGAGAGCTCAGCGCCGTGGTGGACGCCCTGCTCGGCAACGTCTTCCGGCACACCCCCGAGGGCACGGCGTTCACGGTGACCCTGCACCAGGGCTCGGGCACCGTCGGCGTGCTGATCGCCGACGCCGGTCCCGGCATCGGCGACCCCGAGGCGGCGCTGCGACGTGGGACCAGCGGGGCGGGATCCACCGGGCTCGGCCTGGACATCGCCCGCAGGCTCGCCGAGTCCTCCGGCGGCACCCTGCGGATCGACGCGTCCTCACTCGGCGGCGCCAGAGTCCAGCTCTGGTTCCGCACCGAACCGCACGACCGTCCCCCCCGTACCGCCCGGCGTCTGGTCGGCGGCCGCTGGTCCCGCAGGGACGCGAGGCGCTGAGCGGCGCGGCCGGGACCGTGTCGTGGACCGCGCCGGAGAGTACGCCTCGGCCGATACGGGGCCGGCTCACGACGTGCTTCTCGGGACGTCGGCCAGAGCACGGGTAATCGAACGGCCGGATCACCCGAAGTGCGAAGCGTTGCCCGGACCACGCGTGAGCGGACATTGGTTAGATCACGCGTAAGCGCACCTTAAGCAATGCTCAAACGGGCTGTTTCCCCATTCCGGCTGCTCGATCATGAAGGGGAACGCGGACGTCACCCCGCGTCCATGGTTTCCGGCTCGCCCCGCCGCGCCGGTCTCGCGTCCAGACGGAGGAGGCGCGACCGGCACGGCGGGCGAGCCGGAAGCTCGCCTTCGCGGTCTCTTCTGATGATCCGTGATCGAAGCGCTCCATCGCGAAGAACCGGGATGACGTTCGCCTTCCGGGGACGCGGGAACGGCGGGCATCCCCCACCTCCTCGTTGACCCGCTGACCCGACTCGGCCGACGTGTCGTCCCGCGTGATCGGCCGTCACCGGATCACGAAACAGAACACGCCGGTGGCGAGGCAGACGACGAGCATGCCCGTGGCGTTGAGGAAGAGGTTCCTGCCGAAGTCTCTCGCCGCCACGTGCATCGATATCGCGACGAGGAAGTACAGGACGAGCGCGGCGCAGGTGACCGCCCCCAGATAGGGGATCCATATGCCCGCCAGCAGGCCGGCCGCCGCCGCGAACTTGATCGGCGACATCACCCACCAGTGTCTTCGCGGCCACTTCACGTCCTCCAGGCACTGAGCGACGAAAGCCACCGGCCTGACGCACAGGATCGCGTCGACCACCTGTATGAAAGCCAGCACCACGACGGGCCACACCGGATCAGGAAGGTGCGTCAAGGTCGTCCTCCCTTCGTACGCTCTCGACTCGAAACGTACCATACGGCATGGTATGGAAAAGCGGCAAGGATCCTCCGACGCCGGGACGTGCGGGCGGGTCACCGTCCTTCCTCCCGCTCAGCTGAACGCTCAGGTGAAGGAGAACATGGGCCGCCCGGAAACCCGGTCGAACAACGGCGTGGACCGCGCGGGAAAGCAGCCGGCCGACGTCATGAACCGCGCGGGAAACCGGTCGGCCGATGCCATGAACCGCACAGAAATCCGACCGGCGATGCCGTGGAGGGTCCGGCAAACCGGCCGGCCCATGTCGCGGAGCGCGAATCGATGTCGCGCCTCAGTCGGCGGCGGTGGTCGACTCCTCAGGCACCAGGGGCAGAAGCATCTCGACGACGCCCCTCAACTCCTCGGCACCGACGGGCGGGACCAGCACGGTGGCCCCCACGGCCAGGAGATACGGAAGCAGCGCGGCTCGTCTCGCCTCCGCGTCCGTCGCGACATGGGGCCGCCAGACGCGCTGCAACGCCGACAGCCTGACCTGGTCGAGGGGGGGGGGGGCGGGGCGGCCCCCCCCCGCCCCCCACCCCCCCCCCCCCCCCGGGCCCGCCCCCCCCCCCCCCCCCCCCCACGCCAGGATCCGACATCGACCAGGCACGTACCGCGGCCTCCAGTTGCGGGCGGTAGAGCCCCGTATCCCGCGACCGGATCAGCTCGGTCAGCCTCCCGAGGACGGCGCGCGCGTCACCCTGCGTTTCGACCTCGGCGATCGCCCGGTCGAACGCCTCGACGGACAAACGCTCGAAGTACGCCAGCAGGTCGCGCTTGTATCCCTCGGCACCATCGAAATGGTGGTGAAAGGACCCCTTGGACAATCCCAGGCGGGCGGCGATCCGGTCGATGCGCACCCCCGAGGCCCCCTCGGCGGCCAGCACCCGGATGCCCTCGTCCAACCAACGGTCACGCGCCGCACTCACGCCCCGACCATACCAGGAGGTACGGCGCCCGGACGTGCCCGCGACACGCCCCTGAACGAAACAAGGCCACCCGGAGGGTGGCCTTGCCAGGGAGATCGCGGGCGACCTCCCACCGGCGCTCACCGCGCCGACGATCCGATCACCCGTCCGTGGGTGGAGCTATGGGGATTCGAACCCCAGACCTCCTCCATGCCATGGAGGCGCGCTACCAGCTGCGCCATAGCCCCTGGTCACCGCTTCGAGTGCTCTCGTTGCGGCGCTCGGGAAGCATATAAGGACACCGGCGTGTTCACCTAATCGACGACCACACGGCCCGCGCCCGCCACCGGGGCGCAAGCCGCGCCGCCCGAAGGTTAATCCTGGGTGACCTCGGGGTTGTCGTCGCTGCTGACCGGCTCGGGGAGGGTCCCCGCGTTGTGCTCCAGCAGACGCCAGCCCTTACGCCCCTCCTCCAGCACCGACCACGAGCAGTTTCCGAGACCTCCCAGGGCGGGCCAGAGCTCCTGCGGCAGGTTCATGAGCTTGGCGATACCGAGCCGGATCGCCGCCCCATGGGAGGCGACGACCAGCAGGCCGTCGGAGTCGATCTCCGCCGCCCAGCGGCGGATGGCCGAGGAGACCCTGTCGGCGACGTCGGTGACCGCCTCACCGCCCGGCGCCTCCCAGTCGGCGAACTCCCGGGGCCACCTCTTGGAGATCTCCTCCCGGGTGAGCCCTTCCCACTGGCCTCCGCCCCGCTCTCGCAGATCCTTGTCGACACTGACGTCCAGGCGCGTGACGCGGCCCAGCGCCGAGGCGGTGTCGAAGGCGCGCTGGAGATCGGAGGAGACAATCCTGCTCGGGCGGAGAGCGGCGAGCAGCGAGGCCGCGCGGGTGGCCTGCGCGATCCCGGTCTCGTCAAGGGGGATGTCGCTGTGGCCCTGGAAGCGGTGCTCGACGTTCCACAGCGTCTGGCCATGCCTGAGGCAGACGACGCGGCGACTCACTCAGCTACCGTCCCGCGGGCGCGCTGGGCGGCGACCTGGGTCACACTGTCCGGCAGCGAGATGGAGGGGCAGTCCTTCCACAGGCGCTCCAGCGCGTAGAAGGTGCGGTCCTCCTCGTGCTGGACGTGCACGACGATGTCGATGTAGTCCAGCAGGACCCAGCGGCCCTCGCGCTCACCCTCGCGACGGACGGGCTTGGCGTCGGCCCCGATCCGCAGCCGGTCCTCGATCTCGTCGACGATGGCGCGGACCTGACGGTCGTTGGTGGCGGAGCAGAGCACGAACGCGTCGGTGATGACGAGCTGGTCGCTCACGTCGTAGGCGAGAATGTCGTCGGCCAGTTTGTCCGCCGCCGCCTCGGCGGCGAGCCTGACGAGCTGGATGGATCTTTCTGTTGCTGTCACGGTGTGGGTCAGTCCTCCTGCTAGTCGGCGCTGTCACCTATCAGGGTGCCCGATTCGGCGCTTGTTGAAGAGCCGCCTGTTGGACAACGCCTATCGTGTGTCACCCGATTCCGCACCGCAAACGAATTGCCGCCCTGATCAGGGGCGTCCTCGGCGGGCGGGGCCGCGTTCGTCGATCTCGGGTGGGACGGGCACGGCCCGCGCGGTCGGCGATCATGCCGGATGAGCCGCGGATACTCGTCCCACGCAAATTTCTCGAATCATAGCGAATTTCATCAAAATCGGCCCCCGCTCACCGGCCACCGGAAGGTCTGGCCGCCGTGTCGCCGTACAGACCGCGCTTGTTGATGTACTGGACGATGCCGTCGGGGACGAGATACCAGATGGGCTCCCCGGAGGCCACCCGCTGGCGACACTCCGACGACGAGATGGCCAGTGCCGGGATCTCCACCAGGCTCACCTTGCCGTCGGGCAGGCCGGGGTCGTGCAGGACGTGGCCGGGCCTGGTGGCACCCACGAAGTGCGCGATGGTGAACAGCTCGTCGACGTCGCGCCAGCTCAGGATCTGGGCGAGCGCGTCGGCCCCGGTGATGAAGTAGAGATCCACATCGGGCCCCCAGGCGGCGGAGATCTCCCTGAGCGTGTCGATGGTGAAGGTGGGACCCGGGCGGTCGATGTCGACGCGGCTCACCGAGAACCTGGGGTTGGAGGCGGTGGCGATGACCGTCATGAGATAGCGGTCCTCGGCGGCCGAGACGATCTTGTCGGCCTTCTGCCACGGCTGTCCCGTCGGCACGAAGACCACCTCGTCAAGATCGAAATGGTGAGCGACCTCACTGGCCGCGACCAGGTGACCGTGATGGATCGGGTCGAAGGTCCCGCCCATGACGCCCAGACGTCGCTTCCCCTTGCCCGTAGGCACGTTCATCATGAAACGGACCATACGTGCAAGCCGTACACAGCTTTTAATCACCCCCCGCGCGTGGCAGGCGGACCCGACGTAGCATGCCGGACATGACCACCACCCCGGATCGCAACCGCGTGCAGCTTCCCGGCATCAGCTCGCGCGCCTACGAACATCCTGCCGATCGGTCCGCGCTGGTCGCCCTCCGGTCGCTCAGCGGGTTCGACACGGTGCTCAAGCAGATGTCCGGCCTGGTCAGCGAGCGCCGCCTGCGCCTGATCTACCTCGCCTCGGCCGTGCGCACCAGCGAGACCCAGTTCCGCTCGCTGCACGACATGGGCCGCGACGCCGCCTACACGCTCGACCTCCACCGCATTCCCGAGGTCTACGTACAGCAGAGCCCTCTGGTGCAGGCGAAGGCGATCGGTTTCGACGACCCGTTCATCGTCGTCACGACCGGTCTCCTCGACCTGATGGACGAAGAGGAGCAGCGCTTCGTCATCGGCCACGAGACCGCCCACATCCTGTCGGGCCACGCGGTCTACCGGACCATGCTCGACATCCTGACCCGTCTCGCCACCCGTGTGGCCTGGATCCCGCTCGGCTACATCGGCCTGCGCGCGATCGTGGCCGGCCTGGAGGAGTGGCACCGCAAGTCCGAGCTCTCCGCCGACCGAGGCGGCCTGCTCTGCGGCCAGGACTCCGACGCGGCACTGCGCGCCCTGATGAAGCTCGCCGGCGGCTCGCGCCTGCACGAGATGAACATCGAGGCCTTCCTCGACCAGGCCAGGGAGTACGACACGGCGGGCGACGTCCGTGACGGCCTGCTCAAGGTCCTCAACCTGCTGGGCACCACCCACCCGTTCGCCGTCTCGCGTGTCGCCGAGCTCGACAAGTGGCGCCGCAGCGGCGAGTACGAGACGATCCTCGCCGGTGAATACCCCCGCCGCACCGACGACGCCAACGCGAAGATCTCCGAAGAGGTCAAGGCGGCCGCCCGCTCCTACCGTGAATCCTGGTCGCAGTCCCAGGACCCGTTCATCGGCGTCCTGCGCGACGTCGCGGAAGGCGCGGTCAACGCCGGAGAGCGTATCTTCAACCGCTTCTCCCGCCGCGATGGAAATTAATCAGAAGCTCCACCAAAAGGGCCCGGGGACCGCTCCGGGCCCTTTTTCATTCTGGCCGGATTCAATCCGATGCTGTCCTATTATCGTGCCCCATGAGAATTCGAATGATCATTGCTATGGTCGGGGCGGCCGGAATGGTTCTCACGGGTACGGCGAACGCCTACCCGATCAAGGATCCTGTTCTGACGAAGAACCCCTTCTACACCTCCGGCAAGCTCGCCGACACCAGGTGCGCGGAGACACCGATGAAAGACAACGACCGAACGCTGGCCAGGAGATACATCGCGGCAGTCACCGACTGTCTGAACACCGCGTGGGGAGGGCATTTCAAGACCGCCGGCCTGCCGTTCGGCAGGCCGAAACTCAAGTTCGTCAACAAGGTGCCCGCCGGCTACTGCGGCCTTGACGTGGATCCCACGGCGAAGTCGCAGGTCTACTACTGCTCCACATCGCGGACAATGACGGTGCAGATCGGCCAGGACTGGCTCACCGATGCCGACGACCTCTGGTTGCTCCACATGACGGGACTGCTGTACGGCACACATCTGCTGGGGCTCACCGGCATCGAAAAGGCATTCGAGGATGCCCCGTACGCGAACAAGAACGAAATGAACGAGCAGATCCGCCGCTCCAACCTGCAGACCGACTGCCTGAGCGGTGTGTTCATCCGGAGTGTCTGGTCCTCCCTGAACCGGGGGGCCAAGGACTGGAACCAACTGCTGCGGTCCCTGAGGCACAACGGTGATCTCAAGGGCGGGCCCCGGATATCCGGAAAGGGTGTCAACCGCGCCGCCTGGACGAAACTCGGCTACACCACCGGCGACCCCGCCTCCTGCAACACCTGGGTCGCCACCCCCGCCAAGGTCGGCTAGCCCGCACGCGTCCCGTCTCGGCGAGGAACGCCCGCGTCAGAGACCTTTACACGAGGAGGGCGATCGCGCGTACGGCCGCGGAACACAGGGCGACGAACCCGCCCAGTACGGCGAGCGCGCGCAGGCCCTCCTTGCGGAGTTCGACGAGCTCGGCACCGATCCGCTCGATCTCCCGGCCGAGGATGCCTCCGCAGACGACGCCGAACACGACGCCGGCGACGGCGACCGGGGCGGGATGCGCCCACCAGTCCGGGGGCAGCGAGCCGCCGAGGCTCAGCCAGAGCGCGCCCCCGGCGAGGGCCGCCGCCGGCAGCCCCGGCCACGCGAGGGCGGTCAGCAGCGAGACGACGAAGGTCAGTGGAAAGCCCAGCACACGCAGGACCGCCCGGGTCCTGGCCGACTTACGCTTCCTGACCAGCCAGTGCCCGGCCCACAGCGTACGGGCCAGCGTGGCGAACAGCCCGGTGACGGCGAAGGTGGCCGGCGGCCAGATGACCGTGGCCACGACGCACGGCACGGCCAGCACTGCCAGCAGTAGCAGCGCCGCGTTGCCCGCTGGCAACGGCCCCGCCCTGCCCCCGCCCTGGAGTTCTCCGGCCGCCCCGCCCCGCCCCTTACCGGCTTGGCGCCGCCGGACGGCTCTGCCCGCCGCGGCGGCGGGACGCCCGCCACGCGACGTCTCTGCGGCCGCGGGGGCCCGCCCGGTCCTGGACGTCTCACCTGTCGTGGCGGCCGCGCGTGCCCCGCGAGGTGTCTCACCGCTCGCGGGGGCAGAGCGGCCGCGGGGCGCCTCGCCGACCGCGGCGGCCGGGCGCCCGCCCCGGGACGTCTCACCGGGCGCCGGGAGCGCCCGGGCCGCACGGGCCGTCTCACCGGCGGGCACCGCCCTCCCCCCGCGCGGCGCGCCGTCCGTGTCGGCCGGGGACCGGGGCGGACGCACCGCTCCGTCCGTGGGAACGGACGACCTTCCTCTGCCGGTCTCCGCCCTGGCCGCCCGCCCGCTCTTGACGGGCTCCTCGCCCTTGGTGCCGGACCTGGAGCGACCTTCCTGCTTCCTGCCCTGGCCGGGCTTCTCCCCCGCGAGGGTGCCCGGTTTCCTGGCCGCCCCCGCCTCGGACGGGATCGTCCTCACCAGGCGGCCCAGGCGGCTGGTGAGGAGTGCCGCGGTGGGGCGCTTGGCCGGCTCGCGGTGCAGGGCCGCGCGGATCAACGGCAGCAGAGCCGCCGGGACGCCCTCAAGGTCGGCCTGGCCGTTGAGGATCGCGTACATCTGTGCCTCGACGGTGCCTCCACCGAAGGTGGGGCGGCCGGTCGCGGCGAAGGCGACGGTGGCCGCCCAGGCGTGCACGTCCGCGGGCTCGCCCACGTGCTCGTCGGCGAACAGTTCGGGGGCGGCGTAGCCGGGGGTGCCCAGGAAGGTGCCGGTCAGGGTGAGCCGGGTGGCGTCCAGGACGTGGGCGATGCCGAAGTCGATGAGGACGGGCTCGTCGTCCCCGTTGACCACCACGTTGGCGGGTTTGAGGTCACGGTGCACGACCCCGGCCGCGTGGATGATCGACAGGGCGATGGCGAGGCCCTGCGCGACACTGAGCAGGCCGGCGCCCTCCAGGCAACCGTCGCGGCGCACCCGATCCAGGAGGGTGTCTCCCTCGATGTGCTCCATGACCAGGTAGGGCCGGTCACCGTCGAGATCGGCGTCGACGACGCGGGCGACGTAGGGGCTCTCGACCCTGCGCAGGGCGCGGACCTCTCGCTCCAGACGCACCCGGGCCTCGGAGCCCGGGTCGTGGACGTCGTGGAGCACCTTGAGCGCGACCCTGTCACCCCGGCGGCTGGAGGCGAGGTAGACCTCGCCCATTCCCCCCCGGCCAAGACGTTCCAGCAACGTATAGGGACCGACCCGCCCGAGACGACCCACGTGACCTCCTGCGTCGGCCACATGGGTCAGGGACCGCCGCGCCTATCGGGTCGCTCACTCCCGCTCGCTTCCCTGCTCTCCAGCCATAGGAGACCACACCATAGCGGGCGAGTGTGACGTTTTCCCGGCGGCACGCCGGACTCCCAGAAAGATCCGGAAGAGCGAAAGGCCCTGCGGCTGCGGGATTCGCCGGGTCCGGGCGGTGCGCCCCGGGCCCGAGGAACGGCTCACGGGGCACCCGGAAGGCCGCGTCGCGACGTCCGGGGCCCCGAGGGAGCGACTTATCGGGACGCGGACTCGGGTGAGGCGAGGACCGTACCCTCGGCCGTGCGCAGATGACCTTCGCCGGTGTAGACCCACTTGGTCGAGGTCAGCTCCGGCAGGCCCATGGGGCCGCGCGCGTGCAGCTTCTGGGTGGAGATGCCGATCTCCGCGCCGAAGCCGAACTCCCCGCCGTCGGTGAACCTGGTCGAGGCGTTGACCGCCACGGCCGCGGAGTCGACCAGCGCGACGAACCTGCGGGAGGCGCTGACCGAGCGCGTGACGATCGCGTCGGTGTGCGCCGAGCCGTACTTCCTGATGTGCGCGACCGCCTCCTCCAGCGAGTCGACCACGGCGGCGGCGATGTCCAGCGAGAGGTACTCCATCCGGAAGTCCTCCTCCCCGGCGGGCACCACGTCGCCGTACGCCGCGACGCGCGCGTCGCCGTGCACCGTGACGCCCTCCGCCGCCAGCGCGGCCAGCGCTCGCGGCACGAAGGTGTCGGCCACGGCCGCGTGCACCAGGAGCGTCTCGGCGGAGTTGCACACCGAGGGCCGCTGAACCTTGGCGTTGATCAGGATCTGGATCGCGAGGTCCAGATCGGCGTCGGCGTCGACGTAGACGTGGCAGTTGCCCACGCCGGTCTCGATCACCGGGACGGTGGACTCCTGCACCACCGAGTTGATCAGCGAGGCGCCGCCGCGCGGAATCAGCACATCGACCAGGCCGCGGGCCCTCATGAGTTCCTTGGCCGAGTCGCGGCTCTGCCCGGGGACCAACTGGACGGCTCCGGCGGGCACCCGGGTGCCCGCCAGCGCCTCCTGCATGATCCTGACGAGGACCGTGTTCGACTCGTACGCGCTGGACGAGCCGCGCAGCAGGGTGGCGTTGCCGCTCTTGAGGCAGAGCGCCGCGGCGTCCACGGTCACGTTGGGGCGGCCCTCGTAGATGATGCCGATCACGCCGAGCGGGACCCGCAGCTGGCGCAGCTCCAGCCCGTTGGGCAGCGTGTTGCCCCGGATCACCTCGCCGACGGGGTCGGGCAGGTCGGCGACCTGACGGACCGCCTCGGCGATCGCCTCGATCCTGGCCTCGTCGAGACGAAGACGGTCGATCATGTACTCGGAGATCCCGCTCTCCCGCGCCCGCTCCACATCGAGCGCGTTGGCCGCGACGATCTCGGCGGACGCGGCCACCAGCGCGTCGGCCATCACCCGGAGCGCGGCGTCCTTCGGCGCCCTCGGCAGCGGGGCCAGCTCCGCGGCGGCCTCTTTGGCCGCCAAGGCCACCTTCAGGAAGTCCTCGGACATCTCGCGCTCCAAAAAACTAGTTGTGGGATTCCAGTATGACGATGTCGTCGCGGTGGATCAGCTCTCGTTCGTACTCGGGCCCCAGGCTCGCCGCCAGCTCCCGGGTGGAGCGCCCGAGCAGCCCCGGAATCTCCCCCGCGTCGAAGTTGACCAGGCCGCGCGCGACCACCCGGCCGAGCGGTCCGCACAGGTCCACCGGATCGCCCGCCGCGAACTCGCCCTCGACGGAGGTGACCCCCGCCGGGAGCAGCGACTTGCGGCGGCTCACCACCGCCTCGACGGCGCCGGAGTCCAGGTGGAGGCGTCCACGACCCGTGGTGGCGTGGGCCAGCCAGAGCAGGCGGGTGCCCGGGTGACGCCCGCCGGGGTGGAAGTAGGTGCCGACGTCGGTTCCCGCGAGCGCCTGGGCGGCGTGCGCGGCGGCGGTGAGCACCACGGGCACACCCGCCCCTGTGGCGATCTTGGCGGCCTGCACCTTGGTGATCATGCCTCCGGTGCCGACCGCCCCGCCCTTGCCGAGCTCCACCCCGACGAGGTCCTCGGGCCCGCGTACGTCGGCGAGCCTGCGGGCGCCGGGACGACGGGGGTCGCCGTCGTAGAGCGCGTCCACATCCGACAGCAGCACCAGCGCATCGGCCCTGGTCAGGTGGGCGACCAGCGCGGCGAGCCGGTCGTTGTCGCCGAAGCGGATCTCGTCGGTGGCCACGGTGTCGTTCTCGTTGACCACGGGGACGATGCCCAGCTCCAGCAGCCGGGCCAGTGTGCGCTCGGCGTTGACGTGGTGCGAGCGGCGCATCATGTCGTCGGCGGTCAGCAGAACCTGGCCGACCCGCAGGCCGTACCGGGCGAAGGAGGAGGTGTATCGGGCCACCAGCACGCCCTGGCCGACCGAGGCGGCGGCCTGCTGGGTGGCGAGGTCGCGCGGCCTGGCGGGCAGGCCCAGCGGACCGAGACCCGCCGCGATCGCGCCGGAGGAGACCAGCACGATCTGGGTGCCGGCCTTGCGCCGAGCGGCGAGCACGTCGACCAGGGCGTCCACCCGGTCAACGTCGATCATTCCCCGCGGGGTGGTGAGCGAGGACGAACCCACCTTCACGACAAGGCGCGAAGCCGTACGGATCCGTTCGCGCGCAGAGTCCACGACACGCACCTCTCAAAGATGATCACTTGGAAGATCAGGTTATCCGAGCCGCCCGGACGGGGCGGGGAGCACACGGGACGCGCGTCGAGGCGCCCTCGCGAGGCCCCGCTAGCCGAGCCGGTTGTCCGATCCGCGCGGCCCCTGACGTACGGCCTCGGCGTTGAGCGTCGGCTGCCAGTCGAAGATGTGTCCGCTCTCCATGGAGCCGATGATCACCTCGGCTCCGGCCTTCGCCCCGGCCTTGGTGAGCTCCTCCTCGACGCCGAGCCGCTCCAGCCGGTCGGCCAGGTAGCCCACGGCCTCGTCGTTGGTGAAGTCGGTCTGGCGGATCCACCGCTCCGGCCTCACCCCGGTGACCTGGAAGGTGTGGTCGTCGATCCTGCGGACGGCGAATCCCGCGTCACCGTGCTGCTTGGGCCTGATGACCAGGCGGGTCGGCTCCGGGATCGGAGCGGCGGCCCTCGCGGCGGCGACCATCTCCCCCATGGCGTAGGTCAGCTCCTTGAGGCCGTCGTGGGTGGCCGCGGAGATCGAGAAGACCCGCAGTCCCCGCTCCTGGAGCATCGGCGTCACGATCTCCGCCAGCTCGCGGGCGTCGGGCACGTCGGACTTGTTGAGCACCGCCAGGCGCGGCCGGTCCTCCAGCTTGCCGTACGCGGCCAGCTCGGCCTCGATCGCCTCGTAGTCGCTGATCGGGTCACGGCCCGGCTCCATCGTGGCGCAGTCGATCACGTGCACGAGCGTGTTGCAGCGCTCGACGTGGCGCAGGAACTCGTGCCCCAGCCCCTTGCCCTCCGAGGCGCCGGGGATCAGTCCCGGCACGTCCGCGACGGTGAAGACGGTCTCGCCCGCGGTGACCACCCCGAGGTTGGGGACCAGGGTGGTGAACGGGTAGTCGGCGATCTTCGGGCGGGCGGCGGAGAGCGCGGCGATGAGGGAGGACTTGCCCGCACTGGGGAATCCGACGAGCGCCACGTCGGCGACGCTCTTCATCTCCAGCATGACGTCGAGCTCGTCGCCCGGCTCACCGAGCAGCGCGAAGCCGGGGGCCTTGCGTTTGGCGGAGGCGAGTGCGGCGTTGCCGAGCCCGCCGTGCCCGCCCTCGGCGATCACGTAGCGGGTACCCGCGCCGATCAGGTCGATCAGGACCTCGCCGGTGGCGGCGTTCTTGACCACGGTGCCGTCGGGCACCGAGATGATGATGTCGCCGCCGTTGGCGCCGTCGCGGTTGGCGCCCTGCCCCTGCTTGCCGTTGTCGGCCTTGCGGTGCGGGCGGCGGTGATACTCCAGCAGGGTCGCCGTGTTGGCGTCGACCTCCAGGATCACGTCACCGCCCCGGCCTCCGTTGCCCCCGTCGGGACCGCCCAGCGGCTTGAACTTCTCCCGATGGACAGAGGCACAGCCGTTTCCCCCGTCACCGGCCTTGATGTGCAGGACCACCTGGTCCACAAAGTCCGGCATATCTACTTTCCTACCTCTATCTACGGGAAATTCCGGTGAAAACGCGAACAGGGGTGGACCGCTGAATGCGATCCACCCCTGCCCTCAACGTCTGTCGGCGCGAATCTACTCCGCGACCGGAACGATGCTCACCGCGCGGCGTCCGCGCTTGACACCGAACAGAACGTGGCCCGCGGCCAGCGCGAACAGCGTGTCGTCACTGCCACGGCCGACGTTGTCGCCGGGGTGGAAGTGGGTGCCGCGCTGACGAACGATGATCTCGCCGGCGTTGACCAGCTGACCGCCGAAGCGCTTCACACCGAGCCGCTGGGCGTTGGAGTCGCGGCCGTTCCGAGTGGACGACGCGCCCTTCTTGTGTGCCATCTCGCAAAACTCCCGAAACTCAGGCCTGGTCGATGCCGGTGATCTTCACCTGGGTGTACCGCTGGCGGTGACCCTGGCGCTTCTTGTACCCCGACTTGTTCTTGTACTTCAGAATCCGGATCTTCGGACCCTTGGTCTCACCGAGAATCTCGGCGGCAACCGTGAACTTGCCCGCCTCGGTGGTCACGTCGCCGTCGTTGACGACGAGGACCGTCGGCAGCGAAACCGTGGAACCGACCTCGCCGGCGACCTTGTCCACTTCAAGGACGTCACCGACGGAGACCTTCTGCTGCCTGCCGCCGCAACGAACGATCGCGTACACCGCGGAACCCTTCTTCTGACTGCTTGCTCGCTGGATGCTGCGCCCCGCATCCGGCTGTGGTCATTGATGACGTACCGGGTAGGCGCGCGAACAGGGCGCGCCATGAGCGCACCGGTTCACCAGGGTACCGGATTGACGGTGTCCTGGTCGAACCGGGCGGAACGTCGGGGGTGCCGGCCTTCGGCCCCGTCCCTGTGCGGGACGGGGTCTAATCGGCCGACCTGGCCTTGCGGGAGCGTCGCCGCCCCCGGCCAGAAGCCTGTGCTGCCTGACCGTCCTCATGCTGGACTCCATCAAGCGCATCGGTCACCGTATCACGCCCAGACTGGTCACCGGCCGCCACCGCGTGGTTACCGTCCTTGCCGAGCTTTTCCGCGACGGCCTTCTCCACGGCCATCTTGCCCTGGGTGCCGCGCGGCTCGGGCTTGCCCTCGACCGGTTCCGACGAGACGTGCAGGCCACGGCCGTTGCAGCACTCACAGGTGGTCGAGAAGGCCTCCAGGAGGCCCTGGCCGACCCGCTTGCGCGTCATCTGGACCAGACCGAGGGAGGTCACCTCGGCCACCTGGTGCTTGGTACGGTCACGGGCCAGGCACTCCAGCAGCCGCCGCAGCACCAGATCACGGTTGTTCTCCAGCACCATGTCGATGAAGTCGATGACGATGATGCCGCCGATGTCGCGCAACCTGAGCTGGCGGACGATCTCCTCGGCCGCCTCCAGGTTGTTGCGGGTGACGGTCTCCTCGAGGTTGCCGCCCTGACCGGTGAACTTGCCGGTGTTGACGTCGACCACGGTCATGGCCTCGGTCCTGTCGATCACCAGCGAGCCGCCGCTGGGCAGCCAGACCTTGCGCTCCATCGCCTTGGCGATCTGCTCGTCGATCCGGTACGCGGCGAAGACGTCACCGCCCTCCTCCCACCTGCTGAGGCGGTCGGCCAGATGCGGGGCGACGTAGCGGACGTACTCGTCGACCGTCTCCCACACGTCCCCCGCGACGACCAGCGAGGCGAAGTCCTCGTTGAACACGTCGCGGACCACCCGGACGGTCAGGTCGGGCTCGGAGGAGAGCAGCTCGGGCGCGCTGGCCGACTTGGCCTTGCGCTGGATGTTCTCCCACTGCGCCGACAGTCTGGCCACGTCGCGAGCCAGCTCGTCCTCCGAGGCGCCCTCGGCAGCCGTACGGACGATGACCCCCGCGTTCTCCGGCATGACCTTCTTCAGGATGCTCTTGAGACGGGTGCGCTCCTTGTCGGGGAGCTTGCGGCTGATACCGGTCATCGAACCGTCGGGCACGTAGACCAGGTAACGTCCCGGCAGGCTGATCTGGCTCGTCAGGCGGGCGCCCTTGTGGCCCATCGGGTCCTTGGTGACCTGCACCAGCACCGACTGGCCCGACTTCAGCGCCACCTCGATCCGCTTGGGCTGTCCTTCCAGCCCTGCGGTGTCGAAGTTCACCTCTCCGGCGTACAGGACCGCGTTGCGGCCCTTGCCGATGTCGACGAACGCGGCCTCCATGCTCGGCAGCACGTTCTGCACCTTGCCGAGATAGACGTTGCCCACGTACGACTGGCTCGCCTCGCGGTTGACGTAGTGCTCGACGAGGACGCCGTCCTCCAGCACCGCGATCTGGGTGCGCCCGCCGGTGCGGCGGACCACCATCACGCGCTCGACGGACTCCCTGCGGGCCAGGAACTCCGACTCGGTGATGATCGGCGGACGCCTGCGGCCGAGCTCACGACCCTCGCGACGGCGCTGCTTCTTGGCCTCCAGACGGGTCGAGCCGCGCACGCTCTGCACCTCGTCCACCGAGGTGCCGCGGCCGGCACGGGGCGCGCGGATGCGCACCACCGTGTTCGGCGGGTCGTCGGGGACGTCACCGGACTCGTCCGTACCCCTGCGCCGCCTGCGTCGACGGCGACGCGAGCTGCCGCTCTCGGCCTCGTCGTCCTGCTCGGCCTCGGCCTGCTCCTCGTCGTCCTGCTCGGCCTCGGTCTCCTCGGTCTCGTCGAGGTCGCGCGCCTTGCCGCGACCCCGGCCGCCCCTGCGGCGCCGACGCCGGCGACCTCCCGCGTCGTCGTCGCCCTCGCCTTCCGAGTCGTCGTCCTCGGGCTCCTCGGCGAGCTCGGCCCTCTCGGTCTTCTCGACCCGGTCGGCCTTGTCGGCCCTCGCCTCGACGGGCTCGGGCTCGGGGGTGGCGGGCTGGACCGGCGCGGGACGCGTGGCGGGCTGTGCGGCCCGCTGCGGGTCGGGGGCCTGGAACAGCGGCTGGAACACCGCGGCGGGTGCCTGGAAGGTCACCGAGGGCACCTCGGAACGTTCCCTGGCGGCCAGGCCGAAGGGATCGGCGAACAGGCCGGGACGCTCCTCGATGATGTCCTCGCCCGCGGGCTCGTCGTCGAGCGGCTCGTCGGCCGGCAGGAGCTCCGCCTCGGCCTCCTCCACCTCGGCGGGAGGCACGTGGACGCTCTGCTCGACCTCGACCGGCGGCGCCTCGCGCGGCGTGGCCTTCTTGCGCGTACGGGTGCGCTTGGCGGGGGCCGCGGGCGCCTCCTGGGGCGCGGGCTCGGCCTCGGCGAAGGGATCCGGTACGGCGACGGGCGCCACGGGGTGCGCCGGGGAGACCGTCACGGGTGCATCGGGGATCGCAGGGGTCTCGGGGGTCGCAACCTCCGCGACCGGCTCGGCCGGCTTCTTCGCACGGCTACGACGCGTGGTGGTGGTCGCACCGTCCGCCACCGCCGTCTTGCGCCTGGTGGCGCGCTTGGGCGCGGGCGCGGTGGGCTCCACCGTGGAGGTCTCGGGGACCTCGGGCGTCACGGTCTGCGCGACCGGTGCGGGCGGTGCCGTGACCACCGGGGCCGGCTCCGGCGGCTCCGGCGGAGGTCCGGCCGGCCTGCTCGCGGCCCTGCGACGGGTCGTCGGCGGTCGTGTCTCTTCTGTTGTCGTGTCCCCGTCAGGGCTGTTGACCCCGGCGTTGGGCTCGTTGTCGAGCATGCGGGCGCTCTCCCGTTCAGCTCCCGGGCGCGTCTCCGCGCCGCGCGGGAGCTCTCGTCTCTCACTGTCCGCCAGGCCTGGGGCCCGGCGCCAAGTCCTATATGTCGCCGCCGACGTGCCTGCCCACCGGTTCCGCTTCGCCGCCGCGCGTGATGTCGCGGTCCAGGCCGAACGGATCGGCGGGCTCACCGGTGTGAACGTCCAGCGGGCCCTGCGCCAGCCTGGTCACCTCGGGGGGCACCGGCGGCGCGAAGTCAGCCACAAGACGCAGTCCAGTGAGAACGTCGTCGGGTCGAACAGCAGGAGTTTCGTGCCGTACAACCATGCGAAGTATGACACATGGCTGACTGGACGCCTGACCTGCTGTTGTCTCTGTTACCTCAAATACCGTGAGGCTCAGCACCGCTTCACGTGCGTCGAAGCGCCGCATCCCCTTCTTCGTAAGGCGTTCGACCTCGACGTGTTCCGTGGCGAGGAATTTCTCGACCGCGGCCCCGGCGAGGGCGGAATCGGCTCCTCGAAGTCGCAGCTCCCACGCCGAGCACTCCATCCGGTCGGCCAGGCTCGCGGAGCCCGCCTCGACGACGTCGAGCACGTCGAGACCGGGAGGCAGTGAGGTGTCCAGAGCGGCTCGCAGCCTGCCGGGATCACACTCACGCGTCACGCTGATCTCGAAGTATTCGGCCTCGCTGGCGACCCCGGTGGGGGCGGCCGCTCCCACATAGGAGATCTTCGGGTGGGGCGAGAAGCCCGCGCTGAACGCCACCGGGACGTCGGCTCTCCGGACCGCCCGTTCGAGGGCCCGGGTGATGTCACGGTGACTGGTGAAGCGCAGGCGGCCGCGCTTGGCGTAGCGAACGCGCAGGCGCTGCACCACGGGCGCGGGCGGCGGCCCGTCAGGAGCGGGTTTCAGGGTGGTGTCGTCCTTCCCGAATCGTGGTCGTCGTTTCCGGAGGCGGTGCTCACGCGCCGCCCACCTCAGACAACCGTGAGTGGCAGCAGCTTCTTCCCGGTGGGCCCGATCTGGATCTCGGTGCCCATCGTGGGGCAGACACCGCAGTCGTAGCACGGGGTCCAGCGGCAGTCCTCGACCTCGACGTCGTTGACCGCGTCCTGCCAGTCCTGCCAGAGCCACTCGCGGTCGAGCCCGGCGTCGAGATGGTCCCAGGGCAGGACCTCGTTCTCCTCGCGCTCACGCGTGGTGTACCAGTCGACGTCGACGCCCACCGCGGCGGCGGCGTCCATCCAGCGCTGGTAGGAGAAGTGCTCGCTCCAGCCGTCGAAGCGGCCCCCCTCGGCCCACACCGCGCGGATGACCTTGCCGACCCGGCGGTCACCCCGGGAGAGCAGGCCCTCCACGATCGACGGCTTGCCGTCGTGGTAGCGCAGGCCGATGGCGCGGCCGTACTCCCTGTCGCCCCGCAGAGCCTCCTTCAGCGCCTTCAGCCTGCGGTCGACCGTCTCGTGGTCGGCCTGGCCCGCCCACTGGAACGGAGTGTGCGGCTTGGGAACGAAACCGCCGATGGAGACCGTGCAGCGGACGTCGCGCGACCCGGTGGCCTCCCGGCCCGCCTTGATGACCTTCTTGGCCAGATCGGCGATGCCCAGGACGTCGGCGTCCTCCTCGGTGGGCAGGCCGCACATGAAGTAGAGCTTCACCTGCCGCCAACCCTGGGTGTACGCGGTGGTGACGGTCCTGATCAGGTCTTCCTCGGTGACCATCTTGTTGATCACCTTACGCATCCGCTCCGAGCCGCCCTCCGGGGCGAACGTCAGACCGGAGCGGCGGCCGTTGCGGGAGAACTCGTTCGCCAGGTCGATGTTGAAGGCGTCGACCCGGGTCGAGGGCAGCGACAGGGAGGTGTTGGTGCCCTCGTAGCGGTCGGCCAGCCCCTTGGCGACCTCGCCGATCTCGGAATGGTCGGCCGAGGAGAGCGACAACAGGCCGACCTCGTTGAACCCGGAGGCCTTGACGCCCGCCTCGACCATGTCGCCGATCGTGGTGATCGAGCGCTCGCGCACCGGACGGGTGATCATGCCGGCCTGGCAGAACCGGCACCCACGGGTGCAGCCGCGGAAGATCTCCACACTGAACCGCTCGTGCACGGTCTCGGCCAGCGGGACCAGCGGCTTCTTGGGATAGGGCCACTCGTCCAGATCCATCACGGTGTGCTTGTGGATCCGCCACGGCGCCCCCGACCTGTTGGGCGTGACCCGCTGGATCCGGCCGTCGGCGTGGTAGTCGACGTCGTAGAACTTCGGCACGTAGACCCCGCCGGACTCGGCCAGCCGCATCAGCAGCTCGTCGCGCCCACCGGGCGAGCCCTCGGTCTTCCACTCGCGGATCACCTCGGTGATCGCGATGGCGACCTGCTCCCCGTCGCCCAGCACGGCGGCGTCGAGGAAGTCGGCGATCGGCTCGGGATTGAACGCCGCGTGCCCACCGGCCAGCACGATCGGGTCGTCGTCGCCCCGGTCGGCCGCCTCCAGCGGGATGCCCGCCAGATCCAGCGCGGTCAGCATGTTGGTGTAGCCGAGCTCGGTCGAGAAGGAGAGTCCGAGCACGTCGAACGCCCTCACCGGCCGGTGCGCGTCGACCGTGAACTGCGGCACGCCCTCGGAACGCATGAGCGCCTCGAGGTCGGGCCAGACCGCGTAGGTCCGCTCGGCCAGCGTCTCCGGCAGCTCGTTGAGGATCTCGTAGAGGATCTGGACACCCTGGTTGGGCAGGCCCACCTCGTAGGCGTCCGGATACATCAGCGCCCAGCGGACCGTGCTCTCGTCCCAGTCCTTGACGGTCGAGTTGAGCTCACCTCCCACATACTGGATCGGCTTCTGCACTCTGGGCAGGAGCGCTTCCAGGCGGGGAAACAACGACTCGACAGACATGCCGTCAAGAATATCCGCCTGGAGAGGGTGCCACAGGCGGGCCACTCCGCACCGGGGCCGGAGCGAGCACCGGACTCCTCAGCTGAACGACGGTTGCCTGCGCATATGGATCGCCTGGAGCAGCCCGAAGGCGATCATGTTGGCGAAGGTGGCGGTACCGCCGTAGGAGACGAACGGCAGGGGAAGGCCGGTGATCGGCATGATCCCGATCGTCATCCCGATGTTGACGAACGACTGGAAGGCCAGCCAGCACACGATCGAACCGGCCATCAGCGCGCCGAACCGGTCGTCGCACTCGCGCGCGATCCGCACCCCCCGCAGCAGGATCACCCCGATCAGCGCCACCACCGTGACCGAGCCGAGGAATCCGAACTCCTCCCCCGCCACCGTGAAGACGAAGTCGGTGTGCTGCTCGGGCACGAAACGGCCGGTGGTCTGGCCACCCCCGAACAATCCCTTGCCGAACACCTCCCCCGATCCGATCGCGATCAGCGACTGGGTGCTGTTGTAGCCGACGCCACGCGGGTCACTGGCCGGGTTGAGGAACGCGGTGAACCGGGCGATCTGGTACGGCTCCAGGACATCGAGGAGCCACACGGCCACCCCTGCACCGATCACGCTGAGGGTGAGCCCGGCGATCCAGCGCTTGCGGACCCCCGCCACGACCATCGTGCCGGCCGTGATCACCCCGATGACCATCGTGGTGCCCAGGTCGGGCTGGAGCATCACCAGGCCCATGGTGAAGGAGGACACCACCAGCGCGATCACGACATCGAAGCTGCGCGGCCGGTCGGTGCCCCTGGCCGGCTGGGCCAGCAGCATGGCGAGCATCAGCACCAGACCCAGTTTGGCGAACTCGGAGGGCTGGAACGCGAAACCGCCCCCCAGCATGATCCATGAGTGGGCGCCGTTCACGGTGCTGCCAAGCGGTGTGATCACCAGGATCAGCCCGATCAGCGTCACCCCGTAGATCAGCGGCGCGAAGAGCCGCAGCGCCCGATGGTCCACCATCGCGGCCGTGCCGGCCAGCACGGCCCCGATGACGAGGTTGAGGATGTGCTTCTTGACCAGCCCGGTCGAGCCGGGCGCCCAGGTCCTGGTCGACGACCAGACGAGCATCGTGCCGATCACCGCGAGCGCGGCCACGGCGACCAGCATCAATCCGTCCATCCGGCCCACCGTGGAGACCGCCGCCACCGTCCGGCCGGTGAGGGACGTCCTCGGCGGCGCCGCCCGACTCACGCAGCCTCACTCGCGGACGTCACCGCCGCCGATACGGGGGTCATCGCGACACCGTCCCATCCTTGGCGATCACCGGAAGCGCCCTCGCGGGGCGCCCGCCCGGCAGGATGGAGGAGGACGGTTTCCCGTCAGGCTTGAACCCGTAGATGCCCTCGTAGATCTTCCGTACCGCCGGAGCCGCGGTCTGACCGCCCATCCCGCCCTGGGACACCATGGCGACGATCACGAACCGCGGGTTGTTCGTCGGGGCGAACGAGGCGAACCACGACGTGTCGGCCTTGCCGTAGACCTCGGCGGTGCCGGTCTTCCCACCGATCTTGACCTTGTCCATGGGGAACCCCGCGAAGGCCCCGGCGGCGGTGCCGTCGGAGGCGACCTCGCTCAACGCCCCCTTGATGTAGTTCCGCTCCTCCCGCGTGATCGGCAACTTACCCACCACCGGTACCTTGATCTCCTTGACCTTGGTCCCGTCGGGACGCACCAGCGCCCAGGCCACCCTGGGACTGCGCAGCCTGCCGTCCCCGACCAGTGCCGCGTAGGCCGCCGCCAACTGCAGCGGCGTCACCAGCACGTCGCCCTGCCCGATGGAGAAGTTGGCGGCGTCACCCGGCCGCCACTGGAATCCCTCCAGGCAGTTCTCGTACGCCAGCCGTTTGAGGAAGGCCGCCCTGCTGGGGCTGCTCTTGGCCACCTCCGGATAACCGGTCTTGGCCCGCCGGCAGTTGTCCTCCTTCGTCACCGCCCAGAGCGCCTTCTTCCATGCCCGGTCGGGAATCCTGCCCGGCGACTCGCCCGGCAGGTCGACGCCGGTGGGGCGGCCGAACCCGTAGGCACGCGCCATGTTCGCCATCGGCTCCTTGGGCCTCCCCTTGGGATCGAGACCGCCGTCGCGCAGCCACTGCTCGTACGCCGCCCGATAGAAGATCGTGTCGCACGACTTCACCAGCGCCGTGTGCAGGTCGAGGGTGCCCAGTCCGATGCCGCGGAAGTTGTTGAACGGCCGGTCGCCCACCATGTAGGACCCCGGGCAGTCGTACTTGCCGTGCAGTGGGTAGCCGTCCCTGAGCATCGCCGACACCGACGACACCTTGAACGTCGAACCGGGCGCGAACTCGCCCTTGATCGCCCGCGACACCAGCGGCTTGCCGGTCTTGCCCGACAGCAACCGCTGGTACTCCGCCTCCGAGATGCCCCCGGACCAGACCGCCGGATCATACGTCGGCGCGCTGGCCAGCGCGATCACCCGGCTGGTCTTCGCGTCCAGCACCACCGCCGCCGCCCCGTCGGCCTTGGGCGCGCCCTTCATCGCCTCGGCCAGCGCCTTCTCCGCCAAGGTCTGCACCCTGGCGTCGATGCTGGTGATGAGCGTGTCACCCGGGATCGGCGGCACGTGCCGCTCCACCCCGATGACCTTGCCCAGCCGGTCGACCTGCACCCGCCTCATCCCGGGCGTCCCCCGCAGCGGCACGTCGTAGACCGACTCCAGGCCGTCCCTGCCCACCAGGTCGACCCCGGAGAACGCCGCCCTGAGCCCGTCACGCTTGTCCAGCTCCTCCTGCGTGATCGGCTGCAGGTAGCCGAGCGCCTGCGCGCCCGCGCCCTTGCGCGGATACTCCCGCACGGCCTGCACCTCGGCCGTGACGCCGGGGAACTCCTCCTGCCGCTCCAGGATCTGCAGGGCCTCGCGCGTGGTCACGTCGACGTCGATGGGGATCGGCTGGTACGGGGATCCCGGCCAGCACGGACGGGCGACCCCGGGCCCGCACGCCCTGATCCGCTCCCGCAACTCGCCGGGACGGCGGCCGAGCACAGCGGCGAGCCTCTTGATCACCTCCTCGCCGTTGCCCGCCATCCGGTTCAGGCGGGTGCGGTCGACCGAGACCACCAGGGTGGTCCGGTTGCGCACCAGTGGACGGCCCGTCGCGTCGAGGATCTGTCCGCGCACCGCCGGGACGACGACATCACGCGTACGCGTCTCGGTCGCGGCCTCCACGTACTCCCGGCCACTCACCACCTGCACCTGCCAGAGCCGCACCGCGAGCAACGCCAGCATCGACACCACGATCACCTGCACCACGACCAGGCGCCCTCGCATCAGGCCCATGACCGCTCCTCCCCGCACACCTCGCGGACCCCCCCCGTCCACGCCCCGCCGAACCCCTCGCGGCGCACGCACCGGGAACCCCACCGCGCACGATGCCGCGTACGTGATCTCATGCATGACTCCGCATGGCCGAGCGGGGCATCTGGATGGGGCGCGGCTCCGGCCCCTTGACGACCCTTCGCACCATCCACACCACCGGTGGCGCGGCGAGCAGGTTGTAGATCATCGCCTGTGGCAGCACCGCCGTGAGCATGGACACACCGGCCCGCGGATCCCCCACCAGGGCGCCGGTCACCAGAGCGACCACGGGACCGGCGATCGCGCAGGCCAGCGCCGCGAGCGGCCCCGCGGCCGGCCGGCTCTCCACCGCCCGTCCCGCCATGAAGCCGATGAGGCAGAACACGAGCGCGTTGTGCCCGAGCAGATGCGCCGCGGGCGGCAGCAGGTCGCTGACGAGGCCGGCGGCGAAGCCCATCACGGCCCCCGCTGCGGCCCCGCGTGCCAGCGCGTACCCCACCACGGCGAGCAACACCAGATCCGGCGCGGCATGCCCCGGCAGCGGCAGCCTGTTGACGACGGTCACCTGGAGGATCATGATCCCCAAAAGCAGCGCCACGAACATCGCGTTGCGCCCCATCCCCTCAGGCCCCCTCTCGCCGGCCACGGGGAACCCGCGCCTCTCGCCGACCGGACTCAGAGGTGGAGTCGACCTCGGAGTCGGAGCCGTCCTCGGAGCCGGGCCCGGACTCGGCATCGGACTCGGCGTCGGACTCGGGTGAGCGCGGCGTGGACCGCCCCGGTGCCGAGACCTTCGCCTTGCGCGGGGCCGGCGGAAGCACCGTGTCACGCGGGTCGCGCTGCGGCGCCTGCACCACCACCCCGACCACGTCCAGCGAGGTGAGATCCGCGGACGGCCGCGCGTACGCGATGCGGGTCAGCTCACCCGGCGTGGCCTCCACCCGCTCCACCACCCCGATCGGCACCCCCGCCACATACGGTGCGCCGCGCTGGGAACCAAAGCTCACGATGCGATGCCCCGGGGTGATCGGCGCGGTCGAGTCGAGCAGCCGGAAGCGGACCAGGCGACCGTTCTCCCCCACGCCGTGCACCACCCCGATCTCGTTGCTACCCTCCAGCCTGGCCCCGGCCGCCGAGGCGGGGTCACTGAGCAGAACCACCGTCGAGGTGGACGGGCCCACCTGAACCACCCTGCCGACCAGGCCATCGGCATTCAAAACGGTCATCTCCGGACGCACTCCGTCGGCGCGCCCCACGTCGAGCTCGACGGCCTCCTCGAACCCGGGAGCGCCGCGCCGAGCGATCACCTGGGTGGTCAGGATCTTGTATCCGCCGGTCCCCGCCACACCGAGCAGCCTGCGAAGCTCCCTGGAGCGCTCCCGGTCGAGGCTCTGCGTCGCCAGATCGTGCCTGAGTCGCTGGTTCTCCGCGTGCAGCCTCTCGATCCGGCTCCGCGCCGAGGGAGCCTCGGCCATCGCCTCGAAGAACTCGCCGACCGGTCGTACGAGTCCCGCCCCCGCGCTCTCCGCGGCGCCGAAAAGCGTCGTGCCGACCGTCCTGAGCGGACCGAACGGCGACTCCGTGACCGAACGGTGGTCGATGGTCACGAGCACGAGTGCGGAGGCGAGCAGCAGCCCCAGGTTGACCCGTGCCCTGCGGGTGTCCTTCATCAGTGCCGCGGCTCGGGGACCAGGACCTGCTGCAGGGCGTCGAAGTCCTCGACACACTTGCCCGAGCCGAGTGCGACGGAGTCGAGGGCGTTGTCGACGAGGTGAATCGGCATGCCCGTCTCCGCCTTCAGCCGCTCGTCCATGCCCTTGAGAAGCGCACCGCCCCCGGTGAGGGCGATCCCGCGGTCCATCAGGTCTCCGGAAAGCTCGGGCGGGCATTTGTCGAGCGTGGTCTTGACCGCGTCGACGATCACGTTCAGCGGCTCCTCGATGGCCTTGCGGATCTCCGCGGCCGATACCACGATCGTCTTGGGCAGGCCGCTGACCAGGTCGCGGCCCCGGATCTCGGCGTGGCTCTCCTCGGGGAGCGTGCACGCGGAACCGATCGCCATCTTGATCTCCTCGGAGGTGCGCTCACCGAGCATCAGCGAGTATTCCTTCTTCGCGAAGGTGATGATCGCCTGATCGAGCTCGTCGCCGCCCACCCTGATCGACTGGCTGGTGACCACACCGCCCATCGAGATGATCGCCACCTCGGTGGTCCCGCCGCCTATGTCGATCACCATGTTGCCGGTGGGCTCGTGCACGGGAAGCCCGGCACCGATCGCGGCCGCCATGGGCTCCTCGACGATGTAGACCCTGCGCGCACCCGCCTGGTAACCGGCCTCCTTGACCGCTCGCTGCTCGACACCGGTGATCCCGCTCGGCACGGCGATGATGATGCGCGGCTTGGCGAAGTGGCGGCGCTTGTGCACCCGCTGGATGAAGTAGCGCAGCATGCGCTCGGTGACGTCGAAATCGGCGATGACGCCGTCCTTGAGCGGGCGGATGGCCACGATGTTTCCGGGAGTGCGGCCTATCATCCGCTTGGCCTCGATACCAACGGCCACGATCTTCCCCGTCGCGGTGTTGATCGCTACGACGGACGGCTCGTTGAGCACGATCCCGCGGCCCCGCACATACACGAGGGTGTTCGCGGTGCCGAGGTCGACCGCCATGTCGCGGCCCAGAAAAGCAAGATTGCTGCCCATGAGGAAGGCCGGCCTCCTTCCGTCAGGTCGTCGGCGAAAACTACGGAACGCACTCGAATCGTAACGTGACGTACCCACCGTTGAGCGCAATGAGGCGGCCTGCCGCAGCAAAATCTTGGGTTAACCGAACAAGGCGGGCCCCGCCGTCCACAAGGACGGCGGGGCCCGGCAATCGCGGCGAAAGCGCGCGTTCTAGAAGCGATCCGGGAAGAAGATCTTGATCTCCCTCGCGGCGGACTCGGGAGAGTCGGAGCCGTGGACGACGTTCTCGCCGATCTCCAGGGCGTGGTCGCCGCGGATGGTGCCGGGCGCGGACTTGACGGGGTCGGTGAGGCCCGCGAGACCACGGAATGCCTCGATGGCCCGCGGCCCCTCAAGCACCAGCGCGACCAGCGGACCGGAGGTGATGAACTCCACCAGCTCGCCGAAGAACGGCCGCTCGGAGTGCTCCGCGTAGTGCGTCTTGGCGGTCTCGACGTCCAGGGTGCGCAGCTCCAGCGCCACGACCTTCAGCCCCTTGCGCTCGACACGGGCGATCACATCGCCGATGAGACCACGCGCCACACCATCGGGCTTGATCAGGACAAGAGTGCGCTCGGACACTGGAGTTCTCCTTTGAACATGTATGGGTCGCGGACTGCGGTAATCGCGCGAAGTTTACCGTCCTTCGCGCGATTACCCGTGGTCGGCGAGGTCACTGGAGGGCCGGCCCACTTCCCGGGCCGTCCTCGGGCGAGGGCGCGGGCGGGGGCACCACCACGGGCGGCGCGACGACCTTCTCCGGCTCGGCCTCCGTCTCCGGCTCGGGGTCGCGCTCGGGAACACGGTCGGGCTCGTGCCGGGGCCTGGGTCTCCCACCCTTGCCCACCCCCTGCCCTCCCCCGGTGGCGGCCGCGGACCCGCCCTTGGATCCGGTCGCGGCCATAGGTCCCGCCTCGGGATTCGGACGGCCCTGCGGCCTCGGTGCGGCCTCGGACCGTGGCCGCACCACCCCGTGTCCCACCTGCCCGTCCTGTTCGGACCGCCCGGGCTGCCCGACCCGCTCGGACGGCTTGACCTGCCTGGAAGGACCGACCCTTCCGGGAGGTCCCGACGCCGTGGCGGCCGGCCACGCGCCACCGGCGGAATCGGCCTCCCCGGCGGGAGGAGGCACCAGCCCGGAAGTGGATCGCGCCGCGGGCGAGAAGCCGCCCGCACCTGCCGGAGTGTCCCGGGTGTCCCCCGGGCTCACCGGGGTGCCTGGCAGGAGGCGAGCCAGAACGGCGCCGAGCACGATCACCACGAGCACCAGTCCGCCCCCGAGCAGTGCCCACAGGTGCAGGGCGTCCACGAACCCGTCGACCAGCGCCTGCGGGGTCGTGGCGTCCTTCAGGCGGTTGACCTGGACGCCGCTGCCCAGCAGAAAGCCCACGAGTACCGCGGGGAAGAACAGCGACAGCGCCAGAAGCGCCGCCCCCTCGCCGCAGGATCGCAACGCACCGGTGAGCGCCACCGAGGCACCGCCCGCGAGCAGCGCGAACGGGAGAATCAGCGGGAGCCCGCCCGGGGCGGGAAGAAACAGCCGCACGGCGCACAGGCCCGCGACCATCACCACGAGCCCACCCGCGGTGACCATGGGCATGGCCGCGTCGCCCAGCCGGTTCGCCGACAGCGCGGACAGGAGGCCCACCAACGCGGCGATCACGAAGGCGGGCCACAGACCGGACAGCCCCGGTCCTCCCAGCCCTCCGAGTTCGACGTAGGTGATCTGGGCGGCGGTGGGCAGGGCGACGACGCCGACCGCGATCATCGCGTAGGCCGGCGCCCGACCGGCGGCCCCCTTCGAGACACCGGAGGAGGCCAGGGCGAGCAGGACGAGGATGGACACCAGCGCCGCACGGATCACCAGATTCGGTGACCAGTCGAACGTGCTGCCCAGAGCCAGGGCCGCGACGCCCGCGGCGGGCACGACCACCCACAGCGTGCGTCCGCGTTCGGCGACGACCGGAACGGGGCCCGTGCCGCCCTCGCCCTCCTTCAACCACAGCACCAGATAGAGCGCGGCGAGGGCGAGCGCGACCCCGGTGAGCATCGGGTACGGCTGGAGGGTGACGCGCCAGGAGTCGACCTGGTCGAGGGGCCACAGCGCGAGCGCCTGAGCGGCCAGCAGGCTCCCCGTCAACACGGCCGCCCACACGGCCCTGAGGAGCGTCGAACGCCCCCGGACGGCCATCAGGGTGGCGGGGACCAGCAGGCCCGCTCCGACCCCGTGCAGGACCCGCAGGACCCCTACCAGCGCCGTTGACCCGGCGTATCCGCCGGCGACGTCGGCGAAGGCGAGCAGGGTCAGCCCGGCGACCATCATCGGGGCCGCCCTCATCCGGTGCACGGCCACCGCCGCCACCGGCACGGTCAGGACCATCGCGGGAAGCGCCAGCCCGTGCGCTCTGATCATCGCTATCTGCGAGATGTCCGGCGGCAGGAGGGCGGCGACCACCGAGATGGTGTTGGGAATGGCGACGATCGCCAGCGGCAGCACTACCGCGACGAGCAGTCCGAGGACAACGTCGATCATCAGGGAGACCCGGAGCACGCGCACCAGGCCGGTGGGCCTGGCGGACACCGCCCGAGTCGGCTGGATGGGAGGGACGGCCATGTTGGCCGACTTTAGCGAGAAGTCACGCCCTCGACACGGCGAGCGACGAATATCGCCGTGATCCACAGCGCGGCGAAGATCACCCCGAGGAAGAACATCGCCGGGACCATGAAGCCGGAGGCGATGGTGAGCACCTGGATCGCGCTTCCCGCGAGGTAGGCGAAAGGCCGCTTGAGCAGGCCGATCACCACCACGCAGAGGAGTGCCAGGCCGAGGCCGACGGTGAACGCGAGGGTCGGTTCGACGCCTTGGATGTTGATCGCGACCGGCGTGAACAGACCGACGACTATGGCCTGCATGCCGAGCACGCTGGCGCAGAGACGCCTCATCCCGGGAGTGACCGTGATCATTTTCTGTCCCTCCAGAGTCGCCACGACCGCGTCCGACGACCGGCCACGCCCGACCGGCTCATCCCGCCTCGCCCGCTCACTGTGACCTGTCTACTCACTTCGCCCCGCCCGCCCGGCTTGTCCGATAAGAACGTTTTCGGCATATCGCGCTCTTGGCCGTTCGCGGTGTCCTGCTCGCTCACTGTGCCTCGTCCGCCTTGAGCAGAAGTCGCGCGTCACCGGCGGTCACCACCGATCCGGTGATCAGAACCCCGGCCCCGCTGAACTCTCCCAGAGCGTCGACGATGCCGATCGCCCGGTCGATCGCGCTGTCCAACCTCTCGACCTGGTGCACCCGGTCAAGGCCGAAGATCTCCTCGGCCAGCGCGGCGAGATCGTCCACATCCATGGACCTCGTCGAGGAGTTCCTGGTCACCACGATCTCGTCCATCATCGGTTCCAGCAGCTCCAGGATGCCCTGGACGTCCTTGTCCTCGAACACCGCCACCACTCCGATGAGCTTCGCGAAGTCGAAGGACTCCTGCACGGCGTCCAGACTGGCCCGGATCCCCGCCGGATTGTGCGCGGCGTCGACGACCACCGTGGGCCCTCTGCGGACCACCTCGAGCCTGCCGGGCGAGCGCACCCCCAGGAACGCCTGCCGCACCAGCTCCGCGTCGAGAGGCTCGTCCCCACCGGTCAGCGCCTCCACCGCGGCAAGTGCGCAGGCCGCGTTGCCCGCCTGGTGAGCCCCGTAGAGGGGGAGCAGGACGTCCTCGTAGGTTCCCTTGAGCCCTTTGAGCCGGACCAACTGCCCGCCGATGGCGAGTTCCCTGCTCAGCACGCCGAACTCCAGCCCCTCGCGTGCCACGGTGGCACCGACCTCGGCGGCCCGCCTCATCAGCACCGAGGCGGCGGGAAGCTCCTGCTGCGCGAGCACGGCGGTCGCCCCGGGCTTGATGATGCCGGCCTTCTCCCCTGCGATCGTCTCGACGTCGGGCCCGAGGTAGTCGACATGGTCGAGAGAGATGGGCGTGATGACCGCCACGGTGCCGTCGGCGACGTTGGTGGCGTCGGTGACGCCTCCCATCCCCGTCTCGATCACCGCCACATCCACGGGAGCATCGGCGAAGGCGGCGAACGCCATCGCGGTGAGGGTCTCGAAGAAGGAGAGCCTGCGCCCCTGTGAGTCGACCATCTCCAGGTAGGGCGCGATGTCCTCGTACACCTCGATGAAGCGCTCCTCGCTCAGCGGGACGCCGTCCACGCTGATGCGCTCGCGCATGGAAACGAGGTGAGGGCTGGTGAACCGGCCGACACGCAGGTTGCGCTCACGCAGAAGTGCTTCGATCATCCGGGTCGTACTCGACTTGCCGTTCGTACCGGCCACATGCACGACGGGATAGGAGTGCTGCGGGGAACCGAGCAGGTCCACGAGCGCGGCGATCCTGTCGAGGCTGGGCTCGAAGCTCCACTCGACGCCACGCTGCATGATCGCTTGTTCAACCGCTCGATAGTCCACGTCTCCAGCCTACTGACGTCCTGGGCTGGTTCCGGACAGGCCCATAAGAGTCCAGGACAGGCCCGCGTTCCTGCCCATGGCCAGGAACGCCGGAAAGCCACGAGGGGAAAGTGCCCGGAAAAGGAAAGGACCCCTGGAAAGCACGAAAGGGCCCCCACCAAACGGCGGGAGCCCTCTCATGAAAGATTGTCCGGCGGTGACCTACTCTCCCACACCGTCCCCGGTG
>NZ_JBIAYX010000031.1:0-78347 GCF_042898365.1 Streptosporangium sp. NPDC000509 | reverse complement strand
ACTGGCTTTTAACACACTGTTGAGTTCTCAAGAAACGGACGCGTACACCATCACCCTGACCCGACCAACCGGTCCGGCAGAACTCCGGGGCGTTCGTTTTATTCTGTTCTTTCGTTGTGCCTTTATTCTTTCAGGCCCGCTTTTTCGTGTCAAACCGACCCGATCCGGCTTACCTGTTTCGGAATTCACTGCTCCCCCTTCTCAGGGGGACCCGCCTAACGTACTCGACGGTCTGATTCATGTCGAATCAAACCCCTTTAGGGGACAAAGATCCCATCAAGGCTGAGATGATCAGAGAGGGTTCCGAGGCCCCGGCGCCACCGCCGTCTCCCTCGGGTCTGGTGAACTTTATGAACCCCGACCCGCATCGTCAAATCAACCGCGCCTCGCGTGGAAGCAAGGCGCGTTGTGGCGTGCGCGCTTCAGGGAAAGCGGCTCCGACAAAACGGAGGGTGCCGGGCACACCGCAGACGGACCGGCCATGTGGTGTCCCGGCTGTGGGCCCTCGACGCGAGGCGGGCGCGGTGCATCCCGGTAGCGAAAGGAAGGGAATACACCCATGGTTCGCGCTGGAAACTCCGGTAATCTGCCGCTCGTCTTCAGGAGGTGGCAGGTGGCCGGAGCTGGCGCCTTTGCGGTACCGGGCTACGAGGTGTCCGGGGTGCTCGGCCAGGGCGGTTTCGGGATCGTCTACCGGGCCAGACAGCTGGCGGTGGATCGTGAGGTCGCGCTCAAGGTGGACAACCGGGTGCTGGTCTCCGAGCGGGACCGGCGCCGCTTCATGCGTGAGGTGACCTCGGCCGGCGCCCTCTCCGGTCACCCGCACGTCGCCCATGTCTACGACGCGGGGGTTCTGCCCGACGGACGGCCGTACATGGTCCTGGAACTGTGTCCCGGCGGGTCTCTGCTGGATCGGATGCGGGCCGAGAAGCGGTTGCCGCCGGCCGAGGTCGCCGACATCGGCATCCGGATCGCCGACGCGCTGTCGGCCGCGCACGCCGCCGGGGTGCTGCACCGCGACATCAAGCCCGCCAACATCCTGATCAACCGGTACGGCAATGTGGTGCTCTCCGACTTCGGCCTCGCCACCATGCCGTCCTCGGGCAGCGAGGTGTCGGTGACCCGGGAGTCCCTCACTCCCGCCTACGCCCCGCCCGAGGCGTTCGAGCTGACCGAGCCCGCCGCCGCCGGTGACGTCTACTCCCTGGCCGCCACGCTGTACGCGCTGCTCTCGGGGCGCCCGCCGCGCTTCCCCGAGAGCGGCGTGGTCAACATCGCGGTCATCATGGCCCTGCACCGCCTGCCGGTTCCCGACCTCCCGGAGGTGCCACCGGAGCTGACCGCCGTGCTCAGGGAGGCCATGGCGACCGACCCCGCGCGCCGCACCCCCTCGGTGGCCGCGCTGCGCGACGCCCTCACGGACCTGCGTCTGGAGGGAGGCGCCTCTGCCCGGTCCCACGCTCCGCGCCCCGCCGTCCCCCACCGGGCCCCGAGGCCCGCTCCACCGCCGGTTTCGACACCGGAGAAGACCCCTGTGCCCATGCCGCCGTACGCGTCACCGTACGGCACACCGCCGGGGCAGCGCGGGGAGCCTGTGCGGTCGCATCTGACGTCACCGGGCGTGAAGGGGCTCTCCGGCACACAGCCGCCCGCGGCGGCCCCGGAGCATCCGGCCGCGTCGAACGCGCGGGTCTTCGTCGCGGTGGCCGTGGCCTTCGCGATCCTGCTGATGGCCGGAGTAGGGCTCATGTACATCGAGAACCGCGACCAGACACCGTCCACCGGGCAGCGGGCCGGCTCGCAGGCCCCCCAGAGCCCTGGCAAGGACCAGAGTGCGACCCCGAAGACGGGCACGTCCGCGGCTCGCGAGGTTTTCGAGGTCGCCACGGTCACGACCCCCTGCCCCGCCGCGGCGGTGGCGGGCGCGGGGGCCGCGTGCGTGGCGAAGAACGAGTGCTGGGGCGGCCTCGTCGCGATCGCGGGCGACACCACGGCGAAGCGGATCAGCTGCCAGGAGCCCCACGTGTGGGAGACGTTCGCGATCGCCCCGCTGCCCCAGGGCTCTCTCATCTACGATCCGGCCGTCCTGGAGAAGGATCCGACGGTGAAGAAGGTCTGCTCGGACCAGGTGATGTTCGCCTCCATGTTCGATGAGCGCGATGACCGGCGGACAAGGTGGCACAAGACGATCCTGCCGCCCTCACGGGAGCAGTTTCAGGGCGGGGCTAGGACCTACCGGTGCCTGGGCGGCCTCATCGGACGTGAGCTTCCGGGCGTCATCAGCTTCGGCCGCTGAGTCTTCTCGGCGCGGGCTCGTCCCCGCCGGATGCCGGAACCGTCGGAAAAGCAGGTCGTCCACCGATCGGCACGGTACCGGGACCTTCTTCGCACGTTCGATCGGGGTGGGTGCAGACTTGCCTTCCCGGACGTGAAAAATTGGACGCGGTTGGACGGAGGTGGAGCATGAACGTCCATCTCCCGATCCGCGTAGGTCACAAAGTAGGTCACCAAAGGTGGCGGCATTCACCACGAAGTCGCTCAGGTTTTCGAGAAATCAGCCAACGGTATCCTGCCGCGTTCTCCTTCCGGTCGTGAAGACCGGGTTTTTCGAGCTGGAGGTTTTTGATGTCTCAGGCACAGATCGGTGTGACAGGACTGGCCGTGATGGGGGCGAACCTCGCCCGCAACCTGGCCAGGCACGGGCACTCGGTAGCGGTGCACAACAGGTCCCAGCACAGGACCAAGGCACTGATCGAGGAGCACGGTCACGAGGGAACCTTTGTCCCCTGCGAGACCCCCGAGGAGTTCGTCGCGGCGCTGGAACGGCCCCGGCGCATTCTGATCATGGTCAAGGCGGGTGCGCCGACCGACGCGGTGATCGAGGAGTTCGCTCCCCTGCTCGAGCCGGGCGACATGCTCGTGGACGGCGGGAACGCGCACTTTCTGGACACGCGCCGACGCGAGGCCGCGCTGCGCGAGCGTGGTCTCCACTTCGTCGGAGCCGGGGTTTCCGGCGGGGAGGAGGGCGCGCTGCTCGGGCCGAGCATCATGCCCGGCGGTTCGAAGGAGTCGTACCAGGCGCTGGGTCCGCTGCTGGAGGACATCGCGGCGAAGGTGGACGGTGTGCCCTGCTGTGCCCACATCGGCCCCGACGGTGCCGGGCACTTCGTGAAGATGGTGCACAACGGCATCGAGTACGCCGACATGCAGCTCATCGCCGAGGCATACGACCTGGTCAGGCAAGGACTCGGCCGGACCCCGGCGGAGCTCGCGGACATCTTCGCGGAGTGGAACGAGGGTGAGCTGTCCTCGTACCTGATCGAGATCACCGCCGAGGTGCTGCGCCAGGTCGACGCCGCGACGGGCAAGCCGCTCGTCGACGTGATCGCCGACCGGGCGGAGCAGAAGGGTACCGGCCGCTGGACGGTGCAGATCGCGCTGGACCTGGGCGTTCCGGTGAGCGGAATCGCCGAGGCGGTGTTCGCCCGTTCCCTGTCCGGTCACGCGGACCTGCGCAAGGCCGCACGGGGTCTGCCCGGCCCGTCGGGCGTGCCCGCGGGGGCCGTGGGCGAGGACTTCGCCGAGGACGTGCGGCGGGCGCTGTACGCCTCGAAGATCGTCGCTTACGCCCAGGGGTTCGACCAGCTCAGGGTCGCCAGCACGGAGTACGGCTGGGATCTCGACCTCGGCACGCTGGCCACGATCTGGCGGGGTGGCTGCATCATCCGCGCCGTCTTCCTCGACCGCATCCGCGAGGCGTACGCGGCGGAGGACAAGCCGGTCACCCTGCTCGCCGCCCCCTACTTCGCCGAGGCGCTCACCCTGGCGCAGGACTCGTGGCGGCGGGTGGTGGCGAAGGCCGCCGAACTGGGCATCCCGGCACCCGGTTTCTCGACCGCGCTCGCCTACTACGACGGGCTGCGCGCCGAGCGCCTGCCCGCGGCCCTGATCCAGGGCCAGCGTGACTTCTTCGGCGCTCACACCTACGAGCGGATCGACCTTGAGGGCTCCTTCCACACCCTGTGGTCGGCCGACCGCACGGAGGTCAAGGGCTAGCCTGCGTATCCCTCGCCCCGGGGTGACCGTCTGCCGCGCCGGATCGGATGCGGCCGCCGACCCGTGACAGGGCGGCACACTCGGGGCAGGGGCCGACCGCCCCTGCCCCGCCCCGCGCGGTGTCGCGGCTGGACGTGCTGCCTCCTTCCGCTCCCCGCATGGTTCCCGTCTGAGTCGCCGTCCGAGGTGGAATCGGCCGCGCCGACTGATCCCGCCTCCCGCGCGACAAGTTTCGCATTAAATGACCTTTTTGTACCTTTATTTCCATTACACGACTCGCGCTTAATGCTGGAATTCGCTGGAATTCAAGGGAGGCTGGTGGAACTCCTGTTACGCTCCGGGCCGTGAGTGATTCACTGGACGCGCTGGAACGGCGAATAGCCGAGCTCCGCGCCGAGGTGCGACGGGCGGTCAAGGCGAAGGAGAACTCGCTCGCCCGATCGCTGCGCGGCGACCTGCGCCGGGCGGAGCAGGCGTGGGACGCGGCGATCACCTCCGAGGCCCCCGAGCCGCCGCACGAACCCGAGACCTCGCTGGTGCCCATCAGGGAGCAGGTGCACCAGGCACTGGCCATGCTGGGTGTGCCGACGGCGGCCAAACTGATCGTGGCGGTGAACGACGCCTTCTTCTCCCGCGAGTTGCGCGGCTCCCAGCTCACCAGCCTGCGGCGCGACGAGGAGCGCTCGTTCCGCGGTGACCCCTACGCCAGGCCGTACTACCTGTGCGCCGCGCTGACCGACCGCCTCTCCCCCGCCCGCGGGCTGTTCGCCGACAGCACGTGGCCACCCGAGTCGCGGGTGCTGGGGCCACTGAGCCCACGCGTCGACTTCCTCGTCTCGGCCATGCGCGTCGCCGAGCACCTGACGCGGCTGGCGGAACCTCCCGCGGGGGCGGTGCGACTGCTGTCGCGGATGGCGCAGAACATCCCGGGCGCCGTCGAGGGGTTCGCCCCGGCCGACCCGGCGACCGCGATCCGCGCGGCACAGGCCGAGCTGGAGGTACACCTCGCCACCGACTCCGCGCAGCGGGCCGAGGTGGCGGCACGGGCGATGAGGCAACTACCGGACGTGGAGCGCCTGTTCGGCGCCACCGCGATGAACACCTTGAGGGGGGCCTGTTGAAGACCAGGCTGGACGGGGAGACCGGTTCATGAACAAGCTCGGGGAGAGGGCCTTCCTGAACAGGCTTGACGAGCTGCGCGGGCCGATGCCCTCCCGCCCGCACGACGCGCGGGCCATCGCGGCGCTCGCCGCCAACCCCGGCTGCGTCCGCCGGGCGGTGATGGACGCCGCAGGGGTCGACAAGGACCTCACGGCCCGGCACGTCGGCTTCCCCGCCCCGTTCGGCCAGTCCCAGTTCGCGATCACCCGCGGGAACGTGTTCGAGTCGCTGGTGAAGGAGAACGGGTGCGCGGAGCTGCTGCGCCTCCTGCGCGAGCTGCTCGGCCTGGAGGTCGCCCAGGTCGGCTACCAGGACGTGGAGAGCATCGGCTCCCATCTGCGGCACTCGCACACCCGGGCGCTGATCGACCGCGCGGCGCGCGAGGACGACGGGACCGCGGTGTTCTACGACCACCCGCTGCTCAGTCTGGAGATCGCCGGGCACACCTCCTACCTGGAACCCGACGTCGTGGCCTTCCAGATCGGGAGGCGCTTCCACATCGTCGAGATCAAGTCGTTCAGCGTGATCGACGGCCAGGCCGAGCCGGAAAAGGTCGCGGCGGCGGCGCGACAGGCGTCGGTCTACGTCATGGCGCTGCGCACGCTCATGGCCGACCTCGGGCACGACCCGGAACGCGTCTCCCACGACGTGGTCCTCGTCTGCCCGGAGAACTTCGCCAACCGCCCCACGGCGGCGCTGGTCGACGTACGCAAGCATCTCTCCGTGCTCAACCGCCAGCTCGCCCGGATGACCAGGGTCGAGCGCCTGCTGGAGGACCTGCCCGGCGGCCTCACCTTCGATCTGGCCCCCGGCGAGGACGGTGTGCCGACCCGCTCGGCCGAGGAGCTGGCCCAGGCACTGCTCCAGGTGCCCGCCCGCTACGCGCCCGACTGCCTGTCCACCTGCGACATGTGCATGTTCTGCCGTCACGAGGCCCGCTCCTGCGGGTCCACCGACCTGCTCGGGCGCCAGGTACGCGACCAGCTGGGCGGCGTCTCCGGCATGGACGAGGCCCTCGGCCTGGCCGAGGGCACCCGTGAGGTGGCCGAGGGCCAGGAGGAGATCGCCCACCTGCTCCGGCTGGCGCACCGGCTGCGCGAGGAGTCGCTGCGGTGAGCACACTGACGGCGCTGGCGCGGCTGCGGGCCGCCAGGGACGGCGTCGCGCAGCGGATCACCACGGTCCGGCACTGCCACGTCTCCGCCCAGCCGCTGGTGTTCATCCCGCTCAAGCTCGCGGGCGAGGCCGCCGCGCCGCTCGCCGCCATGGTCGGCACCGATCCCGGTCACCCCCGGTTGCTCGTCGTTCCCCAGCCCCGCAACCGGGACCTGCGGTTCGCCTTCACCGCCGGGCTGGCCGAGGTGCTGCTGCCGTACATCGAGGGGTTCCAGAAGAGCACCGAGACGGTCGAGCGAAAGAGCGGCGAGCCGTACGAGCGATGCCTGGACGCGCCGCAGATCCTGGTGCCGAACCGGCCCGCGGCCTCGTTCGCCGCGCTGCTCGGCCGCTCCACCCGCTTCCGCAAGGCGGAGGGCCCCTATCCGGTGCATCCGTCGGTGCCGCTGCTCGGCCGGTGGCTGACCTATCTCGCCGACCGGTCGCTGCAGCCGGGCTCCTCGATGCTGCTCGCCGCCACCGAGGCGCTGAGCCTGCACTGGGCGACCGGGCAGAGCAACCTGGAGGACGCCAACCTGGCGGCGCTGCTGGGATGGATCGATCCGCCGCGAGGAATGTCCGGGCGGCAGGCGGCCGAGGAGGCCGAGGACCCGCTGCTCTGGCCTCCCGCCGGCCCCACCACCGACCCCGGCTTCGACAACGAGGTGCTCGGCCCCGCGATCCGCGCCTACGAGGAGGCGCCGACCGATCGCGCCGTCGACCGGATCGGCCAGGCGTTGCGCACCCAGCTCGAACCCACCTGGCGGCTGATGTGGCGCAGCGTGGAGCTGTTGCGCTCGCTGCCCGAGGGGACGCGGGTGAAGGACCGCTGGGAGATCGACCGCGGGTCGTTCACCCGGTTCGTCGAGCGGATCGCCGAGGGCGGGCCGCCTCAGGCGCGCAGGGACGGGGCGGTCGGCGCCGCCGCGCGGCTGGCGGGACTGGAACGGGCGCGGGCGAGCTACGACGTGCAGCGCGCCCATGACGACCCGTTGCTCATGGCCGAGTACCGGCTGAGCGGCGAGGCCTTCGCCGGGACGGTGACGTCCGCCGACCTTGAGCACACCGAGGGCGAGGGCCGCTCGCGCAAGCTCAGACCCCTGATCACGGTGCGGACCGACGATCCGGTGCGGCTCTCCCCCAAGACCACGGTCGGCTGCCCCGACCGGCGTGGCCACGCCGCCGAGATCGTCGAGATCGCGGACGGGGAGATCACCCTCAAGGTCACCAAGGGGATGGGGCGGGGCAGGACACCGGCCCCCGGTTCCGTGCCCGAACCGGGCGAGCAGGTCTCGTACACCTCACTGACGGACGACTTCCAGTCGTCGGCGGCACTGCCCGATCCGGAGCAGACGCCGTGGACCCACGGCGGCCCTCCGCAGGAGTACGAACCCGGCGACGACGACGCGCAGGAGGAATGGCTTTGAGCGTTCACCGGATCCCGGGCCGCCGGGCGACGCCTCGTCCCACCGCGTGCGGGACGGGCCGTGACCGGGGCCTTTACGGAGGCCTCGACGGGGGCCTTGACGGGAGCACGACATGACGACCCCGCAGCGGGAGGCCGCCGCCGTGGTGGAGGCCGTGCTGGCCGACCTGCCCCGCCATCGCGGCGTGGTCGTGGACTCGCCGCCGGGCGCGGGCAAGTCAACGCTGGTGGTGAGGGCGGCGGGGCACATCGCGGAGACCGGCGAGCCGCTGATGATCGTCGCCCAGACCAACGAGCAGGTCGACGATCTGGTGGAGCGGCTCGCGGTCGAGCACCCCGACCTGCCGATCGGCCGCCTGTCGGCGAGCGGCTACGTGACCCCCGGCCGCGTCCTCGCCCACCCCAACGTCTCGGTCGCGGGCAAGCTGCCCGACCTGGGGGATCCGGCCGTGGTGATCGCCACCGCCGACAAGTGGGCCTGGATCGGCGACCGCACCTGGCCCTGGGCCATCGTCGACGAGGCGTACCAGATGCGCTCGGACAAGTTGCTGCGCATCGCCTCGCTGTTCGAGCGGGCGCTGTTCGTGGGCGATCCCGGCCAGCTCGACCCGTTCTCCATCGTGGACGGCGACCGGTGGGCGGGCCTGTCGTGGGACCCGGTGCAGAGCGCGGTCTCGGTGCTGCTGCGGCACAACCCCGACCTGCCGGTGCACCGGCTGCCGGTCTCCTGGCGACTGCCCGCCTCGGCGGCGCCGGTGGTCTCCGAGGCGTTCTACCCGTTCACCGGGTTCCGCGCGGGGACGGGTCCGGACGACAGGTCGCTGGAGTTCACCGTGAACGGCATGCGCACCTCCCACGACCTGGCGCTGGAGGAGGCGGCCGTCTCCGGCTGGGCGCTGTACGAGCTGCCGAGCCGTCACACGGTGCGCACCGACGCCGAAGCCGTCGCGGCGACCGCGATGCTGGCGACGCGGCTGCTCCAGCGGGGCCCGGTCGCGCACTCCGAGCGCGGCAGCCATCCCGTCACCGTCGACAGGATCGCCATCGGCGCCGCGCACCGCGACCAGGTCGCCGCGATCAGGGCCGCCGGGGTGCCGCCGGAGATCACGGTGGACACCGCCAACCGTCTGCAGGGCCGGGAGTACGACGTGACGATCGTGCTTCACCCGCTGTCCGGGCGCCGCGACGCCACCGCGTTCCATCTGGAGTCCGGGCGGCTGTGCGTGCTCACCTCCCGGCACCGCCACGCCTGCGTCGTGGTCGCCAGGGCGGGCATTCCCGAACTCCTGGACGCCCACCCGTCGTCCGAGCCGGTCCAGCTCGGCGTGCCGGTGAAGTTCCCCGACGGCTGGGAGGCCAACCAGGCGGTGCTGGCCCACCTCTCCAAACACCGGGTGACCCCGGACCGATGAGCCGGACGCGCCGTGCCGGAGTGCGCACCGCCGCACCGCAGTGATCCCCGCAGTGATCCCCACAGTGATCTCCGCGATGATCCCCACGGCCCCGTGCGGCGAGGCCCGTACGGCGGGAGGTCAGATCGTGCGCCGCCAGACGTCGATCGCCAGCACCTGACGCATGCCCACCGAGAGGTAGAGGTCGAGGGCGGGCGTGCTGTTGTTGGCGTCGACGTGAAGGTAGGTGCCGACCCGCCCGCGGCGGGCGTCGGCGGCGAACGCCCCGCGCAGCATGACCTTTCCCAGACCTCGGCCCCTGAAGGCGGGGAGCACGGCCAACTGGCGCACGTACCCGCAGTTCTCGTCCCCCAGGAAGGCGTTGGTCCCCAGCAGCATCGCCGCGGGCTCGCCGTCGAGGCGGGCGACCGTCAGTTGTGCCCAGTCGGTGGTGACCGAGGAGTCCAGCTCCTCGTACCACTCGTCGTAGTCCTTCGGGGCGAACCCGAAGTGCTCGGCGAAGCCGGCCTGCTGCACGGCGTGCCCCTGACGGCGTACCTCCTCGGTGAGCCCGTCGTGCACCGTCACCCCGGCCGGGAGTTCGGGCCCGGGGACCGTCCCCTCGTGGTCGGCGCGGAGCCGGATGAAGCTGGTGGCGGCGGCGAAGCCGCGGGACGCGGCGATGGCGCGCTTGCCGCTGTCCTCACGGTAGAGGCCGATGTCCACCACGGCCCGGTCGTGGCCGAGTTCGGCCGTGATCTGCCTGGCCCGCTCGGTCACGGTGTCCCAGAGCGGGCCGGTCAGGTCCGGTGCGGCGGGGTGCACGACGACGTCGACGTCGACGTTGTCGCTGCCCCCCTTGCGGCAGGCCCAGGCCCACGCCACCAGGCGCCCGCTCTCGTCGTGGACGAGCCAGCCGTCGGACTCCCCGGCGAAGGCGGAGTCGTTCAGGTGGTCGGCGACGTCGTCGAGCGTCATGTCGGCCTTGCCGATCACCTGGGTGTCGCAGAGCGAGATCAGCTCGTGGATCTCGCGGGCGTCCTCGGCCAGTGGCCGCCGGGTGACGTACCCGGTGGCGGGGATCGTTGTCTTCATGACCCCATCGTCGCGAGGGCGGCTTGGGGATCACTGGGTCGGCACTTGGCTCCCGGCTCATCGGCCGACCGGCCGATGAGCCGGATGCTCCCGTGGTTCGTCAGGCGACGGGAGCGAGACCGTCAGTCGAGTGCCGGGACCGGTGCCTGGGCGTCCTCGGATGCCTCGGGCGCGCCGCGCAGCGGGATCTCCTTGATGAAGGCCGCCAGCAGCGGCACCAGGACCGCGAACAGGATCGCCCACCAGAAGACGCCGGAGATCGACTCGGCCAGCGACTCCAGGAAGCCGACCCGCACGTTGGCGGGAAGCTCGTGCAGCGCGGCCGGGTCGAACTGGGCGCCTCCGGAGGCGATCCGCTCGCCCGCTGCGCCCAGCTTGCTCTCCAGGCTGGAGGTGAGCCGGTTGTTGAAGATCGCGCCGAACAGCGAGACGCCGAACGAGCCGCCGATGGAGCGGAAGAAGGTCGAGGCGCTGCTGGCGACGCCGAGGTCCTTCTGCTCGACGCTGTTCTGGGCGATCAGCATGGTGGTCTGCATCAGGAAGCCCATGCCGAGGCCGAGCACCGCGATGAACACCCCGGTCTGCCAGGCGGGGGTGTTGACGTCCATCAGGGAGAGCAGCCACATCGCGACCGCCATGCCCACGCCACCGAGGATGGGATACACCTTGTACTTGCCGGTCCTGGTGATGGCGCGGCCGACGAAGAGCGAGACCACCATGGCGGCGCCCATCATCGGGAGCAGCAGCAGGCCGGAGTTGGTGGCGCTCGCCCCCTGGACGGTCTGCTGGAACAGCGGCAGGAAGTTGATCGCGCCGAACATGGCGAACCCGAGCAGGAAGCCCACTCCCGAGATCAGGCTGAAGTTGCGGTCGCGGAAGACGTTGAGCGGCATGATGGGCTCGGCGACGCGGCGCTCCACCAGGACGAACACCGCCAGCGTGATCACGGCGAGCCCCGCCAGGCCGAGGATCTGCCACGATCCCCACGCGTAGTCGTTGCCGCCCCAGGTGGTGATGAGGACGAGCGCGGTGATGCCGACCGAGAGCAGGGCCGCGCCCAGCCAGTCGATGCGGTGCTCGGTGCGGAGCTTGGGCAGTTGCAGTTTGACCGCGAGCAGGGCGAGGGCGACGAACCCGATGGGCAGGTTCACGTAGAAGGCCCAGCGCCAGTCGAGGTGGTCGGTGATGAACCCGCCGACGAGCGGACCCGCGATCATCGCGAGTGACATCACAGCGGCCATGATGCCCTGGTACTGGCCGCGCTCGCGGGGCGGGACGAGGTCGCCGATGATCGCCATGGCGTTGACCATCAGGCCCCCGGCTCCCAGGCCCTGGAGGGCGCGAAAGGCGATGAGCTGCGTCATGCCGTCGGACGGCCCGCCGAGCATCTCGGATCCGGCCATGCCGCAGAGCACGGAGCCGATCATGAAGATGACGATGGAGGCGAGGAAGATGTTCTTCCTGCCGTACAGGTCACCGATCTTGCCCCAGATGGGGGTCGAGACGGTGGTGCCGAGCACGTAGGCGGTCACCACCCAGGACAGGTGCGTCAGTCCGCCGAGTTCCCCGACGATGCGGGGCATCGCGGTGCCGACGATCATGTTGTCGAGCATGGCCAGGACCATCGCGAGCATCAGGCCCGGCAGCACTACCATGACCTCGCGACGCCGCGCCGGCACGGCCGCGGTCTCCTTCACTTCTGCGCCCCCAGTTTTTGTGATCTTGCTTACTTGCCGACCGGCTAGCGTCGGCTATGCTGGAATGTAGGCCGCTTACTTGCCGGCCGTCAAGTTAATTTCTCGGTAAGGGAACCATGAGGGAAAACGCCGACACACGGACGCGCATTCAGGAGATCGCCCTGAAGCTCTTCACCGAGCAGGGCTACGAGGCCACCTCGCTCCGCGAGATCGCGGAGGCCCTCGGCGTGACCAAAGCGGCACTTTACTACCACTTCAAGACCAAGGACGACATCATCGCCAGCCTGGCGGAGGACCGGGTGCGGGCGGTCGAGGAGCTGATCGCCTGGGCCCGCACCCAGCCGCGCACCGACGAGACGCGCGAGGAGCTGATCCGCCGCTACGCCCACGACCTGCGACGGGGCAGGCACCACGAGATCATGCGGTTCTTCGAGCGCAACCAGACCTCACTCAAGAAACACCCGACGATGGAGAAGACCCGCGAGGGGATGTTCGAGCTGCTCACCTTCCTCGTCGATCCGGAGGACCCCCTGGCCACCCGGCTGAAGCACTCGATGTCCCTGTTCGCGCTGCACGCCTCGTGGTTCGCGCTCAGGGACGAGTCGATCACCGACGAGGAGCGCCAGGCGGCCGCCCTGGAGGTCGCGCTCGACCTCGCCAGGCGGTGAGCGTTCTCATCGACCCGCCCAGCTGGCCGGGTCCGCGCGGCCTGCTCTGGTCACATCTGGTCAGCGACAGCTCCACCGGGGAGCTGCACGCCTTCGCGGAGCTGCTCGGCGTGCCGCGCCGGGCGTTCGACCGCGACCACTACGACGTTCCCGAGACCGTCTACGAGCGGGCCCTCGCGCTGGGCGCCGAGGCCGTCTCCTCCCGTGAGCTCGTCACCCGGCTCACCGCCGCCGGTCTGCGCCGGCGCAGGGTCCGCCCCGGGATCGACGCTTCTCGCATAGATCCCGGCAGTGCGGGCATGGCATCCCCTTGATGGCATATCCGCACGTCAACGAAGGGAACGACATGCTGAACGGCAAGACGATCGCGTTTCTCGTGGCTCCCGAGGGGATCGAGCAGGTCGAACTCACCGAGCCGTGGAAGGCCGTCAAGCAGGCGGGGGGCACGCCCAAGCTGATCTCCACCGAGCAGGGTCAGGTCCAGGCGTTCAACCACCTCGACAAGGCCGACACGTTCCCGGTGGACGCCACGGTGGAGCAGGTCTCCGTCACCGACTTCGACGGGCTGCTGCTGCCGGGCGGCGTCGCCAACCCCGATCTCCTGCGGACCGTACCCGCGGCCGTGGGCTTCGTGAAGGGCTTCTTCGACGCGGGCAAGCCCGTCGCGGCCATCTGCCACGCGCCCTGGGCGCTGATCGAGGCCGACGTGGTACGTGACCGCAAGGTCACGTCCTGGCCGAGCCTGCGGACCGACCTGCGCAACGCCGGGGCGACCTGGGAGGACAACGAGGTCGTGATCTGCTCCTCGGGTCCGAACACGCTGATCACCAGCCGCAAGCCCGACGACCTCAAGGCCTTCTGCCAGGCCGCGACGGACGCCTTCTCCGGATAGCGTCCTTCGATCACCGAAGCGCGGGGCGGGGGTCGGCGACCCCCGCCCCGCGGGCGTTCCACGCCCGGCTCCGGACCGCGTCGTCGCGAACCCCGAGCCGGAGGGAATCCCTCCGGTTACATGCCACGGAAGAAATGTTTTGCTGTTTTCTGCCACATCCCAGGGACACGATCACCCATCCTCGATTAGGACGGTTTCCCCAGGGCAGGGCTTCTACGTCGGCTGCGAATCGGCGGTGAAAAGGGGGAGACCGTGGAGGCCACCATCGCATTGCGTCTGCCGCGTGACGCTGCGAGTGTTCCCGTGATCAGACAGCTTCTCGACTCCTCGCTGCAGGCCCTGGGGGTGGTGTCCCAGATTCGCGAGGACATCCAGCTCATGCTCTCCGAGGCGTGCTCAAACGTCATCCAGCACGCCATCCCCAGCGACGACTACATGGTCAGCACCGAGCTGACCAGGGGCCGGTGTGTGATCAAGGTGGTGGACGCCGGCAACGGCTTCGACTTCTCCGAGACCTCCTCCCCCGCCCCCACCTCCGAGCACGGCCGCGGGCTGCTGATCATGCAGGCCCTCGCCGATGACATCCGGTTCGTCAAAAGGCGGGAGCGGGGCTCGATCGTCTGCCTGGAGAAGGTCCTGCGCTTCACCGAGGACGCTCCCGGGCTGTCACTGCTCCTCAACGAGGAACTTGAGCTCCAGCAGGGTGTCCCTGAGATAGTCGGTAACGGTCCACACGTCGGGGACCATCTCCCTGCAGGCGATCACGCCGACGTCAAGTGAGCCGTCGTAGGAGAAGACCGTGATGTTGATGCCGCCGCTGGCGTCGGTCACGACGGAGACGGGATGGTACGCCAGAAGCCTGGCGCCGCTCACGTAGAGGGGGATCTGCGGACCGGGCACGTTGGAGATCACCACATTGATGGGGCCCGCGCTGCCGGCGAACAGGTTGAAGGCGGCGCGGGAGGCGAGCCCGGTCAGCGCGGAGGGCATCATGTCGCTGAGTTCCTGGAGCCAGCGCGCCGGGGCGAGCGACGAGCGGTCCTTGATCAGCCGCATCGCGTCACGCACCGCCAGCAGTCGTTCCACCGGGTCGGCGACCTGTGTCGCCAAGGTGGTGATCATGATGCTGACCTGGTTTCCCGCGCTCTGGTCACCGGGCAGGCGGAACGAGAACGGCACCCCCGCGACCAAGGGCTGCTCGGGTAGCGCGTCGTGCTTGAGCAGCCACTGGCGCAGCGCCCCGGCGCACAGGGCCATCACCACGTCGTTCACCGTGACACCGAAGGCGTTCTTGACCAGTTTGACGTCCTCCAGCGGCAGGGCGGTGTAGGCGAACCGCCGATGCGCGCTGATCCTTCCGCTGAAAGGGGTGCGGGGAACGGTCATGCGGGGCATGGCGGGCACCTCGGCGGCCTCGGATCCGGACAGGCGGGTGGCGAGGTCCCTGGTGATCCGCGAGACCAGCCCCGCCCCGGGTGCCTGGGAGATCAGCGGGATCTCGTCGAGGTGCGGGACGGCGTTGATCAGGAACCGTATCGCGTTGGCCGGGTTGACGGCGACCTTGGCGAGCCCTCTGACGACCATCTCCCCCGTGTCGATCTCCTCCTCCGGCTCGCCCGGGGGTGCCAGCTCGACCTCCGCGGGCTCGGGTGAGGTGTCCAGCAGGCCGGCCAGCACGTCGGCGCCGGTGACACCGTCGACCGCCGAATGGTGGACCTTCATGTAGAGGGCCGTACGGTCCCCGTGCAGGCCGTGGATGAGATACATCTCCCACAGCGGGCGACGCCGATCCAGGCGCCGGGCGTGCAGCCTGGCCACCTGCTCGCCCAGTTGCATGTCACTGCCCGGTTTGGGCAGCGCGATCTCGCGCACGTGGTAGTCGAGGTCGATTCTGGAGTCCTCGGTCCAGTAGGGGTGGTCCAGGCCGAACGGGACGAAGGCGAGCCGCATGCGGAAGGGCGCGGCCAGGTGGAGCCGGCGGGCCAGCAGCGACACCAGGTCACTGCGGGTCAGGCCTCCCGACAGGATCGCGAGTCCCCCGATGTTCGCGACGTTCGTCGAGGTCTCGAAATTCAGGAACTGCGTATCCACCGCGCTGAGCTGCCGCACCGTCTTACCTCCGCCGGGATGTCGTTCTCCCATCCTGCTCCCGTGAAGTCGCCAGAGCCAACGCGGCCAGCGCGAGGAGGACCACAACGGACACGAGAATTAACGACAGCGGAATGAGCACGAGCACGACGACGATGGCCATGATCTCGCTGATCAACTGCAACACCGGAAAGCTGTGCCCGGATTACCCGGCCGCTACACCGCATTCCAGCGACCGAGCTTCAGCGCGAGATGAAGTTCTAACCTGTGGGTTCCGTTCTTGAGGTTGCGGTCGGCCAGGTGCTCGATTCTGGTGAGGCGGTAATAGAGGCTGGTGCGGTGCAGGTGGAGCAGCCTCGCGGTCTCCTGGGCGTCTCCTCCGCTGTCCAGATAGGTCTCCAGGGTGGTGAGGAGCGCCGGGTGCTCGCGCAGCGCGTCGAGCGGGCCGCCGGCCGACCCGTGCGGGCCCGCGACCGGGTCGGCGAGCAGCCGGTAGACGCCCAGGTCCGGCCAGCGGGCGACCGGCCGCAGCGCGGGTTCGGCCGCGGCGGCCCTGGCCGCGGTGAGTGCCTCCTCGTGCGCCCGTACGGCCGATTCCAGCCCGGGGTGCGGTGCGCTGAGCCCGGCGCCCGCGCGGGTCCTGGCGGCGAGCCGCTCCCCCAGTGCCACCGCGTCCTCGCCGCGGTTCAGCAGCAGTACGGCGTGGCGGTCCAGGATCGTGAAGGCCGGCGGGCGGCGCACCCTGGCGAGCTCCGCGCCGACCGCCTCGCGCAGGCCGTCCGGGTCGCCCCGCAGCGCCAGGACGCGCAGCGGCCCCTCACCGAGCACACCGGCCGCACGCCGCACGCCGATCTCACCGGTGAGCAGCTGGCTCAGGATGTGGGAGCTGCCGCCGTCGTCGAGCAGGGCGGCGATCGCGGCGGCGTCGCGCACGGCCCTTTCGCGCTCCTGCGGGTTGAGCGGGCCGGGGCCCTCGATGATCCACAGGTAGCCGACGCGGCGGTCCTGGTGGAGCAGGGGGACACAGAGCCTCGCCGCCATCCCCAAGTCAGGATTTTTCGGGATCCGTACCGGCTCGCGGGTCGTGGTCACCCCGTGCGCCTCCTGCCAGGCCCCCACCTCGGCGGGAACCGAGCGCGAGAGGATGGCCTGCGCCCTGACCGGATCGACCTCCCCGTGATGGGCACTGTGCGCGACGACCCGGCCCTCCAGGTCGTCCACGGACATCCCCCGGCCCACGGCCACGGCGAGCGACTCCAGCAGATCCTGAACATCATCCGCTATCACGGTCCAATCCTACAGATGTAGGAAGTATCTCCGGCGCCGGAACGATGACTCGACCTGGCGTGGGCCGTAGCGTCGCACTTACTCATTTCGGGGGACCCGCCTCGTGGGAGCCGGGGAACCCGCCTCGTGAGAGTCGTTCGATCGCCCGGTGAAAGGAACCTCGTGGAGGAGCGCAGCCGCGTCGCCCCGTGGGCGCCGCCACGGGCACAGTTGCGCCTGGCCGAGCTTGAGGCCGAGGTGGGCGGACTGGGATTCGACGCGGTGTCCCGGCTGGTGGACGCGGTACTGGCCGAGCACCGCGGCCGCCTCGACGAGGACGGCGTGGTGCTGTACGCGGGCACCAACACGATGAGCGAGCGCGCCAGGGCCGCGCACGAGATCTCCCTGGGGTGCCGCCCTTCGATGGGCTGGCCGGGCGAGAAGTTCCAGACCGGCCTGGAGGAGCTGGACGTGCTGGAGGTCCTCGCCCCGCTCCAGGTCGCGGCGTTGATGGGCGGTGAGTTCGCCGAGGTGCGCCTGCAGAGCGCCACGCTGGCCAACCTCGCCTGCTACAGCGCGTTCGCCGGCCCCGGCGACACGATCGCGGTGCTTCCGGAGACCGCCGGAGGTCACGCCAGCCACCACGCCCAGGGCGCCGCCGGAATCCGGGGCCTGCGGGTCGCCGACCTGCCCTACGACGCCGAACGGCTCGACGTCGACCACGTGGCCCTGCCGGCGTTCCTGCGCGCGCACCGGCCCGCGCTGGTGGTGGTCGGCGCGAACCTGATGCTGTTCCCGTACGACGTCGCGAGGGTGCGGGCGGCCTGCGACGAGGTGGGGGCCCTGCTGGTTTACGACGCCTCGCACGTGGCGGGGCTCATCGCGGGCGGCCGGTTCCAGCGCCCGCTGGACGAGGGCGCGCACCTGGTGACCATGTCCACCTACATGTCCTTCGGCGGCCCGCCGGGCGCGGCCGTGGTGACCCGCGACGAGGATCTCGCCCGCCAGGTGTCGGCGGCCGCCTATCCCGGCCTGACCGCCAACTACGACGCCTCACGCCTGGCACCGCTGGTCCTCGCCTCCGCCGAGCACGCCGCGGGCGGTTCCGCGTACGCCGACCGCTGCCTCGCCAACGCCGGGGCACTGGCCGCGGCACTGGACGGCGAGGGCTTCACCGTGGCCGCCGCCCATCGGGGCTGGACCGTCTCGCACCACGTGGCGGTGGACGCCGCCGCCTTCGGCGGCGGGGACGAGGCCGCCAGGCTGCTGGCCGAGGGCGGCGTCTATCTCAGCGGCGTCCGCCTGCCGGGGCAGTCTTCCGGTGAGCCCGCGCGGGGCCTGCGGATCGGCACCCAGGAGGTGACCCGCCGCGGCTTCCGCCCGGAGACGATGGGTGAGGTCGCGGTCCTGATGCGCCGCCTGCTCCTCGACGGTCACGCTCCCGCCGCGGTCCACCGGGACGCGGTCGCCCTGCGCCGCGCCACCCCATGATCCCGGACCGGCCCGCTCGACCCCCGGGGGTTCGCCCCCTGGCGGGCCGGTCCGTTCATCGCCACTCCCCCTGACAGACGGACCGGCCCGCGCCCCCCTGGCGGGCCGCTCCGTCTTCCCCCCAGCGCGTCCCTCCCCCCGGACAGGTCACCTCCCCGTCCGGTGGGAGGGACGCGCCGGGTGACGGCCGCGGCGGGGTCAGACCGCCCGGTGATACTGGTCGGGCCAGCGGGCGGCGGAGCCGAGCTCGCGGGCGGCGAGGTTCGGCCAGTACGGGGTGCGGAGCAGTTCCCGGCCGAGCAGGACCGCGTCGGCCTGACCGGAGGCGATGATCTCCTCGGCCTGCCGGGGCCTGGTGATCTCACCGACCGCGCCCACCCGCAGGTCGGTCTCGGCCTTCACCCTGGCCGCGTACGGCACCTGGTAGCCGGGCCCGGTGGGGATGCGCACCCCGGCGACGTTGCCGCCGGTCGAGGTGTCGAGCAGGTCGACGCCATGGGCCAGCAGGTCCTTGGCGAAGCGGACGGTGTCGTCGGCGCCCCAGCCCTCGCGGTCGTCCGCGGGGTTCTCGGCCAGCCAGTCGGTGGCCGAGACGCGGAAGAAGAGGGGAAGCTCGTCGGGCCAGACCTCGCGCACCGCGTCGACGACCCGGAGCGCGAAGCGGGTGCGGTTCTCGTACGAGCCGCCGTACGCGTCGGTGCGGTGGTTGCTGACAGGCGACAGGAACTCGGCGATCAGGTAGCCGTGCGCGCCGTGGATCTCGGCCACCTGGAAGCCCGCGGCCAGCGCCCGGCGCGCCGCGGCGGCGAAGTCGCCCACGATCCTGTCGATGTCGCCGGCGTCCAGCTCCGTGGGGGTGGGGTGACGTTCGTCGAAGGGGATCGGGCTCGGCCCGACCGGCTGCCAGCCGTGCTCGCCGGGTCCGGTGGGCGCGCCGCCTCGCCAGGGACTGCGGGTGGAGGCCTTGCGTCCCGCGTGCGCGAGCTGGATGCCGGGCACGGCGCCGTGCTCCCGCAGGAAGCGGGCGACACGGGTGAACGCCTGCTGCTGGCGGTCGTTCCAGAGTCCGAGGTCGGCCGGGCTGATGCGGCCCTCCGGCGCCACCGCGGTGGCCTCGGTCAGGATGAGCCCGGCACCGCCCACCGCGCGGGCGGCGAGGTGGGACAGGTGCCAGTCGGTCGGCACCCCCTGCTCCGGCCCCTCGACCGCCGCGGAGTACTGGCACATCGGAGCCATCCAGATCCGGTTGGGAATGGTGAGGGACCTCAGGGTCAGGGGATCGAACAGGGCGCTCACGGTCGTACTCCTTCTGGAGAGGGGTCTTTGGGGCGGCGCCCCGGCTTGACGCTAATACGATAATCTACGTACTACGATAGATGTCAAACTACGACTGCTCTCGTACAATCGAGCCGACCCAAAGAAGGGAATCACCGTGCCGACCTCGTCCGTCAGGGCTCTGGAACACCCCGCGCGCGAGGACATCCGTCTGGAGGGCGTGCTGCACGCGCTGTCCGACCCGATGCGCCTTCAGATCGTGCGTTTCCTGTGGCAACTGGGCGAGGACGGGGAGGCCCCCTGCTCGGCGATCGATCTGGCGATCACCAAGTCGACCACCACCCACCATTTCCGGGTGCTGCGCGAGGCCGGTGTGATCAACCAGGTCTATCGGGGCACGGCCAAGATGAACGCGCTGCGCCGACGTGACCTCGACGCGCTCTTTCCCGGGCTTCTCGGCGCCATCCAGAGCGCCGACGCGATCCAGCGCGAGCGCGACGGCCACGACGGCTGACCGCCGGCGCGTGGCGACCGGCCCCGGCGTGATCCGGCCTCGGACCGCACGGTTCCGGCCGATCCGGAGTCGCGCGGAGCATCCGGTGGGTCAGGACGCCCCCGCCGGCCGGTTCCGGCGGAGCCTGTCGGACCGGGAGGGCCGCGAGACGCAGTACGGTCCTGTCATGTGCCGGAGCATCAAGACCCTTCGTGAGCCCTACGCCAGCGACGTGACCGACGACGACGTGCGAGCCGCCGCGCTCCAGTACGTCCGCAAGGTGTCGGGCTTCCGCTCCCCGTCGACGCGCAACGCGGAGGCCTTCGAGCGGGCCGTCGAGGCGGTGGCCGCCGCGACCCAGACCCTGCTCGACGACCTCAGGCTGAGGCACGTCTCCCGGGACTGACCGCGGACGAGCGGACCTGTCCCTTCGCCGTGATCCGGCCGCCGAGGTCGCGGACGGAGACCTCGTGGCCGGAACCGGTCACGACGCCCCGTGCCACCAGGCCCTGGTGGTCGAACAACGGCGCCACCAGGCGGTAGTCGATCGCCGTGGCGAGCACGCCCTTTCCTCGCACGCACTCCGCCATGGCCAGTGCCTGCAGCGGACCGTGGGTCACCAGCCCCGGGTAGCCTTCGACGTCGCGGGCGTAGTCACGGTCGTAGTGGATGCGGTGCGCGTTGTAGGTCAACGCCGAGAACCGGAACAGCAGCACCGGGTCCACGGGCAGCGGCCACTCGTCCTCTTCGACCGCCACCGGTGTGAACGTGCCCGCTTCGGCACGCGAGCCGGTGGCGACGGCGTCGCGATAGACGTCGCGATAGACGATGTCCTGTTCCTCGACGACCTTGACCTCGCCACCCTGGCATACGGTGTGGCGCACGACGACGAAGGTCAGCGGCCCCGTGCGTCCTTCCTTCTCGGTCAGTGACACGACCTCGGTGCGTCGCGTCGCAGCACGCCCCACGACGAGCGGGCCGAACAGCCTGACCCGGCCGCCGGCCGCCATCCGGCGCCGTCCCGGCGCGGGTGGCGCGGGGATCACACCGCGGACCGGATGACCGTCGGCTCCAAGGTCGACCTGGCGCGGCCGCTCCAGCAGGTAGACCCAGTGCCACAACAGGGGCAGCCCCTCGCTCTCCAGATCCGGCAGGTCGACGCCGAGGAGCCGGGCGAGCGCGACGGCGGGCTCCGGCTGGAGCGCCTCGGTGCGCTCGACGACCTCCGTCTCGGTGCCCTCCGTCTCGGTGCCCTCCGTCTCGGTGTCCCCTGCCTCGGTCATTCGGCGGCCTCCTCGTGTCGCGGGCCGTGATCGGCCCGGATGCCCTCGTCGTGCCCGCCCGGATGTGGCACGATCCCCGTCACCGGCTCCCGGCCGGCGGCGGACGCGTGCGGCGTCTCTCTCTCACGCCCCCGGTCCGGCCGTCGTCCGGTGGCCGGCCCGCGCCATTATCCGGCGGGCTCGCTCCAGGACCGGCCTGTCGACCATCTGGCCGTTGCTGGTGAAAACCTCGCCCCCGGGCGCCTCGGCGAGCACCGCCCTCGCCCACTCCAGATCCGCGTGGCCGGGAGCGAAGGCCGCGTTGACGGGTTCGACCTGAGCGGGGTGGACGCACAGCTTTCCCCCGAAGCCGAGCCCCCTGGCGCGGGCCGCGGCCGTCCTGACCGCGGCGGTATCCCGGAGTTCGACGGTGACGCCGTCGATCGGGGCCGGCAGGGACGCCGCGCGGGAGGCCACGACGAGTGCGCAACGGGCGAACAGCAGGGCCTCGTCGGTATGCTCGGCGCCGATGTCGAGCGCGAAGTCGATCGATCCGAACGCCAGCGCGGTCACCGCGGGGAAGGCGGCGATGACTCCCGCCTCCTGAACTCCCAGCGCGCTCTCCACCAGGGCGACGATCCCGGCCTCGGCCGGCAGCCACCGGGCGACCCTGCGCAGGACGGCCGGTCCTTCCGTCTTGGGCACCATCACTCCGCGCAACCCCCGGCAGGAGGCCAGCGCCGCGAGATCGGCCTCGTGCCACCGGGTGTTCGCCGCGTTGACACGCACCCAGGCCGTCGCACCGCCGGCCAGCCAGGCCGCGACCTCGTCGCGAGCGGACTCCTTGTCCTCGGGGGCGACCGCGTCCTCAAGGTCGACGACGACCTCGCCGGCACCGGCGCGGGCGGCCTTGTCGAACCGATCCGGCCGGCTGCCGGGGACGAACAGCCAGGACGCCGCGACCGGGGCCGTCACGGCCGCACCCGGTGGCGCCGGACCAGCTCCCGCGCGATCACGTTGCGCTGGATCTCGTTGGTGCCCTCACCGATGATCATCAGTGGGGCGTCACGGAAGTACCGTTCGACGTCGAACTCGGTCGAGTAGCCGTATCCGCCGTGGATGCGCACAGCGTCCAGAGCGATCTTCATCGCCGTCTCCGAGGCGAACAGTTTCGCCATGCCCGCCTCCAGGTCGGCTCGCTCACCCGAGTCGTAGCGGCGCGCGGCATACTGGACGAGCTGGCGGGCGGCCGTCAGCTGGGTCGCCATGTCCGCGAGGTAGTTGCCGATCGACTGGTGCCTCCAGATCGGCTGCCCGAAGCTCTCACGCTCCTGGCTGTAGCGCAGGGCGTCCTCCAACGCCGCGGCGCCGACACCGACCGCTCGCGCGGCCACCTGGATGCGCCCGATCTCCAGGCCGCGCATCATCTGCGCGAAGCCGTGGCCCTCCGCGTCGCCGAGCAGCGCGGAGCGGGGCACGTGGAAGTCGTCGAAGGACAGCTCGCAGCTCTCGACCCCCTTGTAGCCGAGCTTCGGAAGGTCGCGTGACACCTCGAAGCCGGGCCCCTTCTCGACCAGCAGGATGCTGATGCCGCGGTGCGCGGGGGAGGCCGTGGGGTCGGTGAGACACAGCAGGGCGATCAGCTGGGACCGCCGCGCGTTCGTGATCCATGTCTTGGACCCGTTGAGCACGTACTCGTCGCCCTGCCTGCGTGCCACGGTGCGCATGGCCTGCAGGTCGGACCCTCCGCCGGGCTCGGTGAGCGCCATCGTCGCCCGGATCTCGCCGACGGCCATCTTCGGCAGGTAGTGGTCCTTCTGCTCCTGGGTCCCGTAGGCGAGGAGCAGCTTCGCGACCACGCTGTGCCCGCCCATCGCGCCGGCCAGGCTCATCCAACCGCGCGCGAGCTCCTCGGTCACCGCGGCGTAGCAGCGCGCGGAGACGCCGGCGTCGTTCCACGGCTCGGGGATCGCGAGGCCGTAGATGCCCATCCGCTTCATCTGCTCGATGAGCGCCTCGGGATAGGTGTCGGTGTGCTCCAGCTCCCGCACGACGGGTTTGACCTCGTGGTCGACCCATTCCCGCACCAGGGCGACGATCGCCGCTTCATCCGCGCTGAGTTCGCACATGGGAAGCCCTCCCGGGCGTGATGGTCAGGAACGGGGACACACGGTGCGCTTGGCCGCCAGGCCATCTTATTTTGCGATGTCACATCCTGTGAAATGCTGATATGTGATGACCTCACTCGTTTCGCGCATGACCACGTAAAGGACCCGATGGACCTCAAGCAGCTCACGGCGCTCGTCACCGTCAGCGACGTCGGCAGTGTCACCAAGGCGGCCCGCCTGCTCCGCGTCGTGCAGCCCGCGGTCAGCCGGCACATCCGCTCACTGGAGGAGGAGATCGGCGTCCGGCTCTTCGAGCGCACCAGCCAGGGCATGACGCTCACTCCCGCGGGTGAGATCCTGACCGAGCGCGCGCGCCGGGCGCTCCTCGAACTGGAGCGGGCACGGGCCGAGATCCGGCCCGATCGCGGGCAGGTCCAGGGGATCGTCACGATCGGGTTGCTGGAGAGCACCGTCGAGATCCTCGCGGCGCCTCTGATGGAGTCGGTCGCGCGGCGGCACCCGGGCATCGATCTGCGCCTGCTCAGCGCCTTCTCCGGCCACCTCCAGCAGTGGCTGGACGACGGCGCCGTCGACATGACCCTGCTGTACAACCTCGCGTCGACACCGTCGATCTCCGTCACACCGCTGCTGCACGAGTCGCTGTGGGCGGTCGCGCCGCCCGGCGCGGCTCTCGGCGACGCCGGCTCGCTGACCTGGGACCACGTGACGAGACAGCCACTCGTACTGCCCGTGGCCGGGCACGGACTGCGGACCCTCATCGACGAGGCGCTCGGCACCGCCGGCGTCGAGCCCACGGTGGCGTGCCAGACCAACTCGATGCTGCTGCAGAAGAAGCTGGTGTCGTCGGGAACCGGCTGGAGCGTCCTGCCCGCCGCGGGCGTCGCCGAGGACGTGGTGACCGGACGGCTGAGCGGCGGCCCGCTGACCGATCCAGAGGTGTCCCGCACCGTTGTCCTCGCTCTGCAGCGGGGCGGCCGGATACCGGCCGCCGTCGAGGTCGTCGCGACCGAGGTCTTCCGGGTGACGCGCCGGTTGGTCGAGAACGGGGCGTGGCCGACGGCGCGTGCCGTCGAACGGCGGGACTGACATCGGCCCGTGTGGTCTCGGAGAACCCGCGCCCGCCTCGCGACCGGCCGGAGGGTCCGCCGTCGAGCGCGGTGAGGACCGGCGGGGAAGGACATGCACCCGCGCCGCGAACTCCGGTCGCCGCGGGCGGATTCTGTCGGTCCTCGGTGCCAAGATCTTCCCGATCTGTCAGCCGAAGAGAATCGGACCCCCGTGAGCGACTACGACTGGATCGACGACGACGCGTTCTGCGTGACCTTTGTCCGCGGTCTCACCCCGCGCGAGGCCCTCTCCCGCTTCCCCACCGAGGTGTTCGACGGTGACGACGAGGAGGGGGACTACGAGGAGGGTCTCGTCTCCGCCCGCCCCGCCGAGGGCGGGGCCATCCTCAGTGAGTGGAACGGCTTCGCGGGGACGCTGCCGGAGATCCTGTCCCGGCTCTCCTCGGGAACGGTGACGGCGAGCGTCTTCCGCAACGTCAACATGGTCGCGAGCTTCGTCCACTACGCCGACGGGCAGGAGGTCCTCGCCTTCGACTGGCTGTTCCCCGACGACGACGCCTCAGGCGCATACCTCGCCGAGCGGACCGAACTCGGCCTGGCGGGCGAGGACGCCGAGGGGGATCTTCCGCAGGCGCTGAAACTGGCCGAGCGCATCACCGGCGTGCGGGCGAACGGTTCCAGTGAGACCGTGGCGGCCCACTGCGTGTTCGAGCACTACTGATCCGCCGGGATCCGCACCACGGCCCGCCCTCGGCCGGGAAAGGGCCGGGGACGGGCCGCGGTCAGTCGCGTGCGTTCGAGGAGTGGAAGAGCCGGCTCGCGAACACGACCACCACCCCCACCAGTCCGATGATCAGAGCCCACTTGAGGAGCGTGAAGAGGAAGCCCAGCACCGAGCCCAGCAGGAGGAAGCCGATCACCACGGCCGCCACGATCAGAAGAATTCGTCCCATGCACCCCACGCTAGGCCCCTGCCCGGCCCGGCGGCAGGCCTGGGCCCCGATCTCAGGGACAAGCCGGGGTTTCCCCTCATGCCCGTCCCCTCGCCCGGGTGCCGCAGGCCGTGCGAAGGGTCCGCGTTCCCTGACCGGGCCGGGGATCAGCGGAGGGCGGCGCTCCCGCCGACGAGCGGGAGGACGACCGAGCTGGATCCGGGCTCGACCGAGACGCCGGTCCCCGGAGGCAGGCGCAGGGTGAAGTCACGGTCGGTGGACAGGAGCACGACGCCGATCCGGTGGCCGGCCTTGACGACGTAGTCGTTCGGCTGCAGGTCGAAGCGGAAGTCGTAGAAGTGCCCCTCGCGCAGAAGCTCGGTCTTCGAGGCGGAGTGGCGGTTGCGGACGTCGAGCCAGCCCCTTGTGATGATCTTGTAGGGGGCGGTCACCGTGATGTGCTCGGCCAGCCGGGTGCAGCCGGTGTCGCCGGGCACGCCCTGGCCGTAGCAGACCTGGGTGTCGCCGTAGACGACGCCGCCGTACGCGCGGGTGTCGGTGCCGTAGTCGACGAGCAGCGCCGTCAGGTACGGCGAGCGCCCGCCCTTGAAGGCGGCGCGCACCGAGACCTCCGGGGTGCCCGACAGGCGCGCGTCGCGGGCCAGGGTGCCCGAGACGTAGGCCAGCCGGTTGGGATCCGTGGCCTCGGCGTTCTCGGCGAGCTGCTCGGCGGTGCGGGCGCTCTGGTCGACGAACGTCTCGACGGTGCGGCGGTCCCGGGGGCGGTCGGCGCTCAGGGTGCCGTTACGGCCGTCCTTGCCGGCGGCGAGGTGGAGCCGCGCGTCGCGGGTGCCGGGCAGCGGCCACGAGGCGTGCTGCGCCCACTGTCCCGGGCCCGACTCCACGTCGGCCTGCGGCTCGTCCATGATGCCGTTGCGCAGGCCGTACAGGTGGAAGTCGAACCAGCGGTGGAGCTGGCGCAGCCACTCGGCGTTGCGTCCGGCGAAGGAGAACGGGTTGAAGTGCGCGCCCTGGTGGAGCCAGATCTTGCGGGGCACGTTCCGCTTGGCGAGGGCGTCCCACCACTGGACGGCCTGCTTGGTCTTGACGTTCCAGTCGTTGAGGCCGTGCACCAGGAAGACCGCGGCGCGGACCTTGCGCACGTCGTTGAGGTAGTTGCGCCGGTCCCAGAAACCGGAGTAGTCGCCGGTGACCCGGTCCTGGTCCTGCTCGATGCGGTCCATCAGCGCGCCACAGTTCTGCGTGGCGTTCTCGCGGGTCAGCACGTAGCGGGCGAGCACGTCGGCGTCCTCGCCCTGGTAGCCGCCGGGGGCGAGCACCCCGCCGTTGGCTCGGTAGTAGTCGTACCAGGAGGAGATGGCCGCGATCGGCACGATCGCCTTGAGCCCCTTGACCCCGGTCGCGGCGACGGCGTTGGGCAGCGTGCCGTTGTAGGAGACGCCGATCATGCCGACGTTCCCGGTGGACCAGTCGGCCCTGATCTCGTTCCCTGCCGCGTCGAACCCCCGGGCGCGGCCGTTGAGCCAGTCGATCGCGGCCTTGGGGCCCGCGGTCTCGTTGTCCAGGCCGGTCGTGGGGCAGCCGGTCGCCCGTCCCGAGCCGAGGTTCTCCACCAGCGCGATCGCGTAACCGCGCGGCACGAAGTAGTTGTCGTAGTAACCGCGGAAGGGCGGCGCGACCGCGCGGTTCACGTCGAGACCGTCGATGCCGAACATCTCGTCGCGCAGGTCCTGGAACTTGTTGCGCCGGTACTCCATGCCCGCGGGGTCGGAGCCGTCCAGGTCGACGACGTGGTTGGGCACGTCGTTGCCGCCCGCGTAGTAGGGGCTCGCCTCCATGATGACCGGGACCTTCAGTCCCGAGGCGGTCTCCTTGGGCCGCATGATGTCGACGGCGACCCGGTCCGGGCGGCCGTCGGCGTCGCTGTCGACCCCGGCGACCTCGACGAACACGGTCTCGGTGAGCGCGTCGGCGCGCGAGTAGACCGGCTTGGTCTCGCCGTCCTGGATCGGGGAGGCCGCGGATCGCGCGGCGGCGGCGGGCAACACGTCGGTAGGCAGCACGCCGGCGGGTAGCACGGCGGGCAGTACGCCGCTTGGCAGGGTGACCGCCAGCGCGACGATGGCCGTTTTCCATCTGTTCATCGAGGAAAGCTCCCAGAGGGTCGCTGAAAAACTGACAACTCCGGTCAATCTCCTGCGAAGCAATCTTGACCTGCAAGATCGAAGATATAACGAATAAGCGGCTATCTCGCGTTACGCGCGAGTTCCAGCGCGTATTCGGGGAACCAGTCGCCGGCGCGGGGTTCCCCCCGGTGGCACTCGCCGTCCGACTCACCGGGCCGCTTGATCCACAGGAAGGCGTCCACCCGCTCGTGGCCGGTCTCGGTGGTCGGTTCCGCGCCGAGCGCGCGGCCCTTGGGGTTGCACCACGCGTCGTCGCCCTGCGCGTCGCGGACGGGACCGTTGCCGTTGCGGGAGGTGTCGATGACGTAGTGGGCCCCGTCGACCGCGTCCGAGAGCCGTCCCGCGACGGCGACGCTCTCCTCGACGGTGAAGAAGTTGCTGACGTTGAAGGCGAAGCCGTCCGCCTGCGGCACCCCCGCCCTGCGCATGGGTTCGGCCCACTCGCCCGGGTTCTTGATCCAGCCGGCGTTCCCCGCGTCGAGGTAGACCTTGGCCGCGGGCTGTTTCTTCAGCGTCTCCACCGCGCCGCGCAGCAGGTCGAGGCGCTCGCCCGCCTGACCGCCCTGGGTGCAGTTGTCCAGGATGTGGGCGAGCGCGTCGGGTTCGACGACGACCAGCGCGGGCCGGTCACCGATGCCCTCGGCGAACCGGCCGATCCAGGAGCGGTACTCCTCCGCGTCGGAGGCGCCGCCCGCGGAGAACTGGCCGCAGTCGCGGTTGGGGATGTGGTACGCCACCAGGACGGGGATCCGGCCCGCCTGCCGGGCCTTGGTGGTGATGGCGGCGACCCTGTCCTTCGGGTCCTGGTCACCGATCCAGATCGCGTTGGGCCGGTCGGCGATCTTACGGATCAGCCCGGCCTCCTCGGCCCTGCCCTCCCCTTCAAGCCTGCGGACCTCCTGGGCGGCGGCGCCGTCGGGGTCGACGTAGAACCCGCCCGCGGGGCCCGAGGGAGTGCCCCCGGAGGTGGCGTTCCCTGAGACCGCGTTCCCGGAGGTGGTGGGCGGCGCGGGATCGCCGGTACAGGCCCCCGTCGCGAGAACGAGAGCCAGCGCGGCCGCGAGGCCGTACCTGTTCATCGAATACCTCCGGCGTGGGGACCCCGGGCCGACCCCGGGGAACAGAAGTGGGAGGGCGCCGTACACCACCGGAGGGCTGCGGGGATCATGTCAGCCCTCTCCTCGGATGTGGACCCAGCGTGCCGGGGACGGCGTTCCCCGTTCGGTGACTCCGAACAGCATGTACCACCCTGGGGGCACCAGGGCTGGATTGGAGGGGATCTCGGCGATTATCCCGGTAGGCACCCGGGTGAACTCCAACTTGATCGAGCGTTGCTCCACATCGGTGACGTGGGTGACGGCGCTCGGGCGCATCAGCCGCACCTGGTGGATGCGTGCGGCGTCGGGAGTCTGGAAACCGGCCCTGCGCCCCAGGGACACGCTCTCGCGCCCGCCGGTGAACACCGGCGCCTTCTCGCCGTTGTGCAGGTAGGTCGGCGTGTAGATCTCGATGCGCTGGTCGAAGGTGCCTGGCAGGGAGCCCGCCTTGTCGCCGAAGAGCGGGTCGGAGCCCATGCCGAGCACCCGTCCGTCGGGCAGCAGGAGCCCTTCGGCGTGGTAGTTGCGGCCGACGGCGGGCGCTGCGGCCTCGTGGAAGCTGTTGCTCTCCGGGCGGTAGACCTCCGCGCGCAGGACGTCACTGGCGCCACGTCCCCGGTAGTCGCTGGAGCCGTTGAAGGAGAGCACGCTGTCGTCGGGCAGCAGCACGGCGTTCGGATAGCGCACCGGGTCGGACAGGTCGGGGCCTCTGACGTAGCGCGGGCTCGCCTCGGTGAGGTCGACGATGGCGGTCCTGGCGGTGGCGTTGGGCAGGCCCGGCTGGCGTTCCCCGACCGGCCCCCCGCCCATCACCATGATCCGCTGGTCCTGCGCGGGCGGCAGCAGCACGGAGGCGCCGGTCTCGTTCAGCTCGGGCTCGGGCAGTCCGGGGACGGGGGTGAACGCCTCCATCTCGTCGGGCGCCATGCCTCCGACGCCGCCCGGGGTCTTCACCAGACGGTCGGTGTCGCGGCGGTAGTCCCAGATTCCGGGGGGACGCAACTCGAGCTGGCCGGGGCCGTACCCGGCGCTCATACCGGTGAAGAAGAGGGTGTCGTCCTCCAGCAGGAACAGCGCGGGGTAGGTCGGGAAGAACCTCTTGGGGCCGGGCCGCCAGGTCTTGGTCCTGGGGTTGTAGATCTCGTTGTCCCTGGTGACCTCCCCCACGACGTCGAGTCCGGAGACGGTCATGACCCTGCCGTCGGGCAGGTTCGTCATGGTCGGGTACCAGCGCCCCTCGGCCATGTCCTGGACCTTGGTGTAGCGCTCGGTGACGGGGTCGAACTCGTAGGCGTCCCTGATGCCCTGGAAGTCCTGCTTCTCCATTGTCATGCTGCCGCCCATGGCGTACAGGTCGCGCTTCTCCCGGCCCTTGAGTCCCTGGATCTCGTAGTTGACGGAACCGGCCGGCGCGGTGAGCAGGCCGGCCGCGCCCTCGGTGACGGCCTCGGCGAAGACCTTGGTCTCGCTGGGCCGGATCCTCACCTTTCCCGGCACTCCGGTCTCGATCTTCTTCGCGGGCGGCACGCTGATGTGGGCGGTGGTGCGGTAGACCTGACCGCCGGGGGCGGTGAGCAGCGTGCCGGGGTGGAACTGTCTGGGCTTGGCGTCGGGGTTCTCGTTCTTGAAGGTCAGGGCGCCCGCGGCCCGCTTGACCTTTGCCTTCAGCACCTCGAAGCGGCCCGTGCCGCCCGCGATGAGGAGCTTGCCGTCGGGCAGCATCGTGTGTCCCGCGCAGAAGAGGTCGACGGGGGTGTCGATCAGCTTGAACTCGTCGGGCCCGCCCGGCTTCGCCGGGTCCCACAGCACGGTCTTGAAGGTGCCCTTGTCGAAGTTGGCGGCGTTGTTCCCCGATCCGGCGACGATGAGCACCTTGCCGGTGTGCAGCAGCGCGGCGTGGATGGCGTTGACCTTGAACCTCTCGGGGACGTCGAGGAAGGTCCAGTGGCCGTGGGACGCCTTGTAGTCGTCGCGGTTGATGCTGTAGTCGCGCCACTTCTCCGTGGCGAAGCCCGCGACGGCGGGCAGGTTGATCGCGAGGACGGCGGTCACCACCGCCACCCCGACCAGGTGCTTGCGCAGGCGGCTCACGACTCGTCACCGACCGGCCGCAGGCCGCCCTTGACCGCCCGCAGGTTCCAGGCCCAGGTCACGAGCGGGCCCAGGCAGATGACCAGGGCGAGGATGGCCCACAACGTCATGACCAGGTGGATGTGGCCGGTCCAGAAGACGGTGAGCAGCAGCCCTCCGCCGAAGATCGCCGCCCACCACAGGTGGATACGGAACGTGGCGATCTGGTCGGGGCTGGCCGAGTCGCCCTTGGGGGTGACCACGAACTTGCTGGGCCTGCGCAGCGCGGCGCCGATCAGCGAGGTGACGTAGATGGGCGCCGACAGCGCCGACATGACCATCCCCGCCACCCCGGAGGAGCCCTCCGGCTCGTGCGGGCTGACGTTGTGGCGCCGGTTCCAGGTGTAGAGCATGACCTGCAGCAGCGCCGCGTCGCCGTACAGCATGAGCCACATGTCCATCGGCACGGTCACGCCGGAACCGCCGACGGCCATGAACAGGGTGGCGCTGAGCCCGGCGAGCAGCCAGTTGAGCGCGGACATCGGATAGAAGGTCACCATCAGGGAGTAGTTGAAGAACCGGCCGGGCGAGAGCTTCGGCGCGGCCTTCCAGAACTGGGTGAGCAGCGTCTCGTAGGTTCCCCGGCTCCAGCGCAGCTGCTGGGTGAAGAAGTCGGTCCACGAGGACGGCCCCTCCCCCACGGCCAGCACGTCGGGGGTGTAGACCGACATCCAGCGCTGCCCGGTCTCCGGATCACGGGAGCGGTGGAACTCGATGCCGGTGGCCATGTCCTCGGTGATCGAGTCGTACAGGCCGCCGATCTGCTTGAGCGCGCGGATGCGCACCGCGTTGTTGGTGCCGACGAACATCGGCGCGCCGTACAGGTTGCCCGCCCGCTGGATCAGCGAGTGGAACAGGAACTGCTGGCTCTCAGCGGCCTTGGTGACCCCGGCGTCGTAGTTGCCGTAGACCTGGGGACCGACGACGAAGGCCACCCTCGGGTCACGGAAGTAGCCGAGCATGCGCTCGCAGAACTCCGGGAGCGGTACGTGGTCGGTGTCGACCGAGACGAAGAAGTCGTAGTCGTCGCCGTGCGCGTCCAGCCAGCTGTTGTAGTTGCCGTGCTTGGTCTTGGCTCGGAACGTTCCCTTGGGCTGGTTCCACTCGGGCACGCCCTTGCGGGTGAAGTGACGGGCGCCCAGCCAGTCACAGAGTTCGCGGATGTCGGGGTCGTCGCCCTCGTCCAGCAGCCAGACGTCGAGCACGCCGTCGTGGCGGATCTTCAGCGCGGCGGCCAGGGTCTCCCTGACCATCTCCAACGGCTCCTTGCCGGGTACGCAGGTGGTGATGAAGGCCACCCGGGTGCCGGGTTCCGGCGCGACCGGGACCGGGTCCCTCGCCGCCAGCATGGCGTGCACGTTGGAGACCACGCTGACCAGCCGGAAGACCTCGATGAAGGCGATCGCGACGAGCATGATCCGGTCGGCCACCGGCAGATACCAGGGGATCGTGCCATAGGGGTCGGGACGGACGGTCCAGTGGTCCGGCAGCAGCAGCCAGACCATCAGGGTGAACTCCACGAGAAGGGCCGCGACCATCAGCAACACCGCCCGCACCCGGTGCGGCTCGGTGGCCAGCAGGGAGCGGTAGCTCACGCGGTAGGGCACCCCGGGTTCCGGTTCGGTCACGGGCCCGGCGAGCCTGCTGAACTTTCCGTAGTCGTAGCCGGCGGTTTCCGCGGCGTCTGCGGGGGCGCTCATCGATCCGGCGACCTCGGAGCACACGAAAGCAGGCCCAACACTGTGTTCCCCCAGGTAGATCGCGTAGGCCGCTCCCCGTCAAGGTAGGGTCACCCGCGGCCCGCGTGGTGATAAATCGTCACACATCATATTGGGATCGGTAAGCAAGATCTGCCCAACCCGGAGATGTGCGGAACATTTCACGCGGCCCTCTAGTTTAAGTTTCAACAAACGGGATGAGAGGACCACCAGACATGAACGTCGACATCCGCAGGTCCGACGAACGCTACGCCACCAAGATCCCGTGGCTGGACTCGAAGCACTCCTTCTCCTTCGGCCGCCACCAGGACCTTTCCAACACCCACCACGGCGTGCTGCTCGTCAACAACGACGACATCGTCAAGCCGGGCACCGGCTTCGACACCCACCCCCACCGGGACATGGAGATCGTCACCTGGGTGATGCGCGGATCCCTCGTCCACCAGGACTCCGAGGGCCACTCCGGGGTGATCTATCCGGGACTGGCCCAGCGGATGAGCGCGGGGACGGGCATCCTCCACTCGGAGAAGAACGACTCGTGGCGGCTCCAGGGCGAGCAGCACACCGACCCGGTGCACTTCGTCCAGATGTGGGTGGTTCCCGACGAGGGTGGACTCGCCCCCGGGTACGAGCAGCTGGAGATCGACTCCGAACTGCTCGGCGGCGCCCTGGTGCCGGTCGCGTCCGGCATGGCCAGAGACGAGGGCCGCAGCGCCATCCGGATCAACAACAGGTACGCCGCGCTGCACGTGGCCAGGCTCCAGCCGGGCCAGAGCGTGCAACTGCCCGAGGCGCCGTTCCTGCACCTGTTCGTCCCGCGCGGCACCGTCGACCTGGAGGGGGCCGGGCACCTCGCCGAGGGCGACGCCGTCCGCTTCACCGCCACCGGCGGCCAGCGCGTCACCGCGATCGACCCGGCCGAGATCCTGGTCTGGGAGATGCACGCCGCCCTCGCCGCCTGACGGCGAGATCAGGCCCGCCACCGGGCGGCCTGGGACTTCGGCGGGATCCGTCCCGCCGAGCCCTGGATCGAAGGCCGCTCCCCCGCGCCCACCGGCAGGACCGGAGACGCCCCAGGGGGCCATTGAGCCATGATTACCAACAAAGCTAGCCTTACCTCATGACTTCCCTCGACACCGGTGCGACCGGCGAGACCGGCCAGATCGTCACGGTCACCTCAGAAGAAGAGCTGCGCCGGATCACCGGGGAGGCCACGGACGTCGTCCTGCGCAAGGACATCGGCCACCTCGACGAACACGCCCGCGACTTCATCGCCGCCTCGCCGTTCGTCCTGCTCGCGACCTCGGCCCCCGACGGCACCTGTGACGTCTCCCCGCGCGGCGAGGAGCCGGGCGGCGTCCTCGTCCTCGACGACCACACGCTGGTGATCCCCGACCGGCCCGGCAACCGCCGGGTCGACAGCCTGCGCAACATCGTCGCCAACCCGAACGTCGGCCTGCTGTTCGTGGTGCCCGGCACCGAGGAGACCCTGCGCGTCAACGGGCGGGCACAGGTGGTCAGCCAGGCCCCGTACATGGAGCGCCTGCGCGTGAAGGGCAGGCTCCCCACGCTGGCGGTGAGCGTCGAGGTGCGCGAGTGCTTCTTCCACTGCTCCAAGGCCTTCCGGCGCTCGGCGCTCTGGCAGCCGGAGCGGTGGCCGGAGCGCGAGTCGCTGCCCACACTCGGCCGGATCCTCAAGGACCAGCTGAACCTGGAGTGGTCGGCCAAGCTGATCGACGACGACCTGAGGGCCGACGCCCGCGAGAACCTGTACTGACGGTGAGGATGTCGGCGAACGTCTCCCGGTGAGGTCCCGGCCGGCCGCCTTCCTCCCCGTCCCGCGGGCGAAAACCTGTACCCGAGCCGGGAGCGGCCCTGACAGGCTGTGCGGATGGATGCGCGGTACGTCCCGGATCACCTGGTCTTGTCGGTGGTGGTCGGCTCGCGAGCATACGGGCTGGAGACCGAGGAGTCGGACATCGACCGGCGCGGAGTCTTCGTGGCGCCGACCCGGCTGTTCTGGCGGCTGACCAAGCCGCCCACGCACGTCGAAGGACCGCTGCCCGAGCAGTTCTCGTGGGAGGTCGAGCGGTTCTGCGCTCTCGCGCTGGAGGCCAACCCGACAATCCTGGAGTGCCTGTGGTCGCCGACGGTCGAGCGCATCACCCCGGCGGGCGAGGAACTGCTCGCCATCCGGGACGCCTTCCTGTCCGAACGCGCCAACCAGACCTTCGTGGGATACGCCGACGCCCAGTTCCGCCGCCTGGACCCCGCGCGCCCCAGGTGGAAGCGGGCGATGCACATGATCCGCCTGCTGCTCAGCGGCCTGCACCTGGCCCGCCACGGCGAGCCGCTGGTGCGGATGGACGCCCACCGCGACCGGCTGCTCGCCGTACGCAGGGGAGAGCTCCCCTGGGAGGAGGTCGAACGCTGGCGCTCCGAGCTGACGGCGAGATTTCGCGGCGGTGGCGTGCTGCCCGCCGAACCCGACCGGCGGCGCGTGGAGGACTACCTCGCGCGCACCAGGCAGGCCGCGCTGTGACGGGTCGTCCCGCCCTGCCGACCGGCCGAGCCCCCCGCCACCCTCTCCGTGGTCGGAGGACTCACCCGGGTGACTCCTTCCCGAAGGATCAGAGCCTGGGGTCGGAGCCTCGGGGAGGGGAGTTCGGCACCCGGCCGGGCGTGCGGGACGTCTCGGCGCCGTACGACACCTCCCACCAGCTCTCCAGCATGGGCACCTCGGCGGTGTCGACGCGCTCGCCCGGGCGGGGAACGGTGATGCGGACGTCGCGGGCCTTGGCCTCGCGCCACAGACGGTCGACCGGCTCGGCCCACGGGTGCGTGGCGAGGGCGAAGGTCGCCCAGTGGACCGGCAGGAGCAACCCGCCGCCCAGGTCGAGGTGGGCGTTGACCGCCTCCTCGGGATCCATGTGGATGTCGGGCCAGGCGGCGTTGTAGGCGCCGATCGGCATGAGCGTGAGGTCGAACGGGCCGTGCGCGGCGCCGATCCTCGCGTAGCCGTCGAAGTATCCGGAGTCGCCCGCGTAGAAGACCCTCTTCTCTCCGGCCGCGATCACCCAGGAGCCCCACAGGGTGACGTTCCGGTTGAGGGTGCGGCCGGAGAAGTGGCGGGCGGCGGTGGCGACGAACCGCAGGCCCGCGACGTCCGCCTCCTCCTCCCAGTCGAGCTCGATGATCCGTGAGGCGGGCACGCCCCACCGCTCCAGATGCGCGCCGATGCCCAGCGGCACCAGGAACGGGGCGGCCTGCAGCGCGGTGAGCCCGCGGACCGTCGCGCGGTCGAGGTGGTCGTAGTGGTCGTGCGAGATGACGATCGCGTCGAGCGGCGGAAGGCCCGCCAGCGGTCCGGGCACCGGGTGCAGACGGCGTGGGCCGACCAGCTGGGAAGGCGAGGCGCGCCTGCTCCACACCGGGTCGACGAGCACGCGGCGCCCCTCGATCTCCAACAGCGCGGTGGCGTGGCCGTACCAGATGACGCTCAGCCCCGCCGGGGACGGCCCGCCCAGCGGGGAGGTCACCACGGGGACCGGTACGGCCGGGCGGCGCTCCTCGCGGTTGCGCACCATGTTCCGGACGACCTCTCGGGTGCTCTGCGCGGAGGGGACGAATCCTCCGGGCATGGAGTTACGGAAGACGCCGTCGTGGAACTGCGGCGAGCGGCGCATCCGCTCCAGCCGCTCCCCCTCGGCCCTGCCGCCGAGCTCCGCGGGGATGTCCTTCAGCGCCCACCCGGCGGCGGCCAGCGCCAGCCCGCCCGCGAGGAGACGCCCGATCGATCTGCTGCCCGCCATGCGGTTTCACGCTCCTGAAGTCGCCCGTGCCTCAAGAACGATCTCGACTCCGCGGGCATTCCCCTTACGCTCCGGGCGAGCCCGGCCCTCGCGGAATCCGAGAACACGCGGGCGGGAGAGACCGTCCGAGGCACGAAACAGCACCTGACGGCACCCGCGACGGCGTCCACGCCTCCGGCCGCGAAAGGCGTCACGATCTCTTCGAGGAGCGAGCACGCGCCGACCTGCGCCTGGCATCACGAGGTGGACCACCGTCCTCGGGCGCCGGGGCGTTACGGGGCGAGATGCCGTTCGACGGTGGCGACCTTGGTCTCCAGGCGGCCGCCCTGCCCCTCGCGGATGTCCGCCTTGAGGACGAGGCTGACCCGTCCGGCGCGGGCCTCGACCACCGCGACGGCGTCCCGCACCACGGTCATGACCTCGTCCCACGTCTCGCCCTCGACCGTGGTGAACATGGCGTCGGTCCTGTTGGGCAGGCCGGAGGCCCGGACGACGCGCACCGCCTCGGAGACGAGTTCGCCGACATCCTCCCCCACCCCGATGGGGGTCACGCTGAACGCCACGAGCACCGACATGGACAGTCCCTTCCCCGAATTCCCGCGGTGACGTCACCGGTCACCGAAGAACCCGATGAACAGTACCGAAATATGACGTCATACTATAAAAGTAGCGATCATGGAGTCATGAAGGTACAAATGCCGCGCACTGTCACGGAGGCCGAGGCCATCCAGGACGAGCTCAGGGCACTGCTCGACCTGGCCGGTCCCGGACCCCGCCGGCCCGCGAGGATCGCGGGAGTGGACGTCGCCTACGACAGGGACCGGCTCGCGGCGGCGGTGACCGTCCTGGACGGAACGACACTGGAGATCGTCGAAGAGGTCGCCGTCACCGGCAAGGTGACCTTCGACTACGTCCCCGGACTGCTCGCCTTCCGCGAGGTCCCCGCGCTGCTGGACGCCCTCGCGCGGCTGTCCGCACCCCCCGACCTGGTCGTCTGCGACGGATACGGCCTGGCGCACCCGCGCCGCTTCGGCCTCGCCTGCCACCTCGGGGTGCTCACCGGACTGCCCTCGATCGGAGTCGGCAAGACCGCCTTCGTCGGCACCTACCCCGAACCCGCGCCCGAGCGGGGCGCGTGGACCGACCTGACGCTGGACGGCGACGTCATCGGCCGCGTGCTGCGCACCCGGGACGGGGTCAAACCCGTCTTCGTCTCCACCGGTCACCGCGTCGACCTCGACACCGCCTGCCACAACGTGCTGAACCTGACGCCCCGCTACCGCCTCCCCGAGACCACCCGCGCCGCCGACCGCCTCTCGCGACGGACCCTCGCCGAGAAGTGTCGTACGGACCTGGTTGGATCCGCTTAGCACAACAAGATGGGATAAAAGTGGGCGAAGACGAATGGGCCGAGGACGTCGACGCGTGGCGTGACACCAACCTGGCGCAGATCCGCCAGCGCCTGGCGGACGGGTTCGACCCCGGCCGACGACTGCCGTGGCTGCGCACGACCCCCCTGCACCAGGCGGCCCAGGAGGGCGCCACCCAGGTGATCGAGCTGCTGCTCGCGTCGGGTGCGGAGGTCGACCCCGTCGACACCGACGGCGCCACCCCGCTGTGGGAGGCCGTCCGCCACGGCTGGGAGGACGCCGTACGAATCCTGCTCGCCGCGGGCGCCGACCCCTGGCGGCCGTGCATCGCGGGCCGCTCCCCCGGCGTCCAGGCCCTCTTCACCGAGATGGCCGACCTGTTCGCCCACCTGCCCGGGGCGCCCAGCGTGAGCCCCCGGTTCCGCGAACTCCAGGACACCGTCGACGCGATGATGTTCTCGTACGAGGACTACAACGAGGAACTGTGCGTCGCCTTCGTCGGCGAGGTGCCCGAGGACGAGGTCATCCGCCGCCTGGGCGTCGCGCCGGAGTCGTGCCCGCCGATGGGGGTCGGTGAGCTGTGGGGCGCGGAGCAGGCCTCCCCCGTGGAGGTCCTACGCGTGGCCAGCCCGCCGGGGGGAGGAGTTGCGCTCTTCCAGGCCGGTGGCATCCTGCCGGTTCGCGACGAGGTCGGGCGGGCGGTCACCTCGGGCGGCGGGGTGCTGGCCGGGGCGTTCCCGTCCACCAGCCCGTCGGTCGACATCTGGCGGGACGGGTTTCCCGCGGGACGGCCCTCGGTCCACGAGCAGCTCTCCGACGACAGCATGGTCGAGCTGTGGATGTGCCGCTTCGGCGACTGCGGCGCCCACCCCTCCACCGCCACCGAGCGGACCCTCGGCCTCATGACGCTGCTCACCTCCACCTACATCACCGAGGAATGGCTGTGGAACGCCCCGATGAGGCTGGTCCCGGTCACGCTGAGGTGACGGGACCGGGACCGCCGGGAAATGGGTAGAGTCGCACGACGATGAGAATGCACACGATCACCGCCCTGTGGGAAGAGGTCCCCGACGACGCCGACGACCTCGTCGTGGTGAGCGGCGGGTTCCGGATCTATCTGTGCGTGTGCGGCACCCGGCTGGCCGACCGGGCGGCGGCCGAGTCGCACGCCGCGGAGACAGACCAGTGCACCACCTGCCTGGGCACCACCGTCGAGGACATCGTGCCCGGCTTCTCCCAGCCGTGCACCGCCTGCGCCGGAACCGGCCGGCGCACGGTTCAGCTGACCTGGCAGCTCGCCCACCTCGAGGCCGAGAGTGTGATCACCGTCGAGATCGTCCGCGGCCTGATCTCCGGTCTCACCGAGCCGTTCCGGCTCTCGCAGGTGGCCGACCTGGTCCGCGACACCCTGCACCTCCCGGTGGGCCGCCTGCCGGTCGGCCCCCGGGTCCGCGACATCCTGCGCGGACTGGAGGCGAAGGGCGAGCTCGTGCTCGTCTCCGCCCCCGACGAGCTGCTTCGCGGCACCTCGGTCACCCTCTACCGCGACCCCTACTGGGAACACGCCACCGGCGGCTGAGCGTCCCTCGCGACTACGTCGTCTCCGCCGCCGCGAGGTATCCCGCCAGCATGGCCAGCGCGACATCGCGCACCGCGCCGTCGCCGGGCAGGAAGCCGGCACTGTGCATGCGCACGTCCGTGCCGTCACCGACCCCGACGAACATCATCAGGCCGGGCAGCATGGCGGAGAGGTAGGAGAAGTCGTCGGCGCCGAAGGAGAGCAGCGGCCGCGAGAGCGTGAGGCCGAGGTGGGCCAGATGGGCACCGGCGCGGGTGGCGAGCCCGGGATCGTTGCGCAGGACCGGCTCGCCCCGGGTGATGCTCACCTTGGCCTCGCAGCCGTGGGCCCGCGCGACCAGGTCCGCGACCTCCTCCAGCCGGGCGTGCACCTGGTCGCGGATGTGCTCGCTCAGCGCTCTGACCGTACCGCCGGCCGTGGCCTCGTCGGGGACGACGTTGGCCGCGCTGCCGGCCGCCAGCGTGGAGACGCCGAGGACCGCCGAGTTGGTCGGGTCGACGTCACGGCTGACCACCTGCTGCAGGGCGACGACGACGTGCGCGAGCGCGAGTACCGGATCCCTGGTCAGGTGCGGGTAGGCGGCGTGCCCGCCGCGGCCCCTGACCAGGACCGTGAACTCGTCGGCGGCGGCGTTCACCGTACCGGGGGTGGCCGCGACCTCGCCGCGCGGCAGGGTGGGCTGGACGTGCGCGCCGATGACGGCGGTGATCCGGTGTTCCGCCAGTGCCGGCGACCGGGCGATGTCGTGGGCGCCGGAGGGATAGGTCTCCTCGCGCGGCTGGAGCATCGCGATCAGCGGGGGCGTGCCGGCGGTCTCACCGACCGCGTGGCAGAGCGCCACCAGGGCGGCGAGGTGCACGTCGTGCCCGCAGGCGTGCATGCGGCCCGGCCTCGTGGACGCCCAGTCGACGCCGGTCCGTTCGGTGACCGCGAGCGCGTCGAGTTCGGCCCGCACGGCGACCGCGGGCCCGGGACCGCCGACGCGCACCAGCGCGCCCGTACCGGCCACCGCGTCCACCGGGTGTCCCGGCAGCTCGGCCAGGATCAGGTCGCGGGTCGGCCCCTCCTCCCCCGACAGGTCGGGGAGTGCGTGCAGTCGGCGGCGCAGCTCCGTCGCGGCGGGCAGCCGCCGCTCCAGCGCCGACCGGAGCCTGGCCGCGACGGAACCGGCGGCCGGGCCGCGGGCGACAGACTCGATCATTCGGCCGGTTCCAGACCGTAGACGCGCAGGGCGTTGCCGACACCGATCATGGTGGCCACCCGGACCGCCTCCTCCTCGGTCCACTCGCCGGCGTCGACCCATCCGCGCAGCGCCCGGCCGAGTCCGCGGCGGAACAGGTGGGCTCCCAGCATGTGCAGTTCCGCGGGGCCCCAGGCGTCCGACGAGAACAGGATCTTGGCGAACGGCGCGAGTTCCAGTGACTCGGCGATCAGCGCGTCCGACCGGCTGCCGGTGTAGTTGACGCCGAGACCGACGTCGAAGTAGACGTGCGGGAAGACCTGCGCGAGATAACCGGCGTTGCGATGGTAGGGGTAGCAGTGCAGCAGCAGGACGTCCACGCCGTGTGGCTCGACGAGCTTCAGCCAGCGGGTGAGCAGCAGCGGGTCGCACATGTGCAGTTCCACGTCGGGGTCCCCGTAACCGGCGTGTAGTTGCAGCGGCAGCCCACGCTCCACCCCCGCCCAGAGCCCGAAGCGGAGCAGCACCGGGTCGTCCACCCGCCAGTGGCCGCTCTCCTCACCGGCGGACAGCCAGCGGTCCGCCGCGAGGGCGACCTCCCGCTCCCCGGGCGGCGCCGGGTCGAAGGCGAAGCCGTGCCGGTAGGCGACGATGCTCTTGAGACCGACGGCGTCGGCGGTGCGGCGCTGGAGTTCCTCGCGGAACCGGCCCGGCAGCTCCGCGGCCGAGACCCCCGAGGCCGCCACCTGCTCCAGCACCCGCTCGATGCGGACCACCTCGTGCGCGGGCCGCCCCGACGCCCGTGCCATTCCGGCCGGGTCCAGGACGTCGTCGCCCCGGTAACCGGTCTCCAGCAGGAAGCGTCCGATACCGCTGGCGGCCAGCAGCCGCCGGTTCACCTCGGCGGCACCGAGTTCAGTGCGGCGCGCCAGGTAGTCCTCCGGTGCGGCGTGGGCGGGCAGGTCGAGGACCGGCGCGCACCAGCGGCGGATCGCGAAGCCGAGCTGGGAGTCGAACTGGGTCATGAACGCCGGGATCGGCCGGTCGGACTCGGTCACCAGCGTCTCGAACTCACCGCGGCCGAGGTCTCCGGAGGAGGCTCCGTGCACATGGTGGTCGACCAGGGGCAGGGTGGCGAGCACGCTCTCCAGACCGTCGGCCGCGCCCGCCGGGGAGCTCTCAGTAGACATCGGCGACCTTCCGGCAGAGCTCGTGGTCGGGCAGTCCCGCGACGTGGGCCAGTTCGCCCCGGCGCACGGCGAGGAAGGTGTGCAGCAGTTCGTGGGGGAACCAGCCGCGGGCGACCTCGTCGGCCTCCAGCGCGGCGAGCGCCTCGGGCAGGGAACCGGGAAGCGCGGGCTCTCCCGCCAGGTCGGCCTCGGCCGAGCTCTCCGGCCACACCCGGGCGTCCTCGGCCCCGGCCAGTCCCGCGAGGCCCGCGCGGATCAGGACACCGAGCACCAGCCACGGGTTGGCGGTGGCGTCCGCGGCCCGATACTCCAGGTGGAGCTGGTCCGCGGGGTCGGCGTTCCCGATCTCGACGGTCGGCGCGATGCGCAGCAGCGCCTCGCGGTTGCGCTCGGCGAGGAAGACCCCGCCGGCGCTCCACCGGTGCGGGGTGAGCCTGAGGTGGGAGCCGACGCTGGGAGCGGTGACGGCCACCACCGCGCCGGCGTGCCGCAGGATCCCGGCCGCGAACCTGGCCGCGGTCGAGGAGAGCCTGCCGGGGGCTCCGGCGTCGAACATCACCGGGGCGCCGCCGGCCTCGCGGAGCGAGAAGTGCACATGGACGCCGTTGCCGACGCCCGCGGGGTCGGCCAGCGGGACGAAGGTGACCGGGTGCCCGCGTCTGCGGGCGAGGTCGCGGACGAGTTCGCGCAGCAGGACCGCCCGGTCGGCGGCGACCATGCCGGGGGCGGGACGCAGGGTGATCTCGAACTGGCCGTCCCCGTACTCGGGAAGCCAGCTCTCCGGTTCCAGCCCGGCCTCCTCCAGCAGCGCGACCAGGTCGGTGCCGAACGGCTCGACGCCACGCAGGCGCTGGAAGGAGAAGGGCGGCGCCTCCCCCTGACCGCCGAGCATGAACTCGTGCTCGAAGGAGACGTTGATCTCCAGGCCCGCGATCTCCTTCAGGTCCTCCAGCGCGCGGGCGAGGAAGCCACGCGGGCAGCCCGGCCAGGGGCTGCCGTCCAGGCCGACCTGGTCGGCGAGGTAGAGCCGGGTGCCCGGCACCGGGCCGTCGTCCGGCAGGTCGACGGCCGTCGCGGGGTCGGGAAGCAGCCTCAGGTCGCCCACCGATCCGAAGACGTTGTCGTCGACCAGCTGACCGAAACAGGTCAGCGCCAGGTTGGCGGGGACCCATCCCACCCCGGTGCGCAACGTCTGCTCCAGCCGCGCCGCCGGGGTCGCCCGGCCGCGCACCTGGGCCGCGAGGTCACAGGTCGCCACGAAGGCGGTCCCTGTCGTCATCGGCTCTCTCCTCCCAGTCCGGTCCGCACCTCGCGTCCCGGCCGCCCCAAGTGAAACATACGATTCACATGTATGGTCAAGGCGACGGAATGAAACTTAGCATGCGTGTTACCCGGCGGCCCGGAAGAAACGACCAGGTCACACGTGTCGAGTCGGCAGGAGGCCGCTCCCGCCCGGCATCACCGGAAGGCATCCCATGACGGACGACTCCTCTCCCGGCAGGCTCGACGGAACGGTCGTCCTGGTCACCGGCGGAGCCCAGGGCATCGGCCGGAGCATCGCCGACGCCTTCCACGACGCCGGGGCGACGGTCGTCGTCGCCGACCTCGACGAGACGCGCACGGAGCGGGTCGCCGCGGAACTCGCCGCCACCTCGGTCGCATCGCCCGCGCCGGTCTCGGCGGTACGCCTGGACGTGCGCGACCCCGGGTCGGTGACCGCCGCCTTCGAGCACGCGACCACCCGGCACGGCGGGGTGGACGTGCTGGTCAACTGCGCCGGGGTCTATCCGAACACCCCGGTCCTCGACATGACCGCCGCGGAGTGGGACGAGGTGTTCGCCGTCAACGTCCGCGGCGTGATGCTGACCTCGCAGGCCTTCGCCCGCACCTCCGGCGCCCTCGGAGGCGGGCGCCGGATCGTCAACGTCTCCTCGGGCGCGGCCCGCTCGGCCCGGGTGGGCGCCGCCCACTACTGCTCGTCCAAGGCGGCGGTGGAGATGCTCACCAGGGTCCTGGCGCTGGAGTTCGCGCCGTCGGGGATCACCGTCAACGCCGTCGCCCCCGGACTGATCGAGGTCCCGGCCACCCTGGCGCTCTCGGCCGAGTACGTGACGACGCTGGTCGCCGGGCAGCCGGTGCACCGCATGGGCACCCCGGCGGAGATCGCCCGGGCGTGCCTGTTCCTCGCCGATCCGGACTCCTCCTTCATCACCGGGAGTGTTCTCGACGTGGACGGAGGCTTCCTGGCCGGGACGGCCCTGCCGCCGAGCTGATCCACGTTTTACGAGATCAGGGCGGCGGAACGGATCGAGTTTAAGTAACAAATCTTTTACAGCCCTAGTCTTTGCCGCAGTATGCAACGTACGTTTCAATCGTCGAAACTGACAGAACGGTGCAAAGCAGGCATGTCTCGCACGCGTTCGTCCCCTCGTCCAGCAGACGCAGAGAGGCTTCACCGTGGCCCGTTCCCCCTTCCTCCGTCCCCGGACGCCAGTCCGGGCGATCACCGCCGTCGCGGTGACGGGCGCCCTGGCAGCGCTCACCGCGTGCTCCTCGTCCACCTCCACCTCCGCGGCGGAGAACGGCGGTGAGGCCGGCACGAAGGAGATCCAGATCGGCCTGCTCGCCCCGCTGACCGGAGCTCTGGCATCCGACGGCCTGGGCATGAAGCAGGGGGCCGAGCTCGCCGTCAAGCAGCTCAACGAGGCCGGCGGCGTCAACGGATACACGTTCAAGCTCAAGGTCGCGGACGTGCAGAGCCAGTCCAACGACGCGGTGACCAAGGGCGTGCAGACCCTCACCGACGACGAGTCGGTGAAGGCGGTCGTCACCGGCTACGCCTCCACGTCCAACTTCGAGATCGACGAGTTCGCCGCGGCGGAGAAGGTCTACCTGATCGGCGGCAACACCGCGCAGACCCAGGAGATCATCGAGAAGGACCCGGCGAAGTACCCCACTGTCTGGTCGATCACCCCCAACTACGACGCCTACGGCACCGAGCCGGTCGACCTGGCCGAGTCCTGGGCCGAGCAGGGGCTGTGGAAGCCGCGCGGCAAGTCCGCGTTCATCGTCCGCTCCGACAACCCCTACAGCGAGAGCATCGCCGACGGCCTGGTCAAGCAGTTCGAGGCCAAGGGCTGGACCATCGCCGGCCAGGAGAAGGTGCCGTTCGGCACGGTCAACGACTGGGGCACGGTCCTCGGGAAGATCCGCTCCGCCGACCCCGACTTCATCGTCAACACCGACTACCAGGTCTCCAACGAGGCCAGCTTCCTGCAGCAGTTCCTGCAGAAGCCCACCAACTCCCTGCTGTTCATGCAGTACGGCCCCAACCAGCCCCAGTTCTTCGAGCTGACCAAGCAGCAGGCCGAGGGTGTGCTGTTCAACAACCTCGCGGGCATGGTGCCCTCACCCGACTACGAGCCGGCCGCGCAGTTGCAGAAGGACTGGAAGGCCGAGTACGGGACCGACGACGTCGACCCGCAGGGCGTGATGACGTACGTGGAGACCATGATCTACGCCGACGCGCTGCGCGAAGTCGGTGACCCCGACGACGCACTGGCGATCGGCGCCGCCATCGGCAAGAGCGACAGCGAGCGGGCCTCCGGGCGGATCGCGTTCGACCAGGCCACCCACCTGGCCAAGCAGGGCGACGACTACGTGCCGCTGCAGTCCTTCCAGTTCCAGGACGAGAAGCGGACGCTGATCGCCCCGGAGAAGTACAAGTCGGGCTCCTTCCGGCTCCCGCCGTGGATGAAGAAGTGACCTCGGCTCCCCTGGCGCTGCCGCCGGGCAGACGGATGGCCGTGGCGCTCACCTTCGACTTCGACGCCCACTCCCCCTGGATGGGCACCCTGGGTCGCACCTCACCGTCCTACCTCTCGCGTGGCGACTTCGGCGCCGAGCAGGGGGTGCCCCGGCTGCTGGAACTGCTCGGCCGCAACGACCTGCCGGCGACCTGGGCCACCCCCGGCCACGACCTGGTGACCTTCCCGCACCGCATCGAGCAGATCCTGGCGGCCGGGCACGAGATCGCCGCGCACGGCTGCTACCACGAGGTCGTGCCCGACCTGGGGCCCGACGAGGAGCGCCGGCTCATGGAGGTCGCGCTGCGTCAGCACGAGCAGGTCGTCGGGCGCCGCCCCCGTGGCTACCGCTCGCCCGCCTGGGACTTCTCCGAGAGCACGCTGGGTCTGCTGGAGGAGTTCGGCTTCGACTGGGACAGCTCGCTGATGGGCCGGGAGTTCGAGCCCTACCGGCCCCGGCGGGTCACGGTGAACTACGAGTCGGCCAGCGAGTTCGGCCCGGAGAGCCGGATCGTAGAGATCCCCGTGTCGTGGTATCTCGACGACTGGCCCTCGGTGGAGTACGTCGCCGGGGTCTCCCCGCTGGGTTCCCACCGCGACATGGAAGACCGCTGGAACACCATCTTCGACTACGCCCACCAGCGGGTGCCCGGTGCGGTCTACGTGCTCACCATGCACCCGCAGACCATCGGCCGAGCCCACCACCTGCTCGTCCTGGAGGCGCTGATCGACCGGATGCTGGCGACGGGCGACGTCTGGTTCGCGACGCTGAGCGAGATCGCCGATGCCTGGCAGGGCTGAGCCGGGCCCCGCCCGGGGAGCCGGCGGGATGGTCACCGCGCCCGACCCGAGGGCGGCGCGCGCGGGGGCGTCGATGCTGCGCGCCGGCGGCAGCGCCGTGGACGCGGCGGTCGCCACCGCCTTCGCCACCGGAGTGGTCGAGCCCTACATGAGCGGGCTCGGCGGCGGCGCGTGGCTGGTGGTGCGCGAGCCGGACACCCCGGCCGCGACCGTCGTGTGCGGCCCGATCCGGGCCCCGGGCCTGGCGCACCCGCGGATGTTCCCGCTGACGCCGTCCGCGACCGGCACCGGCCTGTACAACTGGCCGGCCGTGCGCGACGACGCGAACATCGTCGGCCCGCTGTCGGTGGGCGTCCCCGGAGCGGTCGCCGCCCTGTGCCGGGCGCACGCCAGGTTCGGCCGTCTGCCGCTGCCCCAGGTGCTCGCCCCGGCGATCGAACTGGCCGAGGCCGGACACGAGACCAACTGGTTCGCCTCCTCGGCGATCTGCGCCGAGGCCCGGACGCTGCGGGCCTTCCCCTCCTCCGCCGACCTCTTCCTGCCCGACGGCCTGCCGTTGCGCGGCCCGTCCCAGGGGCCGGGCGACCCGCTCGTCCAACCCCGGCTGGCCCGGGTGCTCCGTGAGATCGGCGCCGGCGGCGCCGACGCGTTCTACCTGGGCCGGGCCGCCCACGCGATCGCCACGACGGTCACCGAGGCCGGCGGGCTGTTGACGGCGGAGGACTTCGCCGGGTACACCGTCGACGAGGGCGAGGTCCCTCCCGTCGAGATCGGCCCGATACGGCTGTACGGCCCGCACTCCACCGGGGTGATCTCGGTGATCGAGGCGCTGCAACTGGTCGAGGCCGCCCGGCGGCGCGGGCTGGATCCGGGGGCCCGGCTGTGGGCACGGGTGCTGTCCCACGCGTTCGAGGACCGGCTGCGCGAGGTCACCACCTCATCGGAGAGTCCCGCGCCCTGGGCCCGGCTCGCCTCCTCCGAGTACGCCGACGAGACGATGGCCCGCTGGATCGCGGGCCGGAACCAGCCACCCGCGCCTCCCGGCGGCTCCGCCAGGGCGGGATGCACCTCGCACATGTCGGCGGTCGACGACCAGGGCATGACGGTCTCGCTCACCCAGACGGTGCTCGACCTGTTCGGCTCCCGCATGGTGGAGCCGGAGACCGGCATCGTGCTGAACGACGGGATGATGTACTTCGACCCCCGCCCCGGCCGGGTGACCAGCGTCGCTCCGGGCGCGGCCGGGCTCAGCGCGGTCAGTCCCGTCGTACTGACCGGCCCCGGGGACGCCGAGGCGACACTCGGCGCCTCGGGCGGGCGGCGGATCATCTCCGCCGTCGCCCAGATCGCCGCCCGCTGGCGTGACGGCGCGGACCTCCAGGAGGCGATCTCGGCGCCGAGGATCCACGCCGAGGGCGACCGCGTCTGGCTGGACCCGCGCGACGCGGGAGCCTCGGCCGACCTCTCCGCCGCCGGGTTCGACGTCCTCGTCGTCGCCGAGGAGCCCACCACCTGGCACTTCGCCCGGCCCAACGGCATCGCGCGGCGCGGCGGCGGGGCCTGGTCCCCCGGCGTCGACCGGATGAAGCCGTACGGGGTGGGTCTGCCCGGCGGATGAGACAGGCCGGCCGAGCCGGCCCACCGACACCACGATTACCAGCGGATTGAGGGAGATATCGCGATGGCGAGCACTCTGACCGGGCGACGGGCCCTGGTCACAGGCGCGGCGGGCGGGATCGGCGCGGCCATCGCGCACCGCCTGCGCGCGGAGGGGGCGCAGGTCATGATCGCAGACGTCGACGTGGAACGCGGGACGCGTACCGCCGCGGAGCTGCCGGGGGACGGTCCCGCGTGTGTGTTCCAGGAGGCGGACGTGTCCGACGAGGGCGGCGTCGAGGCGCTGTTCGCGCGGGTCTCGGACGAGTTCGGCGGCCTGGACATCCTGGTCAACAACGCCGGCGTCGCCGAGGGCGGCGGCGGCGTCACCGGTGTGCCGGTCTCCGAGTGGCGAAGGGTGATGGACGTCAACGTCACCGGGACGTTCCTGTGCGCCAGGGCGGCGTTCCCCCTGCTGGCCGCGAGCGGTGCGGGCGCCATGGTCAACCTGTCGTCCATCTTCGGGGTCACCGGCCTGCCGGCCTTCCCCGCCTACTCCGCGGCCAAGGGCGCCATCGCCAACCTGACCCGGCAGCTCGCCGTCGAGGGCGGCCCGCTGGGAATCCGGGTCAACGCCGTGCTGCCCGGCTACGTCGACAACGACATGGGCGACTCGCGGAGCCTGCTCGACGCCGAGGCGGCTGCGGAGTCCCTGCGGCAGCGCGAGGCGGCGGCGGCCCGCCAGCCGGCCGGGCGGCAGTGCTCTCCGGACGAGATCGCCGCGGCGGTCGCCTTCCTGGTCGCTCCGGACGCCTCGTTCGTCAGCGGCGTGCTGCTCCCGGTCGACGGCGGTTTCCTCGCCCAGGGTGACTGGCGCGGACCGGGGCGGGCCGCGTCGTGAACGCTCAGGTCATCCTCGCCGCGCACGAGGTCGGCAAGTCGTTCGGCAGCCTGCGGGCCGTCGACGGCGTCTCGATGTCGGTGAGGCGCGACGAGGTCTTCGGCCTGGCCGGCCCCAACGGCGCGGGCAAGAGCACGCTGTTCAACCTGCTCACCGGCATCCCGATCCGCCCCGACTCCGGAAAGGTGATCTTCGACGGGCACGAGATCCAGAACCGCTCGCCGCGCTGGATCGCCAAGGCCGGTCTCAAGCGCACCTTCCAGACCGAGGCCGTCTTCGAGTCGCTGAGCGTGCTGGAGAACGTCCGCATCGGCTCGGCGTACGGCGGCGCGGGCAAGGCCAGGCGCTGGGCCCCCGCCCGGTGCCGGGAGGCGCTGGACGCGGTGGAACTCGGCGGCGACCCGAACCGCCCGGCCGACGGACTCTCGCTGATCGACCGCAAGCGCCTGATGATCGCCGGTGCGCTGGTCAGCGGCCCTTCGGTGCTGCTGCTCGACGAGCCCGCCGCCGGCCTCGACCCGGCCGACCAGGACGCGCTGATCCGGCTGCTGGCCGGTGTGCGCGGCACGGGCGTCACCATGGTGATCATCGAGCACGTGCTCTCGGTGCTGGAGGCGCTCGCCGACCGGATGGCGGTCCTCGACAGCGGCCGGATCATCGTGACCGGCCGGCCCGCCGAGGTGCTGTCCGACCCGAGGGTCGTCGAAGCCTACCTGGGACCGGGGGCCGCGCGATGAGCGATCTGCTGACCGTGGAGAACCTCACCGCCGGCTACGGCCAAGCGAAGGTGTTGCGCGGCATCTCGCTGCGCGTCGGGGAGAACGAGGCGGTCGGGCTGCTGGGGCCGAACGGCCACGGCAAGACCACGCTGCTGCGCTGTGTCTCCAACCTGCACCGGGCCACCTCCGGCACGATCGCCTTCGCCGGACGCGACACCAGGGGCGAGTCCCCCGGCAGCCTGGTCAGGCGCGGGCTCGTCCACGTGCCGCAGGGCTCGCGGCTGTTCCCGCAGCTCACCGTGGAGGAGGCTCTGCGGCTCTCCGCGTCCTCCAGCGGGCACTCCTCGACCTGGCGGGACGGGATCGAGCGGGTGTTCTCCGTCTTTCCCAAGCTCAAGGAACGGCGCCGGCAGCTCACCGGCACGCTCAGCGGCGGGGAACGCCAGATGGCCAGCCTCGGCATGGGCCTGATGGCCCGGCCCACGCTGCTGATCCTCGACGAACCCACGCTGGGCCTGTCACCGAAGGTCAAGCACGAGCTGAGCGAGTGCATCGTGCGGGTCCGGGCCGAGGTCTCGTCGGTCGTCCTGATCGACGGCGACATGGACCTGGTGCTCGACCTGACCGACCGCTACCACGTCGTCCTGCACGGCGACGTGGTGGACAGCGGCGCCTCGGACGGCAGCCGCAGCCGCGACGAGATGATGTCGCTCTTCCTGGGAGGGACCGCCGATGGACGGCATTAGTGTCATCGTGACGAGCACGCTCGTCCTCGGCGGCCTCTACATGCTCATGGCGGCGGGGCTGACGCTGATCTGGTCCACGCTGCGGGTCTTCAACTTCGGGCACGGCGCGCTGATGATGTTCGGCGCCTACCTGACCTGGACGCTGCTGGACGCGACCGGGCTACCGGTCGCGGTGGCGCTGCTCGGCGCCGTGGCGGCGATGGCGCTGATCGGACTGGCCTACGAGTTCCTGCTGGTCAGCCCGTTCATCCGGCGGCCAGGAGGCGACATGCTGGTGATGGTCGCCACGCTGGCGGCCACGATGCTGCTGCAGAGCGGCGCCCAGCTGATCTGGGGTCCGGAGATCAAGCAGCTCCCACCGTTCGGCGGCGCGCGCGTCGAGGTCGCCGGGGCGATCGCCCAGGGCAGCCAGCTCGTCACGATCCTGCTCGCCCCCCTGCTCGTGGGCCTGCTCGCCCTGGTGCTCAAACGCACCGGCATCGGGCTGACCGTACGGGCGCTGGAACAGAACCGCGAGCACGCCCAGCTGCTCGGCATCGCACCGCGCCGGGTCTACGTCTTCGTGGTCGTGGTCGCGATCGGCCTGGCCACCGTGGCCGGGGCACTGCTCGGCAGCATGCAGTTCATTTCCCCGGGCATGGGCGGCGACCCGCTGCTGCGGGCCTTCGTGGTGCTCGCCTTCGGCGGCGCCGGCAGCCTGGCGGGCACCATCGCCGGCGCGTACGCCATCGGCCTGCTCGAAGCCGTCACCACCTACTACTTCGGGCTCTCCTGGAGCCCGGTCCTGGTCTTCCTCGCGATGATCGTGATCATGCTGGTCAAACCCGAGGGACTGCTGCGGACCAAGGTGAGGAGCGCGTGAACGCCATGACCAACCTGCGCTCCTGGGCCGGCTGGCCGGTCTACGCGGCGGTCCTGGTGGCCCTGCCGATGCTCTTCACCGACCCGCACTCCCGGCTGCTGCTCATCCTCTTCACGATGTACGGCGTGCTCGCCATGAGCTGGAACCTCACCCTCGGTTTCGCCGGCATCTTCAACTTCGCCCAGATCGGGTTCTTCGGCATCGGCGCCTACACCACGGGCATCCTGGCCACCCGCACCGGCATCGACCCGTGGCTCGCCCTGCCGATCTCGGGGCTGTCGGCCCTGATCGCCTCGCTGGTGGCGTTCCTGCCGGTGCTGCGGCTGCGCGGCATCTACGTGGGCCTGGCCACGTACGTCTTCTCCCAGCTCTGCATCTACCTGGTGCTCGGGCAGGCGGGTCTGACCGGTGGATCCAACGGCATCGTCGGCATCCCCCGGCTCAGCCTGGGCGACGTCAACCTGCGGGCCGACGGCCGGATCGGCTACTACTTCCTCGGTGCAGCGTTGCTGTTCGCGGTCACCGTGCTGGTCCGGGCGCTGACCCGCTCGACCCTGGGCATGTCGCTGCTGGCACTGCGCGACAACGAGGCGCTCGCCACCAGCCGGGGCGTCTCCCGGGTGCGCCAGCACCTGATCGTCTTCATGATCGGCGCGGCCGTGGCCGGGGTGGCGGGCAGCTTCAACGCCTTCCTCAACGGCGTGGTCAGCACCGACGTCTTCGGCTTCGGCTACCTGACCCTGCTGCTCAGCATGATCTTCCTGGGCGGCAGCGGCAGCGTCTACGGGCCGATCGCCGGCGCCGTGGTCGTCACCCTCGTCTCCGACGTGCTGCAGGACGCCGGGGCCTGGCGCGACATGGCGATCGCCATGCTGATCCTCGTGGTGCTCTGGATCGCCCCCAAGGGCCTGGCCGGCATCACGAACTCCGTCCTCGCCTCGCTGCGGCGGCCCCGTACCCCCGCTCAGGAACCACTTCCCACCACCTCGAAGGAGACCGCATGACCGCCGAACACGACGTGACCCGCCGGGTGCTGGAGCAGGTCGACCTGCTCGCCGAGCGGATGGTCTCCAGCCTGGCCGACGCGATCGCCATCCCCAGCGTGAACCCGCGCTACCCCGGCCAGGAGTACGACAAGATCGTCGGGGCGGAGGGCGACGTGAGCGCGCTGCTCGGCGACCTGTACGCCGAGGCCGGGGCCGAGGTCACCAAGGTCACCGTGGAGCGGGGCCGCGACAACGCCTGCGGTGTCGTCTCCGGCGCCGGCGGCGGCCGGTCGCTGCTGCTCAACGGGCACGTCGACGTGGTGCCGCCGGGCCGCCTCGACCGGTGGCGCGGCGACCCGTTCCGTGCCCAGGTCACCGACGACGCGGTGATCGGGCGCGGCGCGACGGACATGAAGGGCGGTCTGGTCGCCGCGGCCTACGCGGCCCTCGCACTGCGCGGGGCCGGTGTGCGCCTCGCCGGTGATCTGGTCCTGCAGGGCGTCGTCGGCGAGGAGGTCGGCGACCACGAGGCGGGCACCACCGCCGTGCTGGAGGCGGGGTTCGGCGCGGACGCGGCCATCGTCTGCGAGCCGTCCGGACAGGCGGGCACCCTGCCCGCGTCGGTGCCGGTGACGCCGGGCCTGCTCTGGTTCAGCGTCTCCCTGGAGGGCAAGACCGCGCACTCCGGGCTGCGGGGCATGACCGTGCACCCGACGCTGGAGGGCGACGCGCTCGGCGTCAACACCGTCGACAAGTTCTGGGTGGTCTATCAGGCGTTGCGCGCCCTGGAGGACGACTGGGCCCGGCACAACCGGCATCCGCTCTTCCCGCCCGGCTACTTCAACCTGCTGCCCGGTGTGCTGCGGGCCAACCCCTCGGGCATCCTGGTGCCCTTCTTCCTCGCCGACGAGCTGGTCGTGGAGTACTGCGTCTACCACCACCCCGACCGGTCCAACGAGGAGGTCATGGCCGAGATCGAGTCCCGGGTGCTGGACGCCTGCCGCACCGACCCGTGGCTGCGCGAGCACCCGCCGGTGTTCGAGTGGAAGCTGCTCTGGCCGCCGTACTCGCTGCCCGACGACGCTCCGCTGAGCGCGGCACTGGTCGGCGCGCACACCACGGCGACCGGCGGGCAACCGCCGCTCACCACCGGCTTCATGGGCGTGTGCGACCTGACCTGGATGGACCGCAAGGGCATCGGCGGCCTGGTGTACGGCCCCGGTGTCGGGTACACCGCGCACGCGGAGAACGAGTACGTGGAGATCGCCCAGCTGGTGCAGTCGGCGAAGACCTACGCGCTGACCGCGATCGACTGGTGCGGGCTCGCGGACGAGCGGTGAGCGGTAGTCGGCCCCGGGCGGTCGGTGCGCGATCCGGGGGTGACGTTCTCATTTCGCACGGTTCGTGGCATGATCCCTACCTGCCGACGTGCCGCGCGAGCCGGCGGCCGTTTCGGAGGAGTCACCATGTCCGGCACCCCTGAGCCGCGCACCGTCGCGGCCCAGCTCCGCGATGTGCTGCCCAAGCTGCCCCGTGCGGAGCAGCGGGTCGCCCGCACCCTGCTCGCCGGCTACCCGACCGCCGGCCTGGAGCCGCTGGCGACCGTCGCGAGCCAGGCCCAGACCAGTCCGGCCACCGTGCTGCGACTGGCCTACCGGCTGGGTTTCGAGGGCTATCCGGAGTTGCAGCAGGCGCTCAAGCGTGAGACCCAGCAGCGCTACTCCTCTCCCCTGGCCCAGTACGGCAGCGCCGAGGAGGACACCGGCAGGGTGCTGAGCCGGTCCCGCCGGGTGCTGCTGGACGCCACCGCCATGACCTTCGACCAACTTTCCGAGGGGGAACTGGTCAGGGCCGCGGAACTGCTGGCCGACCCCGGCCGCCGCATCTCAGCGGCCGGAGGGCGGTTCAGCACCATCCTGGCCCAGTACCTCATCGCCCACCTGCACCAGTTGCGGCCCAACGCGACCTACATCACCGGGTCCACCGCCGACCACGCCGCCCACCTGCTCGACATGGGCCGCCGCGACGTGCTGGTGCTCTTCGACTACCGGCGTTACCAGCGCGAGACGATCGCCTTCGCCCGTGCCGCGGCGGCGCGCAACGTGAAGATCGTGTTGCTGACCGACCCGTGGCTGTCGCCCGCCGCCGCGGTGGCGGACGTCGTGCTGCCCGCCCAGGTCCGCTCGCCCTCGCCGTTCGACTCGCTGACCCCGGCGGTGGCGCTGCTCGAAACGCTGGTCGCCGCCGTGGTCGAGCAGCTCGGCGAGGCCGGCAGGAGCCGGGTGGCCGAGTACGACCAGATGGCCGACGACGTGCTGCGCGAGGGTGACGGGCCGCTCCCTGCGGCCGAGCCCGGCACCGGCGCCGGGCCACCCCGCAGGACCCGGACGTCCACGGAAACCCCGTCTGACGGCGCCCCCTCTTGACGACGCCCCGTACGCGTTGACCGGCGGGTCCGGCGTGACCTTCACGATCCCGCCACCGACCGCGCGATCGGAACCGTAGCGGTCCTCGCCGCCACCTCGGTAGCCCCGCACTCGTGCCGAATGCGCTGTCGAGGTGTCGATTCGCGCCAACACCTCGGTGTGGGCCTCTGTGATTTCCGCGCTCCTCGGAGCCTCCTCACCAGGACACCCTCGTATCGAAACGATCGGGTCCACCGTGGACGATCTCCGATCGAACCGACGAAAAACAGCCGTACACCAGGGCAATCAATCCGAGGCACCCCAAAGCGCGGCCCCCTTTCCCGCACCGGCGAGCCGCGGCGACACGGGCTCCTCGGCGCGGATAACAGCCCATATCACGACGTTATGGAACTTTGCGAGGTATTCAGTCGCCCATCTCGGTGCCAACTTAAGGGAGCCCGGACTTCTTAGGGCTCCTTGCATCCCTCCTCCCCACAAGGGACACCGAGAGGAGTCACCCCGCGTGAATCCGAAGGTCAAGCTTGGCGCCGTGGCCGTACTGGTCGTCGCCGCCATGACCACCCCCACGGCGGTGAACGCCGCCACCTCGGCGAACGCCGCCGCAGCCCGCACCGTGTCCGCCGACCCGCCGGTGTACGCACCGCCGGACGCGGAGGCGCGCAACCGCGCGGTCACCACCGCCAACGCGACCCTCGCCGCCAGGTCGGAGGCCGTCCTCAAGGGACAGAACGAGAAGTTCACCCTCACCAGGAACATCGCCGGTGCGTACGGCCTGCAGTACCTCACCTACGCGCGCACCTACCGCGGACTGCCGGTCTACGGCGGTGAGGTGATCGTCTCCACCGACAGGGCCGGAGAGCTCGTCGGGTCCGTGAGCTCGGGCCAGCAGTCCAGGATCACGATCGACGTCACGAGCAAGGTGGACGCCGCCACGGCGGCCGCCACCGCCCGCGCGCAGCTGCCCGTCGTGGAGAGCGTGGCCGCGCCCAAGCTGCTCGTGCACGCCACCACCACGACGCCCAGACTGGCCTGGGAGGTGGTCGTCAGCGGCGCCACCGCCGAGGCTCCGAGCGTCCTGCACGTCTTCGTGGACGCCCTCGACGGGACGGTCTTCGACTCCTACGACGACGTGCACGCCGGAACCGGCAACAGCTACTACAACGGCAACCCGGTGACCATCCAGACCTCGGGCTCGGGCAGCTCCTACTCGATGACCGACACCACCCGGCCCGGCCTGCGCTGCGGCGGCCAGAACGGTTCGGCCTACACCGGGACCGACGACTCCTGGGGCAACGGCTCGGGCACCAACCTGGAGACCGCCTGCGTCGACGCGTTGTACGCGGCCCAGACGGAATGGAACATGCTCAGCAGCTGGCTGGGCAGAAACGGCTTCAACGGCTCGGGCGGCGCCTTCCCGGCCCGGGTCGGCCTGAGCGCCGTCAACGCCTACTGGAACGGCAGCTACACCAGCTTCGGGCGCAACTCGGCGAACACCAGGCAGGCCACCCCGATGGACGTGGTAGGCCACGAGTACGGCCACGCCGTCTTCCAGTACTCCGGAGGCAACGGGGGCAGCAGCACCGAGACCGGCGGCCTGAACGAGTCGACCGGCGACATCTTCGGCGCGCTGACCGAGCACTACGCCAACCAGCCCGCCACTCTCGACCCGCCGGACTACCTGGTGGGCGAGGAGGTCAACCTCACCGGCTCGGGCGAGATCCGCAACATGTACAACCCCTCAGCCAAGGGACACCCGAACTGCTACAGCTCCCCCTTCAACTTCGAGGTGCACGCGGGAGCGGGCCCGCAGAACCACTGGTTCTACCTGCTCGCCGAGGGCACCAACCCGGTGGGCAAGCCTGCCAGCTCGGTCTGCTCGGGTCCGACGACCCTGACGGGCATCGGCATCCAGAAGGCCGGCCGGATCTTCCAGGCCGGGCTGAACACCAAGACCTCCCCGTGGACGCACGCCAAGGCACGCCTCGCCACCGTGGCGGCCGCCAAGTCGCTCTTCCCGAGCGGCTGCACCGAGGTGAACGCGGTCAAGGCCGCCTGGACCGCGATCAACGTCCCGGCCACGAGCAGTGAGGTGTCGTGTCCCTGACATGAGGAGCTCCCTGCGCCGACGGTGACCCCCGGCCTTCGCGGACCCGGAAACCACCCTGGCGTGAGGACTTTCCCCCGGCCCTCGCGGGCACATCCGTGATGGCCGGGGAATCACACCGGCGTGAGAACTCTCCCCCGGCCCTCGCGGGTACACCCGCGAGGGCCGGATCACGCTCCGGGGCGCGAACCATGATTGGAAAGGCTACAAAGGGTACATACGCCCTGCTAAAAGGTGGAAAGCTCGACCGAAGACGGGGAACGGGGCGGTCATGACGATCCTCAGCCGATCACGGGCCGGAGCGCCGCTCCCCCACCCGACCGGATGAGCACCGGCCCCGACAGGACGACGTCCCCCCGGCATCGCGAGGGAGCCGATCCGCGCCGCTGGAAGGCGCTCACCGTCTGCCTCGTCGCCGGTTTCATGACCCTGCTGGACGTCAGCATCGTCAACGTGGCGCTGCCCTCCATCCGTACCGGGCTGGAGGCCCCGCAGAGCACCCTGCAGTGGGTGGTCTCCGGGTACGCGCTCACCTTCGGGCTGGTGCTCGTCCCCGCCGGGCGGTTCGGCGACACGCACGGCCGGCGCAACGCGTTCGTCTTCGGCGTCGTACTGTTCACCGTGGCGAGCGCGGCGGCCGGGCTCGCCCAGAACCCGACCTTGCTGGTCGTCGCGAGACTCGTACAGGGGATCGCGGGCGGAGTGATCAATCCGCAGGTCAGCGGGCTGATCCAGCAGCTCTTCCGCGGAGCGGAGCGAGGCAGGGCGTTCGGGATGCTGGGCACCGTCATCGGCATCTCGACCGCGATCGGCCCGCTGCTCGGCGGGGTGCTCATCAACCTCGGCGGCTACACCGACGGCTGGCGCCTTGTCTTCTACGTCAACGTGCCGATCGGTGTCCTCGCCGTCCTCCTGGCCTACCGCTACATCGGACCCGCCGCCAAGGAGTCTCGCCCCCGGCAGACCATGGATCCGGTGGGCGTGCTGCTGCTCGCCGCCAGTGTCCTGCTGGTTCTCCTGCCACTCGTCGAGGGCCAGGAGTGGGGCGCCTCGGCCAGGTGGCCGGCCCTGCTCGCCGGGCTCGCCCTGCTCGCGGCCTTCGTGGCCTGGGAGCGCCGGTACGGGCGGCACCACCAGCCGGTCGTCGACCTGTCCCTGTTCCGCAGGCGCTCGTACGCGCTCGGCGCCCTGCTCGGGGCGCTCTACTTCGCGGGCTTCACCGCGATCTTCTTCATTCTCACCCTGTACCTGCAGAACGGCCTGGGCTACTCGGCCCTGGAGGCGGGACTGGCGACCACGCCGTTCGCGGCGGGCTCGGCCGTGACCTCCCTGTTCGGCGGCAGGTTCGTCACCCGGCTCGGCCGCCCGCTGGTGGCGGCCGGGCTGGTGACGGTCGCGGTCTCCCTCGCCGTCACCGCGCTCGCGGTGGAACTCGTCCCCGGCGCCCAGGTGGCCTGGGCGACCGCGGTTCCGCTGCTCCTCGCCGGCCTGGGCAGCGGCCTGGTGATCTCCCCGAACCAGACGCTCACCCTGTCGGAGGTGCCGGTCCCCGAGGCGGGCACGGCCGGGGGCGTGCTCCAGACGGGGCAGCGCATCGGCGCCGCCGTCGGCATCGCGGCGATCGGCTCGGTGTTCTTCTCCGGGGTCGCCTCCTCGGGCGGCGAGTACGCGACGGCGTTCCGGCACTCGCTGCTGGTCACCATCGCCTTCGTGCTGGTCGCGCTGGTCGTGGCCGTCGCCGACGTGATCGCCTCCCGCCGCCCCTCTCGCACCTGAGCGCCCGCCTCGACCGCGCCGCGCTCACTCACCCACAAACCCCCGACTGTCTTTATGTGATCGAATAGGCTCTCTGCGTGACCGTTTGCACCGGGGGCATGAGCGGACCGGCGGACGCATCTGACACGGACGCCATCGACTACGAGGCCATCCGGCGGCGCTTTCCCTGGGTCGGCTGCTTCGACAGCGGCGGGAACGACCTTTCGTCCCGCTACCGCGACATGATGGCCGAGGCCCTTCGCGACCGGGAGATCGTTGAGGCGATCGACGCCGCCCGGCACCGTCTGTGAAAACAACCTCAAGGTCGCCCCTGGTCAGGCGGCCAGCTCGCTGTTCAGGTGATCCCGGAACTCGCGAACCATCACCCTGTCCCCGTACGGCTCAAGCTGCCCGGCGAACCGCTGAAGACGCTCCACCGTGCGAGCGGAGGTCAGCGTCTTGGTCGCCGGGATGGCGGCCCGCGCGCAGGCAAGGGCTTGGTCCAGCTCGCCCATTCCCAGGTACGCCCCAGCGGCACTAAGCCGGTTGATCTGGGCGGATCGAGGAAGGCGCTCACTGAATTCGGTCACCGCCGCTTCCGCGCAAGCCGCCGCCCGCGCATAGTCACCCAGAAGCCGCCAGCACCCGCCTGCCTGTCCGTTCAGTTCCACCTCGTCGTACTTGCCGACCCACTCCGGATCGCGGTCAGTGGCCCCTTGGGCATAGGCGCGCTCGACTTCGACGAGCAGTCGCTCGACCTGCTTGGCGCTGTGTCGATCGTGGCTCTCAGCCGGTTTGGTCTGCAAGGCCGTCGCTCTGGCCTCCCTGGCCAGCATCACGGCCATGACACGAGGGGGTGCCTGCGCCCGGCGGGCGGTGTCGACGGCAGCTCTGCCCAGCCACACGGCCCAGGCTCCCTGCTCCAGGTGAATGGCCTGCAAGGTCAGCGTCGCCAGCACCCAGGCGCCGGTCAGCGGGTCGTCGGCGTTCTTGGCCAGCCGCAGCGCCTGGCCGAAGTGCTGCTGGGCCTGGCCGTGCCGGTTCAGGTCGAAGGCCGTCCAGCCCGCAAGCCAGGTCATCCCTGCCGCCGCCGTCATCAGCTCGGAGCCCACCCGCTCGTCGTAGCGGCCCCGCAGCAGCGGCGCCACCGTCTCGTGCAGGTATTTGACCACCACCGGGCGCACCAGCCCGGCCCCGAACCGCTGGTCTATCTGGCCGAACGCCTTCTGCGCCTCGATGATCCGCGCCACGTCGGCGAGACCCACCTCGCGTCCCTCGTCCTGCCGGACGGCCAAGGCGGTCGGGGTGCCGTAGTTCCAGGAGACCAGCCACTCGCCCAGGGCTCCGGGCACGAACGGCAGCGAGCCCAGTAGGTGACGCCGGGACGGGTCCATCTCCAACCTCCACAGAAGCGCAGCCGATTTCACGGTAGCCGCCGGTGAGTCGTCGTCACAGCCCGCGATCGGCCACGATGATGTCTCCCCGTAGGACCACCCGTCTATCCACCGCTCGACCTCGACCGCCTCGACCCCGAACACGGCGGCGATCAGCGGCCGGTAGCAGGCACGCACCCCCTGCTCTCCGCGCTCCCAACGCGCCCAGGTCGTCGGCGTCACCCCGAGCGCCTCCGCCGCCGCCTCCTGGCTCATCCCCCGCTGCACCCGCGCACTGACCAGCTCAGGACGAGCCCTACGACTCCGCGACCCACCCATGTCACTCTCCTTCGGTATCCGAATGACTACCCATTGTGATGAAGGAGAGCCGCCGCACACCACCCCGCCAAGGAGAACGACCAGAAACCGACCAGCCCACACGAGTGAACGCAAGACGGCATTCCATCTCGGCGTCGAAGTGGAGCGTCAACAGGTCGCGGACCGTCTCCTCGATCTGGTCAAGGCGCCGCACCTGGGTATGCGCAGGACGTCGCAGTCCTGGCCCTTCGACCTCCAGTGCCCACCAGCCGTCGAACCATCGAGCCGTGACCCTGAATTCACTTACCTGCTCACCCCGTTCCATTCGACACAGCCAAAGCCTGTTGCCACCGCTGCGGCAACAGGCTTGCCCATACATCCGCACAGGTTCTGTTTGCATCAGATTTGATCTCGAATAACCGCTTGGCCTGGGGAAACGACCAGGGACCGGCCACGCTGAACATGCTGTTCCCGGAGCCTTGACAAACGAGCAGCACCCGATCTTCACGCCCCTTCGTCCGTCGCGTTTCCTGCTGTCCACAGTCACCGACAGCGAACGGAGCGTGCTCATGCGGCCATCCGGCGGCATCCCCCACGGTGCCCAGGACCACCCCGGCGAGGATCTGGCCTTCCCCCCGGATCACGACCGAGGAGACGGCGGCCTGATGGGACAGCACGCCGACGTGGTGGGAGGCGGCGACGTTCGCGTACTGGTCAAGATCCTTCAGCCGGGCTCGGCCTCACGTCGCGCCCGCGCCGTGGTCCGGGAGGTGCTCCGGGAGGCCGGTCTGGACGACGAGGCCGTCTCCGACGCGGAGACCATCGTGGCGGAGTTGGCCGCCAACGCGGAGAGGCACGCCTGTCCCCCGTACGAGCTGCGCGTTCTCAGTCTGGACGGCGTCCCCACCTGGTGCGAGGTCGTCGACGGCGACCCCGACCTCCACGAGGTCCGCGTCATCCTCGGCCTTCTCGACTCGGTGGAGGAGATCGGCCTGCCTCTGCTCACCGAGAACGGCCGCGGCCTGCTCCTGGTCCACCGGCTCTCCCAAGGACGGTGCCACGTCCACCCCGCCACGACCCACACCACCGGCACCCCCGGCAAGGCCGTCGTCTTCGCCCTGCCCGCCCAACGTTAATCTCGCCCTGCGATCCGTCACGTGATCCTGGGTGAGATCCGGTCGGCGGGCAACCGTACCCAACGCAAGGTCGAACTCGACGTGACGATGGACAACGTGTCGGGTGCGCGTCCTCCACGACGAGGTGCGTCTCATCACCGAACGGCCCGGTCCTGTCGTCGTCCTGATCCGGGCCGCCCGGTGTCAGGCGGGCGCGTAGGTGAGGCAGTCGATGTCCTGCTGCGCGTAGCCGACGACGATGCCTGAGGCCTGGCACTCGTACTGGACGTTGTGCTGGCAGTCGGCCATCTTGCAGGCGCCGACGCGGCCGGTGTGGGTCGGGTCGCCCCCCTTCGAAGGGACCTTGAAGAAGGTCTCGCACTCGGCGTGGCTGCTGTTGCCGACCGTGATGGCGAGGGCGTGGCAGCTGTGCGCGGTGTTGTACGCGCACGCCTCGACCTGGCACTCGTTGACCGTGGGCATCTCCATGACTGAACTCTCCTCGCTCGGGCCGCTCCCAGGCTCGACGAGCCGTCGCCCAGTGATGTGTCGGTGTCACCCGGTTGCGGCACCGGCGTGTCCCCCGGTCAGCATCCGGGACGTCGGCCCGCCTCGCGCCGCGCCATGTCACGGCTGCCGATGCTCACGGCAGGACATGGCGCGGCCCGTGCCCACTACGGGCACCGGGACTATCCCGTCTCATACCGCGCCCGCGTCGTCCTCACGCTCCCGGCGGTCCCAAGGCTTCTCCAAGAGAGCCGGGGCGTTCGTTTCGCGTGTGACGGGTTTGGAAGGCGGCCGACGACGCCCGAGGAGTGCCCGTGGTCACCGGTCCAGCAGGTGGGCGTAGCCGGGCTCCAGGCCGGCCCGCGCCGCGATGTCCGCCGTACGGACCTCGAAGTCCTTCTCGTCGGTCAGTGTCGCGTTGTCCTCCAGGGTGACGCCCTGCGGCGGGTCGTCCCAGCCCACGGGGTCGGCGTCCCAGACGTTGCCTCGGAAGACGACGTTCTCCAGCGGCGGCCAGACCTGCAGGACGGCGGTGTTGTCGGCGCGCTGGACGGCGTTGTCCTCGACGGTGACCCAGGCGGCGCCGTAGTCGGTGTAGAGCGCGAAGTTGTACGGCGTGAGCGTGTCGCGCACGATGTTGCCTCGGATCACCGCGCCGTTGTCGTGGGAGTCGCCCTGCGGGCCCGACAGGTAAATGCCGCCGCCGTCGGCCAGCACCTTCAGCGTGTTGAAGGTGAGGTTGCGCAGGATCCGGGTGCTTCTGCCGACGCCGGCCACGATGCCGCAGTGCGGGACGTCGTTCACCTGGTTGTGCGCGATCGTGGAGTCCTCGCTCGCGCTCACCGCGATGCCGGGCGCGCCGGAGTACTCCAGGCCGATGTCGTGGATCCAGTTGTTCTCGACCGTGGCGCCGCGGCTCCCGCTGATCGAGATCCCGCCGCCGCAGACGCCCTCGAACACGTTGCCCCGCACCAGGATGCCCGTGCTGTCGCCGGAGAACCGCAGGGCCGTGGCGCCCAGCCTGGTGAAGCGGCAGTCTTCGACCGAGACGCTTCCCGCGCCCTCGAACACGACGTTCGCGGGGATCGCCAGCGACTCCCCGGGGACCGTCACCCACGCGCCCTCGCCGAACGACACCTTCTCGATGGGGCCGCCGTCGTAGTAGCCGCTGCCGTGGTAGTGCAGAAAACCTTCGGGACGACTCGGTCGCATCCAGGTGGCGTCGGCGAAGGTGATGCCCAGGAAGGCGACGTCGCGGGCGCCGGTGACGTTGACCAGTTCCTCCAGCACGGGTGCGACGACCTCCGTCCGCCCGGGATCCTCGCCGGGGCGCGGCCGGTAGCGCAGGACGTGGTGGCCGGGGCGGGACCTGTCGAGGGCGAAGGTGCCGGGCTCGGTCAGGAAGCCCACACCGTTCTCCACCCGGGTCGGCAGGCCGGGGCCGTGGGATTCGATGCTCTCCCACGGGACGGCCGAGTTGTAGAGGTCGATCGCCCAGGCGAAGGCGGGCTGGGCCATGGTGATGACGGTCGAGTGCTCGTCGCCCTCGACGGCGGCGACACCGAAGCGGGCCTCGGTCCACGGGTAGACGCCGCGCAGGACGAACTCGACGTCGCCGGGGTTTCCCCAGCCCTGTGGGGCCGTGCTGTCGGTGACGTAACCCGTGTCGGTTCTGGTGATGTTCCCGGGAATCGTGTCGATCGCGGCTCGTTCGGCCCTGCGTCCGTCGACGTGGAGCTGCCGGGTGTCGAGGTCGCCGACCTCGGCCAGCCACACACCGTCCCGCTCCTGCCAGCCGGTGATCACCCTGCCTCCGCTGATGACGGCCTCACCCACGGCCCGATAGGTCACGCCCGAGTCGGCCTCGGTGAGCCGGAAGGTTTCCGCGAGCCTGTGGGTGCCCGCCAGCAGGTTGACCACGGCGCCGGTGCCGCGTGCCAGGTCACGGGCGCGGGCGAGGCTCGCGAGGGGCTGTCCGCGGGTGCCGGGCCAGGCGTCGTCGCCGGACGGGGAGACGTAGAGCTCACTCAAGGAACACTCCTCGTTTATAATGTAAACAGCGTTATACAGCATAAACAGATATTGGGTCCGAGCGTCAAGCCGGAAGGAGGACGGGGTGGCCGTCGAGGAGGGTCCCGACCGGACGGTCGAACTGCTGTGGCGAAAGCCGCGGGACGCCGCGCCGAGACAGGGGCTGAGCGTCGACGCGATCGTGCGCGCGGCCGTCGAGATCGCCGACGTCGACGGGATCGAGGCGCTGTCCATGCGCCGGGTCGGCGAACGGCTCGGCTTCACCAGCATGTCGCTCTACCGGCACGTACCGGGGAAGGCGCAGCTCGTCGAGTTGATGTGCGACGCGGTGCTGGCCGACACCACGCCGGGTGCCGCGCCGGGCACGGGTGGCGCGTCAGGTCAGGCCGCGGGTGACGTGGGGAGCACGTCAGGCGAGGCGGAAGCGGGGGAAGCAGCGGGGACGACGGAGGCGGCGACGGGCGAGGGCGTCGCGGCGGCCGGAACCTCGGTGAGCACGGCGCACGGGTGGCGCGAGGCGCTCGAGGGGTGGGCTCGGCACGGCTGGGCTCTGCGCCTGCGCCACCCCTGGCTGGCCGGGGCGCGCGACAGCCGGCACATCCCGGGACCGAACTCTGTCGCCAACTTCGAGTACGCGCTCAGCACCGTGGCGAAGAGTGGCCTGAAGCCCGCCGAGATGGTCGCCGTGGTGGGCCTCGTCGGCCGGTTCGTGGACAGCGAGGCGGCGAGGGCCGCGGAGATCGCCAGGGTGGAGCGGCACACCGGGGTCTCCGAGGAGGAGTGGTGGGGAGCCAGGCAGTCCCTGTACGAGAACCTCCACCGCTATCCCACGCTGACCCACATCTGGGAGGCGGGCGGTTACGACGAGCCGGAGGACTCCTTCGAGTTCGGCCTGCGGCGCGTGCTGGACGGCGTCGAGGCCCTGATTCGTGAGCGTGATGCAATGCGTGACGAAAGAGCCTTGTGTGTGATGTGCGGAACGACCCTGGACCGGGCCGAGGCGGGTCGCCCGCGGGCCTACTGCTCGCGGGCCTGCCAGCAACGCGCCTACCGCAGGCGTCACCGCTCCACACCGCGACCGGGCGACCCGCCGGACCGCACCTGACCCGCTCGAACGGGTTCTCACCGAACGGGGTCCCGGCCGGTCACCTCCCAGGCGAGGTCCGGCCGGGCCGGTTTCAGCCGAGCGGGTTTCCGCCGAGGTCCGGCCGGGCCGGTTTCAGACCGGCCGCCTCAAACCGGCCGCGTTCCGGCGAAGCGGACCCCGGTCGGCGAACCCGGCCACGACCCCCCTCGCGCTCACCTTGACACGGGCGCGGCGGCGAACCGGGGAAGCACGTTCTCACCAAACCAGTACGACTCCTCCAGATGCGGATAGCCGGACAGGACGAACTCCTCGATGCCGAGCGAGGCGTACTCCTCGATCCGCTCGGCGACCTGGGAGTGGCTGCCCACCAGCGCGGTCCCGGCGCCGCCCCTGACGAGACCGACCCCGGCCCAGAGATTCGGGTGGATCTCCAGGTCGCGGGCGCTGCCACCGGTGAAGCCTTCGTGCAGTTCCAGCATGCGTTTCTGGCCGACCGACTCGCTGCGGCCCAGCAGCTTCCTGGCCGAGACGATGTCGGCCGGGTCGATGGCGGCCAGCAAGCGTTCGGCCTCAGCCCAGGCGTCGCGCTCGGTGTCGCGGGTGATCACGTGCAGCCGGATGCCGAAGCGGAGCTTGCGGCCCTGTTCCTCGGCCAGCCCGCGAATCCACTCGATCTTCCTCGCGACCTGTTCCGGTGGCTCGCCCCAGGTGAGGTAGACGTCCACGTGCCTGGCCGCGACCGGTCCCGCCGCCGGTGAGGAGCCGCCGAAGTAGATCTCCGGGACGGGGTCGGGCGTCTCGGAGACCATCGCGCCCTTGACGCGGTAGTGCGTGCCGTCGAAGTCGTACGGGGTGCCGCTCCACGCGCCGCGCACGATCGAGAGGAACTCGTCGGTGCGCTCGTAGCGTTCGTCCTTGGACAGGTGGTCGCCGAACCTGGCCTGTTCGACGGTCTCCCCGCCGGTCACCACGTTGAGCAGGAGCCTGCCGCGCGAGAGCCGCTGGTAGGTGGCGGCCATCTGCGCGGCCAGCGTCGGGGACATGCAGCCCGGCCGGAACGCGACGAGAAACTTCAGCCGCTCGGTCTCTCTGGTCAGCGCGGCGGTGACCAGCCAGGCGTCCTCGCACCAGGTGCCCGTCGGGGTGAGGACCGCCTCGAAGCCGAGTTGCTCGGCGGAGCGGGCGACCTGCGCCAGGTATTCGATGTCCGGCGAGCGGAACGCCGCCGCCTCGGAGCGGCCGTGTCCTCTGGCGAGGCCGTGGCCGCCCCCGGTGAGGACCCGGCTGTCACCGGCGGTGGGCAGGAACCAGTGGAACTTCATCGGGCGCCTCCGGGTCTCGGATGGGACGTCACGAGGGGTTCTCCAGGGTGGCGTCGAAGCGGGTGTCGACGACGTCGGCGAACGTGATGGACACCGGGATGAGCTTCTCCTCGCTGAAGGCGTCGGCCACGAGCTGCTCGCGTTCGACGACGTCACCGGCGAGCTTGAGGTCCCGGTACGAACTGCGCTTGATCGCCGTGCCGACGATCCCCTGGTCCAGGCCGGTGAGCTCGGAGAAGACCTTGGTCCACTCGTCCTGGTGCTCGTTGGCCCACTGGTGCGCCTTGCGGATTCGTGCCACCCAGTCGCCCAGCGCCGCCGTGCGGGCCGGGTCGGCGAGGACGTCCTTGCCCGTGATCTGGAACTCGAAGCCGTTGGCGTAGCCCTCGCCGTCGACCAGGATGCGCGCCTTGGTCTGCGCCTCGGCCTGGGCGGTGTAGGGATCCCAGATGGCCCAGGCGTCGATCTTGCCGGAGGAGAGCGCGGCCAGGGCGTCCGGTGGCTGGAGATACTGGGGCTGGATGTCGCCGAAGCTCAGGCCCTCCTTCTTCAGCACGGCGAGCAGGTGGAAGTTCGCGGAGCTGCCCTTGGCCACGGCGACGCGCTTGCCGCGCAGGTCGGCCGGGGTCTTGATGGGCGAGTCGGCGGGGACGACGACGGCCTGGCCGCCGAGCCCCTTCTCGGCGACCGCGACGACGGAGATCTTCGCCCCTGCTGCGGCGGCGAAGACCGGCGGGGCGTTGCCCACCGCGCCGAAGTCCAGGGAACCGGCGTTGATGGCCTCCAGGATCGGCGGCCCCGAGGTGAACTGGGACCAGGTCACCTTGTACTTGACGTCGTCGAGCTGGCCGGCCGCGGTCAGCAGCGCCTGCAGACCCGTGCCCTTCTGGTCGCCGACGCGCAGCGTCACCTGGGACAGGTCGATCGAGCCGTCGGCCCGGACGCTCTGTTCCTCCCCCGCCCCGCAGGCCGCGGTGACGGTGAGGAGCAGTGCCGCGGCGATCAGGGCGGTGACACGACGTTTCATGCGGTTCCTTCCGGGGTGACGCCCAGCCGGTCGAGCAGGGTGGAGCGCAGTGCGATGAGGTCGGGGTGGTCGCGGTGGCGGGGCCGGGGCAGTTCGATCCGGGACTCGTGGGCGATGACGCCTTCGTCGAGTACCAGGACGCGGTCGGCCAGCAGCATGGCCTCGTCCACGTCGTGGGTGACGAGCAGGATGCCGGGGCGGTGCCTCTCCCACAGGTCGAGTACGAGGCGGTGGATGGTGATGCGGGTCAGCGCGTCCAGGGCGCTGAACGGCTCGTCGAGCAGGAGCAGGCCGGGCTCGCGGACCAGTGCCCTGGCCAGGGAGGCCCGCTGGGCTTCCCCGCCCGACAGGGTGAGCGGCCAGGCGTCGCTCAGCCGACCGAGACCGACCTCCTCCAGCGCGGCCCGCGCGGCGGCGTCCGGGTCGGGGGCGCGAAGACCGAGGGCGACGTTGGCCAGGACCCGCTTCCACGGCACGAGCCGGGGTTCCTGGAAGGCCACGGCGACGGTGCCGCCGACCTCGGCCTCGCCCTCGGCGCCGGGGTCGAGCCCCGCGAGCACCCGCAGGAGGGTGGACTTGCCGGAGCCGCTGCGGCCGAGCAGGGCGACGAACTCGCCTCGGCCGATCTCCAGGTCGACCCCGTCGAGGACCCTTCGCCGCCCGAAGTCCCTGGTGAGGCCCTTGACGGCCGCCACCGGAGCCGCCGTGGCGGGCCGGCTCTCGGTGCGGGACGACGCTTTCACGAAGGTCTGCGGCTCGGTCCGCGAAGGCGTCTTCGCAGGCGGCTGGGGATCGGTGCGCGAAGGCGTCTCCGTACGGGACGAGGTCAGCGTGACAGGAAGTTCTGCCGCCATGACAGGGCCCTCCTCTCCAGCAGGCGCACCAGCGCGTCCGTCAGCAGGCCGAGGACCGCGTAGACGATCAGACCGACGACGACCACGTCGGTGCGCAGGAACTCCCGGGCGTTGTTGATCATGTATCCCAGTCCGGCGTCCGCGTTGATCTGCTCGGCCACGATCAGCGCCAGCCAGGCCACGCCCAGGCTCTGCCGCAGACCGACGAGCGTCTGGGCAAGCGCGCCCGGCAGGACGATGTGGGCGATCGTCTCGGTACGGCTCAGCCGCAGCACCCGGGCCACCTCGGCGAGTTTGCCGTCGACGCCGCGGATCCCGGAGAAGGTGTTGAGGTAGAGCGGGAAGAGCACACCGAGGGCGACCAGGGCCACCTTGGGGGTCTCCCCGATGCCGAACCACAGGATGAACAGCGGGATCAGGCCGAACAGCGGAAGCGCTCGCAGCATCTGCAGCGGCGGGTCGACGGCGTTCTCACCGACGCGGCTGAGCCCGGCGACCAGGGCGAGACCGACTCCGGCGACCGCGCCGAGGGTGAAGCCGATCGCGGCCCGCTGGAGCGAGACGGCGATCGCCTCGGGCAGGACCCCTTCCTGGACGAGCCCGGCCGCGGTGGTGAGGATCTTGGCGGGTGAGGCGAGGAGCCGTTCCTCGAGGAGTCCGGCGGTGCTGGCGACCTGCCAGACGACGACGATGACCAGGGGGCTGGCGAGACGCTGCCAGGCGGTGGCGGAGAGAAGGGGGACGCGTGACCGTGTTCGCACGGCCCGTTGTCGTATCCCCGCGTCGACGGCGGGAGCGGACACGGAAGACCTCACTCACGGCTGGGGGCTGGGTTCCCGCCCATCGTGCGGCAAATAACCCACAAAGTCAATCGGTAATACCGGTTATTGCCGTCGGTACGGCACCGGCCCCCGAAGCCACCGGTACGTCGAGGGCCCCCGAATTGGTAGGTTTTCCGTAAAGGAAGAACACATGCGCACGCGGAGGAGCTGGCACGGTGGAGGTCGAGCAGACGGCACTGCCTGGGATAGGACTGCGACACGAGTTCACCACGCGCTCAGGCAGGCGCATCGGGATCGTCACTCACCGCACCGGCCGCCGTGACCTGGTGATATACGACCCCGACGATCCTGATCGCGCGTGCGAGACCATCAAGCTGAACGACGAGGAGGCCGACGCGCTCGCCGAGTTGCTCGGCGCCCCGCGCATCGTGCAGCGCCTCAACGATCTGCACCGCGAGGTCGAGGGTCTGGTCAGCATGCAGCTGCCGATCCCGCCCGCCTCCCCGTACGCGGGCCGGCCGATGGGTGACGCGCGCGTGCGCACCCGCACCGGCGCCTCCATCGTGGCCGTGGTGCGCGAAGGTCAGGTCTTCGCCAGCCCCGCTCCCGACTTCATGCTGTCCCGGGGCGACGTGGTGGTCGTGGTGGGCAGCCCGGAGAGCACCTCCGCCGTCTCCGATATCCTTTCCGGCGGGTAGGACGCCGGGTGCACACAGCGATTCTTTTCCTTGAGCTCGGCGCTGTCCTTCTCGGGCTCGGCATCCTCGGAGCACTAGCCCTAAAAGCGGGCATATCACCCATCCCCCTCTATCTCATCGCGGGCCTCGCCTTCGGCACCGGCGGCATCCTGCCCCTCGCCACCAGCGAGGAGTTCATCGCGGTCGGCGCCGAGCTCGGCGTGATCCTGCTGCTGCTCACCCTCGGCCTGGAGTACAACGCCGACGAGCTCGTGACGAGCCTGAAGGGCAACGCGCGAGCGGGCGTCGTCGACCTGGTGCTCAACGCCGCACCGGGCGCGATCGCCGCGCTGCTGCTCGGCTGGGGTCCGGTGGCCGCCATCGCCATGGCCGGCGTCACGTACGCGACCTCCTCGGGCATCACCGCGAAGGTGCTGTCCGACCTGGGGTGGATCGGTAACCGCGAGACACCGGTGGTGCTGTCGCTGCTGGTCTTCGAAGACCTGACGATGGCCATCTACCTGCCGATCCTCACCGCGGTGCTGGCCGGGGTGAGCTTCGCCGGTGGCGCTATCACCGTGGCGATCGCGCTCGCCACGGTGAGCGTCGTGCTGCTGGTCGCGCTCCGCTACGGCAGGTTCATCGAGGCCTTCGTCTCCAGCCCCAACTCCGAGGTGCTGCTGCTGAAGGTCGTCGGCCTCGCGCTGCTGGTCGCCGGAGTGGCGCAGCAGCTGCAGGTCTCGGCCGCGGTCGGCGCCTTCCTCGTCGGGATCGCGCTCTCGGGTGAGCTGGCCGAGGACGCGCAGGCGCTGCTCACCCCGCTCCGCGACCTGTTCGCCGCGGTGTTCTTCGTCTTCTTCGGCCTGCAGACCGACCCGACCAAGATCCTGCCGGTCGCCGGGCTCGCCGCGTTGCTCGCCCTGATCAGCATGATCACGAAACTGCTCACCGGCGCCTACGCCGCCCGCCGGGCGGGCATCGCCAACGCCGGACAGGCGCGGGCCGGTATCGCGCTCATCCCCCGGGGCGAGTTCAACATCGTGATCGCCGGACTCGCGGTGGCCGCCGGGGTCCATCCCGACCTGGGGCCGCTCGCCGCCACGTACGTTCTCATCCTCGCCGCGTTCGGCCCGCTCGCCGCACGGCTCGTCCAGCCCTTCATCACCGCCATCGCCAAGCGCGCCTGAGATCGCGCCCGGCCCGCCGTCCCGGCGGGCCGGGCGCGATTCCCAGAGCCACTCAGCCGGTCGTCCTTCCTGGATCACGGACCGGAAAAACTCCGGCACCCGGCGGTGACCACCGGGTGCCGGAGAGGGTGTGGACGACGCGGGCTCAGTCCGTGACGACGCCTCCCTCCCATTCCGCGGCGAGCAACTCATAAGAGCGGACCCGGTCGGCGTGGTCGTGGGTCATGGTGGTGATGAGCAACTCGTCGGCGCCGGTGACGTCGCGCAGCACGCGCAGCTTCTCCACGACGGTTCGCGGGGAGCCGACGAACTGGGTGGCGAGCCGGTCGGCGACCAGTGCGAGGTCCTCCCGCGTCCACTCGTGGGCGGCGGCCTCGGCCGGAGTCGGGAACGGGATCGCCCCGGCGCCGGTGCGGATGCTGCGGACCCAGAGCCCGTACGGGGAGGCGAGTTCCCTCGCCGTCTCGTCGTCCTCCGCCACGACGACGTCGGCCGAGACGATCAGGTAGGGCTCGCCGAGCACCTCCGAGGGCTTGAACGCCTCCCGATACGCCTGCGCGGCGTCCAGCACCCCGGACGGGCTGACGTGGTAGTTCGCCGCGAACGGCAGTCCCCGCTCCCCCGCCACCTGCGCGCTCTGCCCGCCGCTGCTGCCCAGGATCCACAGGCTCAGGTCCGCGCCCTCGCCGGGCACGGCGTGCGCGACCACCCCCTCGGGGGAACGATAGGTCCCGGCCAGCAGGGCCGCGATCTCGTCGACCTGGTCGGCGAAGTCGGGGCTTCGCGCACCCGGCTGCTGCAGCAACGCGCCGTACAGCGAGAACAGCGGCGACCTCACCAGCGCCGTGAAGGAGAAGGGCTCGGGGATGAGCAGCCCGTCCACGACCCTGGCGGGCGTCGGCGGAGGCGGGGTCTTCTCCGATTCCGAGAGCTCGACGCTCGCGCGGAGTTCGGCCCCGCGCTGACCCGACCGGCCCAGGCCGAGGTCGATACGGCCCGGGTAGAGCGCGTCAACGAGACCGAACTGCTCGACCACCGACAGCGCGGTCTGGTGACCGACCTGGACGGCTCCCGAGCCGACCCTGATCGTGCTGGTCGCGGCGGCCACCAGGCCGATGAGCACAGCGGGGGCGGCACTGGCGACCCCGGGCGCGAGGTGGTGCTCGGCCACCCAGTAGCGGAGGTAGCCGAACTCCTCGGCCCGCCGGGCCAGGTCCAGGGTGTTGCGCAGCGCCTCGCCGGCGGTGCCACCGGAGGGGATGGGAGCGAGGTCGAGGATCGACAGGGAGGTCATGACCGCACCTCCTCACGCTGTGAGTTCCCGGGGCGGGGAGCTTCGGAGACCGGGCTCTCGCGTCGAGAGCTCTCCGCGCCCGGACTCCCGGAGCCCGGACCTCCGGGACCCGGACTCCCCGGCTCGGAGCCCTCCTGACGGGGAAACGGCCTGCTGGGGATCTCCGCGCGCAGCACGGGGGCGATGTCGCTCTGGAAGAGTTCCAGGGCCGTCCGGTGCTGCTTGTCGGTGAGGCCGTCCGCGTCGGCGTGCAGGTGCATGACCTCGTGCCCGAGCCGCTCGTGGTAGCGGTGGACCTTGTCGATGATCTGCTGCGGGCTGCCGACCAGGATCGAACTGCGCTCGATCGCGTCCTCCAGGGTGTGGAAGACCGGGTCCACCCCGACCTTCCTGAACAGCTCCAGCCTCGCGTTGAAGATCGGCCGATAGGTCTCGATCGCGTCCTGGGACCTCCTGGTCGCGTAGTAGCCCGCGGTGCCCGCGCCCACCAGGGCGTCGGCGAGGTCGTGACCGTGGAACTCCCAGCGTTCCCGGTAGTGGCGGACCAGCTCGGCGTACGGCTCGACCGGGTTGCTGACGTTGGCGGAGAAGAGCGGGTCGCCGTACAGGGCGGCGAGCTCCACCGACTCCTTGCTGGTGGCGCTGCCGTGCCAGACGCGGACGGGACGCTGCAGCGGGCGCGGCCAGGTCTCCGCGTCGGTCAGGGACGGCCGGAACCTCCCCGACCAGGTGACCTTGTCCTCCCGCCACAGGCGGCGGAACAACTCGTAGCCCTCCCGGTTGCGCTCCCACTGGTCCTCGCCGGTCACGTGGAACAGCTGGGCCTGCGCTGCGCCGTTGCCCTTGCCGATGATGAGTTCCAAACGGCCGTCGGAGAGGTGGTCGAGGGTGGCGTAGTCCTCGTAGGCCCGTACGGGGTCCAGCAGGCTCAGCGTGGTGACCGCGGTGAACAGCCTGATCGTCGACGTCCTGGCCGCGATGTGGCTGAGCACGACCGGCGGGGACGAGGAGATGAACGGGCGCTCGTGCCGCTCCCCGACGCCGAAACCGTCGAAGCCGAGCTCCTCGGCCAGCACGGCGTTCTCGACGACCTCGCGCAGGCGCGCGTTGGTCGACTTGAGCTCACCAGTGATGGGGTCGGGGCCATGGACAATCAGGGTGATCGCCAGAAATTTCATCGTTCGTTCTCCAGGCCCAGGTGACCGCGCAGCGTGGTGGTCTCGTACTCGGCGCGGAAGACCCCGCGCTCCTGCAGCAGGGGGACGACCGTGTCGACGAAGGCGTCCAGGCCGCCGGGGGTGAGGTGCGGCACCAGGATGAACCCGTCGGAGGCGTCGTTCTGCACGAACTCGTTGATCTCCTCGGCGACGCGCGAGGGCGAGCCGATGAAGGACTGCCTGCCGGTCACCTCGATGATCAGGTCGCGGATGCCGAGCTTCTTGGACTCGGCCAGGGCCCGCCACTCCGCCGCCGTCTTGAGCGGGTCGCGGGACAATCTGGTCCGGCCCTTGATGATCGAGTCCTCGGAGACGTCGGGGTCGATCTCGGGCAACGGTCCCTCGGGGTCGTAGGCCGACAGGTCACGGTTCCACAGTTGCTCCAGCAGCAGGATCGCGGTCTGCGGGCTGACCTGCTGGCGGCGGATGTGGTCGGCGTTCTCCTGTGCCTCGGCGTCGGTGTCGCCGAGCGCGAACGTGGCACCGGGAAGGATCTTCAGGGAGTCGGGCGACCGGCCGTGCGCGGCCAGCCTCGACGTGATGTCCCGGTAGAACGCCTGCCCCTCCTGGAGCCGGCTGTGCCGGGAGAAGATCGCGTCGGCGGTGGCCGCCGCGAAGGCCCTGCCGCCCTCGGAGTCGCCCGCCTGGATGGTCAGCGGACGGCCCTGCGGGCTGCGCGGCACGGTGAAGTGGCCGCCGATGTCGAAGTGGGTGCCCCGGTGGGCGAACTCCCCCGCGTCCGGCCTGGCGAACGTGCCGGACGCCGGGTCGGCGACGAGGTCGTCGGCCGCCCAGGAGTCCCAGAGTTCGTTGACGGTCCGCACGAACTCCTCGGCTCGCTCGTAGCGCCGCGCGTACTCCAGGAAACCGCCCCGGCGGAAGTTCTCCCCGGTGAAGGCGTCGGAGGAGGTGACGACGTTCCACCCGGCCCGGCCTCCGGACAGGTGGTCGAGGGTGGCGAGCTTGCGGGCGAGCTCGTACGGCTCGTTGAAGGTGGCGTTGATCGTCCCGGCCAGGCCGAGGTGGTCGGTGACCGCGGCCAGACCGGAGAGCACGGTGAGCGAGTCGGGGCGGCCGACCACGTCGAGGTCGTGGATCTTCCCGCGCTGTTCGCGGAGCCGCTGCCCGTCGGCGAGGAAGAAGAAGTCGAACTTCCCGCGCTCGGCGGTCCGCGCCAGGTGGGCGAAGGAGGCGAAGTCGATCTGGCTGCCCGAGGCGGGATCACTCCAGACCGTGTGGTTGTTCACGCCCGGGAAGTGGGCGGCGAGGATGACCTGCTTCATCGTCGGCTCCCTGCGTAGCGGCTGGCGGGTCGGGGCAGGTGGAGATGACCGCGGAGGGTGTCGGCCTCGTAGGCGCGGCGGAAGGCGCCGCGTCCCTGAAGCTCGGGCACCAGGCCGCGCGTGATCGCGTTCAGGTCGGTCGGCAGCACGGCGGGCCGCAGCCTGAAACCCTCCAGACCGGCCGCCCGCCATTCCAGCAGGAGGTCGGCGAGCTCACCGGGCGTGCCCGTGAAGATCGCGGCGTCGGAGGTGTAGGCGGCACCGTCGAGCTCGTCGAGCCGGGCACCGCGCTCGCGGGCGTCGCTCCCGTCCTCTCCCAGGAACACGACGAGGTCCGCGAAGATCTTCAGTCTCTCGGCGTCCGGGTCGCGCACCTCTTCCGCGACCTCGCGCACCTCCGCCACGATGGCCCGCGCCTGCTCGGTGTCGTGCGGCGTGACATGGACGACGTCGGCGCCGCGCGCGGCGAACTCGTACGGCAGCCGGGAGTGTGCCAGCGCGGTGACGAGCGGCTGCCCCTGGGGCGGTCGCGGCACGATGGAGGGCCCCTTCACGGTGAAGTGCTCGCCCTCGAAGTCGACGTAGTGGAGTCTGTCGCGGTCGACGAACCGGCCGGTGGCCACGTCGCGGATGACCGCGTCGTCCTCCCAGCTGTCCCAGAGGCGCCGCACCGCCTCGACGGTGTCGGCGGCGTCACCGAACAGTTCCCGCACCAGGGGTGCCCTGTCGATGTCGCCGAGACTCTCCCGCGTCAGCACGGGAACCTCCCGGCGGCCGAAGTGGGCGGCCTCGGTGTGGCGCCCGGAGATCTGTGCGCGCCATCCGGCCCGCCCGGAGCTGACGTAGTCGAGGGTGGCGATGGAGCTCGCGACGTGGAAGGGCTCGGTGTGCGTGGTGGTGACCGTGGGCACCAGCCCGATCCTGCTCGTCAGCGGGGCGATCCTGGAGGCGACGAGGGCGGCGTCGAGACGCCCGCGCACCTGGTCGGTGCGGCCGTCGTGCCCGTCCAGGAGTGTGGTCTGCAGGGCGAAGGAGTCCTCGATGGTGACGAAGTCGAGGAGGCCGTGCTCGGCCTCGGCCACCAGGGCGGCCCAGTAGGCGGCGGTGAACAGGGCTTTCGGGGAGGCGGCGGGGTCACGCCAGGCCGCGGGATGCCATCCGGCGCCGTCGAATGCGACGGCGAGATGCAAGGGAACTGCCGACATACGACGACAATAACACCAAACCCCTTAATCTCTACATGTTTAGTTGGTTATATCGCGGGGGTCAGCCCATCGCGGACGTCTTCCTGACGTCGGCATCGGGATCTGGTAGGCATTTGTCCCGTGACGCGTTTTCTGGCAGCTCTCGCGATGGCCCTCCCGCTCATCGCCACCACCACTCCGGCCTCGGCCGCCGCCCCCGGCAAGCCGAACATCCCACCGGGGGTGACAGCCGGGTACGTGGTCTTCGACCGGCAGACGGCGAAGGTGACCGAGTACCGCAACGCGCACCGGAGGTTCCGATCGGCGTCGGTGGTGAAGATTCTCATCGCGATCGACTACCTGGAGTCGCGCAAGAGCGTTCCCCAGCGGGACCTCGCGCTGCTGAAGGCCATGCTGCGAGTGAGCGACGACGGCGCCGCGACGTCCTTCTGGACCCGGGGCGGTCAGGGAAAGATCGTCCAGCGGATGGCGCGCAAGCTGCGGCTCACCGACACCGCTCCCCCGCCGGCCGACAAGCCGGGCTTCTGGGGCTACACCTCACTCAGCGCGATGGACGTCGCCACGACCTACCGCTACCTGCTCGACCAGGCCGACCCCAAGGTCGGCGGCCTGATCCTGGGCCACCTGCGCAGGTCGGGGCAGTGCGGCTCCGACGGTTTCGACCAGTACTTCGGCATCCCCCGCGCGGTGCGCGGGCCGTGGGCGGTCAAACAGGGCTGGTCGGGGTACGGCTCCACGCCCCCGGTCCGCTGCCGCCCGGCGACCGCTCCCACCCCCCTGCCTTCGGCCTCGGCGGCCCCCGCGTCCGCCGCCCACCCCGCGACCTCCACCTCCACCGACTCCATGGTCACCGCACAGGTCGTCCCCGCCCGCTCAGGGCCGGTCCCCGACCTGGGACGCCCGGTCCTGCACACCACAGGGCTCGTCGGCCCCAAGGAACGCTGGATCGTGGTCCTGCTGACCGCCCACCCCGCGGGAAGCACCTGGCAGCGCTCCACCGCCCAGACGACGAAGCTGACCCGGGAGGTCCACCTCAGCGGAACCTCCTGATCACCGGCTCTCCGAGATGAGCGGCCGCGAGCCTTTTGGGGGCGACCATCCGCCACGCCTCCTCGACGATCTCGCGCGTCTCGGCTTCGTCGATCGCCGCGAGCCACACCCGCACCCAGTGGTAACGCTCGTCGGAGGGCCGGGGCATGTGGAACTTCTCCGGCTCGGCCGCCACCAGCGCGGCCCGCTCCTCCTTGGGGAAGGCGAAACCCATCGAGGTCTCGTCCGACGAGATCGCGGCGTAGACGATCCGGCCCACCCGGAAGGTCACCCGGTCCCTGACGATTCTCTCCTCGGTCCTGGGCAGCGCCAGGGCGACGCGGCGTACGTCGTCGGCCGTGGTCATCGCACCGACTCGTCGAGGGAGGCGACGAGACGGCGCAGGGTCCGCTGCAGGTCCAGGACCTCGACGGGGGCGAGACCGGCGGCCTCGAAGATCCGGGCGGGGACGTCGCACGCCCGCTGCCCCAGCCGGCCACCCTCGTCGGTGAGCCGAACCAGCACCGATCGCTCGTCCTCCGTGCTGCGCTCGCGACGCACCAGGCCGGCCGCCTCCAGCCTCTTCAGCAGCGGGGACAGGGTGCCCGAGTCGAGCCGCAGCCTCACGCCGAGCTCCTTGACCGTCACCGGCTCGCGCTCCCAGAGCACCATCATGACCAGGTACTGCGGGTAGGTCAGGCCGAGCTCGCCCAGCACCCTGCGGTAGACGGCGTCCAGGGCGCGAGAGGCGGCGTGCACGTCGAAGCAGACCAGATTCTCGACGGTGATCTTCACGTCTCGATTATACCGACCTTGACTGTTATCAACTTAATTGTGCACAATTAAGTTGCCCGAAACCAAGAAGGGATCACGATGAGTACGATCTACACGGCCATCGCCACCGCCAACGGCAGAGAGGGACGGGCGGTCTCGTCCGACAAGCGCCTCGACGTGACCCTCGCACCACCGAAGGAGCTGGGCGGTTCCGGCGAGGGCACCAATCCCGAGCAGTTGTTCGCGGCCGGATACGCCGCCTGCTTCGCCAGCGCGCTCCAGCTCATCGGCAGGAGGCGGAAGGCCGACGTGTCCGAGGCCTCGGTGACCGCCGAGGTGGGCCTCGTCCCCGAGGGTGAGGGCTTCGCGCTCGCCGTGACGCTGCGCGTCGAGCTGCCCGACGAGTTGCACGGGGAGGCCGGCACCGCCCTCGTGGAGGCCGCCCACCAGGTCTGCCCCTACTCCAACGCCACCCGGGGCAACATCCCGGTCAACCTGGTGGTCGAGTAGTCAGGCCCCCGGCCCCTCAGGGGAACGTGGTCAGGGAAGGGGTTGGCAACTGCTCAATTTTTTATAAGCAAAGATGATCACACATAGTTATATATCTTGCACGTGTGAAGCTTTCGGAGTGGGCACGTCGGCAGGGCGTGAGCTATCAGACCGCCTGGCGGTGGGTGAAGAGCGGCAAGATGCCCGTCGCCGTCCACCAGGCGCCCTCCGGCACGTGGATCGTCGA
>NZ_JBIAYX010000030.1:0-101927 GCF_042898365.1 Streptosporangium sp. NPDC000509 | reverse complement strand
TCGCAGGCCGGACCTCCGCACGCCGTCGTCTTCGAGACGAAGCCGATCGCGTTCGCACTCCGCGACGTCGTTCCCGGCACCGATCTCGCATCCGTTGCTCAGCCCGGCATCGGTGCCGCGATCTGGCTCCACGCCACAGACGTCCAGGCCATTCACGATGCTCTCGTCGCCGACGGTCACACCATCGTCTCCGCGCCGATCGACGGCCCCTTCGGCCGGACATTCACCTTCGCCGACCCCGACGGCTACCAGGTCACTCTCCACGACCACGCCTGACAGACCAGACGAGGGGGCGTAACCCAGTAATGGGTCGCTGCACAGCAGGGGCCAGTCGGTCGTTCAGGGCGGCCACCGCCGACGTGATGAGGTTGCGGGCCGCCTTGCCGTACACCGCGAGCTCCGCCATCTTCGTGAACACCTTGCCGTACATGGCGATCTCGTGGAGCTGCGTGATCCTCAGATGCCCCGACACCGGTTCCACGGTGACCTCATCGTCGTCGAACATGAAGAACGACTCCGTGGGCCACATGCGGGAGCGGTCGGCCCGAGGGGGATGATGCCGAGCGACACGGACGGCATCGCGCTCGCGGTGAGCAGGTGACCGAGCTGGGCGACCATCACCTCACCGCCACCGATGGGAGCGCGGAGAATGCTCTCCTCCAACACGGTGACGGCGTGCCTGACCGTGCTGTCCCGTCGTGCTGCCCACCAGCCGGTCGATGACGACCTGGCCGTGCTGGTGGACCGCTACCAGCGGCTTGTTCCCGCGCCTGGCCTGACGGTGTTCAGCGTGCGGCTGGGCTTGTCCGTTCTCGACGCCGCCGAGGGTACAGAGCATCCCGGCGTGAGGGATGTCGCCGCCACGCTGATTCAGCGAGCGCACGGCATCGTCTTCAAGTGGGCCGTCAACGGGTTCGTGCGAGGTGTCCACGGAGAAATGGTCGGCTCTCATCCGATCGTTACCGAGGAAGCCAAGAATCTCACCGTCACTGGCAATCATCTGGAAGGCTCTTGGAACAAAGGTAAAGGCGGCAACGGCTACTTCCGTGGCTCCCGTGTCTGGGACTCCCTGTACGCCGGAAACACCACTCGGGACTTACGCCACTTCACCTTCCAATGGTCCGCGTCCGGCAACGTGGTCATCGGCAACAGCTTCGACTCCGATCTCAACCTGCACGGCGGCTGGGAACGCAATAACCTGTTCGAACCGAACCATGTCTCCACGCCCTATGCACATCGCCCCGCCAACTGCAAGGACAATTGCGGCGACGAGGGAAACAGTGGACCAGACAACTCCAACTGGTTCCCGATCTGGTGGGCCGCCGGGCTCAAGGCCGTGAAGTGGTCAGGCTCCTCCGGACCCAACAACGTCTTCTTCAACAACACGCTCAAGAAACAACTCGGCACCATTTACTCGCCGTACAGCGACTACTGCAACGATCCGAACCGCGTCTTCCGCTTCGGAGTCTCCGGGGGATCTTTCCATCATCTGGATGTCGGTGGCGCCCCTATCTCCGACTGGGCGCACAACGAACAGCACAACTACTCCGGCGCCCATGGGATAGACAGCACCCAGACCGACGGCGCCGAGTCGCTCTTTCTCAGCACCGTTCCTTGACCACCCCGACCAGGGCCCGGCTCCTGAAACCGGTCGCATGAAGTACGGTCGTCCGCCGATCCGGCGGGCGACCATACCGCTATAAGCTGCCCCCAGAGACGACGTCCGCAGTCACAGGAGAGACATGACAGCCGGCCGCAGCGCCGCTCCCCGAATATTCGAGGGGACCATCAGGGCCTGCAAAAATCAGTACCTCGTCCAACACTCGGTGAACGTCAAGCACTCGATGGTGAGCGGCGGAAACGGATTGGTGGATGTCTATACGGGGTCTCTCGCCGTTCTGACCGGGCTGGACGACGGGGACATCCACCTGCGTCTGGAGCTTCACGAGTCGGAGCCACCACTTGATCTTGAGGCCTGGGACGAGGTTGTCGACGTCAGTTTCCACGCAGAGAAATCACTGTTTTTGGAGCAGCTTTTCGGCGGCGGGGCAGAGGACTTTCCTCCACTGAATTTCAAAGGGGAGGGCGACTACAGAATCAGGGTGTGCGCCCGAGGGCGAGACGAGGCCAACCGCACATTCGAATCGGTTGAGTTTCATGCGATTCAGGTTTGGTCGGATACCTTCGGGCCGCCTACCGGCCACCGGTTCCGGGACGCGTTCGGCGAGCGTTGGCGCCAGAGGGCACAGGCGCGGACCCGGCCGCCTGGACCCACCGCGTCCAATGGATGACAGAACTGTTCTATTTTCTCCGGGCCCTCAGCGCTCTCCGGCACACCGGGAACGCCTGCGACTCCAATGCGGAGGCGTCGATCCGGGAGTGATGGTGTAGTAGCCGGCATCCCGGCTGTGGCACCCTCCCACCGGGGTGCCACGGATGGGTTCCGCTGAGTGAAAACCCCGCCGCTTTCCACGGAGTGAGAACGGGGACCCCGGGATCTCGGGTGCGGGCTCGCAGACTGGTGCCCGTGTCTCGATTGACCTCTGTACTCGCGTGCTGCGCCGTACTTCTCACCGCCTGCGCGACCGCGGACGCCGAAAGGCCCGCCAACGACTCCCTCACCGTGGGGCTCGCCGCGCCTGTGAGCTGTCTCGACCCGCACCAGACCCCTCAGACCTCCAACCTCCAGGTGTCGCGCCAGCTCGTCGACTCGCTCACCGACCAGGACCCGCGCACCGGAGAGATCGTGCCGTGGCTCGCGACCTCGTGGAAGGTCGACAAGCAGGCCAAGCGGTTCACCTTCACCCTGCGTGACGGTGTGACGTTCAGCGACGGCGCGCCGCTGGACGCCGCCGCGGTCGTCGCCAACCTCGACGACGTCTCCGAGCTCGGCGCGCGGTCCCCGCTCGGCTCGGGCTACCTCGCCTCCTACGAGGGAGCCTCCGCGCCCGACGCGAGGACCGTCGAGGTGCGGTTCGGCACCTCGAACGCGCAGTTCCTCCAGGCCACCTCGATGGCGACGCTCGGCATGCTCTCCCCGGGCACGCTCGGGAAGACCCCGCAGCAGCGCTGCGCGGGCGCGCTCGTCGGCTCCGGGCCGTTCGTGCTCGGCCAGGTCTCGCTCAACGAGGAGGTACGGCTCTCGGCGCGCACCGGATACGCCTGGGCGAGCACGCTCGCCGCCCACCAGGGCGTCCCGCGGGTACGCGCGCTGACCTTCGCCATCGTCACCGACCCGAGCGCCAGGCACGGCAGCCTGTTCTCCGGGCAGCTCGACGCCGACCTGCAGGTGCTCCAGCAGGACCAGCGGTCCTTCGGCGGCCGTGGCCCTCGGCTGCTGTCCGCCACCCGGCCCGGCATCGTGTTCACGCTGCTGCCGAACGAGTCACGGCCCGCGCTGAGCGATCCCGCCGTACGGCGGGCGATCAGTGCCGCCCTCGACCGGTCACGGTTCGCGCCGCTGCTCGCGGCGGGCGAACGCCCGGCGACCGACGTGCTCGCCGGCACGACGCCCGGCCACGCCGACCGCTCCGCCGACCTGGCGTTCGCGCCCGACGAGGCGGCCCGGCTGGCCGACGCGGCCGGCTGGCGGCTCGGCCCGGACGGTGTGCGCGCCAAGGGGTCGCAAAGGCTGTCGTTCGACCTGGTCTACTCGGCCAACGAGCCCTACGGCTCGGTGTACCAGCTCATGGCCCAGCAGCTCGCCGAGGCCGGGATCGAGCTACGACCGACGCCGCTCGACGACGCCACCAACAGCGCGCGGCAGGGCTCAGGTGACTACGACTTCGTCTCCTGGGCGGTGACCAGGGGAGATCCCTCGGTCCTCGCCAGCGTGTACCCGGTGAAGAGCGCGAACCCGCTGCGGCGCACTCGGCCGGACAAGGTGGACAGCACGATCGCCCGGATCGCCACGGTGCTCGATCCCGCCGAACGCGCCGACGCCGTGGACGCCGCGGCGAAGGCGATCCTTTCCGAAGGCCACGGCATCCCGCTCTTCGAGCAGGCGTCGTCGGTGGGGCTCGCGGAGCGGGTGACAGGGGTCCGCCTCGACGCGTCGGGGCGGCCGATCTTCCAGGACGCGGAGGTAGGCGCATGACATGGAACGACTTCGCCGGAGGCCGTGCGGTGGATCCCGCGGCCTTCGTCGCCGCCGCGAGCACGCTGCTGGAGTCGGCGGTCGCCGCCGCGGGCGGCGGCGAGGCCACCAGGGCCGACTTCGTCGCCGGGCTCCAGGCCACCCTGAGCACGTCCGGTCCCTACGGGACGCTGCGGCTGGACATCGGGCTCGCCGACCGGGACGTGCGGGGCGAGCTGCGGGAGAACGCCGTCGCGGTGTCCGAGGTGGTCCTGGACCTGGTGAGAACCGTGCCCGGCACGGGAGCGCCCGGCCCGTCGGACATCCACAGCAGTTGCGTGGGGTACGCCTGGATTCCACCGGTGGTCGAACGGCTCATCGGCGGTCCCGGCCTGCACGCCGCGCGCAACCTCTACAACGAGTGGCTGTGGCAGCTCGTGCTGCTGCGGGACGCCCTCATCCCGTTCACCGACCCGTCGCGGGTGCGGGTGCTCGCCGACGCCGACGGTCTGACCAGGCTCCAGGACGCCCGCGACCGGTTCGTCGTCCAGGTGATGACCCGGCGGATCGCTCACGCGGCGATCGTGCGATTCGCCGCCGAGGCCCTGACGGGCGGGTACGCCGAGGGGGCCTACGGGTTCCAGCACGGGGGCGCGACGGTCCTGCCGCCGGTGGCCCTCGACGGTGAACTTCTCGGCCCGGCGTACCTGCTCGGCGTGCGCGAGGGGATGCTGGTCGAGGAGGACACCGCGTACTTCGTCGAGGAACGGGAGGACGGTGAGTCCGCGGGCACGCTGTCCGTCCCGGCACGCGTTATCGGCGATGTCGAGGTGGTCGGCCTGACCGACCGGCTGGTGCCCGGCCCGCCGGGGCCGGATGCGACCCGCACGCTCAGCCTGACGGTGGGGTTCGACGGCCACGAGTGGACGGCCGACCTCGGGCGCGCGCTGCGCGGCCATCGCTACGCCGCCCGCCCGGCCGCCTCGGAGGACTCACCGGCCGCGGCCCCGTCGATCGACGCGTGGTCTGGGTGCGCGGTGCTGCGGCAGGACGGGGAGGTGGCGGTGCCCGAGGGCGGCGTCATCCCGACCGGAGGGCAGCGCGCGCTGACCCTCGCGCTGCTCGGCAGGCTCCGGCCGGGCAACGTGGTGCTCTACAGCGGCCAGGAGGTCGGCGGGCAGCGGATCCTCCTGGACATCCGGAGCTGAGTTGACTTCCTCCCCCTCGTGAACGAGGGGGATTCCCACGGTCGCCCGTGAGGGTTCCTGCTTCAATGCCGGTCGCCCGCCCGAGAGGACTCTCGTTGAGGTCTTATACCAGCTCCACAGGCGTTTCACCTCTCCGCCAGCCCGGCGGCGAGGATGTTCTTCGCGGCATTGACATCCCGGTCGTGGACCGCGCCGCAGACGCAGGTCCACTCACGGAGGCCGAGCGGCATCGCGCTCTGCACAGCTCCGCACGCCGAGCACAGCTTGGAGGAGGGAAACCATCGGTCCACCGCCACCACGGTCCGCCCGTACCACTGGGCCTTGTACTCCAGCATCGAGCGCATCCGACGCCAGGAGGCATCAGAGATCGCGCGGGCCAGGCTGTGGTTCTTCACCAGGTTGCAGACGGTCAGGTCCTCCACGGCGATCACTTGGTTCTCGCGAACAAGCCGGGTGGTGACCTTGTGCAGGTGGTCGCGGCGCCGGTCGGCGATGCGGGCGTAGATCTTGGCGACCTTGAGTTTCGCCTTGGCCCGGTTGTTCGACCCCTTCTGCTTGCGGGCCAGTGCCCGTTGGGCTTTGGCGAGTTTGCGCCGGTCGGTCCGCTCGTGCCGGGGGTTGACGATCTTCTTCCCACTCGACAGCGTGGCCAGTGCGGTGAGGCCCGCGTCCACCCCCACGTTCCGATCGACCGGCGGCAGAGGGCTGATCGTCTCCTCGACCAGCAGGGACACGAACCAGCGACCCGCCGCGTCCCTGCTCACGGTGACCGTGGACGGCTGCGCGCCCGGGGGAAGGGGGCGCGACCACACGACGGCCAGCGGCGCGTCCATCTTCGCCAGCGTCAGCTCCTCCTCCCGCCAGCGAAACGCCGACCGGGTGTACTCGGCCGATGCCCGCGCCTTCTTCCTGCTCTTGAAGGTGGGATATTTGGCGCGCCGGGCGAAGAAGTTGGTGAACGCCGCCTGAAGGTGGCGCAGCGCCTGCTGCAGGGGCACCGACGACACCTCGGACAGGAAATCGTAGGCACCACTGCGCTTCCACTCGGTCAACGTCGCCGACGACTCCACATAGGAGACGCGGCGCCCGTCGAGACTGTAGGCGCGACTTCGCTCTTCCAGGGCCTTGTTGTAGACCAGACGCACACAACCGAACGTCCGGGCCAGCTCGTCGGCCTGCTCGGGGGTCGGGTGGAAGCGATACCTGTAGGCCCGCTTCACGATCTGCGCCACGGCCCAGATGTTAGCCACGACCGGCCAAAGATCGTGCGGGTTCGGTACGACCGTCCGCGCGACGGCGAATCGCCGGTCCTTGTCCTGCTCCGCAGAGGTCCGACTCCTCCCCCGCCTGAAGGCGTGGGTCTCCACGGAGGTATCCGATGACCCGGTTCGTGGCGCGGCGCCTCACGCAGGCGGCGGCCGTGGTGCTGGCGGCGTACACGCTCACCTTCGCGGCCTTCAACGTCCTCCCCGCCGATCCCGTGCGGATCATGATGGGGCCGGAGAACGGGGTGGACGAGGCTCGGGTGGCCGCGCTGCGGGCCGAGTACGGTCTGGACCGCCCGGCGGTCGAGCGTTATCTCGACGGGTTGCTCGGCGCCCTGCGCGGCGATCTCGGCACGTCGTTCCAGACCGGGCGGGATGTCGGCGCGACGATCATCGAGGCGGCGCCGCGCACCCTCGCGCTGGCGGGGGGCGCGCTGCTGGTGGCGCTTCCGCTCGGTTTCCTGATCGCCTGGTCGGCCGCGCACACCCGGCATCTGTGGCTGCGTCGCCTGCTCGGCGCGCTGCCCGGCCTGTCGCTGTCCGTCCCGACCTTCTGGCTCGGCCTGGTGCTGTTGCAGGCGTTCTCGTTCGGCCTGCCGCTGTTTCCCGCCCGGGGCGAGGACGGGCTCGCCGGTCTGGTGCTGCCCGCCGTGACGCTGGCGGTGCCGTCGTCGGCTTTCGTGGCGCAGGTGCTTCTCGAACGGCTGACCGCCGAGATGCGGCAGCCGTACGTCGACACCGCGCGGGCCAAGGGCGCGTCGCGGGCGCGGGCGGTGACGGCGCACGCGCTGCGCAACGCCGCCATGCCCGCGCTGACGATGATCGCGCTGCTGGCCGGCTGGCTGGTCTCCGGGTCGGTCGTGGTGGAGACGGTCTTCGCGCGCAACGGGCTCGGCCGGTTGATCGAGTCCGCGGTCACGACGCGGGATCTGCCCATGCTGCAGGGTCTGGTCGTGGTGGCCACGGCGGTCGTCACGCTGCTGACGCTCGTGGTGGACGTGGCGTATCCGCTGGTGGACCCCCGGTTGCGGGAGCGTGCCGCGTGAGGTTCGCGCGGCGGCTCGGCGTCGTACCGTCGGCGCTCGTGCTGCTGGCGGCCGTGGCCGCCGCGTTCGCGCCCGCCCTGTTCTCCTCCGCCGACCCGCTGCGCGGCGATCTCACGAACCGACTGCTCCCGCCGGGGGACGGCCATCTGCTCGGCACGGACGAGCTGGGCAGGGACGTGTTGTCCAGGGTCGTGCACGGGGCGGCTCCCTCACTGCAGGCCGCCGTCATCGCGGTGGGCATCGCCGTCGTCGCCGGCTCGGCGATCGGGTTGGTGGCGGGAACCGCGCGGGGGCGGCTGGACGACCTGGTCATGCGCGCGGTGGAGGTGCTGCTCGCCGTGCCGTCGTTCCTGCTGGTCCTCGTGGTCGTGGCGGTGCTCGGGCCGGGCACGCGCGAGGTGGCCGTCGCGGTCGGCGTGTCGGCCGCGGCGGTGTTCTCCCGGATCATGCGCGCCGAGGTCATCAGGGTGCGCGGGTCCGGGTACGTCGAGGCCGCGGCGGTGTGCGGGACCGGGCGTCCCACCGTGCTGCTGACCCACATCCTGCCCAATGCCGCGGGGCCGCTCGCCGCGCTGGCGACGCTCGAACTGGGCAACGCCGTCCTCACCGTCGCCGCCGTGAGCTTCCTCGGCTTCGGGGCTCCGCCGCCGACGCCCGAGTGGGGCTCGCTCATCGCCGCGGGGCGCCCGTTCCTTGCCTCGGCGTGGTGGCTGACGACCGTACCCGGTCTCGTCATCGTCACCGTGGTGCTCGCGGTCAACCACCTTGGACACGTGCTGCGCACGCGATCGGAGAGACGATGACACCCCTGCTGGCCGTACGCGGCCTGACCGTCCGCTACGGGTCGTCCGGGCGCGGCCTGACGGCCGTGAACGGCGCCGACCTGACGGTGGAGGCCGGGCAGATCGTGGCGGTGGTCGGCGAGTCGGGGTCGGGCAAGTCCACGCTCGCGCACGCGCTGGCCGGTCTGCTGCCGGACACGGCCAGGGTGACCGGCGGCGAGATCACCTTCGACGGCGAGCGGGTGGACGGCCTGCGGGAGCGGGCGTGGCGGCGGCTGCGCGGACGGCGGATCGCGTTCGTGCCCCAGGATCCGGGGACCGCGCTCAACCCGCTGATGACCGTACGCGCCCAGCTCGCCGAGGCCCTGCGGCTGACCGGGACCCCTCGGCCCGGCGAGGGTTCCCTCCGGGACGCGCTCGGCCGGGTGGGCGTCCCCGATCCGGCGGCGGTGCTCGACCGCCATCCGCACCAGCTCTCCGGAGGCTTCCGGCAGCGGGTGCTGCTGGGCATGGCGCTCGTCGGGCGGCCCGCGCTGCTGATCGCCGACGAGCCGACCTCCGCGCTCGACACCACCGTGCAGAAGACCGTGCTCGATCTCATTCGGGAGATCGCGGCCAGGGACGGCACCAGCGTTCTCCTGATCACTCACGACCTCGGCGTCGCCGCGGACCGCGCGGACCGCGTGGCCGTCATGACCGAGGGCCGCGTCGTGGAGGAAGGCCCGGTGGGGCGGGTGCTCGGCGCCCCGGAGGCCGCCTACACGCGGCTGCTGCTCGACTCGGCCCCGAGGCCGTCGGCCGGACCCGCGCCGATCACGGGAGAGCCGCTGCTCACGGTCCGCGATCTGCGCAAGGTGTACCCGGGCGGCACGGTCGCGGTCGAGGGCGCCTCGTTCACGCTGGCCCGAGCCGACACGCTCGGGCTGGTCGGCGCGTCGGGGTCGGGCAAGTCCACCGTCGCCCGTATGATCACCGGGCTCGTCGAGCCGACGAGCGGAGGCGTACTGCTGGACGACGCGCCCGTGAGGGCCGGCCGCGTGCAGTTCGTCGCGCAGAACCCGTACGCGTCGCTCGACCCGCTGATGACCGTGGGCCGGATCATCGCCGAGCCACTGCGGGCGCTGCGCATCGGCACCCGGGCGGAGCGCGGGGAACGGGTGCGACGGCTGCTTGAGGACGTCGCCCTGCCCCCCGAGGTGGTCCGGCGGCGGCCCTCGGCGCTCTCCGGCGGGCAGCGCCAGCGCGTCGCCATCGCCCGCGCGCTCGCGCCGTCGCCCGACCTGATCGTGCTCGACGAGCCGGTGTCCGCCCTGGACGCGGTGACCCAGGCCCAGATCCTCGCGTTGCTGCGCCGGCTCCAGGACAGGCACGGGACGGCCTATCTGCTCATCTCGCACGACCTCGCCGTGGTGGCCGCCGCCGCGGGACGGCTCGCGGTGATGCGGGACGGCAGGATCATCGAGTCCGGCCCGACGGCCGAGGTGCTCGCCGCCCCCGAGGCGCCGTTCACCCGCGAACTGCTGGCCGCCATCCCCGGCGGGCCGCCGGTGGGCCGCCCCTCGGCGTGACGGGCGTGGTCGTCACCGTCGTACCGGGGCGTGGCGGATGATGTCCGCCACCTCGGCCGGGGCGCCGGCGAAGACCGCGTGCCCCGCGTCGAGGGTCACCTGGACGAACTCGGTCGCGGGGGCCAGCTCGTCGGCGTGCCGGATCATCACGTCCTGGAGTGCGACGGGCAGGGCGCGGTCGCGGGTGGTGCGAACGTAGGTCCGCGGCACGGTCCCCCAGCGCTCGGCCGTGGCCCCGGTCGGGGTGGTGAGGAACGCCATCGGCTGGTCGGGGGTGAGGAGTGCGGCCATGGCCTGGAAGCCGGGGCGGTCGAGATCGCTGAAGTAGGCGGCGTGCAGTTCGTCCTGATAGGCGGGGTCGGTGCTGCGCGGGTTGATTCGCACCGCGCCGACGACCGCGGGATCGCCCAGGTAGAGACCGCCTCCGAGCGCGCTCCGCGCCTCCGGCAGGGCCAGGTACGCGCCCGCGGGACCCAGCGAGGTGGGGACGAACGCGGTGACGTACACCAGGCCGGCCACCAGCTCGGGGGCGAGTTCGGCGACCCGGGTGGCGATCGTCCCGCCCATGCTGTGCGCGGCGACGATCGGCGGGGCCGCGAACCCGCGCAACCTGTCCACCACGTCCGCCGCCACGTCGTCGAGGCTCAGGCCCGCGAGCGGGGACACCTCCGTGGGCAGCGCGGCGACGTCTCCGCCGAGGTAGCTCGCCGGGAAGCGGGCCCGGGTGCCGTGGCCCACCAGGTCGAGCGTCAGGACGCGGCGGCCCGTGGCGGTCAGCGCCTCGGCGAGGGCCACGAGGTGCCCGGCCCCGTGCCAGGCCCCGTGGATCAGCACCACGTCACTCGTCTCGTTCACGCGACTCGACCTCCCGCCACATCTCCGTCAGCAGCCGCGTCAGCTCGGCGGGGCGCTCTTCGGGCACATAGTGGCCGCATTCTTCCACCCAGTGCGCCGACACATCCGCGACGGCCTCCTGGACGGTGTCCAGCCAGCCGAGCCCGACGCCCTGCCGCGCGCCCACCACCAGCGTGGGCACCCGCAGTGGTCCGGCGGCGCACAGCTCCCGGTTGTCGGCGATGTCGGTCGGCAGCGCCCGGTAGTAGCCCATGGTGGCGCGCACCGCTCCGGGGGCGGCCAGGGCGCGCGCGTAGACGTCCATGGCCGCGTCGTCGATCGCCTCGGTCACGTACAGGCCCACCGTGTCACGGCGGAACATGAACTCCAGGTAGCCGCGCTCGCGACCGGCGAGCAGGAACTCCGGCAGGTCGGGCACCATGTTGAAGCCGAAGTGCCAGGACCCGCCGGTCAGCGGGTTCGCCGCGGCGAGGCTCCCGCCGAGGCCGGGGATGCCCGCCTCGACGAACGTCAGGCTGCGCACCGACTCCGGGTGCAGCGCGGCGAGCGGGTAGGCGACCTGGCCGCCGACGTCGTGGCCGACGAGGTGGTAGCGGGTCAGCCCGAGGGCGGCCATGAGCCGGGCCAGGGTGCTCGCCACCGTGCGCTTGTCGTACCCGCCGTCCGGTCGTGAACCGGCCCCGAAGCCGGGCAGGTCGGGGGCGACGACGGTGTACCGGCCGGCGAGCAGCGGCACCACCTCGCGCCACGCGTGGGCGGTCTGCGGCCACCCGTGAAGGAGGAGCACCGCGGGCCCCTGTCCCGCGACCACACAGTTGATCACATGGCCCGGCAGCCGGACGCGGATCGGAGAGAACCCTCTTGCCATGGCGACCATGGTGCCGGACCGGGGCCCGCCTGATATGGGGGCGTTCCCACCCAGCGGGAACGCGACATTGGGGCTGGAGCCGTGCGTTCCTACGGTCGCACTGCCGGGTAACCGCTGCTGGGAGGGTACATGATCGACTCGATGAGGGTGCTGAGCTTCTCGCACTTCGTGCAGGGGCCCGCGGCCTCGCAGTATCTGGCCGACCTCGGCGCCGACGTCGTCAAGGTCGAGCCGCCCGGCGGGTCGTGGGAGCGCAGGGTCGGCAGCGCGGGGATCCGGGTCGCCGGGCGCAGCGTGACGTTCCTGTCGGTCAACCGGAACAAACGCTCGATCGCCGTCGACCTCAAGCACCCGGATGCCCTCACCGTGCTCCGGCCGCTCATCGAGCGGGCCGACGTGCTGCTGGAGAACTATCGGGGCGGCGCCCTGGAACGGCTCGGCCTCGGGTACGAGGCGGTGCGCGCGATCAAGCCGGACATCGTCTACGCCTCGGCCAGCGGCTGGGGATCTCGCGGCCCGATGGCCGGGCGTCCGGGGGTGGATCTGCTCGTGCAGGCACGTACCGGACTGGTGAACGTCACCGGCGACCGCCCCACCGCGGCCGGCACGCCCGTCGTGGACCAGCACGGCGCGGCACTGCTCGCGATGGGCGTCCTGGCCGCCTACGCGCGCAGGCTGACCACCGGCGAGGGCACGCGGGTCGAGTCGAGCCTGCTCGGCGCGGGGCTCGACCTGCAGGCGGAGTCGCTCGCGCTGTACTACTCCGGCCGCAGGACCGAGGCGGACGTCCGCCGCCCCGCCGAGTCGGCGTGCTGGTCGATCGACGCCCCCTACGGCGTGTACCGGCTGCTGGACGCGTCGATGGTGATCGCGCTGAACGGGTCGGAGGACGACCTCGGCGACACGCTCGGCTCCCCCGCGCTGGCCGGCTACGACCAGGGGGCCAGGCGGGCCAAGCGGGAGGAGTACACCGCGGCGGTGGCCGGGGTGCTCGCCGGGATGACCTACGCGGAGGTGGCCTCCCGGCTGGAGCCGCGCGGATTCTGGTTCGAGCGGGTGGCCACCTACGACGACGTGCGCGACGACCCCCAGGTGGCCGCGGAGGGACTGCTCGCCGAGTTCCCGGTGGGCGAGGAGCGGGCGACCGTGCTGCGGCACCCGGTCCGCTACGACGGCGAGTTGCCCGGCCTGCGCACGACACCCCCCGAACTCGGCGCGGACACCGTGGAGGTGCTGCGCGCGGCGGGATTCTCCGCCGCCGAGGTGGACGGCTTCCTGGCCGCGGGCGTCGTGTCCGCCCCCGGGGGCGGCGAGTGAACGGGCGCGCGCTGGTCTGTACCCGGCTCGGTGCGCCCGAGGATCTTGAGCTGGCCGACGTGGCGACGCCGGACCCGGGACCGGGCGAGGTGGTGGTCGCGGTCAGCCACGTCGGGCTGAACTTCCACGACACGCTGATCATCGCGGGCACGCACGTGGTGAGGCCGGAGCCGCCGTTCTCTCCCGGCAGCGAGTACGCGGGAACGGTCGTGGCCGTCGGTGAGGGGGTCACGTCCGTGCGGCCCGGCGACCGCGTGACGGGCAACGAGGAGTACGGGTGCGCCCGCGACGCCGTACTGGTCCGGGCGGACCGGGTCACCACGGTGCCCGGCGGCGTCACCGACCGGCAGGCAGCGGCGATCCTGGTGGCCTACTCGACCGCCTACCACGCGCTCGTCCAGCGGGCCGGGCTGCGCGCGGGCGAGACGCTCGCCGTGCTCGGCGCCGCGGGCGGGGTCGGCTCCGCCGCCGTGGACGTGGGAAACCTGCTCGGCGCCCGAGTGATCGCGGGCGCCTCCACGCCGGAGCGGGCGGAGTCGGCCCGCCGGCACGGCGCGCACGAGACCTTCTGCTACGGCGGCGACGGCGACGCCAAGACCGCGATCAAGGAGCTGACCGGCGGGGCGGGCGCGGACGTGGTGTTCGACCCGGTGGGCGGTGCGGTGGCGGAGGCGGCGGTGCGCGCCGTCGCGTGGGGCGGCCGGTACCTCGTGGTCGGGTTCGCCTCCGGCGGCATCCCGCGCGTCGGGCTGAACATCCCGCTGGTCAAGGGCTCCTCGGTGGTCGGGGTGTTCTGGGGCGAGTTCGTCCGGCGGGACCGGGCGGCCCAGGAGCGGAACCTGCGGCAGATCTTCGACTGGGCCGCGGCCGGCCGGTTGCGCCACCACGTGCACGATGTGCTCCCGCTCGAGGAGGGGCCGCGTGCCCTGCGTGAACTGGCCGACGGCCGGGTCCGGGGCAAGCTTCTGCTGCGGGCGGGTGGCCCCGCGGGATGACGAACACCGTCCGGCCGGACCGCAGGGCGAGGACGGCGCTGGCGGCGCTGCTCGCGGGCACCCTGCTCGCCCCGCTCAACTCCTCGATGATCGCGGTGGCGCTCGCGCCCATCCAGCGCGATCTCGCCCAGCCGCTGGCCACGACGACGTGGGTCGTCACCGTCTTCTATCTGACCGCGTGTGTCTGCCAGCCGGTGCTCGGCCGGGTGGCGGACCGCGTCGGCCCGCGCAGGCTGTTCGTGGCCGGGATGGCGGTGGCGGCCGTCGCCTCCGCGGTGGCGGCCACGGCCACGTCGCTGCCGCTGCTCGTGCTGTGCCGGTGCGTGCAGGCCGCCGGTGTGTCGGTCGCGTTCCCGTGCGCGATGGTCGTCATCAGGCGGCACGGTGACGCGACGCGGCTGTCCACCGTCGCGACGGTCAACACGACCGCGGGGGCGGTCGGCCCGGTGCTCGGCGGACTGCTGACGTCCTGGGCCGGGTGGCAGGCCGTCTTCTGGGTCAACCTGCCGGTCATGCTGGGGGCGCTGGTGCTCGCCTGGCGCGCGATCGGCCCCGAGGAGCGGCGGCCCGCACGCGGAGGCCTGGTCCGCGCGATCGATCCGGTGGGGGTCGTCCTGTTCGCGGGGACGGTGATCGGCCTGCTGGATCTGATGCTCGCCCTCCCGAAGGTCTCGGTTCCCGGCCTGGCAGGCGTGATCGTCGCCGGGACCGCGTTCCTGTGCTGGGAACGGCGTGCCGCCGAGCCGTTCGTGGACGTCCGCGCGCTCGCCGCGGCACCCGGGCTGGTGCCGGTGCTCGGCACGTTCACGCTGTTCAACCTGGCCTACTACGGTGCGTTCTACGGGCTGCCGCCGTGGCTGCAGACCGCGCTCGGGTTCGACGCGGCGCACACCGGACTGTTGATCATGCCGATCGCGGCGACCAGCGTCGTGGCGACCGTGCTCGGCGGTCCCGTCATGCGCCGGCTCGGCGTAGGGCGCACCCTGCTGGCCGGCGGCGGACTGCTGCTGGCCGGCGTCGCCGCGATCACCACGTTCGACACGGCGACGCCCGCGTGGATCGTCGTGGTCGACGGCGTGGTGCTCGGCGTGCCGTACGGGTTGTGCAACCTCGGGTTGCAGCGGCTGATGTACGAGCGCGCCCCCGCCGGCATGTCCGGTGTGGTCGGCGGCCTGTTCCAGTCGGCCCGCTACGTCGGCGCGATCCTCGCGGTCGGGCTGGTCGGCGCGTCCGCCCCCGGCGACCCCGCCATGCCCGTCGACCTGCGTGCGCTCGCGGTGGCGATGACCGCCGTCGCGACGGCCGTGATCGTCATACTCGCCCTTGACCTGCGGCGATCTCGAAACGATGAGGTACTATCCCATGCACCGGACGGCTGATCCGCGATGACTCGACCCACGATTGTCCCCATGAGCGCACCCCGAGACGCCCACAAGCCCGGCCGGACGGTGTCCAGCCGGGTCTTCGCCCTGCTCAACGCCTTCTCACCGGAGCGGCCCGCGCTCCGCCTCGTCGAGCTGACCGCCCTCACCGGGCTGCCGATCTCGACGGTGCACCGTATCGCGGCCGAACTCGTCGAGCTGGGGGCGTTGAAGAAGGAGCGCGACGGGGTCTACCGGATCGGGCTGCGCATGTGGGAGCTGGGCTCGCTGTGCCCGCAACCGCGCACGCTGCGGGACGTGTCGCTGCCGTTCATCCATGATCTCTACGAGACCACGGGGGAGAACGTCCACCTCGCGGTGCTCGACGGTGACGAGGTCCTCTACGTCGAACGCGTGTGGGGGCACCGCTCGGTCGACGTGGTCAGCCGCGTCGGCGGGCGCTCTCCGCTGCACGCCACGGGGGTCGGCAAGATACTGCTGGCCCACGCGTCGCGCGAACTGCAGCAGGCCGTGCTGACGGCCGGGCTGAAGCGCTACACCCCGCACACGATCGTCATGCCCGGCCTGCTGATGCGGTCGCTGCAGGAGATCCGCGCGACCGGCATCGCCCGGTGCGCCGAGGAGCTGTCGCTGGGCACCGTGTCCGTGGCGGCCCCCATCCACGGACCCGACGGCAAGGTCGTGGCGGCGCTCTCCGTCGTCTCGCACACCGTCACCCGCACGCGGTCACTGGCGGCGGTGGAGCCCGCGCTGCGGCTGGCGGCGAAGTCGATCTCCCGTGAGCTGGTCAAGGGCTACACGAGCGGGCAGCCCGGCACCGTCACTCCGATCCGGTCAGCAGCGCGGTAGCCGTCCCCGCCAGGACGGCGGCGGCGTTCCCCGGCGCGAGCCCGAGCTCCGCGACCGTACCGAGCGGGTCGGTGTCGGCGAGTTCGAACGGATAGTCCGTGCCGACGAGCACGTGGTCCACGCCGAAGTCCTCGACGAGCCGTCGCAGCAGCGGGGTCGAGAAGGTGGCGGTGTCGTAGTGGAGGCGGCGCAGATAGTCGCTCGGCGGACGCGGCGTGGTCCTGGCGACCGGTTTGCGCGACCAGCCGAGATCCAGCCTGCCGAGCAGGGACGGCAGGCACCCGCCGCCGTGTGCCAGGCACAGCGACAGGTCGTGCCTTTCCAGGACGCCGCCGAGCACGAGCCGCGAGACGGCGAGCGCGGTCTCCATCGGGAAGCCCGCGAGCTGAGGTAGCCAGTAGTCGGCGAGCCGCGGGCCGCCGGGGGCGCTGTTGGGGTGCAGGAAGACGAAAGCCCTGCGGTCCGCGAGGAGCTCCCACAGCGGCTCGTGCACCGGATCGTCCAGTTCCGCACCGAGGCCGCGGGTGCCGACGGCGATGCCCGCGCACCCCAGCTCGTCCAGGCAGCGGCGGGCCTCGTCCGGTGCGGCCGGCGTGCCGAGCGGCACGTACCCGAGCGGGTCGAGCACCCCGCGGTGCCCGGCGAGGAGGTCGGCGAGCGCGTCGTTGCCTCGGCGGACCACGGCGAGGACGTCCCGCTCGTCGGCGACGTCGGCGCACGTCACGAACGGCGGCACCGACACGAGCTGGCGGGTGACGCCCATCCGGCGCATGTCCGCCAGCCGCTCGGGGACGTCGTACTGGGCGGGCGACAGCGGGATCGGCGCGCCCTTCGGTATCCCGGACACCAGCGGGTCGATCCTGACCACGCCCGCGGCGAGGTCGGACAGGTCGGCGAGGCCGCGGCCGGACAGCCAGGTCAGCAAGGACATCGGCAACGCGTGGGTGTGCACGTCGATCACCGGAACGGGTACCGGCGTGGTGTCGTTCATCCGGCCACCTCGGCGAGCCGGGCGCGGTCGAGCCGTCCCATGACGTCGCGGGGCAGCCGCTCGGCCGGGAGGACCGCGTCGATCACGACGGGGGCGTCGCGCAGCGCGTCGCGCACGGCCTTCTCCACCGTGTCCCACGACGCCGTACCCGGCGACGCCGTGTCCAGCGACGTCGTGTCCAGCGACGTCGTGTCCAGCGACGTCGTGTCCAGCGACGTCGTGTCTCGCGACACCGTCCCCAACGACGCCGTCTCCCGCGACGCCGCATCCCGCGACCCCGTGTCCGGCGGCGCGACGCCCTCGACCAGAACGGCGACACCTCCAGGACCGGTCGGGACGACCGCCGCCGGATGCCCGATGTGTCGCGACACGACGGCCTCCAGATCGCTCGGGCACACGTAGGCGTCTCCGATCCGCAGCACATCCTGGACGCGGTTGACGTGGTGAAGGCGACCGTGGGCGTCCCGCCGGCAGACGTCGCCGGTGCGCAGCCACCCGTTCTCGAACGGCGTGCCCGGAGGGAAGGCGTAGCCGCGCGCGGTGGTCGGACCCCGTACCCACAGCTCCCCCGGCTGCCCCGCCGGGAGGTCACCGCCATCGGGACCGCACACCCGGACCTCGGTCCCGGGGAACGGCACGCCGAGCGAGGAGCGAGAGCGCGGGTCCAGGTGGTCGGCCGGGCGGGTCCACGCGATCGTCTTGGGCACCTCGACCTGGCCGAACACCCCGCACAGCACCTCGCCGAACAGCGCGTGCGCACGGTCGATCTCCTCGCCGGTGAGCGAGGCCCCGCTGTAGACCACCAGCGCCAGGGACGACCAGTCGTGCCCGGCGGCGCCGGGGTGGGCCAGCAGCGCGCGCAGCGCGGGCGGCATCGCCATCAGCACGGTCGGACGGTGCCGGACGGCGGCCTCCAGCAGCGCCTCAGGGCCGGGACGTTCCGGGACGACGAACGTCCCGCCCAGCATCAGCGTCGGCAGCACCATGTTGCCGAAGCCGCCGGACACCGACTCCGGGCAGAGCACGCGCGGCCGTTCCGGCCACGGAAGGGTGTCGCGCAGCACGGTCGCCACCGTGCCCAGCGCACCGCCGGACAGCTCGACGCCCTTGACCGGACCGGTGGTGCCGGAGGTGAACGCCAGCCGTACCACCGCGCTCGCGGGCGCGGGCGCGCGTACGGCGACGCCGGGCTCCCCGGCGGCCGTCACCGTGGCCGTCAGGTCGCGATCGGTCAGCACGCGAACCTCCGGACGTGCCCGCGACCACGCGTCCAGATCCGGGTCGCCCGGCTCGGCGAGCACGGCGTCCGGCGCGACGAGGTCCAGCCGCTCGGCGAGTGCCGCGCCGCGCAGCGCCCCCGGCGACAGCGCGGCCGAGCGGTGGCCCGCCACGTAGCAGGCGGCGTTCACCAGCCACTGCAGCGGGTCGTTGGGCCGGATCTGCAGCACCGTGTCACCCGGCCGCAGGCCGGCCCCGGCCAGCGTGTCCGCCACGCCAAGCACCAGCCGCTCCGCCTCGCGGTAGGTCAGCCCGGCGCCTCCGTGCAGAAACGCGACGTGGTCGGGACGCGCGCGCAGCGCGTCGAGCACCAGGTCGCCGATCGCCGTCACAACCGCTCGTCCGGCATGACCGTGCCGCAGGACTTGCAGGTCCTCGCCACGACGTCGCCGTAGAACCGCTGGTAGGCGCCCGCCACCGGGTCGGTGCGGTAGTCGCTCACGTGGACGGCCTCCTCGTGGAGGAACTCATCGCAGGCGGGACAGAACCAGCGGAAGCGGTCCAGCTCGCCCGGCCGCCGCAGCCGTTCGATGACCAGCACGAACGCGTCCGGCGCGAACCGGGGCGAGTGGGCGATCCCGGTCGGGGTGAAAATGGTCCCGCCCTCGGGGATCACCGCGATGTCCGAGCCGCCCTCCGGCTTGCGGTAGTGCAGGTCCATGGAGCCCTCCACCATGAACATCACCTCGTCGCTCGGGTTGAGGTGGAACTCGCTGCGGTATTCGCGGCCACGGGCGAGGAAGGCGAGCGACTCGCTCTCCTGCCACAGCACCTTGACCCGTTTGCCGCTCTCCCGCAGCTCATCGGCCGCCTTGCGCAACTCGACGATGGGCATCTGGCTGGGGTGCATGGTTACCTCCTGAGGTTCTGCTCAGCCGAGCAGGCCGGTGTCGTACACGATCTGGCCGCCGACGACGGTCATCAGGACCTCGGTCGCGCGGAATTGCTCGTCGGACGCGGTGAGCGGGTCGGCGCCGAGCACGGCCAGGTCGGCGAGCGCGCCCGCGGTGAGCCGGCCCTTCACCTCCTGCTCCCCGGTGTGCGCGGCGCCGGACGTGGTGTAGAGGCGCAGGGCCTCCGCCCGGGTGACCGCCTGCGCGCCCCCCACGACGTCGCCGGCCGCGTCGCGCCTGGTCGTCATCGCGTAGATGTTCTGGAACGGGTCGAGGGCGTTGATCGGATAGTCGGTGCCGGCCGCGACACCGTCGAGCCCGAGGCCGTCCACGAGGTCGCGCAGCGGCACGGCGGCCTCGGTGCGGGCGTCGCCGAGGTGACCGGCGATGGCCGCCCGGTTGCGCCACAGGAACGGGATCTGCGCGGCCACCTGGACGCCCAGCGCGCGGGCGCGGGCGATCTGGTCGGGCCGGATCAGGCTGGCGTGGATGAGCACGTCCGGCAGGAGGGCCCGATGCCGGGTGGCCGCGTAGACATCGAGCGCGACGTCGATCGCGGCGTCGCCCACCACATGCGTGCCGACCGGCCAGCCCGCGCGGTGCGCCGCACCGACCAGCTCGGCGAGCCGGTCGCGGTCGGCGATCAGCTCGCCGTGATAGCCGGGACGGGTGCGGTACGGCTCGCGCGTGGCCGCCGTACCGAGTGTCATACCACCGTCCACCTGCAGCTTTATACCTCGGGTGAGGTAGTGATGGCCAATGGGCGCGGGCGGGCCAAAGGCCAGCGCCGCCTCCCAGTCCGCGACCTCGACCGACGGATTGAGCTCACCGGTCGGCGTGACCATCGCGGCCACGCGGAGCGTCGAGCGTCCGTCCACGGCCAGCCCGCGCACCGCCTCGACGTCTTCCGGCGGTAGCGCGCCCGCCACGACCGAGGTGACGCCGCACCGGTTGAGCGCTCGCATGGCGGCGGTGAGCTGGGCGGCCCGCTCCTCGCGGGACCAGGCCGGCACCACCCGGGCGACGGCGTGCATGGCCCCCTCGACCAACCGGCCGTCGTGCCCCTCCGGGTCGATACCGGCCCGTTCCAGCGCGGCGGTGCCGGCCGTCGCGGCGTGGCCCTCCGGCAGATAGACCGGGCGTCCGCCCGCCGCGCGATCCAGCTCGCGCCGGTCGGGCCCGCGGCCCTCGGCGAGCTGGAGCGCCGGATTCCACGGCTGTCCCAGCACCCATGCGCCGGGCTCGCGGGTGGCGGCGAGGGTGGCGATCCGGTCCAGCGCGGCGTCCAGCGTGCGGACGCCCGCGAACGACACGGTGTACCCGTCCATGCCCGCGTTCTCGAAGTGGCAGTGCGAGTCGATCAGCCCGGGGATCACGGCGCGGCCCGCGAGCCGTACCACCCTGGTGGACGGGCCGGCCAGGTGTTCGACGTCGGCGTCCGAGCCGACCGCGGACACCCGGCCACCGGTCACCGCGACCGCCTCGGCGACCGTGCCACGCGCGTCCAGCGTGTGCACCCGGCCACCGAGAAGGACCAGGTCGGTCATCGCCGGATCACGGCGGCGACGCACTCGACCTCGACCTGCACGCCGGTGCGGTGCGGGGTCGCGATGACCGTGGTCCGCGCGGGGAAGTGCGGGGCGCCCTCGAAGAACTCGCGGTAGACGGCGTTGAACACCGGGAAGTTCGCCACGTCCCGCACGAAGCAGGTGCACTTGAGAATGGACTCCCGGCCACCGCCCGCCGCCTCGACGACCGCGACCAGGTTGGTGAGCGTCTGCCTGACCTGCTCGGCGAAGTCGTCGGAGACGATGGTGCGGGTCTCCGGGTCAAGCGGCCCGGTGCCCGAACAGTAGATGGTGTCGCCGTGCACGATCGCCTGGGAGAGCGGTGCGGCCGTACCCGTGGAGAAGCCCACGGTGGGTGCGTTGCGGGTGCTGACGGCTCGGATGTCGGTCATTGTCTGCTCCTTGCGAATCGGACGCGCGGGTCGCGGTGAGGCGGCCCCCGTCACGAGATCTCCATGATGACGGCCTTGGGTTCGGTGAAGAACTCCCGGCTGTACGTGCCGCCCTCGCGTCCGACGCCGGAGTTCTTCGCGCCGCCGAAGGGCGCGCGGAGGTCTCTGACGAAGAAACAGTTCGCCCAGACGGTGCCGACCCGCAGCGCGCGTGCGACGCGGTGGGCGCGGGAGAGGTCCTGGGTGAACAGCATGGCGTTCAGGCCGTACGGCGTGTCGTTGGCCGCCGTCACCGCCTCCACCTCGTCGTCGAACGGGAGCACGACCACGACGGGCCCGAAGATCTCCTCCTGGGTGACCCGGTCGCGCTGCCCCGCGCCGACCACCACGGTCGGCCGCACGACCCACCCCTCGCCCAGACCGCCCGTGTGCAGCCGCGCACCGGCCTCCGTCGCGATGTCGAGGTAGCCGGCCACCTTCGTGAAGTGCTCCTGGGAGGACAGCGGGCCGATCTGCGTCGCCTCGTCCTTCGGGTCGCCGAGCACGAGCGCGTCGGCCGCGGCGGTGAACCTGGCCAGGAACTCGTCGTACACCTCGCGCTGCACGTACAGCCGGCTGCCGGCCAGGCAGACCTGCCCACTGTTACTGAAGATCGCCCGGATGGACCAGTCGACCGCCTGGTCGAGGTCCGCGTCGGCGAAGACGATGTTGGCGCCCTTGCCGCCCAGCTCCAGGCTCACCGGGGTCAGGTTGGCCGCCGCGGCCCTGGAGATCAGCCGGCCGGTGGCAGACTCGCCGGTGAAGGTGATCCGGTCGACCAGCGGCGACTCGGTCAGCGCCTGGCCCACCGAATTCGGCCCGAACCCGTGGACGACGTTGAGCACCCCGGGCGGCAGACCGGCCTCGATCGCCAGCCGGGCCAGGATGGTGGCCGAGGCGGGCGACTGCTCGGCGGGCTTGAGCACGACCGTGTTCCCCCACGCCAGCGCGGGCGCGACCTTCCAGCTCGCCATCATGAGCGGGAAGTTCCACGGCGCGATGGCGGCCACCACACCCGCGGGATCGTACTGGGTGTAGGCGTGATGCCCGGTCGGCATCGGGAACGTCTCGGCGGGGGTGATCTGGGCGTGGTCGGCGAAGAACCGGAAGTTCCGCGCCGCGCGGGGGACGTCGTGGCCCGCGGTCTGGGTGATCGGCTTGCCCATGTCCGCGGTGTCGGCCGCCGCCAGCTCGTCGACGTGCTTCTCCACCAGGTCGGCGAGGCGGTGCATGATCTCGCCGCGCTCGGCGAAGCTCATCCGCGGCCACGGGCCCTCGTCGAAGGCCGAGCGCGCGGCGCGTACGGCGCGCTCGGCGTCGCCGGCCGAGCCGAGAGCCACCGTGGCCCACGACTCCCGAGTCCACGGGTCCACGGACTCGAACGTCGTCCCGTCGGCCGAGGCGACCTCCTCACCCGCGATGACGTGCCCGAACGATTCCACTGCCGGTCCTCCTCTTCGTCGCTGTGTCGTAAACTCTCGGCGTGCGACCGGCGCACGCTCAACGGGCGCTTTCCACTCGGTGGGAAACACGGTGGGAAGCTTCCGTGGGAAACACGGTCAGCGGCCACGCACCGCGCGCGACCACTCCGCCCACCGCCGCCCGAACTCGGGCGAGCGCACCGCCCGGATCTGCTCGGTGATCTCTCGGTCGACCGCCTCCGCGAACCCGCCGTCGACCGCCGCGGCGATCAGGCGCTTGGTCGCCCTCGCCGCCTCGGGGGGCGCCGCCGCGAGCTGCCCGGCGCGATCGAGCGCCTGCGCGAGCGGGTCGGCCACGACAACGTCGAGCAGGCCGATCCGCACGGCCTCCTCCGCCGCGACCTTCCGCCCGGACAATGCCAGCTCCGTCGCCCGCGCCGCGCCGACCGCCCGCGCCAGCAGCCACGACACGCCGAAATCGGGGACCAGCGCCATCTTGATGAACGGGCTGGCGAACACCGCGCCCGGCGAGCCGATCCGCAGGTCGCACCCGAGGGCGAGGGCCATCCCCGCACCGACGGCCGCGCCGTCCACGGCGGCGACGGTCGGCGCGTGGAACTCCAGCAGCAGTCCGGCTATCCGGAACTCGCGGGTCATGCGCTCCCGCGCGTCCTGCGGCGACTCGTTCCCCAGGTCGCCGATCACGTCCAGGTCGCCGCCCGCGCAGAACGCGCCGCCGCGCCCGGTCACCACCAGGACCCGGACGGCGGCGTCACCGTCCAGCTCGCGCAGCACCTCGGGCAGCCCGTCGAGCAGCGTGCGGTCCAGCGCGTTCCGGCGATGCGGCCGGTCCAGCTCCAGCAGCGCGACTCCCTCGGCGGGGAAGGTCACCCGCAGTCCACGTACGTCCATGGCTCAGAGCTGACCGGACGAGAGGCCCGGTGACCAGGACCGGTTCTCATTGAGCGGAACTCCGCAGGTGGCCGGGCACCGTGCCACCACGCATGATCGGAGCGCATGACGCTCCGTGCACACCGGGTGCACATCGAGGTTCTGGAGGAAATTCGTGAACGAGCAGTTGCGCGGCAAGACGGCGATCGTCACCGGGGCGGCGTCGGGTATCGGACGCGCGACCGCCGCGCTGTTCGCCGCCCGCGGCGCGGCGGTGCTCGCCGTGGACCGCGAAGAGAAGGGCCTGCTGGACCTGCGGGACGAGGTGGCGGCGGCGGGCGACGAGGTGGCCGTGCTGGCCGTCGACCTCGCCGCGGCGGGCGCGGCGGAGCGGGTCTTCGACCACTGCGCCGAGGCCGTCGGCGCGCCGAACGTGCTCGCCAACATCGCGGGCAAGGCCGGAGACCGCTCGGCGGCGGACACCACGGACGAGGACTTCGACTTCTTCCTGCGGGCCAACCTCGGCACGACGTTCGCGCTCAGCCGCCGCGCGGTGATCGCGTTCGGCGACGCGGGCGGGGCGATCGTCAACACGTCCTCGGCGTTCGCGCTGATCGGGGTCGCCGGGTCCGCGCCGTACTCGGCGGCCAAGGGCGCGGTCTCCAGCCTCACCCGCCAGATGGCCGCCGAGTACGGCCGGCGCGACATCCGGGTCAACGCGGTGGCGCCGGGTCTGATCGAGACCCCGGCCACCCGCGCGAAGATCGCCGCGGGCGTCTTCGACGACCTGGTGACCCGGTCGCGCCCGCTGCCCAGGGTCGGGCAGCCGATCGACGTCGCACGGGTGGTCGCGTTCCTCGCGTCCGACGAGGCGGCGTTCGTCACCGGCCTCACCGTCCCGGTGGACGGCGGCTGGACCAGCACGCACTTCCGCGACTGACGGCGACAGCGACGACGCGGAACGGGCCGGGGCCGACATCGGCCCCGGCCCGTTCCGGTTCTCTACGAGCGCGCTCTGCGCTCCGCGATCGTCTCGCCGTCCACGGCCCAGTGGGTCGGCGGCAGCTCGCGTACCAGGACCCGCACCGACTCGGACGGGACCCCGAGACTGCGCACGACCGCGTCGTGGACGGCCGAGATCATCTCGCGCAGTTCGGGCTCGGTACGGCCGGTCAGCAGTGAGATGTCGACGATCGGCATGATGTCTTCCTTTCTGGTCGAGGCGGGACGGTCAGTCCTTCTCGCGTGCGGCTTTGGTCGGGACGGAACGGTCAGCCGCCCTTACGTACGATTCCGGTCGGGACGAGATGGTCAGCCGCCGCTTACGTGCGACTCTGGTCGGGGCGGGACGGTCAGCCCTCCTTACGTGCGCCTCCGGTCCGGACGGGGCGGTCAGCCCTCCTTGCGTGCGACGGGTTCCTCGGCCGTGTCGCCGTCCAGCCGCACCTCGGCGAGGTCCACGCCCTTGGTCTCCGGCAGGGTGAACAGCAGGATCAGCAGGCCCAGCGCCATCGCGCCGACCGGATACCACAGGGCGGTGGTGATGCTGCCCACCTCGGCCCCGATCGCGACCATCGTCGCCGGCAGCAGGCCGCCGAACACGCCGACGCCGAGCTGGTAGGGGATCGAGAGGGCGGTGGCGCGCACCCGGGTCGGGAACACCTCCGCCATCGCCGTCGCGGCCGGCCCCTGGGCCATCTGCGCGAACGCGACCAGTGCGAGGAGCAGCAGCGCGACGGTGAGGACGGGCCCGTCGAAGAAGTCCCCAATACCGGCGATCTTGAGCGTGCCGCCCGATCCGTCGACCGGATACCCGGCCGCCTTGAGCGCCGCCGACAGGTCATCCGTCAGCTGCGGACCGCCGGAGACCTCGGTGTCGTTCACGAGGACCTTGGTGGGGCCGGTGGTGTCCTGCCGCTCGAAGATGACCGAGTTGCTCTGGAGCACGTTCCGCGCCCGGTCGCAGTCGGAGGTGAAGGTGGCGGTGCCCGCGGGGTTGAACTGGAAGGAACACTCTGCCGGGTCGGCCTGGATGGTGACCGACACGTTCTCCTGCGCCCGGGCGAGATCCGGATTCGTGGTCGAGACGATGGAACCGGTGATCGGGAACGTGAGCAGCGCGGCCAGCCCGAGCCCGGCGAACAGCACGGGTCGCCGCCCGACCCTGTCGGACACCCAGCAGGCGAGGACGCACAGGAAGAACCCGATCAGCATGACCACCATGAAGATCGCGTTGATCGTGAACGAGTCGGCCTTGAGGTAGGTCTTCATCGTGGTCACCATGTACACGGTGGACAGGTAGCCGATGAACGACTGCGTCGCGGCCATCACGAACACGATCGCCACCATGCGCACCCGCGCCCGCGAGCCGAACGCCTCGCGCAGCGGCGCCTTGGTCTGGGTGCCCTCCTCCTTCATCTTCAGGAACAGCGGGCTCTCGTGCAGCTTGGTACGGATCCACACGGAGAGCGCGAGCGGCACGACGGAGATGAGGAACGGCACCCGCCAGCCCCATGCCTCGAAGGCCTCCACGCCCACGATGGCCTGCACCAGCAGTTGCACACCCAGAGACATGCTGAAGGCGAGCGCCGTGGTACCGGTGAGCCAGCCGACGAAGAAGCCGCGCTGTCGCGCGGGAGCATACTCGGAGACGTAGGTGACCGCGGCGCCGAACTCGCCGCTGACCGCGAGTCCCTGCAGGATGCGGCAGGTCACCAGCAGGATCGGGGCCAGGATGCCGATCTCGTCCGCGGTGGGCAGCAGCCCGACGGCGACCGTCGAGACGCCCATCAGCACCAGCGTCATCAAGAACACGATCTTGCGGCCGACCAGGTCGGTGATCCGCGCGAACACCAGCGCGCCGATCGGGCGGACGACGAACCCGGCGGCGAAGGTCAGCAGCGCGAACACGGTCTGCGCCGACGAACCGTAGTCGCTGAAGAACTTGCTGCCGATCACGGGGATGAGTGCGCCGTATAGGAAGAAGTCATACCACTCGAACGCCGTGCCGACGGCCGACGCGCCGACGACCTTGAATTCCTGTTTGTTCATCGACGGTTTCCTCCAGCTGGGATGTTTCCCTCCGCCTCGGGGGCATGACGGCGGGTTGGAGTGACCGTAGGACCAGCGACGACGGAAACGACCACCAGATTTCCGGTGTGTGGGAATACCAGCTGAAAGTCGTACCCGCCAAGATCCGCTACCGCTGCCTCCGCGACCCCGACGAGGACGTCATCGAGCCGATGAGGCGGCCCTACCGCAGTCAGAACGCCCGCGCCGACCGCCAGTCACGGTCTACGCGCGCCGGCAGCCCCGCGTCGGCGCGGATACGCGCCGACGCCGTCGACTGCCGAGGGCGCGCGCCGATCAGATCCAGCGGCACCGAGATGCGCAACATCATGCGTCACGTTGCGACCCCTCGCAGGGGGATGAGGACTTGTAGTCACTACTCGGCGGTTGTTCCTGCACCTGCGGTTTTCTGTGTTCGCGCGGGTGGAGTTTCCATTGATGGCACTGAACTTCCGTCGGAAAACAACAAAAGTTCTACGGGTTCGGCCGTAACATCTGGACAGTCGGTACGTAACATTTTAAGCTCACACCAGAATGAGCCGCGAAGTTGGCGAAAGTTCGGGAGGTGCGGCGATTGAGAACGCAGCATCTCGATCTTCGCCCCCCGCACGGCAAGGGGCACCACCCGAGGCCGAGGTCGGTGGGCGGATCGAACCGCCGCGCGGGCGCGCGGTCGTCGGGCCGAAATCGGAGTGACCGGGAGCCGGCCCCCTCGCCCACTCACCCCCCTCGAACGGCCTGGAGGTCGTCATGCTGCTACCGATCTCTCCCACCATGACCCGCTGACGGCCGACGCGGCACCCGAGGGTGCCGTGCCGCCGTCACAGGGGGATAGCCGGGTCGGCGGGGGCGGACGCCGACCGCTCCTGCCGACCCGGTCCCACCTCCCCGTTTCCCCTCCTGTCGTCCCGGTCCCACCCCCTCGTTTCCTCCCCTGCCGATCCGGTTCCGCCCCCCGTTTCCTCGCGCCGTGGTCACCGGCGACGGCCATCTTCGTGATGCTCTCGACGCGCTCGCCCATGCTCACCGAACGGCGCACTTCGATCACGCAGTGCTCGAAAGTGACCTGCCTCACATTTCCTGACAGCAGCTTATTGACTGTTTTACCAATAGCAGTCACAGTTTGTCCGAGCGACGTCGCCGAGGGATTCCCCACCTCTCCGCGTCGCCGGCGTGATCGGCGCACGCCCGCATGGACTCGTACCACAGGAAGCGAGCACCGCCGATCATGCTAAGAAAACTCGTCTCTTGCGTCGCCGTACTGGCGACAGCCCTCAGCCTGGCTCCCCCACCGGCGCAGGCCGCACCGAACACCACCGAGAACACCGCCTCGACCGCGGTGGCGCTCGCGGCGCCCGGCTACACCCAGGTGACGCTCGCCAAGGGTGCGGCGGAGACCGGCGAGCCGATGGGCCTCACCGTCCTGCCCAACCGGGGCGTGCTGCACACCTCGCGCGACGGCACGATCCGCTACACCGACGTGCTGGGCAACACCAAGGTGGCGCTCACCATCCCGGTGTACACGCACGACGAGGAGGGCCTGCAGAGCATCAAGGCCGACCCGAACTTCGCGTCGAACCGGTGGGTGTACGTCTACTACGCGCCGCCGCTGTCCACCCCGGCCGGTGACGCGCCGGCCTCGGGGACGGCGGCGCAGTTCGCCCCGTTCAACGGGGTGAACCGGCTCGCCAGGTACACGGTGAACGCCGACCACACCCTCAACGCGGCCTCCGCGGTCACCGTCCTCGACGTTCCCACCAGCCGGGGCATGTGCTGTCACGTCGGCGGCGACATCGACTTCGACGCGGCCGGGAACCTCTACCTGTCCACCGGTGACGACACGAACCCGTTCGACTCCAGTGGTTACACGCCGATCGACGAGCGGACCGACCGCAACCCCGCCTACGACGCGCAGCGCACCTCCGCCAACAGCAACGACCTGCGGGGCAAGGTGCTGCGGATCAAGCCGAGCGCGGCCGGCGGCTACACGATCCCCTCGGGCAACATGTTCGCGCCCGGCACCGCGAACACCCGGCCGGAGATCTACGCGATGGGGTTCCGCAATCCGTTCCGGATGAACGTGGACAAGGCCACCGGCATCGTCTACCTGGGTGACTACGGGCCGGACGCGGGCACCGCGAGCGCCACCCGTGGCCCGGCGGCGTCGGTCTCGTTCGAGCGCATCACTCAGCCCGGCTTCTACGGCTGGCCGTACTGCTCGCAGTTCAACGTGCCGTACATCGACTTCACGTTCCCCTCGGGCCCCTCGGGCGCCGCGTTCAACTGCGCCGGCGGGCCGGTGAACACCTCGCGCAACAACACCGGCATCACCCAGCTCCCGGCCTCGCGCGCGGCCTGGCTGCCGTACGGGGTCGGCCAGGACCGGTCGGAGCTGTGCTGCGGAAGCTGGTCGCCGATGAACGCCCCGGTCTACAACTACGACGCCGGGCTCGCCTCCGACGTGAAGTTCCCGGCGTCGATGAACGGCAAGGTGTTCATCGGCGAGTTCGGACGGCGGTGGATCAAGACGGTCACCCTCGCCTCGGGCGGCGGGGTGGGCGCGATCGAGCCCTTCCCCGCCTGGACCGGCACCCAGGTGATGGACATGGAGTTCGGGCCGGACGGCGCGCTGTACGTGCTCGACTACGGCACCGGCTGGTTCGGCGGCGACGCGAACTCGGCCGTGTACAGGATCGAGTACAACTCGGGCACCGGACAGGCGCCGATCCCGGTGATCAACGCCACCCCGAAGGCCGGCAACGCGCCGCTCACCGTGCAGTTCAGCTCGGCAGGGACGACGGATCCGGACGGCGACCCGATCACCTACGCGTGGGACTTCACGACGAACGGCAGCACCGACTCGACCGCGGCCAACCCGTCGTTCACCTACACGGCCAACGGCACGTACACGGCGACGTTGACGGTGAGCGACAACACCGGTCGCAGCGCCACGGCGAGCACCGTCATCAGCGTCGGGCAGCCGACGGTCACCCTCAACCTGCCGCTCAACGGGCGGGTGTTCACCTTCGGCGACGCGATCCCGTTCCAGATCAGCGTCACCGATCCGAACTCCCCGACCGTCGACTGCTCCCGGGTGAAGATCAACTACATTCTCGGCCACGACAGTCACGGCCACCAGATGACCAGCGCGACCGGCTGCTCGGGCACCATCCAGACTCCCGTGGACGGTGAGCACGACGCCAACGCGAACATCTTCGGCGTCTTCGACGCGGAGTACACCCCGGCCGGCTCGACCACGGCCGTCCACGCGCCGCAGGCCGTCCTGCAGCCGCGGACCCGCCAGGCCGAGCACTACAGTGCCCAGCAGGGTGTGCAGATCGTGGCCAAGCCGTCGGCGAACGGCGGCAACGCGGTCGGGCACGTCGAGAGCGGGGACTGGATCTCGTTCACGCCGTACAACCTGACCGGGGTCACGTCGTTCACCGCCCGGGTCGCGTCGGCGGGCGCCGGTGGCACGCTCACCCTGCGGGCCGGTTCCGCGACCGGGACGGTGATCGGCACGGCCACGGTCGCGCCGACCGGCGGCTGGGAGAACTGGGTCAACGTCACCGGCACGGTGACACCGCCCTCGGGGACGACGAACCTGTTCCTGGTCTTCACCGGGGGGACGGGGTCGCTGTTCGACATCGACTCCTTCACCTTCAACGGTGGCACGACGTCGACGAACCTCGCGCTGAACAAGCCGGCGACGGCCTCCAGCGTGGAGTCGGCCACCTACCCCGCCTCCGCCGCAGTGGACGCGTCGGCGACGACCCGGTGGTCCAGCGCGTTCTCCGATCCGCAGTGGATCCAGGTCGACCTGGGCGCCACGTACACGATCAACAGGGTGCGTCTGGTGTGGGAGGCGGCCTACGGCTCCGCGTACCAGATCCAGACCTCGACGAACGGCACGACCTGGACCAATGCCCGATCGGTGACCGGCGGCAACGGCGGTGAGGACGACCACACGGGCCTGAGTGCCTCCGCCAGGTACGTGCGGATCCACGGCACCACCCGGGCCACGGTGTACGGCTATTCCCTGTTCACCTTCGAGGTCTACGGAAGCTGATCAACGGGGCGGAGCCGGTTCCCCGGTTCCGCCCCGCCGGAGACGAGGGTCCGGATATGGCGGTGGCCCCGCCTCACCCCCCCAGGGGAAACGGGGCCACCGTTTTCCGACCGGACCCGCCTGAGCCGGGTGAGCGCACATCCGGTCGGAAAATCAGGTACGGCGCTACGCGGCCGTCGTCACGAGGTCAGCCCGCGCTGCAGGAGACCGTCGGCCAGGTCGAGTTACCGTTGCGCTGGATCGTCACACCCCAGTTGTTGCCGTTACCGTTGGGCCTCGCGGTCAGCACCTGGGCGCTGGGGTAGTTGGCGCTGATGTTCCAGGTGGAGAGGATCTTCGCGGGGGACGGGACGTTCATCGTCACGGTCCAGTTGTTCGAACCGCTGACCGAGACGTTGAGGTTGTAGCGGTCACTCCACTGCTCGCCCGCGGAGAGCGACGCGGTGCAGCCACCGTTGCCGCCGCCGTTGTTGCCACCGCCGTTGTCGCCGCCGGAGGAGCCGCCGATCGTGATGTTGGAGTTTCCGCTGCTCTGGTATCCCTCGGTGGCGAGGATCATGTAGTCGTGGCTGCCCAGGTTCATGCCGTTACGGGCCCACGCGTCGAAGTGGTTGCCGGAGGTTATGGTCCCGCCGGTCTTCTTCGACTGCCGGACGCTCCAGTACTGGTTGAACGTCTTGTTGCCCTCGATGGAGGGGGCGTTGTACCGCGTCGTCTGGTAGATGTCGTACGTGCCGCCGTCGCTGGTGACCGTGCCCTTGTACGTGCCGGTGGGCCGGTAGTTGCCCCAGTTGTCGACGATGTAGTACTCCACGAGCGGGTTTCTCGTCCATCCGTAGAGGGTGAGGTAGGCGTTGCCCGACGGGTTGAAGCTGCCCGAGTAGTTCACGGCCCTGCGCCCGCCGGTGCGCCAGCCCTTGCCGGCGACGAAGTTCCCGGTGTTCCTCCACGAGGTGCTGTAGTTTCCGCCGGACCCCAGCTCCATGGAGACCGTGCCCTGGCTGTCGGTCCAGAACGAGTAGAAGTAGCCGCCGTTGTCGCCGGTCTGGTTGGTGGTGACGGCCGCGTGGGCCGGGCCGGGCAGTACCGCCACGGCGATGGCCAGGGCCACGGCGCAGGCACGGCCGACGAGCAGCCTGACGCGACCGCGTCCGCGCCTCTTGCGGGGGGCATCGTTCATGTGCGTGCTTCCTCCTCGTGAGGGCTGGGGCAGGCAGCGTGATACGACCCGGCGGGGCTCGCGGTGGCCGAGGGGACGTCCACCACGCGTTGGGGTCGTACAACGCGGCAGGGCTGGCCGGCCGTCGTACGGTCGACGGCCGGAGGACCAGGCCGCGCGGCGAGTGACCCGGATCGGCAGCGTTTCGGGCTGTCGATGGTGAGAGTGTGGGTTCGCCTCCGCCGAACTGTCAATAAGTTTCAGAAACATATCGGAAATCTGATCTTGCTAGAGCTTTGCCGATAGAACGTTTTGCCTGGTAGCAGAGATTGCGTCATCAAGCGAGGCCGGATTGCTCCATGAAAGCTTCTCCCTGATGATCAAATACAAGGCGGCGATTCCGAAACGTTTCGATGCTTCCTTGACAGGTTTCGTAACAATCCACAGAATGACTCACCAAACAGGCCCTGCTCGCCTCACCCGGGGCGAGTGACGACGGAACCGCGGTTCCGTGCGTTCCGTACGTGTTACGCCGCAGCCGTACGGTGTCCGTTCTCACCGATCGATGTTCCAGTGGAGGAACAGAATGATCGAAAACGCGACCATCGGCAGTGGAGGCCGGAGACGCCGCTCACGCGTCCGGAATTCACTCGTCATGAGTCTCCTCGTGGTTCTCGGAACGGTGTTCGCCGTGACCTCATCACCCGCGGCGCAGGCCGCCGACTGCAGTGCCGGATATGTCGGACTCACCTACGACGACGGTCCCAACCCCGGCAACACCGCCAACCTGCTGAACGCCCTGAAGCAGAACGGCCTGCGGGCCACCATGTTCAACACCGGGCAGAACGCCCAGAACAACCAGGCCCTGGTCCGCGCCCAGCAGGACGCCGGCATGTGGATCGGCAACCACAGCTACACCCACCCCCACCTCGTCAACATGAGCAGCTCCCAGATCCAGTCGGAGCTCCAGCGGACCCAGCAGGCGATCCAGCAGGCCACGGGGACCGCCCCCAAACTCTTCCGGCCTCCGTACGGGGAGACCAACGCCACCCTGCGATCGGTCGCGCAGCAGCTCGGCCTCACCGAGATCATCTGGGACGTCGACTCCCAGGACTGGAACGGCGCCAGTACGGCCCAGATCGTGCAGGCCGCCGGGCGGCTGCAGAACGGTCAGATCATCCTGATGCACGACCAGTACGCGACAACGCTCAACGCGATCCCGCAGATCGCCGCGAACCTCAGAAGCCGCAACCTGTGCGCCGGCATGATCTCCCCCTCCACCGGCAGGGCCGTGGCACCTGACGGCGGCACCACCCCGACCAACCCGCCGACCGGCAGCTGCACGGCCGGCATCACCGCCGGCCAGCAGTGGAGCGACCGGTTCAACCTGTCGGTCAACGTCTCGGGGAGCAGCAGCTGGATCGTCACGGTGACCCTGCGCAACGCGCAGCGGATCACCGCCACCTGGAACGGCAGCCCGACCTGGGACGGCAGCGGCAAGGTCATGACGATGCGTCCCAACGGCAGCGGCAACACCTTCGGCTTCACCGTCCAGCACGGCGGCGACTGGACCTGGCCGACGGTCTCCTGCCGGGTGGGCTGACACTTTCGTGTCCGGCCCCGCGGGGCGGTGTCGGCACCGCCACCGTGCCGCGAACCGGACGAGGGGGCGCCCCACTCCCCTCACGCGGGGGGAGTGGGGCGCGCCGTCGTCAGGTCAGGGGGCCCCGCATGTCAGTACCGGTGTGGCGGCGGTTCCGTTGGCGGTGAATCCGAACGTGGTGGTGGCGTTGGCGGCGAGGCCGGCGTTCCAGGTTTCGTTCCGGACGGTGACGGCCGCTCCCGAGCCGGACCGTATGCCTCCCCACAGCTGGGTGATGGACTGTGAGCCGGGCCAGGCCCAGCTCACCGTCCAGCCGTTGATCGCGCTTGAGCCGGCACGCACGGTGACATTGGACTGGAAACCGCCGCCCCAGGCGTTCACCGTCTGGATCGTCGCCGTGCACCCGCCGGGGATGGGCGTCGGCGTCGGGGTCGGCGTGGGCGTGGGCGTGGGCGTCGGGGTCGGGGTCGGCGTGGGCGTGGGCGTGGGCGTCGGCGTCGGGGTCGGCGTGGGCGTCGGGGTCGGGGTGGGCCCGCCGATCACGACGGTCGTGAGGGAGCGCGGCCTGAGGGTGACGGCGCCGTCCGTGACCGTGGCGCGCGTGAGCGAGTTGGAGTTGTCGGTGACGTAGGCGGTGGTGCCGCCCTGCAGTCCGTCCCAGGTGACGGCCGAGTTACCGGTGTTCAGCACCCCGACGACCTTCGAACCGTCGGAGTTGAGGAACGCCGACACCCTCAGCGACGAGTTGCTCGTCGACGTGCCGAGCCGGACCGCGCCCGGCCGGATGAACCGGCTGTACGCCGCCATCGCCCACAGCCGTTTGGACACGCGGTAGGTCCGCGCTGCCGGGTCGATCTGGATCAGCGCCCGGGTGGCTCCCGAAGAGCCCCCCAGCCAGTAGAGGTAACCGCTCACGTTGCCGACGGTGAGAGCCTGATGGATGCTCTGGGCGATGGTGAAGCCGTCCTGGCCGCTCCCGTCGTCCCAGTTCTCGTTCCAACTGCTTCCGTCCGGGCCCCATTCCGACATCCAGCTGCGCTTGTTCCCGGGTTGCGGGCTCGTTATCTGGCTGGCGTAGGTATGACCTGTGTAGGTGGACACCCATCGGCGGGCCTCAGGGTCCGCCTCGATGGCGTTGGTGTACGCCTTGGCCTGTTCCCAGCCGAAGGAGTCGCAACATGCGATCTTGACGTCGGTCGCGACCGGGCCGAGGACCTTGACGAAGGCGGCGGCCTGGGCCGGAGTGAAGCGCATGGACTCGTAGGTCGCCGTGTAGTCGGGTTCGTTGGTGAACCCCAAGTCCGTGATCTTGATACCTTCCTGCGCGTAGAACTTCGTGTACTGCGCCAGGTACCGGGCGTAGGCCGCCCTCCACTCGGGCTTGAGGGTGCCGCCGTCGTTCTCGCTTCCGTTGTCCTTCATGTAGCCAGGGGCGCTCCAGGCGTTGGCGTAGAAACGCTTCAGGCCGTACGACTGCGCGACCTTGGCCACCCACACCTGGGCGCCGTCGTCGCCGTCCCACACGTATCTCGGTGGCGCGTCAGGTCCACCGGGGTTCTGCGGCTGGATGGAGACCATCTTGTCGTACGGACTGCCGGCCGGTGAGGCGCCGATGCCCAGGCGCAGGATGCTGAGCCCCGCGCCGGTCTCCTGGTCGAACCACAGGCGGAAGATGTCGTTCTGCTGCGCCGTCGACAGGTTACGCAGCAGTTCACCCCGGCGAAACGCCGTGGAGACGCCGAAGCCGTCCATCTCCTGATAACGCACATTGTCTGAAACGGTGATCACAGGCGCGGCTGCGACCTGCCCGGCTACGGCCACCAGTGATGTGCCGAGAAGAGCGGCTGACATGACGATCCGTATCACGGACCCTCCCGAGATCGTGCCATCTGGATGCTTCTAGCAGGTGAAGCTGGTCTGACTGAGACGGCTCAATGCTTTCCATGGCTGTTCGTCCCGCTGCGTACCTGGCTCGCCGACGGGAGTTCCCCTTTTCGGCCGCCGTCGGCCCCAGCGTGATCGCCGTGACGGCCGGCGTCGGTCCGAGAAGGGCGACCACCGTGTGTTCGCGCTAACAATCGAGTGAAGCGGTGCGTCCAGCCCGGCACCCAAGTGTGGGAAAAGACCCCAAAGGCGTCAAGGAGGTGACTGAAAGTTTCGAGCCTCTCGCTTCCGTGTGGATGCGGTGGCCCGCGAAAACCACATTCCCGCCGCAGAAGATATCAGCCTCTTCATCGGCGAAAATTCGGCTTGCGTGGTCGAGGTTGTTCAGCGGTGCCGCTTGACCGCCGAAAGACCGGCGATTCTGAAAGTTTCACTTCCCACAATGCCCGGACTCCGGCCCGTTGACGTACGGCCGGGTCCGAAAGACGGCGGCGAGCCAGGTTTGACGACGGAGGCGCTGGTGCGGGACAGAGAAGCCGACGATGACGCCTTGGGGTACGCCCGGTCATGATGCACCGGCCGTCCAGGACCGGGCGACCGGGATGCCGTTCGCGCCATCGCCACCGGGCATCCATCCAACCGCTGGATGGCTTTTGAAATGTTTCAGGGTTCCTGCATTGACCTTTCTCCTTGAGGAAAGATTTAATACGATTGTTTTCGCCATTTGACCGAAAATTTCGGGGGCCGATTCCGAGGGAGTTCGATGAAGCGTTTACTGATCGTCGGTACCACCACGCTCATGCTGGCCGGTGCGCTGAACACCGTCCCCGTGCAGGCGAAGGAGCGGCCCCCCAAGGTCGCCGAGCAGAGCCTGCGCGCACTCGCCGCCCGCCACAACCTCGCCATCGGCACCGCCGTCGACATGGACGTGCTGCGCGACGCGAGCGATCCGCAGTACCGTGCGCTCACCGCCTCGCAGTTCTCCACCGTCACCGCCGAGAACGCGATGAAGTGGGAGTCGCTGGAGCCGACCCGGGGTGTGTACAACTGGGGGCCGGCCGACGAGCTGATCGAATTCGCCCGCAAGAACAAGCAGCAGGTCCGCGGGCACGTGCTGGTCTGGCAGAACCAGCTGCCGACCTGGCTCACCAAGGGCGTCGAGGACGGGACGATCAGCAAGACCCAGCTCCGCGACATCCTGCGCGACCACATCACCACCGTCGTCAAGCGCTACAAGGGCAAGATCTGGCAGTGGGACGTCGTCAACGAGGCGGCCAGCGACCCGTGGGACAGCCCGTCGTCGATCCACCTGAAGGGCTTCTGGGCGCAGCACCTCGGCCCCGGCTACATCGCCGACGCCTTCCGCTGGGCCCGCGCGGCCGACCCGGGCGCGCTGCTGTTCTACAACGACTACAACATCGAGGCGTTCGGCGATCGCGGCGCCTCGGACAAGACCTGGTACGTCTACAACATGGTCAGGCAACTGCGCGCGAGCGGCGTCCCCATCGACGGCGTGGGCAGCCAGGGGCATCTCGGCACCCAGTACGGCAACTTCAACGCCTTCCAGGCGCTGGAGGTGCTCGACGCCTTCTCCGACCTCGGGCTCGCCACGGCGTTCACCGAGGTGGACGTGCGCAGCCAGATGACCGACGGTGTGCGTGCGGGCGACTCCAACGAGGTCAACCCCCGCCTCCAGGCGTCGGCGGCCAACTTCAGCGTGCTCCTGCAGGCATGCCTCGCCAACCGGCACTGTCTGGCCTACACCGTCTGGGGATTCACCGACAGGCACTCCTGGGTGCCCGGCTGGTTCTCCGACCCCCCGGAGGGCCTGGCCACCCTGTACGACGAGTCCTACCGGCCCAAGCTCGCCTACAACGTCGTCAAGGCCGACCTGGCGTTCACCGGACCGCCCAACGTCCTGCCGAGGATCCCGCAGAAGCCCCGGCGATGAGCGAAGGCGGGGTGTCCGAGCACGGACACCCCGCCGTTTCTCGGCCGAGCCTCCCGTGGAGGACTCGGTGACGAGACGAACGGGCCGGGCCGCGAATAGCGCGGCCCGGCCCGAACCGGGATCGGATCAGGGACTGGTGCAGGTGGCCGTGGGGGTGGCCGCGGTGCCGTTGCCGGTGAAGCCGAAGGTGGTCGACTGACCCGCCGCGATGGAACCGTTGTAGGGGGCGTTGCGGACGGTCACGTTGGAACCGGACACGGTGTGCTGGCCGCTCCACAGGCTGCTGATGCTCTGCCCGCCCGGCCAGGCCCACTGCACGGTCCATCCGTTGACCGGCGAGCTACCCGCGCGAACGGTCACCGTCGTCTGGAACCCTCCCGGCCAGCTGTTGGTCGTCTCGACCGTCGCCGTACACGCCCCCGTACCCGGGGTGGGAGTCGGCGTCGGGGTCGGGGTGGGCGTCGGGGTCGGGGTCGGGGTCACGGTGGGAGTGGGCGACGGGGTGGGGTTCGGGGTCGCGGCGTTGAGCGCGTCCAGGACGGCGTTGTAGGCCGGCTTCTTGTTGCCGCCGCTGAACAGCAGCGGGGTGTCGCCCGAGCGCCAGGAGTCCTGGTCGCGGACGCCCCACACGGTGATGCCGTTGCAGCGGGGCACGGCCAGGCAGTCGTTGACCACCGCGGCGTAGGTCTGCGGGGAGGCGCCCTGGATGTCCAGCTCGGTGATCTGCACGTCCACGCCGAGGGCGGCGAAGCTCTGGATGGTGGTGCGGTAGTTGCTGTTGTACGGGCTGCCGCTGTTGAAGTGCGACTGCAGGCCGACGCAGTCGATCGGCACGCCGCGCGCCTTGAAGTCGCGGACCATGTTGTAGACGCCCTGGGTCTTGGCCCAGGTCCAGTTGTCGATGTTGTAGTCGTTGTAGCAGAGCTTGGCGGCCGGGTCGGCGGCGCGCGCGGTGCGGAAGGCGACCTCGATCCAGTCGTTGCCGGTGCGCTGCAGGTTGGAGTCGCGTCGTCCGCCGCCGCTGTCGGAGAAGGCCTCGTTCACCACGTCCCAGGCGTAGATCTTGCCCTTGTAATGGTTCATCACACCGTTGATGTGGTTGATCATCGCCTGGCGCAGCGCGCTGCCGGACATGTTCTCCATCCAGCGCGGCTGCTGGGCGTGCCAGGCCAGCGTGTGCCCGCGCACCCGCTTGCCGTTCTGCACCGCCCAGTTGTAGATGCGGTCGGCGTTGCCGAAGCTGAACTGGTTCTGGTTCGGCTCCGTGGCGTCGATCTTCATCTCGTTCTCGGCGGTGATCATGTCGAACTCACGGTTCGCGATCGTGGTGTACTGCGAGTCACCGAGCCTGCCGGCGCTGATCGCGGTGCCGAAGTATCGCCCGCTCTGCTGGGCCGCCGCGCCGAGCGTGGTCGCCGCGGCACTCGCGGAGCTCGATGCGCCGGCCGAACCCGGCACCGTCACCGCCGCGAACGTGCCGAGCACGAGGGTGCCGAGGGCACCGGCGACCAGGGTCCGGCGGAGACCACCGAGGGGTCGCCGGGCTCCGGGTGGGGGGATGGCATTTGTGCCCATGCCTGAGCCTCCATAAATGCATCACGGGAAACACGGGGGACATCCCCGTGAGTTCGACGTCACGCCCGTTGCCGGAAAGGCCGGAAAGGCACACCACAGGGCGTCGCAGGCGACGGCCCTGCTGCGCGCGCCACCGACCTGGCCGTAGGAGGACGCCTTGGGGACTCAGTGTGGAAACCTCACCGAAATACGTCAAGGCTGCACAGAAAGTTTCGGATCCCCGCTCGGCGTATACGCCCTGGCCATGCTCACAACCTCTGTCCCTGCCTCCTGAAACCTTGCGGTCCCATCGCAGCGAGGCGAGACACGGTGAATGTAAGTTTCAGTGCGAGGCCCTCGCGCTCGAAGATCGCGAGGGCGGGAGATCCTCGTTCCCGCCCCCGCGAATCAGGAAGGGCGGCCGGCGGCGAGCAGCCGTTCGCACGCGTCGAGCAGACGTCGCCGCAGCGGCCTCGCCCGCTCGGCGAATCCCCGCTGCTCGGCGGCGTACTCGGCCCGTCCCTCGGACGTCTCGATCCGGATCGCCCGATGGCCGAGCGCGGTGAGGTCGTACGGGGAGGCGCGCATGTCCAGGGTCCTGATCTCTCTGGCCAGCTCGAAGCAGTCGGCCACGAGTTCCGAGGGGACCAGGGGCGAGAGCTTGTAGGAATGCTTGTAGAGGTCCATGTTGGCGTGCAGACAGCCCGGCTGTTCCAGCTCCGGCTGCCGCTCCCTCGTCGGCCACAGCGCGTTGAGCGGACGCGCCTCGGGGGTGAAGAAGCGGAACGCGTCGAAGTGGCCGCACCGCACACCCCGCTCCTCCACGACCTGCGCGATCTCCTCCCCGCTGAGCCGCAGTGGCCAGGAGTCGTGCCGCACCTCCGTGGCCTTGTAGACCATCGCCCACTCGTGCAGGCCGAAGCAGCCGAAGTATCCCGGCCGTGACGCGGTGGCGGCCAGCAGCCGCATGATCCACTCGACGGAGGGGCCGCGCCTGCTCATCAGCGTCGCGGTGTCGAGCGTCGCTCCCTCGGGGGTGTCGAGGTAGCCGCGGCCCACATCGCGCGCCCCCTTCAGAAGCACCCCGGCGCCCGGATGCCACCTGCGCAACCGTGCCGGCCGGTGCCCGTAGTAGGTGAACAGGAAGTCCTCGATGGGATGGGCCTCGCCCCGCGCCCGGCGCGCCAGGTGCGGCTCCGCCCACACCTCGATCCGCCGGCGGTGGGCCTCCGCCCGAGCCCGCCACTCCTCCGGTTCCAGAACCTCCACCGCTGAATGGTACGCGCGAGCGGACGGTGCCCGTCCGTCCCCCCATCCGGGTGCGGGCGACGGTGAGCGCCCACCGAACGGCGCATCGGTGAACGGAAGATGAATTGTCAATACAACTGTGGGTACCGCGCTTCGCACTGTCGTCATTAATCACATAATTCGATTACAGCCGCTATTAATGGCGATACGGGGCAAGCCTTCGAGGAATCACATGAAGCGTTGGATCGGTGTCGGGCTGGCGCTGCTCCTCGGTGCCGCCGTGGTGGCGGCGATCGTGGTGGGCAACCGTGGCGGCGCGGAGACGCGGGAGCTCACCCTGGTCAGAGGGGTGATCGGGTCGGAGAAGAAGCCGTTCTTCGACGATCCGATGGTGCGGGCGGTCTTCGCCGGGCACGGCCTCCGGGTGGAGGTCGACACCGCCGGGTCGCGCCAGATCGCGACCTCGGTGGACCTGGGGAAATACGGCTTCGCGTTCCCGTCCAGCGCTCCGGCGGCCGAGAAGATCAGGCGTGACCGGGGGGTCGCGCGCACGTTCGCGCCGTTCTCCTCCCCCATGGCGGTCGCCACCTTCACCCCGATCGTGGAGGTCCTCACCAAGGCGGGCGTCGTACGGGACTCGGGGCAGGGTTACCAGGTGCTCGATATCCGGAAATATCTGGATATGGTGGCTAAAGGCACTCGCTGGGACCGACTACCGGGTAATACTGCTTATCCGGCACGCAAACGCGTGCTGCTCACCACCACCGACATCCGCACCTCCAACTCCGCGGCGATGTATCTCTCGATCGCCGGTTACGTGGCCAACGGCGACGACGTGGTCACCTCCGAGGAGCAGGGCGCCAGGGTCGCCGGGACCGTCGCCCCCCTCTTCCTCGACCAGGGATACTCCGAGACCTCCACCGAGGCGCCGTTCGAGGACTACCTGTCCCTGGGGATGGGGAAGACGCCCATGGTCATGATCTACGAGGCGCAGTACGCCTCGCGGCTGTTCGCCGGGGACGGCTCGATCCGTCCTGACATGCGGCTGCTCTACCCTTCGCCCACGGTCCTGAGCAAGCACACCCTCGTACCGTTGAGCGCGCAGGGCACCGAGGTCGGCAGGCTCCTGCAGGAGGACCCCGAACTCGGACGCCTCGCGGCCCGGTACGGCTTCCGCACCGCCGCCGCCAAGGCGTTCGACGACCTCGTGGCGAAGGTGAACGCGCCGCTGCCTCCCGGCCTGGTCGACGTGGTGGAACCCCCCGACCACGAGCGGCTGGAGGGCATGATCTCCGCGATCGAGACGCGCTACCGGTCCGGAGCGGTCCCCTCGTCCACCCCCTGACTCACCTTCCCAGCGCTTCGAGGAGAGACCACCGTGAGCGATCTCGTGCTCAGCCCGCCAGAACCCGTGGCCAAGGTGCCCACGGAGAAGGCCGCCACCATGCTGCCGGTCCCGGAGGGGCGGGAGGCGGAACTCGCGGAGAAGGCCCGCGGTTTCGCCGAGGAGCTGAGCGGCCTGGACCCCAGGTCGCCGGAGTTCACCCGGAAGGTGCACGACATCACCTCCATGGGCGACTCGGAGATCCGGGCCTCCTCCCAGGTGGCGAACCGCATGCTGAAACGGCCGGTGGCCGCGCTGGCCTCCGTCAAGGGCGAGGGCCGGGACGCGCAGGCGGCGGTGGCGGGACAACTCGTCGCGCTGCGCCGGACGATCGTCGACCTCGACCCCAAGCAGACGTCCGCCCCGGCCAGGAAGCTGCTGGGACTGATCCCGTTCGGCGACAGGCTGCGCGACTACTTCGCGAAGTACCGATCGGCGCAGAAACACCTCGACGACATCATCCGCGCCCTCACGTCCGGACAGGACGAGCTGCGCAAGGACAACGCGGCCATCGAGGGCGAGAAGACCAACCTGTGGGAGTCGATGAAGCGCCTGCAGGAGTACGCCCTGCTCGCCGCCGCCCTCGACGCCGCGGTGGAAGAAAAGATCATGTACGTCGAGGCGGCCGAGCCGGAGAAGGCCACCGCCCTGCGCTCGGACGCGTTGTTCGGCATCCGGCAGAAGCACCAGGACCTGCTCACGCAGCTCGCGGTGTCCGCCCAGGGGTATCTCGCCCTCGACCTGATCCGCAGGAACAACCTCGAACTCATCAAAGGCGTGGACCGGGCGACCACGACGACGATCGCGGCGCTGCGCACGGCGGTGACCGTGGCCCAGGCCCTCGCCAACCAGAAACTCGTGCTCGACCAGATCACCGCGTTGAACGCCACCACCTCGGACCTGATCGTGGCGACGAGCGAGATGCTGCGCACCCAGGCGGCCGACATCCAGACCCAGGCGGCGTCGACCACGGTCGACATGGACGCGCTGCGCAGGGCGTTCGACAACATCTACGCCACCATGGACACGATCGACACGTTCAAGGCCAAGGCCGTGGAGAACATGGCGATCACCGTGGACAGCCTGACCGTCGAACTCGACCACGCGCGCACGTACCTGGAGCGCTCCCGGCGCGGCGACGAGCAGGAGCTTCCGCGATGAAGGGCTCGGCGCCCGGCCCCCGCCCGGCGGGACACGCACCCGGCATCCCACGTACCCCCCACCTGGACGGACCCGCACCCGGCACCCCGCGCGACTCCCGCCCCACCTCGCCGACGCCGCGCGACTCCCGCCGTGTCATGCGGGCACCCGGCGCGCGGGCGGGTGCCCGCCGGCTCGGGTGGGCGCTCGCCGTGCTCGTCCTGCTGACGGCGTCGGTCGCGTGCGGCGGGACCGGCACCACAGAAACCCCCGGCACCGCCGCGGATGGCCCGGACGTGCTGCGCGTCCTCGCGGGAAGCGAGGTCGGCGACCTGGAACCGCTGCTCAGGCGGGCCGGGGAGGCCGTCGGCGTGCGGGTCGCCCTGTCGTACGCCGGAACGCTCGACGGGGCCGACCAGGTGGCGGGCGGCGGCGCGGACGGGCGGTACGACGCGACCTGGTTCTCCTCCAACCGCTACCTGTCGCTGATCGAAGGGGCGTCCGCGCGGCTCTCGACCCAGACCAAGATCATGGTCTCGCCCGTGCTGCTCGGGCTGAAGGCGTCCAAGGCCCGCGAACTCGGCTGGGACGGCAAGACCGTGACCTGGAACGACATCGCCTCGGCCGCACGCGCGGGGAGGTTCACCTTCGGCATGACCAGCCCCGCGGCGTCCAACTCCGGATTCTCGGCGCTGGTCGGCGTGACGGCGGCGCTCTCCGACGCGGGCGAGGCCCTGGAGGAGGCCCAGATCGACGCGGTGACCCCCAGGCTGAAGGAGTTCTTCTCGGCACAGACGCTCACCTCCGGCTCCTCCGGCTGGCTCGCGGACGCGTACGCCAGGGAGGGCGGGGTGGACGGGCTGGTGAACTACGAGTCCGTGCTGCTCGGCCTCAACGCCTCGGGAAAACTCTCCGAGCCGCTCACGCTGGTCTACCCGGGCGACGGGGTGGTGACGGCCGACTACCCGCTCACGCTCCTGAGCTCCGCACCCCCGGAGAAGAAGGAGCTGTACGGGAAGCTCGCCGCCTGGCTGCGCACGCCGGAGATCCAGCGGGAGATCATGACCACCACCCATCGCAGGCCCATCGTCCCCGAGGTGAGGCCGGAGGCGCGCTTCGGGACCGCGTCGCCGGTGGAGCTGCCCTTCCCCAACCGGCGCGATGCGGCCGACAGACTGATCGGCGCCTACCTCAACCAGGTGCGCAGGCCCTCGCGGACCCTGTTCGTGCTGGACACCTCCGGCTCGATGGCAGGAGGGCGGATCGACGCGCTCAAGCAGGCGCTGACCGCGCTGTCGGGCGCCGACACCTCCGCCAGTGGGTCGTTCTCGCGCTTCCACGACCGCGAGACGGTGACGATGATCCCGTTCAACACGGCCCCCGGCAGCCCGCGGACCTTCACGCTGCCCGACCGCGACCCCGAACCGGTGCTCCGGCAGATCCGCTCGTACGGCGAGGGGCTGCGGGCCGAGGGCGGGACCGCGATCTTCGACAGCCTGCGGGCCGCCTACGAGCAGATCCGGTCGTCGCCGTCGGAGGACTTCACCTCGATCGTGCTGATGACGGACGGCGAGAACACCGACGGCGCCTCCTACAACGACTTCGCCGACTACTACGCCGCACTGCCCGTGAAGTTCCGGACGTTCGTCGTGCTCTTCGGCGACAGCGACGTCGACGAGATGAAACGGATCGCCGAACTCACCGGCGGAGCGACCTTCGACGCCCGGCAGGGGTCGCTGGCCGCGGCCTTCAAGGAGATCCGTGGCTACCAGTAGCCCGCTGAGGCGGATCCTCGCCTACGCCGGGTCGACCAGGAACATCACCGGATGCGTCCTCGCCCTGGTCGGAGTGGTCCTGGTCTTCCTCGGCGTCGCCGGGACGTTCTGGCCCGTCGTGGTCGCCGGGCTGTACGGCGTCGGGGCGCTGCTGGCCCCGGCCGACCGGGTGAGGCTCACCATCTCGCACGCGGAGGTGGAGTCCCGGCAGTTGGAAACCGACCTCGCCGCCCTGTCGGCCAAGGTCGACGGGAACCGGTTCCCCGACGACGTGGTGAGGCGGGTCGGCGCGCTCGCCGAGGTGCTGCGCGACATCCTCCGGCGGGCGGACACGCTCACCTCCTCGCCCGACCACCTGCACATCGTGTCGCAGACGATCAGGGACTACCTGCCGTCCAGCCTGGAGACGTACGCGAACCTGCCCCGCTCCTACGCGCTCACCCGGCGCGGCGAGCGGGAGCGCAGCGCGCACGAGGAACTGCTCGCCCAGCTCGACCTGCTGGACACCCGGCTGCGCGAGGTGGCCGAGTCGGTCTACCGGGGTGACGAGCAGGCGCTGCGCGACCAGGGCAGGTTCCTGCGGGACCGGTTCGGCGGCTCCGGCCTGGACCTCTGACCCGGCCCGCCTGCACCTCCGGCCTGGATCTCCGACCTGGCCCGCCTGCACCTCCCGCCTGGATCTCCGACCCGGGCCACCCGGCACCTCCGGCGGAGTGAGGGGGTTCGTCGGATTCGGCCCCCATCAACCGAGGCGTACGACGACCGTGTTCGAGCCGCCGCCCCGGCCCGCAAGGCGCCCGAAGGTGAGCGTGAGCCGCGCGCCGGTCGTCGCGCCCGCCAGCAGGGGATGTCCGCGCGACACCCCGGTCACCGGCCGGTTCCAGGTCACGGTGAGCTCGTCCAGGTCGCGCCGGGGGTCCGACACGGTCAGCGTGGCCGTACCGTCGCCGGTCTCCCTGACCAGCACCGCGCACGGGGCGGAGACGGCGAGGTCCCCGGCGGCCCCGTCGTTCCAGAAGTTGACGGCGGTGATCCCGAGCGACGGGACCCGGACACCCTGGCAGCAGGCGCTGTTGGCGAGCACCCGCGCCCAGCCGGGGTCGGCGGCGCGGGAGCGGGTCTCCGCCAGGCTCGCGCCCGGCAGGAGGAGGTAGACGTAACCCGCCGAGACGGGATCGACACCGTGGTCGAGCCAGAGCGTCACGTAACTCCGGGTCGCCCGCTCCCGGCCGCCGGTGCGCTCCTCGCGCAGCGTGCGCAGGCGGGTGCCGCAGGGCAGCACGTAACCGCCGTGCCCCTCCAGGTGCGCCCACCCCTTCCCGTCGTCCACGACGAGAGGCGCGCCGGTCCTGCGGTTGTCCACGACGGTCTCGACCGGCACGCCGTCGGTGGCGGTGATCGCGGCGCCGAGGCAGACCACCGCGTCGTCGAGGAAGAACCACGACTTGAAGGCCTCCAGGGTGCTCTCGAAACCGTTCAGGTGCTGGCCGACCGTCGCGTACGCACCGTCGGTGGCGCCGCCCACCCAGCGGCCCGGCGGGCAGGTGTCGCCCCACGCCTCGCCGGCGCCGTCGGCCAGCCGCCGGGTGGAGACGGTCGTGCCCGGCAGGCGGTAGGGGTCGACGGTGGTCCAGAAGGAGTCGGAGTACTGGTCGCCGTGGCCGTCGGCCCACCAGTAGAGCATCCCCGAGCCGGTGTGCCAGCCGCGGAGGTTCTCGCCGTTGCCGTGCTCGTAGTGGCCGATGCGGTGGGAGGCCATGCTGAGGCCCGCGCACCAGCCGGGCCCGCGGTGGACGGCGCGGGCGCTCATCGCGAGCAGCCGGTGCCCGGCGGGTTCCTCGGCCGCGGGAACGGCGTCGTCGTCCAGGATCGCGGCGAGGCGGGCGTGGAAGCCCAGGTCGTCCTCCTCGGCCGCGTCGAGCATGGGCCGGTGGGTGTTCCGCAGCGCCCACCCCTTCACCATGCCCTGCCAGCGGGACCGCTCGGCGGCGGAGGCCGTCTCTCCCAGCAGCAGGATCGCGGAGGCGATCGCCCGCCCCCTGTCGTGGTCGCCGTACGGCCGCCTGCCGACCGCCCGGCCGCTGACCAGGTCCATGCAGGAGCCGTCGTGGACGACCGGCGCGAACGTCCTCTCGACGCTGTCGAAGACGACCTGCCTTTCCCGGTCGACGACCTCCCACGGCGAGCCGCGCAACACCGCGAACAGCGTCGCGAGGCCGGACAGCAACGACGCTCCGTACGTGCCCTGGTAGGGGACGGTCGTGTGCTGGACGAAGGAGCCGTCCCGGTAGAACCCGTCGCCCTCGGAGACGTAGGGGAAGACCGGGGAGAGCGCGGAGACGGCGAGCGCGACCTTCGCCGGGTCGGAGCCGAGGACGGCCCGCAGCAGCGTCACCACGCACAGGTCCACCCGGTTCGCCCCGGTGCTGGTCCCTTCGTAGTCGTCCAGACGGCACTCGGGGACGAAGTGGTCCACCGCCTCCCGCAGCGCCGCGGCCTGCGGGCCGGTCAGGTGCGGGCCGATCAGCAGGGCCGCGTCGAGGAGGTTCCTGGGGGCGCCGATCTGCCAGTGCCACCAGTTGCCGACCTGGTCGGCGCCCGCCGCGTACACCCGCCGCCGGTAGTGGTCGACGCCGGTCGCGACGGCCGCGGCCAGGTTCGCGTCGCCGGTCAGGCCGGTCCCCGGCAGGGCGTACGCGCGGGCCATGGTCCGCAGCCGGGCGGTGGTGGCGCCGAGCGAGGGGAACGGCAGGCCGGGCCAGAGCGACGCGTCGGCCGGTGCCATGGCGTCCCGGTATCCGGCCGCCCTCGTCCCCAGCCTCGCCAGCCGGGTCCGGTACGGCTCGGCCGTCGCGTCGAACCCCGACCCCGCCGTCACGTCCCGCCAGCGGTGACGCAGCGCGGTGAGGGGATCGGCCGGCGGGTGCGACGCGCTCTTCGGGGACGCGGTCTCCTCGTGCCGCCTACCGGTGTGCGCGGCGTACGCCGGGATCATCGCCCCGGTCGCGACGACCCCACCGAGCCAAAGGAAAGATCTCCGGGAATGTCGGTCCACGCCTAGATTGTCGGCCGGAAATCATCCTTGCCGTGGACACCGCGCCACATTGCCGTCGTTTGCCGTGATGTGGGCGACTCGCCGCAGGCGGGCAGGGGTGAGAGAACCACGTCGCAGGCGGGCGAGGGCCAAAGTGATCCCCCGAGCGGTATCCGACTCGGGTGGACCCACGTCGCGGGCGGGGTTCAGAGATCCACGTCGCGGGAGGCGACCACGCGGACCCCCTCGGGTTCGTGGCCCACCGGGGTGACCACGACCCGCCTTCCTCCCTCCTCGTATCCGTGCTCGGTCAGCCACAGGAGGGTGTACACGTCGAGTTGACTGAAGTGGATCGGGGAGGCGGGCGAGAAGATGTCGTCGCCGGTGTCGCCTTCGACGATCGACAGGGTGTAGGTGGTCATGGCAGCCTCCGGGCCGTGGTCGTCCTCGGGAGGTCCATACCCCGGGGTTGTCCTTGGGAGGTCCATCTCCCGGTCGAGAAGGCCCCGCGCGCAACCTCGGACAGCGGCGAACCCTCGCTCGCCCCGGCGCCCCCGGGCGTGGCACGCACGCGCCCCCGTACGGCCGTCGCGCGCCTCGCTCTGCGGGCGTCCGAGGGGTGGGGCACCGCCCTCCGAGCGGTCTCGGAAAAGCAGGGTTCCAATTACCCGAACGCCGGCCAGGAACCGAACAGCTAAACAGAGGAAACGTATTCATATCAAGTTGCTATGACGGCTTGCACCAATCCGGAGTGGGAAACGCTTGCGCGATCGCCCGTACGCGACGAGAGCTCCGCCTCCCTGCCGGAAAGCCCACCGGGAGGTGAACGACCGGCCTTCCCCAGGGAAATGGCAGTTCACCAAGAAACGTGAGGGATCATCCGAAACCTCCGGATGTCCCCACATCTCTAGAGAACCAGTGGCACGATCCAACCACAGGAGGGCTGCAGGCGGGGGCACTCGCCGTTTCGGACTGTCCGTATATCGAGTTAGGTGTTATTTATAACCCAATAACCATAAGTGTCAATTACTGAGCCCTTTACCTTCCAAATAGATCACGGTCAGTCTAATATTTGGACCTATGTCATGGCGTGCATCAGATTTCCCAGATGGACAGGCTGGGCCCTCTCGCCGTGGCGGTGCTTCCTCTCGGCACGATTCCGAACACGCATCCGACTGGCATCCCGAACGCCTCCTGTCATTCGATTGGCGGAAGGTTATTCTGTTCACGGCGGTTTTGGCGATCATCGCCTTCGCCGTGATCTGGCTCGTGACCAGATCGACCTCCGGTTCGTCCCTCGCGGCGAACCCCACGCCCGACCCTTCCGACACCGGCTGGGAGAAGGCCGACTCCTCGCCTTCACCGACGCCGGAGTCCTCCGGCTCCACCCCCGAACCGACACCGAGGCCCACGCCCACCAAAAGCGGCAAGGAGAAGTCCCCTCGCCCCGAGGCCACTCCCACCCGGAAGCCACGGACCGAGACCAGGACCACCCCGCCACCCGCCGACCCGCCCGCCGGGTCCCGCTCACCCGAGCTCACCGCCAAGGAGGCGTACGGCATCCACGGCCGTTACCAGCGGGGGTTGTCGGCGGCCCAGGCCAGGAAGGACCAGGCGGCCATGGCGAAGCTGGAGCACGGGCTCGCGCTGGAGATGACACGGGCGAGTTTCAAGACCGCCGAGATGCAGGGGACCTCACTCGCGACGGGGATATGGCCCAACCCCCAGGTGTGGATCCCGCGCCACGTGGAGGGCACCGCCGACTGGTTCGTGGCGGTCTCGCACGAGCCGGGTGTCGCGAGGATCGTCGACGTGATGAGCTCGGCCCCCGGAGGCTGGCGGCTCGTCGCCTCGGCGGCCGACACGCGCGACACCCCGGCGCGGTTCCCCAAGATAGCCACCGACGGCGAGGGGTACGCGACGAGCCTGCCGGAGAACGCCACCGGCCTGAGCGCGACCCCTCGGCAGATCGCCCGTGCGCACCTCGCGAGTCTGGAGAACGCGGAAATCGACTCGCGGTTCGAGGAAGGCCCGTGGACCAGTGAGGCCTCGCTGTTCTGGCATCAGGAGCGGGTCCGGCTGGAGCAGGCCGACTGGAAGCTCACGCTGTCGTACCGGCTTGAGGGACCGGTACGCGCACTCAGGACCAGTGACGGGGGCGCCCTGGTCTGGTATGGAGCCCGATCCACCGAGCTCCGCGAGGCGGTGCGGGAAGGGGCGAAGGTCAAGCTGAAGGGCTCGGCCGCCGTCCGCACCCGCGGCAAGTCCTTCGCACGCTCGGTGAGCGCCACATACGGACGCATGTATGTGACCCATGTCCCCCCCGTCGGCTCGAACGAACCCGCTCGCGTGCTGGGCGAGTGGAGCGATGTCCTGGAGAGCCACGGCGACTGACGTTTTTTACCGGAAGAAAAGGAACATTCTAATGACACCCTCACGTAAGCCATCGCGCGCGACGGTGATCACTGCGAGTGTCGCGATCGGTGTCTTCGGCGCCGGCGCCGGGTTGGGAACCGTCATCGCCATCCGCCCCGACCCCGGCGAGGGGCAGGTGATGCGACTCGCCGCGGGAACGTACCTCCTCGACGACCAGGCGGGAGCCTGGTCGGCGGGCGCGGCACCCGGCGGTGACCAACCGCTCCCGCTCTCCGGCGCCGACGCGGGCAGCACGATCGCGAAGGGCACCAAACGGGCCTCCGCCGCCGGGGATCAGCGGGTCTGCCTGACCACCACCACCGACGGGCGCGCGGTCGGCGGCACCGCGGAAGGCTGTGTCGCCCTTCCCGTCCTGGGCGTGGCCGCCGCCGCGGCCGCCCCCCTCCAGCGGCCGGGAAACCCCAAGAGCACTCCGGCCCCGCCGGCAGCCCCCAAGGCGACCACGTCGACGAAACCCACGACGCCCAAGAAGGCCGATCCGCCCGCCAAGCCCGACCCGGCGCCGGTCCAGCCCGCACCCAACCCCGGGCCGGCGCAACCCCCCGCCCAGCCTCCTCCCGCCCAGGTGAACAACCAGCCCGTCAACCCTCCCGCCCCACCGGCTCCGACCCCGACGAAGAAGATCAGCGGCAACATCTCGGAGAGCCAGAACGAGAGCGGCAGCGTCATCGAGCCGCGGCCCGTGGAGCAGGTCGAGGTCGTCTCGCCGCCCAAGCCGGCTCCCGAGTCCGGCGCGACGAGGTCCTCGGCGCCCACCCTGTCGGCACAGCCCCGGCCCAGCGGAGGGAACGGGCAGCAGCCCCCCGCCGACAACGGAAACAGGCAGCCGCAACCCCGGCCCACCGGCGGAAACGGACAGCAGCCCCCCGCCGACAACGGAAACAGGCAGCCACAGCCCCAGCCCACCGGCAGGAACGGACAGCAGCCCCCCGACGGGAAGTGGCAGCAGTCCCCGGACAGGAACGGACAGCGTCCCGGCGAGGGGAACCGGCAGCAGCAGCCCCAGCCGACCGGTGGCCTCAAGCCCCCGCAGGCCCAGCCCACCGGAGGAAACGGGCAGCAGCAACCTCGGCCCATCGGCGACGCCAGGAACCCGCAGCCCGGGGACAACGCGAGGAACCCCCGGCCGACGGGCACCCTGAGGCCGGCGATCCGGTCGGGCACCGGCCGGCCGATCGTGCCCTCGGGTGAAGGTCCCGTGTCCACGGCGTCTCCCGAGACCAGGCCGACCGGTGACGCCGGCACGCCCTCGGTGGCACCGCGCGACGGCGACCGCACTCGCTCCCAGGCGCCCGACCCGTCGCGGAAGCTCCCCTCGGCCGGGCCGTCCCAGCCGCAGCCCTCCCTCGGTCCCGCCGAGAACGCGTCGCAGGGTCCCGACGGGACCGTGCTCATGCCGGCCCCCCCGCAGCTTCCCGGCGGTGGCCCGGACGGCGGTGTCTCACTGCCGATCTTCGAGAACCCCGAGCTCATGCGGCGCGCCCACGAGGCCCTCGGGCTGGACAGGGGGATGCGCTACACGGACGAGAACGGCGTGTGGGACCTCAACATCGCCCCGCCGGGCACCCCGCCGTGCCGTGACTACACCGCCGAGGAACTCCGGGCGCTCAGCGCGACCCAGGGGCCGGACCAGGCCCAGGGCGGCCAGGCCACGATCCCCCGCGACTCGTGCCTGTGGCCCGCCTTCATCCGCTGGCTCTACGCGGAGCCCGCACCCGGCCAGATCAGCAACTGGACCAAGTTCACCGGACTGCCCCAGCGCAATCTGGAGCTCGTGGTGACCGATCCTCCTCCCGTCCCGCTTCCCAGCCCGATCCCCAGCGAGAGCACCCTCCCGCAGCCTGACCAGGGACAGACCGACCGGCGACAGGGCGAGCAACGGCAGGGCGACCGGCGACAGGGCGTCCCCGGCCAGGAGGAGCCCTGGCAGCCTGACACGGGCGGGCTGAACCCCGCCCAGCCGGGTCCCGATGACGCGGTGGCCCCCAGAGACCCCGGAGGCGACGTCTCCGAACAGTGGCCGGGCGAGAACACCGCTCCTTCCCAGTCCGACCGGGGCCGGCCTCCCCGAGACCAGACCGAGCAGAACCCGTTCGAGTACGAGGGCCGATGAGCACACCTACCGGAACCGGGCGTCCCACGCCCGGCCCCGGCCAGGGGGCGGCCTGGGTGCGTGAGCACGGCGCGCACCTGATGGACTACGCCGCCTCCCATCTCGAACCCGGCCGGGCGCACGCGGCGGTCGTCTCCGCGCTGGCGGCCGGCCGGGCCGAGGCCGCTCCCGAGGGCGTCACGGCCCGGGGGCGGCTGCTGGCCGCACTGCGACGTGACTGCCGCACCTCTGCCGCCTACCGGGAGCGGTACGTGCCGGGTTCGGGGCCCGGCATGCCCGACGCCTCGCTGATCGAGCGGGTGTGGACGATCGTCGACCCCCTGGGCACCGAGGCGCTCAGGTTGACGTACCGGCACGCGCTCAGCATGGAGGACCTCTCCCACGTGCTGGCGATGCCCGTCAACGAGGTCAGCAGGCTCACCACCCGTACCCAGGATCTGATCGAGACCCTGGTGAGCGGGCTGGACGCGCTCACCCACGGGCGGCGTACCTGCCCGGAGCTCGCCCCGCTGGTGGAGAACGTCTTTCCCGACGTCTTTCCCGACGGCCCGCCCGGCGGACGGACGGCGCACTCCGCCGCGGACCCGGTGGAGGCCCAGGCGAGCCTGCTCTCCCACATGATCAGGTGTTCCGTGTGCACGCGGCCGATCAACATCCGCTACACGGCGCCGCAGATGATCGCCTATCCCCCGGTCGCGCCGCTCTCCGCCGAGGAGCGGCAGCGGCTCGTGGACTCACTGCCTCCCGAGGCCGCCCGCGAGGCGGCCTCGGAGGCGGCCCCGCCCACACGACCGGCCCGTGGCGGGTCTCCCGTCCTGTCCGCCCCTCCTGCGGGTGGACACTCCCCGGTCCTTCCCGCGCCCCCGCCCGGGGGCCGGACTCCCGCCCCGCCCGGCAGCCGGCACTCCGCCCCGCCCGGACGACGGTCCTCCGCATCGCCCGCCTCCCCACCCGGACGACGGTCCTCCACGCCACCCGCCTCCCCGGCCGCGGGCGGCACCACCCCGGCACCGCCCTCGCCCAGGGTCGGCACGCCCCCCTACCCACCGGTGGCGTCGAAACCTCCCACGAAGCCGAAGCCACCCGCCGCGACACCACCTGCCACGACGCCGCCGAGTACGACGTCGGGCGCGGTGTCACCGGTCACGGCATCGGGAGAGGGGCCCGCGGCGGGTTCCCGCGCTCCCGCCGCCTCCTCGGGCCTGCCCCCGCTGCCCGCCCTGCCGCCCCGCAGGACCCGGCCGGCCCGCCCGCCGTCCGCGCCTCCCGTACCCGGACACGACACCCCCCTCTACGACGCCCTGCTCACCCAGGCGTGGGCTCGCGAGGTCCTCGCCCAGAGCGAGGAGCTCACCGGCACCATCCCCCGGCAGGAGCCGCCGGCTCCCCAACCGGTCGCCAAGGCCGAACCCGTCGTCATCGCCGGGCAGGCGTCCGTCGAGATGCGGGATGCCGGGACACGCGAAACCCGAGCGCGCGACAACAAAACCCGCGAGAACAAAACCCGCGAGGCCAAAACCCGCGAGACCGGGACACTCGACGACACCCAGGTTCCCGCGCTGCGCTTCCACACCGAACCCGACGACCGCCCCGACGAGGAGCGGATCGAGATGGGGATCCGCGTACTGGAGGCGCTCAGCTGGGCGGGTGCCCGGATCAGGAACACGACGATCAAGATCGTCATCATCGTCGTGGCGGGCGCGGCGGGCACCCTGACCGGAATGAACTTCCTCGGCCCCGCGATCGGGCCCGAGGAGCCCGCGAGGTCGCTGCAGGCGTCCACCAGCCAGGCCACCCGATCTCCGCCTCCCGCCGCCGACGCGCCGGCGCGGCAGGACGGGCTCGCCTCCCGCCTGCGGGTCCCGCCCGTGGTGACGCTGGACGAGTTCGGCCTGGGAAGCATGGTCATCACCTCCTCCGGAGAGCCGTTGAAATGGCGGATCTCGGCTCCCGGCCTGGCCGTGAGCCCTTCCGGCGGCACGCTGCGCGAGGGGGTCACCCAGGTGATCAACCTGCGTGCCCACCGGGTCCGCAACTGGTGTGGCGCCCCCGCGTCGGCCACCGCTCCGGTGACCGTGCACGCCCTCGACGACTCGATCAGTACGACGGTGCGCTGGCGGACCTGCTGACCGACCCCATCCCCCCACGATCACTTTTCAAGAAAGGACCAGGGAAATGACGGATACCTCTCCACATATCCATGCATCACCCCCCAATCCGCCGCTCCCGCCCGACCAGTTCCACGAAACGGTCCCGCTCACCGCGGAGCACCTGCTCACCAACCGCCGCCCGGAACCCGCCGGGGGGTGGCGCCGCCTCGTCTGGCAGCTCTCCGGCAAGCGCATCATCCCCGCGGAGTCGGCGGCGGAGGTGGAACGGCGCACGCTGATCGCGCATGCCCAGACCCCCGTCGCGAGCGGGCACCACCGGATCGCGGTCATGAGCCTCAAGGGCGGGGTCGGCAAGACCACGACGACCGTCGCCCTCGGCAACACGCTGGCCTCGCTGCGCGGTGACCGGGTGATCGCGATCGACGCCAACCCCGACCGCGGGACCCTCGGTCTCAAGGTCAAGTCCGAGACGGCCGCGACCATCCGCACGATGCTGGCCGAGGCCCCGCACATCCTGCGCTACGCCGACGCGCGCGCCTTCACCTCCCAGTCACCCGCCCGGCTCGAGGTCCTCGCCTCCGACACCGACCCGGCGGTGAGCGAGGCGTTCAACGCCGAGGACTACCGCACGGTCGCCGGGCTCATCGAGCGCTACTACTCCATCTGCATCACCGACTGCGGGACCGGCCTGCTGCACGGGGCGATGGGCGCGACGCTGGAACTGGCCGACCAGATCGTGCTGGTCAGCCTGGTCGCGGTGGACGGGGCGAGTTCGGCCGCCGCGACGCTGGACTGGCTGACCGCCCACGGCCACGCCGACCTCGTCAGGAACGCCATCGTCGTACTGAACGCCGTGGAGCCCAAGTCCGACGTGGACCTGGACCTGCTGGAGCGCCACTTCTCCTCGCGCTGCCGCTCGGTGATCCGCATCCCCTACGACCCGCACCTCAAGGAGGGCGCGGAGGTCGACCTGGTCCGCCTCCGACCCACGACCCGGGGCGCGTACCTCCGCCTGGCCGCCGCGGCCGGGCAGAGCTTCGGGCAGCGCCCCGACCGGAGCCACTAGTGCGACCGGTCGCCGACGATCCCACGCTGGACTGGGATCTGGGCCCGCCGCCAAGCGCCCGGCGGCGGATGCTCATCGTGGTCGTCTCGATCGTGGGGACGATCCTGCTGGCGGCCGGCGCATGGCAGCTCCTCCGACCCGACTCCGCCACCCCCGTGAACGCCTCCGCGCCGAAGGCCCTCGGGGATACCGTTCTCCTCTCCCCACCCTCCGCCTACGAGGGTGCGGCCGGTTACCCCGTCGGGTTCCCCCGCACCGAGCTGGGCGCGGCCTCCGCCGCCGCCGCGGCGTTGGAGGCGGCGTGGACCCTGGACGTCGAACAGGCCGAGCAGGCCGCGGTGCTCTACGCGCGGCCCGAGGAGCACGACGCGGCGCGGGCCGGTGCCCGCGAGGCCGTCGCGGGCTGGAGGGAGATCCTCGGCCTGCCCAAGGACGGGGCACTCCCCGAGGGCGCCGCCATGAGGACACGGACGATCGGCGTCCAGTGGAAACCCCGCGCCCAGGATCAGGTGCAGGTCTCGGTCCTGGTCCAGGTGACCGCGACCAAGGGCGTCGGCGACACCGATCCGACCTATTCGAGCCCATACGCCATGAGCCTGCTCATGGTCTGGCAGCCCGGCATGCGCGGTGCGAACCAGGGGGACTGGGTCAACGTCCCCGACCCCCTCGCCACCTCCGTGCCGCCGGTCGCCCTCCCGGGCACCCCGGAATTCACCGCCGCGGGCTGGAAACCCATCTCCGGCCCAGAGCCCACCCCATAGATCGAGGAAGAGCGATCAATGCCCCCACGCAGCTCATCCCGGCGTGTCACCTTACTCTCCGGCCTTCTGCTGGCCGCGGTATCCGCGACGACGAGCGCGGTCATCGCCCAGCCGTGGGCCGCCATGGCCGATCCCGGCCTGAGCTCCGGCTCACCGTCGCAGGAGTTCGCCGGTTCTCCCCCCGCACGCCAGGAACCCCCCTCCGAGGTCGAGGACTCCTCCCGGCAGGACAGGACTCCTCCGTCGGGCGACTCCCGCTCGGCCCCCTCGGACGACTCCCGTTCGACATCCGACAGGAACCCGCCCTCGGACAGCGGCTCCCGCTCCAGGGACGAGAGCCCGCCCGCCGAGACGCGGACGCGTCGCGCCCCCTCGGAGGAGACCTCGTCCCCCGAGACGTTCACCGAGACCGACAGCCCTCCTCCCACGTCCCGTAACCGTTCCGGCGAGAGGAACACCGCACCGCGCGTGGAGGAGGACGCTCCCGTCGAGCGGCGTTCCACGTCCCCCGACGGGACGACGACGCGGGAGGCCACCCGGTCCAGGAACGCGGCGCCGACGAGCTCGCCGTCCAGCAGGTCGCGTCCCGCCGAGGACCCGCCCGTGAGCACCAGGTCCACCGAGAGCTCGCCGAAGAGGTCCGAGCCGACGACCAAGCCGACGACCAGGAGGAACACCAATCCCACCGACGCCCCCGTGAGGGCCAGGAAGGTCCCCTCGGCGCCGCCCGAGAACACCAGGCCCACCACCGACCCGTCCCCCGAGGCCAAGAAGCCTACCTCGGCGCCGCCGAAGCCGACCGCCACCCCGGCACCGTCGGCGACGTCCACGGCGACCTCCGCCCCCGCCACCCCGGCGCCGTCGCCCAGCACCACCTCCTCACCCACGTCGACCGGGACACCGCCGCCGGCGACGACACCGTCCCCCTCCGGTACGACCACCCAGCCCGCGCCGTCCCCCACACCCACCGCGACGGCGACCGCGACGTCAACGGCGAAACCCACCGCGACGGCGACGGCGACCAAATCCGCGCCGAGCGGCACCCCCAAGCCCACTCGGAAGCCCACCACTTCGCCCAAGGAGACTCCGAAGCCCTCGGCGAGCCCGACCCCGCCCGTCACCCCGGCTCCCACCGCCACCTCGTCGCGCCCCGGCGCGCCGCGCTGGGCGACCCACGCGCCCCGGCCCGTGCCCGCGCGGACCGACGCCCGCGACCCCTCCCTCCTGCTCGAGCCGGTTCAGAGCACCCGATCCCCGATGACGGCCCCGTCCCCGGCGCCCTCGATCCGTACCGTCCTGCCTCTGCCCCCGCTCAAGCGCTCCACCTCCGACTTCTGTAAGCCGGAGGACCTCGCCTCGTGCTGGAGCCTCGCACCCTGGCGTGGCCGTACCGCGGTGTCCCCCGGCGTCCGGCTGATCGCGAACCACGAGCCGGCGGGCGCGCCGCGCTGGGTGTTCGCGCCGCCCGCCTCACCCACCCAGCCGTCGGGCCCGGCCGTGTGGGCGATCCCCAGCCCGAGCCCGACGAGCACCGGCTGCTGGAGCTTCAGTCCCTCCACACTCTGCGCAAGATCCTGGGAGGAGTAATCATGATCACCAGATCCCACGTGCGGGTGGCCGTACTCAGCATGGTGGCCGCGCTGACGGTGAGCACCCTCAGCGCGGCCCAGGGAGAGGTGGTCTCCGCGGCCCCCTGCGCCCCCGCCGCCACCGGCGAGGCCAGCGCCGCGCAAGCCCTCAACTGGGGCGCACCGGCCTGGTGCGCGGAGTTCGACGACTACCTCGACGAGTCCGACTGGGTGTTCTACGACTCGGCCGGGCACGCCGGCAACGGCCGCCGATCCCCCCAGCAGCTCTACCTCGGAAACGGGGCGCTCTACCTGTACGGCCGCGAGGACGGGACCACCGCCGGCCTGGCCGCCCGTCACGCCCAGGCGTACGGGCGCTGGGAGACCCGTGTCCGCCTGTACCCGGGAGCCGGGTCGTACCACCCCGTCGCCCTGCTGTGGCCGAAGGACGGCGGCGGCAACGTGCGGAGTTCCACCGGTGAGGAGATCGACTTCCTGGAGGTCATCAACGATCCCGAGCGGCAGCGGCCGAACTTCTTCCTGCACACCCCTCAGGGGCAGGAGCAGGCCCACGCCAACATCGACATGACCGCCTGGCACACCTACGCCGTGGAGGTCACCCCCAGCAGCGTCGTCGGCTACATCGACGGGCAGGAGTGGTTCCGCTCCGGCAACGCCACCCGTAGTTCGATGTCGGTCTGCCTGCAGCTGGACTGGTTCCCCGGCCAGGGCAGCTCCGGTGAGGCGTGGATGGAAGTGGACTGGCTCCGCATCTACCCGGCCTCGGCGGGAACCGCGGGCTGACCCCGCTCCGCACCGCAGGAGGGTGCGGGACCCGTGACGGGTCCCGCACCCTTCTCGCGTCCGCGGCCTTCCCGCTCATCCGGCACGGCCCTCTCAGCGCGGGACGTCAGCTGGCCCTCTCGGCACGGCCCTCTCGGTGCCGGACGTTCAGGGAGCGTCGAACCTCTTCGAGGCGGTGGCCTGTCCGCCCGCCGGTCAGCCCGTGGCCACGGGAAGCCTCGTGCCGCCCGGTTGGGAACGCCCTCGTCCCACAGGTTCAGCCCGCGGCCACGGGGAGCCTCGACTCCAGGACCTGGCCGGGCCAGTCGCCGACCTTGAAGCTCTCCGTCCTGGTGAAGCCCTGGCTCTCGTAGTACGCCACCAGCCGGCCGTCGTCACCGGCGTAGCAGTCGACCCGCACCAGCGCGACCCCCAGCCCCGCGGCCTCCGCGCGGGCGCGCTCCAGCAGGGCGGCCCCGACTCCCCGGCCGTGGAACCTCGGGTCGACGACCAGCCCCTGGATGTAGAGCTCCGGCTCGGGAGCGGGGGCGACGTAGGGCATGGCGGACCCCACGACCAGGCAGCCCGCGGGCCGGCCGTCGAGTTCGGCGACGCGCATCCCGCCGGATGTCGCCCACGAGGTGATCCGCTCGACACGGGCCGCGTCGACGGAGAACGGCTCGCTGCCCCACTGGCCGGTGCGGCCCAGGGAGGTCAACCACGCCACCGCGCCGTCGAACATCGCCAGAACGGCCGGTACGTCGCCAAGGTGACCGTCACGGATAATCATCGGCGGATCTTAACAGGACACACACCCACACACGACGACATGCCAGCCAGATCCCCTATACCCGGCATCTTTACCCCGCATCCGGCACCGCTTGACCGACACTCCTCCGGGTCGCGCCGCAGGTGGGAACCATTACCCTTCCCGCCGAACAACAACGAGAGCTTGCTCGGGCTTTACTGGGCAATTAATGCCAATCACATATAAATGAATAAAAGGATGCCATTAAATAGGAAGAGCTGCTTTTTGGGGGGGTAGCCATAGTACGACGTCCGCGGTCAATCCGAGGGCAGGTGACCCTCATAGCGATCATCGCGTTCGCCCTGGTGCTGGGCATGGGCATGTTCGCCACCTGGCAGGCCGTGAGGGCCAAGCTCTCGGCGGACCTCTCCGACCTGGCGGCCGGCGCGGCCGCCAACGCGGCCCTGGCCGTCGAGAAAGGCCCCGCGGACAACGTCATCTTCCCGCTCAACCGCGTCAACCGCATCCAGGTCGTCGCGAACGACGGCCGGGTGGTCGCCGCCAGCCCGGCCATGGAGGGAAAACCGCCTCTGACCCGGACGCGCCCGCCGCCCGGCGAGATGCGGGTGGACGAGACGGTGTGCACGGCCTCGCCACCGACGGGAGAACGGGCGTGTTACGGCGTCGTGGGCCTGCGGGTCGAACGCTCCGCCTACGGCGACGTGATGGTCTACGCGATGGCGCTGGAACCCCCGTTGCTCCGCTCCAGCTTCCTGGTGATCACGCTGGCGCTCTTCTCCTCGGGGCTTCTCACGCTGCTCGGCTGGGGCGCCTGGCAGCTCGCCGGCCGTACGCTCGCCCCGGTGGAACGGATCCGCGCCGAGATGACCGAGATCACCGCCTCCGACCTCAGCCGCCGGATGCCCGTTCCCACCTCGGGGAACGAGATGGCGCAGCTCACCCAGACCATCAACGCGACCCTCGAAAGACTGGAGCGGGCCGTGGAGAACCAGCGCCGCTTCGCCTCCGACGCCTCCCATGAGCTGCGCACCCCCCTGACCGGGCTGCGTACCAAGCTCGAACTGGCGATCTCCGACCCCGAGGCGGAGGACCCGCTCGCGACGATGCGCTCGGCGCTGGCCGACGCGGACCGCCTCCAGGCCGTCATCGAGGACCTGCTGCTGCTCGCCTGCCTGGACTCCGGCGTGCGGGTCGCACCGGAGGTGATCGACCTCGCCGACCTGGTCACCTCGGAGGTGAGGCGCCGGCCGACCCGGCACGAGGTACTGCTGAGGCTCGACCCCGGCGTCACGGTGCGAGGCAACAGGGTCCAGCTGGGACGACTGCTCACCAACCTGCTGGCCAACGCCGACCGGCACGCGACGAAGGAGGTGCGGGTCCGGGTCGGGAGCCGGTCGGGCGAGGCCGTGCTGGAGGTCATCGACGACGGGCTCGGCATCCCCGAGGAGGAGCGGGAGCGGGTCTTCCAGCGGTTCACCCGCCTGGACTCGGCGCGCAGCCGCGACGCCGGGGGAACCGGCCTGGGCCTACCCATCGCCAGGGACATCGCCGTGGCGCACCACGGCAGGCTCTACGCCGCCGACACCGCCGGCCGCGGCGCCCGCCTCGTCCTCCGCCTGCCGTTGTCGACCGCGGCCGACTCCTGAGCCCACCTCGCGGCGGGGACGGGGCTTCACCTAACGCCTCGCGGCGGAAACGGCGTCCCTCGATGAAGGGAACGGGCTTGGCAGACGGTGCCACCCTCGGCGAAGGAAACGGGCTTCGCGAGAGGCGGCCTTTGGCAGGGGAAGCGGCGGCCCTCGGCGGGGATGGCCCGTACCTCACCCATGCAAGAATCGGGTCATGCACAGGATCGTCATGCTCGCCATGGACGGTGTGATCCCCTTCGAGCTGGGCATCCCGCCGCGGATCTTCGGCATCGCCGGGGGCGCGGCCGGCGAACCGCTCTACGAGGTGCTCACCTGCACCGTCGACGGCGCCCCCGTACGCACCGACGCCGACTTCGCGATCGCGGTGGACCACGGAGCCGAGGTCCTGGCGGACGCGGACACCGTGGTGATCCCGGCCACCCACGCCCTCGGAGCGATCTCCGCCGAGGGACGACTCCCCGCCCCCGTGGCCGACGCGATCGCGCGCATCCGGCCGGGCACCCGCCTGGTCTCGATCTGCACCGCCGCCTACGTGCTCGCGGCGGCCGGACTGCTCGACGGCCGTCCCGCGACCACCCACTGGAACCACACCGACCACTTCCAGAAGCTGTTTCCCAAGGTCAAGGTCAACCCGGACGTGCTGTTCGTGGACGACGGGGACGTGCTCACCTCGGCAGGGGTCGCCGCGGGGATCGACCTCTGCCTGCACATCGTCCGGCGCGACCACGGCACCGAGGTGGCGAACCGCGTGGCCAGGCGGTGCGTCGTCCCGCCGTGGCGCGACGGCGGTCAGGCACAGTTCATCGAGCGCCCGATTCCCGCCCCGACCGCGGCGACGACCGCCCCGACCAGGGCCTGGGCGCTGGAGCGGCTGCACGAGCCGCTCTCCCTCGGCGAACTGGCCGCCCACGCCCGGATGAGCCGCCGTACCTTCACCCGGCGCTTCCGCGACGAGATGGGGCTCAGCCCCGGCCAGTGGCTCATCCTGCAGCGGGTCGAACTGGCCCGGCGGCTCCTGGAGACCAGCGACCTGCCGGTGGACGGCGTCGCCCTGCGGTCGGGGTTCGGCACCGCCGCCTCGCTCCGCCAGCACCTGCAGGCGGCCATCGGCGTCTCGCCGATGGCCTACCGCCGCACCTTCCGGCCGGTGAACGTGAACGCCTGACCTCGCCGGGCCCCCGGGAGCGCTCACCGGCCGGATAACGGGACACCCCCGTCGAGGCCCGGGCGGGAAGCCATCGAGATGACCTCGCCGTCCTGCCGACGAGAAGCCGAAGGGGGGCGCTCATCCGCAGGACGGCGGAGAAACCGGGGAAGACCCTCACTCGCCGCGCGACCACTCCTCCTGCAGGCGGTCGGCCGCCTTCTTCGGGGTGATCCGGCCATGGGCGACGTCGAGGATGACGTCACCCTCCACCCGCTCCAGGAAGGACTCGTCGGGGACGTTCAGGGAGCCGCCGTCCTTGACGAGCTCCTGGATCGCGGCGTAGCCCTCCTTGCCCTCCGAGTCCGCGAAGACGGAGGAGTCGATCCGGAAGTCCTCGCGCGCGGGGACGAGCGCCAGGTCTCCGGCCCAGTCGGAGACTCCCTCGCCCACCGTCAGGAACTCGATCAGCGTGGCCGCCTCGGCCACGTGCTTGGAGCTCTTGGGGATGGCGAGCCCCACCTCGGCCGTACTGCGGACGGCGGGCTTGGAGCCCTGCAGGACGGTCGGGAAAGGTCCGGCGCCGATCTCCTTGACGGAGATCTTCGCGGTCTTGCGGTAGGACGCGGACAGCATCGGGCTCCGGCCCGAGCCGTCCACCAGGAACAGGGCCTTGCCCGAGCGGAAAAGCTCGGCCGGGCGGTCGCCCTTGAGCGCGAGTCCCGACTTCGCCAGTACGCCCCTGTCGAACAGCGACCTGTAGGCGGTCAGGGCCGAGACCACCTCGGGGCCGTTCCACGGCCTGCCGCCGGCCAGCAGTTCGTCGGAGAGGGTGGGGTGGCTCTGGCTCGCGATGGTGAACAGCAGCTCCTCCTGCCGGCGCGGCTCGCCGGAGAAGACGACCGGCCGGAGGTCGGGGATCTCCTTCTTGACCCGTCTCACGACGCTCTCCAGATCGGCGGCCGTCTTCGGGAAGGAGAGTCCGAGCTCGGACAGGAGGCCGGCGTTGTAGTACATGACCGCGCCGCCGTTGGACCCCATCGGGACGGAGTAGAGCGTGCCGCCCTTGGCGGCCTTCTCCGTCTGCTTCACCGCGTTCTTCTCAAGCTCGTCGACCCAGCCGCCGGAGACCTTGTCCTTCCAGTCGTCGACCGGGCGGAGCCGGTTCGCGACCGAGCGGGTCATCGTCGGGATCGGGAGGCCGACGACGTCGATTTTCTCGTCGTCGGCGAGCGCCTTGGGGAGCCGCTTGCGGTAGTCGGCCTCGGCGAAGGTGCGCAGCTCGACCTTGATGCCGGGGTTCGCCCGCTCGAACGCGGCGACCGCCTTCTTCAGCGCGGCCTCGGGCGGGGTGAAGGTCCAGTACTTCAGCGTGACGGGTCCCGCCGGCTTCTCGGGCTTCTTGGTCTCCTCACCGGCCTTGGGGACGGCCTGCTGCACCGGCCTGCCGTCGGCCGGCCCGCCCGCGCTGCAGCCGGTCAGTCCGAGGGCGAGGGCGGCGGTGGTCACGGCGAACGCACGAGCTGTACCACGCATGGCATACCTCCAGCAGAATCACGGTGCGGGTGACGGTGTTCAGCCCGGCGAGGTCGATCACGGTCATTCCGGTCGATCACGAAAAAAGATCTTATGGGGTCCTCTGCCGCCACAGGGGTTCGTCAAACTACCCGGCGGAGCCGCGGCTCCCGGTTCGAGGTGATGCTCGGCGGCCCGGCGGTCTTCGCCTGTCCCCGCCCTCGTCCTTGACCTCGGGGAAAAGATCCACCACCCCTTTGACGATCATGAAACTCATGTCGGCGCGAACGGGCGACGCGAGAAGGCGGTACGGAAGGACGGCACGGTGTCCGCTTCACGACAGACTTGTATAGGTATGTGATTCCTCGTCCATGTTTGCCCGTCTTTTTCGGATGACCAGGACAAAACACCGCGTTTTAGATACATTGCGCGAGCGTGTCGAGATTCACGCTGTTCGGCTCGACGCTGTTCGGCTCGACACTGTTCAGGGATAAAGGGAGATCAATGAAAGCCCGGATCACGGGCGTCGCGACGTATCTGCCGGAGCGGACCGTGTCCAGCGCGGACGTCGAACGGCGGATCGAGGGTTACACGCCCCACAGGGGCGTCGTCGAACGGCTGACGGGAATCCGGCGCCGCCACGTGGCCAGGGACGACCAGCAGGCGTCGGACCTGGCCGTGGAGGCGGCCCGCGAACTCGACCACTCCGACGTCGACCTGCTCGTCTTCGCGTCGGCCTCGCAGGACATGATCGAGCCCGCCACCGCGCACATCGTGGCGGCCAAACTGGGACTCTCGTGCCCGGTGTTCGACGTCAAGAACGCCTGCAACAGCATGCTCAACGGGATCCAGATCGCCGAGGCGCTCATCCTGACCGGGGCGCACCGCAAGGTGCTGGTCTGCTCGGGCGAGATCCCGTCGCGGGCGATCCGATGGCGGGTCAGGGACCGCGCGCAGTTCGTCGACTCCTTCGCGGGCTACACGCTGTCGGACACCGGGGCCGCGGTCACGGTCGCCGCCGATTTGGAACGTGGCATTTTCTACCGCGACTTCGCGGCCGACTCCACGGCCTGGGCGATCGGCACCCTGCCCGGAGGCGGTTCCGCGCACCCCCGCGACCTCGAGTACTCCTACTTCCGTGGCGACGGGCGCAGGCTGAAGGACGCCTTCGAGGCGATCGGCCCGGACATCTTCCTCAACGCCCTCAAGCGCACCGGCCTGACCTGGGACGACTTCGCCGTCGTCGCGGTACACCAGGTGGCGCTGCCCTACCTGCGCTTCCTGGCCGAGGTGCTCGACATCCCCGAGGACAGGCTCGTGGTCAGCCTGCCCGAGCACGGCAACTGCGCCTCGACGACGCTTCCGCTCCAGCTCGCCCTGGGCGACTGGCGACCCGGCGACCGGGTGGCGCTGCTCGGGCTGGGCGGCGGGATCAGTACCGGTGTGATGCTGGCGGAGATGTGATGGACCTCTGGGTGATCGTTCCCGCCTACAACGAGGCCCCCGGCATCGAGGCGACACTGCGGGCCCTGGCCGAGCAGGACGACCGGGACTTCACGCTGCTCGTGGTGGACAACGCGAGCACCGACGGCACCGCCGAGGTCGTACGGCGGCACGGTGTCCAGGTGGTCGTCGAGACTCGGAAGGGCACCGGTGCCGCCTCCGACACCGGCATGCGCCACGCCATCGCGCACGGGGCGACCCACCTGGCCAGGACCGACGCGGACTGCCTGCCCCGCCCCGACTGGGTGCGCAACATCCGGCGGGCCTTCGGCGACGGGCTGGAGATGGTCGGCGGGCAGCTGAGGCCCAGGACCGACGAGTTCCGGCTGAAGTTCTGGGAGCGCCACCTCATCCCGTTCGTGGTGGAGGTGGCGGCGACCTTCGGACGCTTCCGGCCCGGCAACAGGGACCCGCGCTACCTGGGCCCGTACGTGATGATGCCCGGCGCCACCCTCGCCATCACCGCGGACCTCTACGAGCGCGCGGGCGGCTTCCCCAGGACCGCGATCGAGGAGGTCCACGAGGACCGCGCCCTGGTCAACCGGGTGCGCGCGCTCACCCCCGCGTACGCCTCGCGCCGTGACGTGGTGGTCTTCGGCTCCGTACGCAGGCTGCGGGCGTACGGCCTCGCGGGCACCCTCGCCTGGTACGCCGACCACCACTACCGGCCGGAAGTGATCGACGTCCGGTGAACCACGAGACCCGCCTCCACCTGGCCGCCCACCCCTTCGCCTACCCGCTCATGCGGCTGCTGGCCCGGCTCGGGCCCGTGGTGCGCGTCCCCGGGCTGGGAGTGGTGGTCAACGACGCCGCCGTCGCGCGGGCCGTGCTGATGGACGAGCGGTTCCGCAAGGACGGGCCGGGTTCGCCCGGCGACCTGTGGACGCCCGTGCTCGGCCCTTCCGTGCTGCTCAACATGGAGGGCCCCGGCCATCTCGCGCTCCGCAGGAAACTGATGCCGCTGTTCACCGCCGGGTACGTGTCCTCGCTGGTGGAAGACGTGCTCCGCGGGCCGCTCGACGATCTCTCCGCCCGCTTGGGAAAGGGCGAGACGGTCGACCTGGTGGACGCCATGCGGCTGATGGCCGGGGCGGTGATCTGCCGGGTGATCGGGCTGGGCGAGGTCTCCGAGGCGCGGGCGAGGGAACTTTTCGCGGACGGGGAGCGGGTCGTCTCGATGGTCTCGCTGCGTTCGCGGCGGCTGTCCGACCGGCAGGTTGCCGTCGCCAGGCGGGTGCTGGACCGGATCGGGGACATCGCGCAGGCCGCCTACGAGGCCGGGGACGAGTCCACGGTGATGGGCCGGATGCGGGCGCAGGGGCTGTCCGTGGCCGAGGCGCGGGGCGCGGCGGGGGCGTTCTTCCTGACCGGTACCGAGACCGTCGCCACGTTCGTCCCCCGGCTCGTCGCCCTCCTGCACGACCACGGCACCCAGGTCGGCGACCTGGACAGGGTGATCGAGGAGGCGATGCGGGTCACCACGCCGACCCCGCTGATGCTGCGCTCGGTGGCCGCCGCCGCGCACGTCGGCGGCACGGCGGTACGCCCCGGCGACCGGATCCTGATCGTCACCCACAACTGCGCCAGGGCGTACGGCCCGTTCGACCCCTCCCGCGCCCACCCGCCCGAGCTGCGCAGGCTCTGGTTCGGCGCGGGCCCGCACTTCTGCATCGGCTACCCGCTCGCCCTCGCGGAGATCCGGGCGGTGGCCTCCGTCCTGCTCTCCCACCGGGTGCGCGTCGTGCGGCGACGCGCGGCCAGACGGGTCCTCATTCCCACGTACGAGCATCTGTGGATCGGCCGGGCGGGAGCCACGTGAACGACATCGTCAGCGGGATCATGACAATCGCCGGGCGGGAGCCGGGGCGCACCGCGATCGTCGACGGGCGGGGCCGCGAGATCACCTACGGTGAGCTGGCCCGTCGGGTGTCGGCGGTCCGCGACGCGATGGGCGGAGGCCGGCCGGGGGACGGGGTGCTGTTCGCGGTGCGGCCGGGGGTGGACGCGGTGGCGCTGGCGCTGGGGGCGGTGGCGGCGGGCGGGACGCTCGTCCTCGCCGACCCCGGCCTGGCCCCCGACGTGCTCGCGGCCCGCATGGCCGCGACCCGGCCCGCCTGGGTGATCAGCGAGTCCCTCCTCTACACCCTGAGCGGCCCGCTCAGGCGCCTCGCCCGCCGCCGGGGCCTGCTGCTGCCCGACCTCGCGGACCCGCTTCCCGGCCACCCCGTCCGTCACCTGTACACGGGCCCGTGGCTGCCGGGAGTGCCCCGCGGAGCGCTGCGGCTCTCCCGCGTCCTGCGACGATCGTCCGCCGTCCCCGGTCGGGAGGTGTACGGGGCGGATCCGGACCAACCGGCGGCGGTGATCTTCACCTCGGGGACCACCGCGCGTCCGCGAGGGGTGGTGCACACCCGGGGGTCGCTCGCGGCCGGGCTGGAGATGTTCAGGAGCGCGTTCCCGCTGGGTCCCGGTGACGTCGTGCACACCGACCAGCTGATGCTCGGACTCCCCGCGCTGCTGGCCGGGGCGACCTGGTCCCTGCCCGGGGGCGGTGACCTCGCCGCGGAACTGGCCGCGCGGCGGGCCACCCACACCTTCGCCGTACCGGTGCACCTGGACCGGCTGCTGCGCGAGACCCCCAGGCTCCCCGAGACCCTCCGCTACCTCCTGCTCGGCGCCGCTCCCGCCCCGCCGGGCGTGCTCCGCCGCGCGATCGAGGCCGGGCCCGAGGTCCTCTCGGTCTACGCGATGACCGAGGCGCTCCCCATCGCGATCGCGTCCGCCCACGAGAAACTGGCCCAGGCCGAGGGGGATCTGCTCGGGGAGCCCCTGCCCGGCGTCGGGGTCCGGGTCGCCGAGGACGGCGAGTTGTTCGTCTCCGGCCCGCACCTCGCGCGGCGCTATCTCGGCGAGGAGCCGCTGCGGGAGATCGCGACCGGCGACCTCGTCAGGCTCGAAGGGGACCGGCTGGTGCTGCTCGGCCGGAAGAAGGACATGATCCTCCGCGACGGCGTCAACATCTACCCGGGCCTGTACGAGTCCGGCATCGCGGCGCTGCCCGGGGTCGCCGAGGCCGCGATCGTCGGACTCTCCGACCCCGAGACCGGGGACGAGGAGGTCGTGCTGGCCGTTGTTCCCTCGGAGGGCTACGACGAGGGCCTGCTGCGCAGGGCGCTTCCCGAGATCGTGGACGCCGCGGCCCTGCCCGACCGTATCGAGCCGCTCGACGCCTTCCCCCGCTCGGGGCGGGCCGACAAGCTCGACCGGGCCGCCCTGCGAGACCTGGTCGCCCGCCGTGCCTGAGCACCCCACCCTGCCTGAGCGACCCGCCATACCTGAGCACCTCGCCGCGGCCGAGCGACCCGTCGGGCCGGGCGGGCGGCCGAGGATCGCGGTGACGGGCGCCTCCGGATTCGTGGGCGGCGCGGTCTGCCGGGCGGCCGTGGCGCGGGGCTGGACGGTACGGGCCTTCGGCAGGCGACCCGCTGTGGACACCGGGCACCTCGGCGGCGCTCCGTACACGTCGTGGGACCTCCGCACCCCCCGGCCCGCCACACCCCCGAACGAGGTGGACGTGGTGATCCACTGCGCCGGGAGCGTCACGGACTGGGGGCCGCCACGCGACATCTGGGCCGCCAACGTGGACGGCACCCGCAACGCCGCCGCGGCCTTCCCGGGCGCCAGGTTCGTGCACCTCAGCACGGCGAGCGTCTACGACCCGTTCCGGCCGACCGTGATGGCCGTCGAGGACACCGCCCCGGTCGGGCGGTACGCCAACGCGTACGGCGCCTCGAAGGCCGCCGCGGAGAGATGCCTGGAACGGGCGGTCATCCTGCGACCGCACGCGATCTACGGCAGGGGGGACACCACGCTGCTTCCCCGGGTCCTCCGCGCGGTCAGCGGCCGCAGGCTGCTCGCGGTGGGCGACGGGCGCCAGCGGATCAGCCTGACCTCGGTGGACAACCTGGTCCAGGCCTGCCTGCTCGCCGCGGAAGGCCCGGTCGACCACGGCGTCTTCAACGTGACCGACGCCGAGCCCGTCGTGCTCGACGACGCCCTGCGCGCGATCCTCGCGGAGCGCGGCATCGACGCCGAACCGCACTACCTGCCGCTCACGCTGGTGGATCCCCTCGCCGCCGTCGCCGAGACCGTGTCACGGCTGCTCCGGCGCCCGCGCCCGCCCCGGCTCACGCGCTACGCCGCGGGCCACCTGGCCGTCGAGCGGACCCTCGACATCACCGCCGCGCGCACCCGGCTCGGCTATCACCCCTCGGAGACGTCCTTCGAGGGGTCCGCGGGCTGGTGACGACGGTCCTCGAGCACCGCGGCCGCGAACCTGGAACGGACGCGCTTTCCCTTGACGACGAAGGCGGTCGCCGCCACGAGCAGGCCCAGCGTGAAGAGCACGCGCAGGCCGTCCCTCAGGAAGGCGGTCAGTGCGTCGAATATCGCGGCCACGGCGGAGTACGACATGCCACCGGTGGCGGAGGCGGGCAGGTAGACGTTGCGGATCACGGACAGGACGACGGCCAGCGCGAGCATGCTCGTGGCCAGGCCGAGTCCGGCGCCGATCAGAGCGGCGCACCGGTCGCGGGGCAGGAGCACCCCCGTGACGATCAGTGCCGGTGACAGCCCCAGCAGGACCCACCTCAGCGAGATCAGCCTGTCGTAGAAATTGTCGATCACGAAAACGGCGGAGGTGGGCAGCAGCAGGGTGACCGGGTGCGTGCTGGGCAGGCGGGACGCCTCTCCCACGCCGACGACCTTCAACCTCCGCTTGACCAGTTCGTACACCGGGGCGAGGTCGTAGCCGACGCCGTCGTCCGCCATGCCGGGATTCGGGGCGTGGCCCAGGATCGCGAGGAGCCTGCGGTGTGTCTGCCGGTTGACCTCCACCCAGGCGACGGCGAAGTCGTTGTCGACGCCGGACTTCACCGTCTCGCGGACGACCTCCCCACCGACCGAGACGCCCAGCGCGCGCAGCCGCACGACGACCTCGTCGGTGACACGATCCGTGACGGCGTTCCTGACGTCCGGGTGAGCGGCCAGCGGGGCCACGTTCTCGATGTAGCGGTCGGGGTCGGCGATCTCGTTCGCCGCCCAGTAGGCGGTGAGGGCGAAGGGGGCGAGGAGGCATCCGAGCACGATCAAAATCGAGCCGATCACCGTACGCACGGACTTCCCTAACCGCATTACCGGGAAATCCCCGCGTTTGCCAGGCAAAACCGGTTACGACCTATTTTTGACGTGAACTTGGAGATCAATGCCATCCGACGGCGAAATCTGGTTTACAAACCTTGACCCGCCGCCCTCAGCGCGTCGAACAACCACATAGCCGATTCACCCGAAAACCGTTACTAACCTGCGACGTATTGGTCTGACGGACGGGAGATGTCACGGCTATGGCAGGCAATACGGGGCGAACAGGCGTCGGATCGAGCCTGGCACTGACACTGGGCTCAGCCGTTCTGTGGGGTCTGGCCCACGTCTGGGCGGGCCGCCGCCTGACCGGTGCCATCCTGATGGGCATCGAGTTGATCCTCGCCGCGGCCGCCGCGACCGCCGTGCTGACCGCCGGCCCCTCCCTGCTCTCCCTCGCCGTACAACCCTCCTGGCTCTGGGTCTTCGCCCTCACCGCGATGCTGGTCGCCGGCGTGACGGTCGCCGTGACCATCCGCTCCCACCTGCTGGTGCGACCGAAGACGGTGTCGCCTGCGGCCCGCTACCTCTCCGCCGCGGCCGTCGGGGTGATATGCGCGCTGGTGGTCGCTCCGATGATCTACGCGGCCAAACTGGCCTACATCTCGCACGGCGTCGTGACCTCGGTGTTCGCGGAAAGCGTCGTGCCGATCCCGGTGGACCCGTGGAAGGACGTGGACCGGCTCAACATCCTGCTCGTCGGCGCGGACGCGGCGGCCAACCGGATCGGCGTGCGCACCGACAGCATGACCGTGGCCAGCATCGACCCCAGGACCGGAGACACGGTGCTGTTCGGCCTGCCCAGGAACCTGGAGAACGTCCCGATGCCGCCGGGCCCGGCCCGCGAGCGCTTTCCCTACGGTTTCCAGGGCGAGCCACCGTACACACCGGGCATGCTCAACGAGATCTACCAGTACGCCGAGGACTATCCCGAGATGGTTCCCCGGCAGAGCAGGCGGCACCGCGGCCCGACGCTTCTGAAAAGAACGATCGGCGGCATCCTCGGCCTCGACATTCCCTACTACGCGATGGTCGACATGAGGGGCTTCGTGGAAATCGTCAACGCGATGGGCGGTGTACGGGTCCGCATCAAGGATCCCATCGTGTACGGCAGACAGAACGAGGGCCTGATCGAGGCGGGAAAACGGAAACTCTCGGGCGAGGAGGCGCTCTGGTACGGCAGATCCCGCACCTACAGTGACGACTACGTGCGGATGGGCCGCCAGAAGTGCCTGCTGAACGCCGTCGCCAAACAGGCCGACCCGGTGACGGTCTTCAGGAGCTTCGAGAAACTGGCCGCCGCCGCCGTCGACACCATCTCCACCGACATACCTCGGCAGTTGCTGCCCGATCTGGTCGAACTGGCGGAGAAGGTGAAGAACTCCAGGATCAGGAGTCTCCAGTTCGTCCCCCCGCTCATCTACTCGGGTGCACCCGACTACCACCTGATCAGGCGCGAGGTCACCGCCACCCTGGCGGCGCCGCCCGCTCCGCCCCGCTCCGTATCCGCCGCACAGGCCGGAGACCAGGAGAAGGCGGGCGAATACGCGGAGACAGCCGAGACAAAGGCCGTCGTCCTCGATTCCGCCTGCCACTGACGAACCGGCCGAGACCGGAGAACTCGTTGGGCCCGAACGCTCCGGTGGAGCACAGGACCGGCAGGGCGACGAACCAAAGAACCGGCTGACCCGCGGATCGCGGACCGAGGGCCGCGAACCGAGGGCCGCGAACCGAGGGCCAACGAACTGATACACCGACGGCCTCACGGATGACGGCCCGGCGCCGTGTCCGGCGCGTTGAGAGCGCCCACGAGGGCCGGAATGCTGTTATGGAGCGATTACTTAGTGTGACAACGGAGGTTAGAGGATGAAACACCACCTGGCGAGCGTGAGCCTGCTCGCCGCGATCGCCGCACCCGCTGTCGGATGGCCACTCGCCTGGGCCGATCCGGTCCCCTCGGTCTCCATCTCCCTCGACGACGGAGCGAGGGAGACCACGCCCGGCGCGGAGAACACCTACACACTCCGTCTCAGCAACCAGGGAGGCGACCGGTTGAAGCGCGTCCTCCTGGTGCAGACCCTGCCGCCGTCGATGACCTTCGTGAAGGCCGACGCCGGAGGGCATGTGGAGCAGGGCAAGGTGGCGTGGACGGTGAACGTCCCGCCGGAGAAGGACACGATCGTCCACGTGAGCGCCCGGGTGGGCGCGGTGGTCGGCGCGACGGTGCAGAACCTGGCGACGACGGCCTGCGCTCGCAGGAGCGCCACCGGCCCCGTACTCGCCTGTGCCACGGACATCAACACCGTGGCCCCACCGGAGGAGACGGCCGCCTGGGTCCTGCCCGTCTCGCTGGCCGCCGCCGTCGCCGCCGGGCTGGCGACCGCCGCGCTCCTGTTCCGCCGCGGTCGCCGGGGCCGACCGGTCTGATCCGGCGCGACGAGCGCCCGGCCAAGGTCCGCGCCGGCCTCTACGCCGACCACGGCCCGTACCCGGCTAGGTTCTCCCCGGCCGGGTACGCAGCCGCAGGGCCAGCCCGAGGCCGGAGAGCAGGAGTCCCACCAGGGCCGGCCCGAGCGGCGGACCCGTGAACGGCAACGAGGGGCCGGCCGACACCTCGCGAGGCCCACCGGCGAGACAGGGGACCGAGAAGGATCGCCCCCGGCCCGGCACGCACGACGGGTCGGAGACCGGCTCCGGCACCCGCGCGGGCGCCGGTTTCCGATCCCGGCCGGGAACCGGAACCGGCGCGGACACGGAACCCGGAACGGAATCCGACTCGGGAACCGACGCCGGCCCGGAGTCCGACTCGGGAACCGGCACCGACGCGGAGTCCGACCCGGGTACCCGCGTCGGCGCGGAATCCGCCCCGGAAAGCGGCACCGGCCCGGAGTCCGACTCGGGCGCGGGTGCCGAGCCGGGAGCCGGAACCGAGTCCGCCTCGCGATCCTCGGGCCCGAGCGTTCCGGTGCCCGTCGTCCTCTGTACGGCGACCCGCTGCGCGCAGCCGAGCCCCGTACCGGGGACGGGCGCGGCACGCCTCGCGGACCACGGCACCGGGTCCGGGCAGTTCGTCCCACCCCCGAGGGCCTGGACGGCGCTGTCCAGCACCCCGTCCCCGGTGGCGGAAGTACCGACGGTCACGCTGTAGGTGACCGTGACCGTCTCGCCCACCCGGATGTCCCCGGCCCAGTTCAGCTTCGGCGCGCCGTACGAGAGGGTGCCGCTCGTGGCCCGCGCGTCGCCGTTGTAGACCGCGTCGTCGAGGACCCTGGAGAGTTCCCCGGTGAGTGTGGCACCGGGATAGGTGGCGTTGCCGACGTTGCCGACGGTGATCGTATAGGCGACCGTCTGGCCGGGGTCGGCGGTCTCGCTGTCTGCGGTCATGAGGACGTACAGCAGCGGCAGGCCGATCCCGCCGAGGTTTCCGCAGGCGCGATCGGCCGACCCGGCCTCGCAGTTGGAGCCCTCGGGCCCGACCAGTTCGCCGGAGAGACGTAGGTCCCCCGCCGGGGGGTCGTTCACCGTGACGCCGTAGGTGACCGTCACCGTCTGCCCGGCGGCCACGTCACCGGTCCAGGCCACCCTGGGCTCGGCGAAGGAGACCGTGCCCGACGTGGCCGACTGGTCGTGGCCGAAGCTCGCGTCGTCGAGCAGCCCCGACAGGTCGTCGGTGAAGGTGAGGCCCGGGTAGGCGATGTCACCGGTGTTGCGCACCTCGACGGTGTAGGTGACCTTCTGGCCGGGTTTCGCGAGGACGGGCGAGGCCGTCTTGGTGATCTTAATCTCCGGCTTTCCCACCCTCGCCGTACGACTCTCGCCGCCAAAGGCCCCTCGCGCGCTTCGCCTCCCCGCCACGGACGCGGGAGCCCGCCTTCCGGTCACGAACACGGGAGTCCGCCTCCCCGTCGTGAACACGGGAGCCCGCCTTCCCGTCACGGACGCGGGCGAAGACACCCCGTTCTCCTTCCCCGCGGATACGGACGAGGGTTCCCTCTTCTTCCTCGCGACCCGCACGTTCTTCTCCACGACCCGCACGGCCGAGGACTTCCCGTCCATCGTCGTCCGGGGAACCGGGGCCTCCGCCCGGACGGACGGCGAGGACACCTCCGCCGCCCCGGTCCGGGATGCGGCGAGAGTGAGCGACGGCGTCACGAGCACCGCGAGCGCGACACTCCACGCGGCGAATCCACCGATCCCCCGCGGGGAAGACCTCCCGCGGGGAGACCGCCGCTCGGAGAACCGCCGTTCAGGAACCCGCCGTTCGGAAACGCGACGCGACCAGGTACCGGTACGTGCCACCAGAGCCCCTTGCTGATCCTTGTCCACGATCTCACCGGGGGGTCAAGATCAACCAACTCGGGAGGGGATACCCGGACTGGCCGGATCTCATCGGCGCCGATGGCAAACATCCGCCCCGCCGATCCCCAAGCCGGTTGTCGAGTCCATACAGGAGACCGCGAAGCGGTAACAGCGGATCTTTGGCACCGGTCATGACATGGCAGACGTTTCCCCTCACACCTTTCGCCGATATTTGTCATGAGATATCACCTTTATTGGCATTTACCGGGCGAGCACGCCTCCCCCTCTCCCTCGCGATACGCGTCACACGCCCCCGCCCGTCGTGGCATGATGGGCCCTCCGAGGTCTTGAAATGATTTTCATAATCAGATTGGATCGTTGTTGTGAGGGTGGCATTCGTCGGTAAGGGCGGCAGCGGCAAAACGACCCTGTCGGCGCTGTTCGCGAGATACGTGGCGAGCCGGGGCGGTCCCGTGGTCGCCGTCGACGCCGACATCAACCAGCACCTGGGCATGGCACTGGGGCTGGCCGAGAGTGCGCTGCCCAGGCCGATGGGCTCGCACCTGACCGAGATCAAGGAATACCTGCGAGGCGACAATCCCCGCATCTCCTCGGCCGCCGCGATGGTCAAGACCACCCCGCCGGGCTCCGGCTCGCGGCTGCTCCGACTCGACGAGGACGACCCGATCCACACCGGATTCTCCGTCGTCACGCCGGAGGGGCCCCGGCTGATGGTCACCGGGCCGTTCAGCGAGGACGACCTGGGGGTGGCGTGTTACCACTCCAAGGTCGGCGCCGTGGAGCTCTACCTCAACCACCTGCTCGACGGTGCGGGCGAGTACGTCGTGGTCGACATGACGGCCGGGGCCGACTCCTTCGCCTCGGGGCTTTTCACCCGTTTCGACATGACCTTCCTGGTGGCCGAGCCGACCCGCCAGGGCGTGAGCGTCTACCGGCAGTACCGCGACTACGCCGCCGACTACGGCGTGCCGATCGCGGTGGTGGGCAACAAGATCCACGGCCCCGGGGACGTGGCGTTCCTCCGCGATCAGGTCGGCGACGACCTGCTGGTCTGCCTGGAGCACTCCCCGGCGATCCGCGCGATGGAGCAGGGCCGCCCCTTCACTCTCCAAGACCTCGAACCGGCCAACTCCCAAGCCCTGGGCACGCTTCTCGACCGTCTCGACAGCCAGGAGAAAGACTGGTTCCGTTTCGGACGCCAGGCGGTGCAGTTCCACCTCCGCAACGCGACGGCCTGGGCGAACAGGGCGACAGGCGAGGATCTGGCGGCCCAGATCGACCCCGGCTTCGTCTTCGGGCCCACACGAGTGTCGCTCTCCCGCTAGGTGGAGCGATCGGTAGGCCCGACCTAGTGTCTGATGAATCCCCTTCTGTGAGGAGAACGCAGCATGTCGCTGACCGTTTCGAACGATCTTCTCGACCAGGCCAAGGCCGGTGAGGTGGACGACGCGGCATTCGTCACCTGTGTCAGAGACTCCCTTCCTTACGCCTGGTCGCTCATCAGCGGCCTGGTCAAGGAGCGCGAGGACACCGGTGCCGAGTTCGCCGACAACACGGTGCCCCCGCCGGACGAGGCCGCTCGCGGCCAACTCCTGCGCGCTCTCGCCAGCGACGCCATGCGCGGCGCCCTGGAGCGCCACTTCGGGGTGAGACTCGCCTTCCAGAACTGCCACCGGGTCGCCGTCTTCGACCCGACCGCCACCGGCGCCCACGCGGAGTTCGTCACCGCCAGGTCGCAGATCCTCAACCAGTCGCCCGAGCTCGTCGACTGCTGACGGCCTCGTTCCGAGGCGGACCGCCTTCCCCGGTCTCATCCCCGGCCTCCGGACCGATCTCGTCGCGGCCGGCCCTGGCCGGACGTCACCGGGCGGGCCGGAGGCCCCCAGATAAAGGGGCGTCTATCCGAAAAGCCCGAGTTGGCCCTCTCCGGCCAGCGGGTTGCGATGCCTCTTGAGGTGGCGCCACCGGGGAAGGTCGTCCAGATAGGACCAGGAAAGGCGGTGATGCTCCGTCGGGCCGAGGGAGGCGAGCGCCGCCTGGTGAACCGGTGAGGGGTATCCCGCGTTGTCGGCGAACCCGTACTCCTCGAAACCGAGTGAGGCCATGTAGGTGTCCCGCCGGACCTTGGCGATCACGGAGGCCGCGGCCACGGAGACGCAGGAGAGGTCGCCCTTGACCTCGCACCTGACCGGCCAGGGCGCGCCCAGATAGTCATGCTTCCCGTCCAGAACGACCACGTCGGGACGGACGGGAAGCCCGGCCAGCGCCCTCCTCGCCGCCCTGCGCAGGGCCTCGGTCATCCCGAGTTCGTCGATCTCCTCGTGGGACGCCTCGCCGTACCCGATACCGGCCGCCCAGGCGGTGATCTCGGAGACCATGGCGGAGCGGCGGGCGGGGGTGAGCAGTTTCGAGTCGGTGAGTCCGGCGGGCGGTTCCGACAGGTCGGTGACCACGGCGCAGACCGCCACCGGACCGGCCCAGGCTCCGCGCCCGACCTCGTCCACCCCGGCGACCAGTTTGGAACCGCCGTCGTTCAGCAACCGCTCAAGGGCGTAGGTGGGAGGCACGTGCCGACGTTACCGGGACGCGAGCCTCCGGGAGCCGTCTCGCTCGAACACCATCCCGATCAGACACCGTCCTGATCGGGACTCACCTTCGAGCGTCACACCGCCCGGGCCCTCGGAGCCCGGTCAAGCATCACCTCCGAACCTCACACCCGCCCGGGCCCTCGAAGTCCGGTCAGGCATCACCTCCGAGCCTCACACCGGACAGACCTTCGGAGTCCGGCCCCTCCCTGGACGCCGGCTCGACCCCCTCCAGGTCGGCGGCGAGGAGTCGCGCGGCGACGTGGACGGCCCTGAGGGTGACGGACACCGCGGGGCGGTGGACGCTGGACGATCGAGCCACGGCGTACACGACCCGGCCGATCGACGGACCGGGAAACCGGCGGACGGCGATGCCGCGGACCCCCGCGGCCAGCGCCAGGGCGGGGACGGCCGCGATGCCGATGCCCTTGGCGACGAGGCCGATGATCGTTCCCAGCCCTTCGAACTCCCAGGTCACCGGCCGGTGCCCGCCGACGCCGGCCATCAGCCTGTCCACCGCCAGCCGGGAGGGCTCACCGTCCGGAGTGGCCATCCAGGGCTCGTCGCGCAGATCCCACAGGTCGACGGGGACGTCGGGGGAGGCGAGCCTGTGCCTGCGCGGCACCACGAGCACCAGCGGGTCGCGCAGCAGCGGGAAGACCCGCATCGTGTCGGGCTCGCGCATCCGGCCGTACCAGTCGTCGACCAGGGCGATGTCCACCTCGCCCGACTGCACCTCGCGCATGCCGCGTCCCGAGCGGGCCTGTCCCATCCGCAGGGTGAGCTCGTCGTGCCGTCGTAGCGTCCTGGCGAGCGCGGGCGCGAAGGCCACCGCGGCGGTCGGGAAGGCGGTCACGGTGACCCGCCCCGACGGGGTCGCGGCCTGTGCCGACAGGTCCGACTCCGCGCTCTCCACCATGGCCAGGATGCGCTCGGCGTGCTCGACCAGGCGGCGCCCCGCGTCGGTCAGCTCCGCGCTCCTCGCGGTCCTGTCGATGAGCACGGCTCCCGCCTGGCGCTCCAGCGCCGCGAGTTGCTGAGAGACCGCCGAAGGACTGTAGCCCAGGGAGGCCGCGGTGGCCGCGATGCTGCCACGACGGGCGAACTCACAGATCAGCGCGAGCCTGCGTAAATCAAGCATCAGTTTTCCTTACGCCCACCCACGACAACCGAAGCTTGTCCTGATGCCGTCCATCCCAGCAGGCTTGAAGACGTTCCACAACGTTCCACAGACGACCACGACGTACCGCTGCGTTCTGCCGCGCTCTGTCGCGCTCCGTAGCGTTTTCGTGGTGTTCCGCGACGAGGTAAGGACCCCGCGATGAGCGTCACCCTTTCCGCCACCCTGGCGGCCAACGAGGACATCGAACGAAGACGGCGCGCAGGTGAGCGCGTGCTGCACCTGGCCTTCGGTGAGGCGGGCCTGCCCGTTCATCCGGCCCTGCGCGAGCGGCTGATCGCGGCGTCCGGCCTCAACGGGTACGGACCGGTCGCCGGCGCGCCCGCGCTGCGCGAGGCGGCCGCCGGTTACTGGTCACGGCGTCACCTGCCCACCGATCCCGACCTGGTGGTCTGTGGTCCGGGAAGCAAGCCCCTGCTGTACGGCCTGCTGCTGGCGATCGGCGGCGACATCGTGCTGCCGATGCCGAGCTGGGTCAGCTACGCCGCCCAGACCGAGCTGGTCGGAGCGCGTTCCCTGCTCGTTCCGACGCCCCACGGCGAGGGTGGGGTGCCGGACCCCGAGCGTGTGGCCGCGGCGGTGAGGCGCGCCCGCGCCCAGGGGCGCGACGTGCGCTCGCTGCTGGTCACACTTCCCGACAACCCCGCCGGCACGCTGGCCAGGGCGTCCACGATCCGGCGGATCGCCGAGGTCGCCCGCGAGCTCGATCTGACGATCGTCTCCGACGAGATCTACCGCGACCTGGTCCACTCCCCGGCCACCGCTTTCCTCAGCCCGGCCGACGTCGCCCCCGAGCGGACCGTGATCACCAGTGGGCTCAGCAAGAGCCTCGCCCTGGGCGGTTGGCGGATCGGCGTGGCCCGCCTCCCGTCGCCGCTGCTGCGCGACCGGCTCCTCGCGGTGGCGAGCGAGATCTGGTCCAGTCCCGCCGCGCCGGTCCAGCAGGCGGCGGCGTACGCCTACACCGAGCCGCCGGAGCTCGTCGAACGGGTGGACCGGAGCCGTGAGCTGCACGGCGCGGTGGCGCGGGCGGTGTACGAGCGGTTCGTCCGCGCGGGGGTGCGGGTGGACGCGCCTCAGGGCGGTTTCTACCTCTACCCCGACTTCACCGGGCTCGACTTCGCCTCCTCCGCCGACCTGGCCGCGTACCTGCTCGACCGGCACGGTGTCGGCGTGCTTCCCGGCCACGCCTTCGGTGACGACCCCGAAGCCCTGCGGGTGCGGGTGGCGACGAGCCTCCTGTACGGCGAGACGACGTCGCTGCGGCTCGCCGCGCTCGACGCCGCGGACCCCCTGGAGTTGCCCTGGATCTCGGCTTCGCTGGATGATCTGAGCGAGGCGCTGACCGCCCTGCGCGCGACGCGTCAGGCATCCCGCTCCCACGTGCGTCTCCCGCTCGTCACGGCTCCCGCGACGGGATGATCGCACCCCGTCGCGGGAGGGTTCCCGCGACAGGTTCTCCACGGGGTTTCAGCGGCTCCCACCTGCGATTTCTCCGTGGAGAGGCCCACCCGTCACGGACGTCCCCCGATGCTCACCAAGATGTCTCGCACTGTTTGACATCAGGCGTGGTGAGGAGCCCCCATGATGTGCTCATGCCCGCTTTCGTCACCCTGTCCGGGCGCCTCGTGCGCCTGGAACCGCTCAGCCTCGCGGTCGTCGACGACCTCGTCGCCGCGGCGAGTGAAGACCGTTCCACCTATGCCTTCACTCGTGTCCCCAATGGCCGGGACGAGATGGTCTCCTATGTGGAGGCCGCTCTGGCTGAGCAGGCGGAGGGCCGCACGATGCCCTTCGCCATCCGGTGGCTTCACACCGATCGCGTGGTCGGTGCCACCCGTCTCATGCACCTGGAGTACTGGCAGGGGCCCATGCCCTGGCCGCCGGGCGCTCGTGGGGCGGTGGGCGATGTCCCGTCCGTGGCGGACATCGGTTACACCTGGCTCTCCGCCTCCGCGCAGGGAACCGGTATCAACCGCGAGAGCAAGTATCTGATGCTCTCCCTCGCCTTCGAGACCTGGCAGGTCCACCGCATAACCCTCAAGGCCGACATACGGAACGTACGCTCCCGGGCCGCCATCGAAGCCCTCGGCGCACACCTCGACGGTGTGCGGCGGGCGGAGAGCCGAGGCGCCGACGACACGGTCCGAGATACCGCGTACTACTCGATCTTGAGCGCGGAATGGCCGGTCGTCCGAGAACGGATGCACGCGCGGATGGGCCTCGCCCAGGCCGCGTGAGACGGACGCCTGACAGGTGCGGGAATACGAGGAGAACGGTTGACCGAAAAGGCCATAGTTATATAACCAGAGCAAAACATTTCAAATAGCACTTTGATCACTTAAAGGAACAAAAGGCCCGCCCGAATTTTCGGGCGGGCCTGGTGTTCGTCCGGTGCCGTAGCGAGTCGCGGCTCACATGACCACCGGGTCGAGCGGAGATCGCGGGCGGGGGAGGACACTGGTATATGGATACCACCGGTACGGGCTACCGGATGGGTTCGCCGAAGACCTCTGGGTCACTCCTCGTCGTCGGAGTCGACCTCGTAGATGTAGTTCCACTTACCGCACAGCGTCTTCTTGGCCTGGTGCCTGTCCCAGTAGCAGACCCTGACCTGCAGGTTGTCGACCTCGTCCGCGACGTAGTGGAAGTTCTGGTAGCCGCTGGTGCCGCACTTGCGCGCCCAGGTGTAATCCTCGTCGCCGTCGTGGTTCTCGAACTTGAACTGGGCGTAGCCGCAGAGCCGGCTCGGCGAGTACTTGTCGTAGAGCCTGCCCTGGACGTGGAGGCGGTCGGCCCCGTCGACCCACACGCTCCCCCTCGCCTTGGCGCGGGAGTCGTCGTAGTACTTGGAGTAGTAGTAGCCCCAGGGCTCCGCGTCGTAGCCGCTTGAGGCGGTGAGAGTGGCGGCGGCGGAGGCGGGGGAGGCGAGGGCGGGAACGCCGATCGCGACAACGGCGGTGGCGGCGGCGAGACCGAGAAGTTTGCTGATCGAGCGGCGCATGATGGTTCTCTCCTTGAGGGGTGCGGCTCCTTTCTTTCTTCAGGAGCCATGGCTCATTGATAGGCGCGCATGCCTGCATCGCACTTACAGAGCCTTTATCCATGCCTGCAATCCGCTGACATGTCGGGCACGGCCGCCCCCGTATGGGGCCATGCCCGACAGCGCCAAGCATCCGCCGCGGGGCTCAACGGCCGATTGACGTGCAATCAACGTCCCGGCGAACAACCAACCCTCCGCCTACGAGGGAAGCGACGGAGGATCTATCATTTGGCCATAAAACTTTCCTTTGGGCGGAGATTCGGGAAATGGCTGTTCAGGGCAGCGGAGACGGACTGCGGTTCGCCGTGCTCGGTCCTGTCCAGGCATGGCGCGACGGCTCCGAGCTCGATCTGGGCACCCCACTGCAACGTTCCATCCTGGCGATGCTCCTGCTCAGGGAGGGTCGGGCGATCACTCCGGCCGAGATGATCGACGCGATCTGGGGAGACGACGCCCCGCCCCGCGCGCTCGGCGCCCTGCGCACCTACGTCTCCCGGCTGCGCACGGTGCTGGAGCCCGGCAGGTCCCCGCGCACCCGTCCCGAGCTGCTCACCTCCGTCGGCAGAGGCTACGCGCTGCGGCTGAACGACAACTCCTTCGACCTGCTCCTCTTCGAACGCGGTGTCCAGGAGGCCGAGGCGGCGCGCCGCGAGGGCGCCCTGGCCCGGGCCGCGGAGAGCCTGCGTGCGAGTCTGGCGCTGTACACCGGCGATCCGCTCGCCGGAGCCGTCGGCCCGTACGCCGAGCACCAGCGCGGACGGCTCGCCGAGCGCCGGATGAGCGTGCTCGAGGTCCTGATGGACCTCGACCTGGAACTGGGCAGGCACGCCGACGTGCTGTCCGAGCTGATCGCGCTCACCGCCGACCACCCGCTGCGCGAGCGGCTCCGAGCCCAGCTGATGCTCGCCTACCACCGGTGCGGGCGCAGCGCGGAGGCGCTCGCGGCCTTCGCCGACACCCGCGCCACGCTGATCGAGGAGCTGGGCATCGAGCCGGGCTCCGACCTGACGAGCATGCACCAGCGCATCCTCACCGGTGACCCGGCCCTCACGCCGACCCGGCCCGTCCCCGCCGGAGCCGCCGGAGCCGACGAGGTCACGGCACCGTCCGCGCAGGAAACCCCCGAGCCGGATCCGGAGCCCGCGAGGGCGACGGCGACGCCCCCGGAGCTGCCGCGACCGGCGCAGCTGCCTGCCGCCGTGAACGACTTCACCGGCCGCCGCCAGATCATCGCGCGGCTCCGCGCGCTGCTGTCGTCCGGTGGCGGCTCCGAGGGTGTGCCGGTGGCGGCCATCTCCGGTATCGGCGGCGTGGGCAAGACGGCCCTCGCCGTACACGTCGCCCACGCGATGCACGACCTGTTTCCCGACGGTCAGCTCTACGCCGACCTGCGCGGATACGGCGAGGAGCCGACCGCGCCCGAGTCGGTGCTCGCGGCCTTCCTGCGCGGGCTCGGCCTGCCCGCCGACGCCATCCCCGACGGCTTGGCCGAGCGGTCCGCGCTGTTCCGCTCGCTCCTCGCCGACCGTCGGATGCTCGTGCTGCTCGACAACGCCCGCGACGCCGACCAGGTGAGCGAGTTGCTTCCCGGCTCCGCCGGGTGCGCGGCGATCGTGACCAGCCGGGGCAAGCTCGCCGATCTGGCCTCGGCCAGGCTGATCGACCTGGACGTCATGGAGCCGGAGGAGGCCCTCGCGCTGTTCGGCATCGTCGCCGGCGTGGAGAGGGTGGAGGCCGAGCGCGCCGCCACCATGGACGTGGTCGCCGCCTGCGGCTTCCTGCCGCTCGCGGTGCGGATCGTGGCGGCGCGCCTCGCGGCCAGACCCTCCTGGACGGTCGCCTCCCTGGTGCCCCGGCTCGCCGACGAGCGCCGCCGCCTGGACGAGATGCGCGTGGGCAACCTCGCGGTGGAGTCGACCTTCGCCCTCGGGTACGGCCAGCTCACCCCCGCCCAGGCCCGCGCGTTCCGGCTGCTCTCCCTGCCGGGAGGCCCGGACATCTCGATCGGGGCCGCCGCCGGGTTGCTCGCGCTGGACCCGATGGACACCGAGGACCTCCTTGAGTCCCTGGTGGACGCCAGCCTGCTCGAAGCCCCGGCCCCCGGCCGCTACCGCTTCCACGACCTGCTCAAACTCTTCGCCCGCCGCGTCGCGGAACGGACCGAGAACGCGGCCGAGGAGAGCTGCGCCGCGGGCGAGACGAGGCGGGGCGAGCGGCGCGGAACCGGTGTGAGCGTGACCGTCGGCGGGGAGAGCGAGGCGGCGCTGCGCCGGCTGCTCGACTTCTACCTGGCGTCCGCGCGCTCGGCGCACCGCCTCGCCTACGAGGGCAGCACGATGGCCGACCTGCTGGGAGTCACGGGGACCGGTCACGTCTTCGCCTCCGCCGACGAGGCGGTGGCCTGGCTGTCGGTGGAGGCGGAGTCGCTGTTCGCGTCGATCGCCCAGGTGACCTGCGCGGACGAGGCCGACGAGCTGCTGCCGGGGGCCGACCTGCTGCTCGCGATGGAGCCGCTGCTGGAGTCGGGGAGCCACGCCCGCGAGTTCGAGGGCCGGACGAGGGAGATGCTGGCCGTCGCGCGGCGGCTCGGCGCCGTCTCCAGCGAGCTGCGCTGCCGCTACGTGCTCGGGCGGGTGCTGTTCGGCGCGAACCGGCTCGCCGAGGCGGAGGAGGAATTCCGTACGGCGCTGGAGCTGTCGGCCGGAGGCGATCGCATCGTCACCGGCGAGACGCTCAACGCGCTCGCCGTCGTGGCCGGGCGCCGGCGCCGCCACGCGGAGGCCCTGGCCTGGTTCGACTCGGCGCGCGAGGCGTTCAGAGAGGTCGGGGCACGGGGCGGGGAGGCGCTGACGCTCAGCTACTCCGCCCGCGACCACCTGTTCCTGAAGCAGCCGAAGGAGGCGATCGCCGCCGCCGAGCAGGGGCTCGCCCTGTTCATCGAGATGGGCTCCAGCGCGGGCACCGCGAGGGCTCGCTACCACCTGGGGATGATCCTGTCGCGGGTCGGCCGGCTGAACGAGGCGGTCCACCACCACGCCGAGTGCCTCGCCTTCTTCAGGGCCAGCAGGCAACGAGTCTGGGAACAGCGGGTCTGCTCCCGGCTCGCCGAGACGTTCATCAACGCGGGCCGTTTCACCGACGCGGCCCGTCACGCGGAGCAGGCGCTCACCGTGAGCCGGGAGATCGGTCACCCGTACGGCGAGGCGCAGGCCCTGTCGGTGTTAGGCACCGCGCTCAACGGGCTCGGCGAGGTCGAGCGTGGCCGGGGCTGCCTCGAACGCGCCTACGACCTGTTCGGCAGGCTCGGAGCACCTGAGGCCGAGGATCTGCGTCTTCTGCTGGAGCGCGACCAGGTCGACAGCTGATCCCAGGCCGTCGTACAGGTCGTCGTCGAGACGCGTCATCCAGACGTGGTTGATCACCGGCGTTCCCCTCGAAGTCGGACCCCGTGTTTCGGGGCGGGTGTGGAGGTCCGGCCGGCCGTCTGACCCGGGCGACGCGTAGGGGGCCCGGTCATCCGGTGCGTCGCCCGCGGGTCGGCCGCCTCACTGTGACGGCCGGCCGGACATGGCACGGACCCCTCACCCCCCGGGTCCGTGCCCCACGGCCAGAGCTTCGCCCACGGGGTTTGCCATCCGATTGACAAGCGATAGCGGCGATATCCACAGGCTGTGGACAGTCACCCTGTGGATATGTGGAAAAACCCTTCCGCGATCAGCGGGCGGAGCGCCGAGGGAGCCTTCGCCCGCAGGTCATCGTGGTCCTCGCCGGTCAGTTCCGCGATCGCGGCGAGCAGCGGATCCAGTGGATAACCACCGTCGCAGACCCCCGCGAGCGCGGCTTCCACGGTCCCGACCACGGCCCTGCGACGCAGCCCCCCGCTCTGCCTGAGCACGATCCGCGCCGGATCCTCCGCACCCGGCGGGCCGATCCGCTCCTCCAGCACCCCCTCGGCCACCGCGAGCCTGGCGCCGAGCAACTCGGCGTCACTCAGCCGGTGCGCCGTGGCGATCGCGCCGAGCACCTCGTCCACATATCCACCGACCGGCAGTTCCACCGGCCCCCCGTACTCCTCCACCCGCACGACCGGATCGAGGCTCCCCGAGTCGTTCAGGGTGATCCAGCCGAAGCCGATCCCGGTGACGTTCGCGGCCTCGAACCAGCCGAGCCAGTCGTCGTAGAGTTCGCGATGACGCGAGGTGCCCTGCTCCGCGGCGTCCCTCAGCCACAGCTCGACGTACTCGGCGGGATCCTGGACGTCGCGTTGCACCACCCAGCCGTCGCAGCCCGTCCCGGTGAGCCAGCCGCCCACCCGGTCACGCCAGTCCTCGCCGTCGACGTGCAACCAGTTCGCCAGCAGGTGACAGGTGCCGCCGGACGCGAGGTGACGGGGTGCCCGCCGGACGAGGTCACGGCAGAAGTCGTCGGCGTGGAAGCCGGACTCACGGTAGGTGAACCGGCCGGCCGGGGAGATCACGAACGGCGGGTTGGAGACGACCAGGTCGAAGCGGTCGTCCTCGACGGGGTCGAACAGGGAGCCGAGCCGGGCGTCGACACCGGTGATCCCGGACAGCGCCCAGCTGATACGGGCCAACTCCAGCGCGCGTGGATTGACGTCGGTGGCCGTGATCTCCTCCGCCCTGCCGGCCAGGTGGAGGACCTGCACCCCGCACCCGGTCCCCAGGTCCAGGGCGCGCCCGACGGGACGGCGGGAGGCGAGCTGGGCGAGGTTCGCCGAGGCGCCACCCGCGCCGACGACGTGGTCCGGGCGCAGGGCCGGGTCTCCCGGCCGCACCTTGCGGTCGGAGACGACGTAGCCGCCGGGGGCGTCGGCGGCGCCGTCGGTGTCCCAGGGCTGCAGGTGGACCGCAGAGGTGACCCGGCCGTCCTCGACGGTCACCAGGCCCGCGGCGACCAGTTCCTCCACGGGAAGGGCCGCCGGCACCCGTCGCGCCTCCACGGGGACGCCGAGCCACCACAGCCGGATCAGGGTGGCGAGCGGGTCACCGTCCGCGGTGGCGCGCAGGGCGGGCACCGTCTCCTCGCGGGAGAGCGCGGTGGCGGCGACGTCGCCGAGACGCTCGCGGACGCCGTCGATGGTGTAGCCGGTGTCGAGCAGCAGCCCTCGGAGCCGGCCAAGCAGATCGTTCACGGGGCAATCCTCGCACCGGGCACGTCCGAACGCTCCCGGTGATGAGACTGTTACCCACCGAGGTAAGCGTTCTGCAAGCGGACTTCAAGCGGTAAGCGGTACTTCTTGGTAGCCGCACCACACGCTTCAAAGGATCCTTGATGTTGATCCCCTGCTTCGCCTGCGAGACCCGTTTCCACCCCGATGAATACTTCCGCGCCTGCCACGACTACCACCGTGGCAAGGACCTGGTCGCATGGACCTGCCCGCGGTGCGGCAATCGGGATGAGTTACGGGTCTTTCCCGGAGAACTGGGGTTCGGCTACGCCCGGCGTGGCGGGTTCGACGTGTCCGACCGGGTGCTGGTGCCCGGCCTGCGGCGCCGACGTCAGGACCTTCGGCTGGACATCTCACTGGACGAGGACGTCTGGCGGGTGTCGACGCGGACGCGTCAACTGGTGGGGGCGCGCTGATACCGCTCCGGCCCGGAAAAGCCCCCGTGATCCGGGCCGGAGTATCAGCGGCGCCACGACCTCAGGGGTTTCGCTGCCTCAGGCTCTGCCAGGCCGCGTCACAGAGGCCGCTGATCTCGTCGGGGGTGGGCTGGTGCGCGCCGGCGAACCACAGACGGCACATCTCGGTGGCCGGTCCCAGCCAGAGCACGTAGCACATCGTCGGGTGAACGGGCTGGAGCAGGCCGTCCTTCATGTGCGGACGCCACCAGTCGGAGACCTTCCTGAAGAACGCCCTGCGCGACTCCGACACCTCGGTGCCGCCCGGCTCGTCGCGCCTGGGCGGCCGCTCGCTGATGAGCAGGTGCGCCCGCTCGCGGTGCTCGCCGCTCCAGGACATGTGCATGGCGACGATGGCCTCGATGCCTCCCCGAGCGCTCTCGTGACGCTGGAGTTCGGCGAGGAACGCCTCCTGGTACATGTGCAGGGTCTCCGCGTACAGGACGCCGAAGACGTGTTCCTTGCTGGCGAAGTGGTGGTAGAAACTGCCGACGCTGACGCCGCTCTCCTCGCGGAGGCTCGCCAGGGTGGTGGCCGAGACACCGTCCTGGCTGAATCGGCGGAGAGCCCCCTCGACGATCCTGGTGCGGCCGTCGCGTCCGTTCTTGGCGGTCTTCACGGATCCATGGTGAGGCAACAGAACCTTGTTCCGCAAACTGCCCGGAAACCGGCTTGGACCATGTCGATCATACCGCCCGCCCTCGGGGCCGCGTCGTCGTCCCGGCGCCCGGCCACCCGGCCGCGAAGCGGTGTTCCCACGCCTCCGGCCAGGAGCCTCCGTCCGGTGAATCCCGGTACGGCCCGCACGGGAATCGGCCGGACGGGTTCGGTGCAGACCCCGTTCGGCGAACCCCGGGACGACCCGCGCGAGGACCGGCCAGGGGTGGCGTTCAACGGAGAACCTGTGCGGTCACCTCGACCATGCCGGAGGAGGCACGCATGGTCGCCTCCGGCCACATCCCGCGGACCATGGACAGGACCTCGCGGTTGTCCCCGAGCACGTCCATCCCCACCGTCACGGCACCCCTCGCCTCCGCGCGGCGCATCAGGGTCCGGATGAGCCGGGAGCCGATCCCCATCCCCTGCCACTCGTCGCTCACCACCACGGCGATCTCGACGTCGACCTCCTCACCCCGACAACTCATCGCGTGCCCGACGAGCACGTTCCCCCGCACGGCGAGCAGGGCGTCGCGCCGCTCGTCCACCGCGAGCAGCGTCCTGACGAAGCTCGCACTCGGGCGGCTCATCCCGGCGAAGAACCTCAGCGCCCGCGTGCGCGGCGACAGCCCTCCGAGGAAGCGGCGGATCCCCTCCTCGTCGCCCGGCCGCGCGGGCCGGATCTCCACGGCGGCCTCCGACAGCGCCGCGACGTCCCCCAAGGTCTCCCCGACACTTCCGGACACGTCCCCGGATACGGCCGTGCCCGCTCCGGCCTCCCGTGTGACGTGCCCGGATGCGGCGAGGATGCCCTCGGCCCCCTGGGTGACGTTCCCGCACACGACCGGGATGCCGGCGGCCCCCGGTACGCCACCCGCCGACACCAGCTGAGTTCGCATCATGAACTCAGACTCTCGCAGCACACCTGAGTATGTCAACTAGACTTAGACCCACGTTGGAGGTGGTGCGATGGCGACTTACGATTCGCACATGAATGCGGCGACTCCCGGCGACCTGCCCCTGCGGATGGACAACTGCTCCATCGAACGTGCCCTGGGCGTCGTCGGCGAGAAGTGGACGTTCCTGGTGCTGCGTGAGGCGTTCGGCGGCGTTCGGCGCTTCGCCGACATGCAGGCCGCCACGGGAGCGCCCAGGCAGGTGCTCAGCGCCCGGCTGACCCGGCTGGTGGAGGAAGGGCTGCTGCGCAAGGTCCCCTACCGCGAGCCCGGCCAGCGGCAGCGCGACGAATACCGGCTGACCCAGATGGGGCTCGACCTCTATCCGACTTTGATGGCCCTGATGTGGTGGGGCGACCGGTATCTCAGCGACGCCGCGGGACCGCCGCTGCGCATCACCCACCGCGACTGCGGCGCCCTGGTCGAACAGCACTTCCGGTGCGCGGAAGGGCACGAGGTGTCCGGCCCGAGAGAGGTCACTCCGGTGCCCGGTCCCGGAGCGCGCCTTCGCGCTACAGCCCCCGCGTCTCCGGACCCGGTGCCGAAGCCTCCGCAGGCCACGTCCCCCGCGTCGTCTCCAGCCTCCGCAGGCAGTGCCTGAAGCTGAGCACCGAGACCAGCGCCACACCGCCGAGCAGCACCGCGACCGCGGAGGTGCGCACCAGGAGATAGGTCTCCAGGGTCTGGCTGAGCAGCAGCCACAGGCTCAGCGCACCGTTCAGCAGTTGCGCGCAGCCCCACAGCACCGACTGCGACACGAAGAAGCGGCGCATCCGAGGATGCTCCATCACCTGGTCGGGCAGCGGCACGAGGTCGGCCACCACCCGCCGGATCAGCGGCCTCCGCAGCGGCGCGGTGAGCAGAAAACCCATGCTCACGCAGAACACTCCGAGGCAGGGCTGCAGGAAGAACACGATGGGATTGCCCGTCGCCAGCGTCAGCGCCACCCTCACGGTGATCGTGCCCGCCGCCAGCAGCAGCGTGCCGGGGGCCTCACCGCCCTTCACCAGCCGCCAGGCGACGCCGCCGTAGACCCACGCCGCCGCCACCGCCAGCGCACCGTTCGCGTTGGTGAAGACCAACGCGACGTAGAAGATAAGAACGGGAAGGATCATGCTCTCGAACACCCTGGGGACGGCGTGCCGCAGCAGGACCCCGATGCGGGGGAGTACGAGCGGAGCCGGAGGGGCGGGCATGAGCACGGTCATCAGGGGCGGGCTCCGGAGGTGATGGAACATCCCGAGGGGAAAACTCAGACGACCGTATGCGATGCCCGAAGTGTCCGGTGAGCTTTCCTGACATCCGAGGATCAGGGGTCCCGGGAACTTTACTACGCCCCAAGGCGTATCCGGCCATCCCCGGAGGCCCACTCGGAGGACGGGGCGATGCCCCCGGTGCCTACTCTTGATGACGTGTACCGGTTCCTGCTGACTCCCCGATGGCTCGCTCTCCACGTGGTGGTGCTGCTGGTCATCCCCGCTTTCGTGCTGCTCGGCCAGTGGCAGTTCGGGCGTTTCGAGGAGAGATCCACCAGCAGCCACCAGATCACCGGCAACCTCGCCGCCGCCCCCGTCGCCGTGGAAGAGCTCACCTCACCCGGCGGCACCGTCTCCACGCAGGACAAATACCGCACCGTCCTGGCCAAGGGGACGTACGACGCCGGCGCCCAGCTCCTGGTCCGGCGCCGCGTCCAGGACAAGGCGGTCGGCTTCTACGTGCTGACCCCGCTGGTCACGGCGGACGGCACCGGCGTGCTGGTGAACCGTGGCTGGGTCAGGGCGGGCAGCACCGCCGACGCCCTCCCCGAGGTCCCCGCACCCTCCTCGGGTGAGGTGACTGTCACCGGCAGGCTACGTCCCACCGAGACCGAGGAGACCTCCGGCATCCGCGACCGGGCGGGCCTGCCCGTGGGGCAGGTCCTGCTGATCAACACCGAGGCGATCGGACGCGGCCTGCCGTACCGGCTCCTCGGCGGCTACGTCGACCTGATCGAGCAGTCGCCCGCGGCCGCCGTCGCTCCCGCGCCCGTCCCCGCGCCGGACGTCGGCGAGGGGGGCGGCCTCAACCTGGCCTACGGCGTGCAGTGGTGGTTGTTCATCGGGGTCGCGATCGGCGGCTGGGTCCTGCTGATCCGCAGGGAGGCCGCCGACCTCAAGACGGCCGCGACGGCATCCGGCGAACCCGGGCCGGGCGAGCCTGGAGACGGAGAGCCCGGAGACGGAGAACCCGGGCCGGACGCACCCTCCAGGTCCGCAGCGCCCTCGGTGTCCTCGGTGTCTCCGGGGTCCTCAGGAAGGTCCTCAGGAAGGTCCTCCGCGCCCGACGACTCCTCCGACGAGCCCTCCTCGCCCGACGACTCCGCAGAGTCCGCCGAGCCCGCTGCGTCCTCCCCCTCCGGCGAATCCACCGAGTCCGCCGTGTCCTCCCCGTCCGGCGAGTCCGCCGACCTCCGCGCCTAGTTTCCGACGAGGTTCAGCAGATAGCCGAAGGCCGACACCAGGCCGAGGGAGAGCAGACCGACTCCGATCGCCAGCAGGAAGCCCCGGCCGCCGCCCAGCCGCTCGCGCGGCGCGGGACGTCGCCCGGCCGCGAACCAGAGCGGGCGGGGTTCGAGCAGCAGGAACAGGAGCGCGCCCACCTGCCCGACGGTGAAGAGCCAGAGCCAGGCCCATCGGTTGCCCAGCCGGGGCGTCGAGCCGAGCATGATCAGAAACGCGAGTATCCAGCTCCCCATCAGCCACGGGCCGCCGACGGGCCCCGGCATGTCGATGACCCAGCCGGGCACCCATGCCGCCCCGCCGAAGTGGACCCGCTCGATCACCATGGCCTGGCTCGACCCCAGGTCCTTCCTCAGTTCCGCCCACGTGTAGGCGGACGAGCCCTCCGCGGGCGGCTCCAGTCTGATCTCGCGCCAGAGCAGCGGGCCCTGGGCCCACAGGACGTAGGAGATCACGCCGCTCCGCCCGTCTCCCATGGCGTATCCGTCGTACTCGACGAGGGAGACGCGGTCGGCCGCGGCCGCGGCGCGGAGTTCGGCCCGCGTCCCCGGCAGGGGAGTGACGCTCAGCACGGTGATCAGGACGCCGAGGGCCAGAACGATCAGGAGGACCGAACGGACGGCCAACCCGGCGATCCGCCAGCCGCGACGGACCTGCGGCGTTTCACGGGTCATACCTTTGTTTCTACTTTACGATCACGCGTTCACCATCGACAGGCCGAAAAGGAGCGCCACCGCGATCACGAACCCGCGTGTCCCGTCGATCCTGGCCGGCGCGGGCAGCGCCTCGTACGGAGCCCGCCACAGGGGTCTCGGCTCCAGCAGGACGTAGAGCAGCGAGCCGCCGGTGAGAAACATCCAGAACCACGCCCAGCGGCTGGCGTAGCGGGGGTTCGGCCGGGCCAGCATGAGCAGCCAGGCCAGGATCTCCGCCGCCACCGCCACCGGGGCGAACGGCTCCCACCACCGTCCGTAGGCGGGCGAGCCCGCCAGTGCCCTGAAGCCGTCGGTGCGCACGATCTCCACCGAGGGATCGGCGACGGCGCGCACCTGGGCCATGAAAGCCTCCTGGCGGCGTTCCAGGGCCTCGGGGACGAGGCGGGTGGTCTGGGGATCCCAGACGTCGTCCGGCTGGTCGAAACGGGCCTGACTCCAGGAGAGCGGCCCGTGCGACCAGGTCAGCGTGCCGTAGGCGGGCCAGTTGCCGTCGTAGACGATCTTCGTCACCTCGCCCGCCCGCAGGTCCGCCAGGAGTTCGACCGCGGGTCGCAGGGGAGGGGCCTGGTTGATGTGGACGATCACCGTGGAGAGCGCGAGCACGAACAGCAGCGCCACCCGCGCGACGTACGGGATGTCGTCCCGTGCCGGAATCACCACTCGCATCCCCGCCCCCATCGGCCCCCATCAGGCGAGGCCCGCCGCTGCATAGACTAAACGGCGGGTCGGGCTCGCGCGGGTGTACGACTCCCGCCATGCGCCGGGGACGTGCGGGGTTCTCGCCCACGAACCTTGGATATGGACAAAAAGAGCATCTTTTCCCTCAAGTATCAACTTATAAAAAATCCTGATACTGGGGCGATCCCTGGGTAGGCGCACCCCCGGGCCCGCCACGGGCGGCACCCTTCCGGCGGGCCCGTCCCGGGGCCGCCCTCCACCCCCCTCGGGTGGTCCCGGGCCGCGACACAGGACACCGCGGGAGGTGGCCGCGCGGGCCGACTGGGGAGGCCCCGCGCGGGACGGTCGGGAGGCACCGTGAAAACGGTCTCGGCGAGTGTCGCGGAAGGCAGTTACGGAGCGTCATAAAAGGCGTGATGGGGACATCGCAGAAGACGTCACGAGAGACAGAGATACCAAGCGGAGACCTTGCGGCTTGATGAGTGTTATTCCAGCGGAATACGGTTGACCGTGTGACTACGCCGCTGCTCCCCGATCCCGAGCCAAGGCGGCGGGACTATGTGATCATTTCAGCCGACGACCACCTGATCGAGCCGCCCGACATGTTCGACGACCGGCTGCCGGAGAAATACGCCGACCTGGCGCCCAAGGTGGTCGAGACCGACTCCGGTCACCAGGTCTGGCGTTACGGCGGGGCCACCTACCCCTGCGCCGGGCTCGACGTGGGCGCCGGCCTGCCCCGCGAGCAGTGGACGCTCGATCCTGTGCGGTTCGAGCACATGCGTCCCGGCTGCCACGACGTCGAGGCCCGGATCGAGGACATGGACCGTGCCGGTGTCTGGGCCGCGCTGTGCTTCCCCGGCATGCTGGCAGGGCAGTCCGGCATGGTCTTCGCCAAGACCCGCGACCAGGAGCTGGGCCTGTCGGTCCTGCGCGCGTGGAACGACTGGCACGTGGAGGTCTGGGCCGGCACCTACCCGGAACGGATCATCGCCCTGCAGCTGCCCTGGCTGACCGACCCCGAGGTGGCCGCCAAGGAGATCCGCGACAACGCCGCGCGCGGTTTCAAGGCGGTGCTCTTCCCCGAGTTCCCCACCCGGCTGCGCCTGCCGTCCATCCACAGCGACCACTGGGACCCGTTCTTCCAGGCGTGCGAGGAGACGGGCACCGTCGTCTGCCTGCACGCCGGTGCCGGTTCCTGGGCTCCGGTCCCCTCTCCGGACACGCCGATCGAGGCGATCACCACCCTGATGCCCGCGAGCGCCATGTTCGCCTGCGCCGACTGGCTCTGGTCGGGCGTCCCGCTGCGCTTCCCCGCGTTGCGGATCCTGATCGTGGAGGGCGGCGTGGGCTGGCTGCCGATGCTGGCCGAACGGGCCGACTACGCGCTCGACCACCCCGTGGCGGGGGAGGCCTCCTGGGAGGGCGGCCTGAAGCCCAGCGAGGTGCTGCGGAGAAACTTCTTCTTCGGCACGCTCAACGACCACGCCCTGTCGGGGGTTCGGCTCGCCGTCGGGCTGGAGCACGTGCTGCTGGAGAGCGGCTACCCGCACTCCGACTCCACCTGGCCCGACACCCAGCAGGCCATCGCGACGAACCTGGGCAGCCTGCCGCCCGCCGACATCGCCCGGGTGGCCTACGGCAACGCCGCCCGCCTGTTCGGCCACCCGCTGCCCTCACGTGCCTGGCTCAGGATGGAACAGATCTGATCCCCTCGCGTGCGATCCCCTCGCGCTCCCAGTCGACGTAGCGCCCGCCCTCACCGAGCAGGGAGCCCATCAGCCACAGGAAGACGCCGAAGTCGTCGGCCACCCCGACGAGGACCAGGAAGTCGGGGACGAGGTCGACCGGCGAGATGATGTAGAGAACGCCGAGACCCATCATGGCCAGCTTGCCCTTGGTCATGCCGGGATACCGCCCGTTCATGACCGCGCCGATCATCCTGGGGAGGGCGCGGAGACGGGTGCCGAGACCGGGCGAACCCGGCTTCGTCACCTCTCTGTACGCCCGCCACGTCTGCGCCGCGCGTGCCACCTTCGCCATGGAATCCTCCTCGGAACCACGTTCGTCTGGCTGCGTACTACCCCGCCGCCTCACGATATAACGTGTGATTTTCCCCTTGGGTTCCCGGACACTCTTGGCTTCCCGGACACCTTTGGGTTCCCGGACGGCGGGCAGGACGGTCAGCGCATCGCCGTGTGCAGGAAGGGCCGTTCCTCCTCGATCTGGGCGGCCACCCGGACGAGCAGGTCCTCCCGCCCCGCGGCGGCGACCAGTTGTACCCCCACCGGCAGGCCGTCCGCCGTGCGGTGCAGCGGCAGGGAGATCGCGGGCTGCCCGGTGGCGTTGACGGGCGAGGTGAACGACACCGCGCGGTTGGTGCGGCCCCGCGAGGTGCTGACGTCGTCGGCGGGCAGCCGGCCGAGGCGGAAGGGCGCCACTCCCAGGGAGGGCATGAGCAGCAGGTCGTGCGACTCCCACCAGGCGGCCATCCGCCGCCTGAACCCGTCGATCCAGTCGCGCGAGGTCACGTAGCCGACCGCGTCGAGCTTCCTGCCCGCCGCCCCCAGGATCCGGTTGCGCTCCTCCAGTTCGTCGAACTCGACGGGCCTGCCGCGCCAGCGCCCGATGTCCTCCAGATCGGCGGCCACGTGGGCGGCGACGATCGTGCCGAAGTGCGTGGCGAAGCCTTCCTCGGCGAGCGCGGAGGGTCCTCCCGGCTCGACGTCGTGACCCAGCGCCTCCAGCAACCCGGCGGCCTCGGTGACCGCGGCCACCAGGTCCGGCTCCGAAGGGACGTCCCCGTCCGGGTGCTCGGTGAGGAAACCGATCCGCAGCCGCCCGGGATCCGCCCCGACCTCCTCGGCGAGCGGACGTCTCCAGGCGGGCGCGCCGTACGGGTCGCCCGGCATCGTCCCGGCGATCACGTCGAGGGTCGCCGCGCTGTCCCGCACCGTACGGCAGAGCAGGCCCGCGGACGAGAAACCGGCCCAGGGCTCACCCGCGGACGGGCCGGAGCTCACCCTGCCCCTGCCGGGTTTCAACCCGACCAGCCCGCACATGCTCGCCGGGATCCGGATCGACCCGCCGCCGTCGCTCGCCGTGGCGACCGCGACCATGCCCGACGCCACCGCCGCGGCGGACCCGCCGCTCGATCCTCCGCTGCTGTAACGAAGGTCGTACGGATTGCGGGTGGGGCCGAACGCCACCGGCTCGGTGGTGATCGCGGTGCCGAACTCTGAGGTGTTGGTCCGTCCCAGGATCGTGAACCCCGCCTGGCGCAGCCTGGTCACCGCGTACCCCTCGCGCTCGGCGAAGATCCCGTCGAGGGTGCGCGATCCCGCGCGGTACGGCTCCCCGGCCATGCTCCAGCCCAGGTCCTTCAGCAGCGTCGGCACGCCCGCGAAGGGGGCCTCGGGATCGACCTCGCCCACCTCGGCCAGTGCCCGTTCGAACCTGCGGTGGACGACGGCGTTGATCGCGCCGTCGCACGCCTCGATCCGCGCGATCGCCGCCTCGGCGAGCTCCCTCGGGGAGATCTCCCCTTTCCGCACGGCTTGCGCCTGCCCGAGGGCGTCGAGCTTCAACAGGTCGTACAAAGGGTCACTCCTCGACGGGGGCCAGATCTCGTACGGCCTGGGCGATCGGGACCCCGCCCCCGGGAATGGGGGCGAGGATCGGGGTGTCCAGGCCGTTGCGCACATACTCCCGGATCCGGCTCCGGCACGTGGCCGCGTCGCCGTGCACGATGAGATCGTCCACGACCTCGTCGGGGATGGCCTTGAGCGCCGCCTGCCGGTCTCCGGCCGCCCATGCCTCGTGCATCGGCCGCAACACCTCGCCGCGCCCCAGCCAGTCGTGGAAGGCGGCGTAGACCGGGACGGTCAAATAGCTCGCGAGCATCCAGCGCCCGAGCTCGCGCGCCTTCTCCGCGTCCTCACCGACGCACACGAACAGCCGGGCGATCAGCTCGGTCTCCGGGCCGACCTCGGCCCGCACCTTCCGCACGTCCTCGGGCGAGAGCCAGTTGGTGATCGCGCCGTCGGCCTCCTCGGCGGCCAGACGCAGCATGCGGGGGCGGAGCGCGGCGAGCACGATCTTCGGCGGAATCTTGGGGGCGCGCTCCAGCTTGAAGCCCTTGACCTCGAACGTCTCGTACCGCTCGCTGATCTTCTCGCCCGCGAGGGCTCCACGCAGGAAGCGCAGGGTGTCTCTGGTCCTGGCGAACGGCTTGACGAACTCCCCGGCGTTCCAGCGTTCCACGATGGCCGGCGAGGAGGCCCCGATGCCCAGGACGAAGCGTTCGGGGGCGAGGTCGGCGAGCGTGGCGGCGGACATGGCGAGCAGGCCGGGCCCCCGGGTGGAGACCGGGACGATCGCGCTGCCGAGCCGCATCCCCGGGGCCCACTCCGAGGCCATCGCGAGGGGTACGAAGCCGTCGACACCGTTGACCTCGGCGGACCAGGCGTCGGTGTAGCCGAGTCCGGGAAGCTCGGCGATCAGGTCCTTGGAGGCGGCGAGCGAACGGTCGTAGAAGGGAATCGTCATACCCCAGCGTGGGCCTGTGGTCATCGTGCCGCCTCCGTGTTCTGCGATCGCAGCCGGGAACCCTTCCTCGAAACGATATTCCGAGGGAGAATCCGGCCCGATCCGGGTGCCGTCAATGGCCTCGACCGTACCAACCAGACGGTATGTGACCAAAAGAATGATCCACACCGACCGGCCATTTAACCCCCCATCACTTTCCGTATGATGTTAGAAACCTTGGGTGACGAAACATCGGCGGATGAGCCGGCGACGGGGCCTGCTCAGTGTGGCGGCCCTCATGAGCTGCATGACGATTCCCGTTCTGATCGGAACGCACCCCAGTTGGGCGAAAGACGGGACGGGATCGCCCGTCCCGCGAGACGCCCCGCATCTCCGGATGTCGCACGCGGCCCTGAGCCCGACCTCCGGCCGATCTCCGCTCCCCGAGCCAGGCCCGTCCTCCTCGCCTCTCCCTCCGTCCGGCCTTCCACCCGGCCCTGGCCGTCGACCGCAGCCGGAAACCGGGCGCTCGACCGCTCCGCACCCCGCGCCGAAGCCCGAACCGGACTATCCGACCGCGCCACCGCCGAGGCTCGACGTCAGGGAACCCCCCTGGTGGCACTGGTGGCACTGGTGGGAGCCGAAGCCGGATCACCCGGCGGACATACCGGCCAAGCCGAAACCCGAGCCGGAGCCGAAACCAGCGCCCGAGCCGGAGCCCGAACCGAAACCCGAGCCGACGCCAGTGCCCACACCGGAGCCCACGCCGGAGCGGCCGACCCCCACCGCGTCCTCTTCACCCATCTCCGAGCCCTCCCCACCCCCAAGGCCCCGGCCTCTCCCCGTTTCCGCCCCCGAGACGGTCGTCACACCGACGCCGAGTCGCATCCCTCGGCTCAGGGCGACGCCCTCCGGTGCGCCTCCCCTCCTGCGGCAACGACTGGTGCTCGATCGCTACACCGAGCGGCGCAAGGGGACCGACAGGAAGCTGGTCCTCCTGGTGATGTCCACCGGGGTGATCTCGGTCAGCGCGGTCACCGCGCTCAACCGCAGGGGGCGCGGATAGCCCGGCCGGTGGCCGGACCCGCAGGCGATGCAGCCCACCGTGGGAGATCCACACGGTACCCCCGACGCCTACCCGAGGCAGGGACCGCCCTCACGGTGAAGCCCGCGTGGGAGATCCACGCGGTGTCCCCGGCGCCCGCCCGAGGCGGGCCCGCACGTACGTGAAGCCCGCCGGCGAGAGATCCACCGGCGGGCTTCCACGCCGTCGTCAGCGCCGCATCCGCGCCAGGCCGGATCCGCGCCGAGCAGCGACCGGACCGGACACGTTCGCACCGGGCAACGGCCCACGGCCGGACCGGTGACGGGAAAGAAGGGCTACGGCTGCGCGGGGAAGTGGCCGTCGATCTGGTCGTACTGTCGCTGCGCGCTTTTGAACGCGTCGGGGTCGACGGCACCGAGCCCGCTGAACGGGTGGCTGATCAGGATGATGAAGCACACGCCGATGACGACCACGGCCACCCGGACCAGGTCGGCGATGATCGACGAGGCCGTGGGCCGCACCCCGAGGGTCCAGGGCAGCGCGATCACCAGGAGGCCGGAGAGGATCATCGAGATCACGAAGATGCTCTCCAGACTGGCACTCGCGTCGTCACCTCGTATCACGCGGGCGTGGGAGACCTCGGAGATCCGGTCGAGCGTGTCCTGCTGGAGGTTCTTGCTCTCGTCGCCGATCGGGCGGAGCCTGAGCACCGTGGCCCGCATGTCCGCGAGGGTCTGCCCGGGGATCGGGGACATCTCGCTGTCGGCCATGAGCGGCCAGTCGAGGGCGATGCTCTGCGCGGTGTACTGCCGGATCTGGGAGCGGACGGGGGCCGCCTCGGGGATGGGCGCCACCGACCAGTACATCTCGGTGAGGCTCTCGGCCTCGGCCTGGACGTCGGCCTCCGACACCGAGAGCGCGTCCCGGCACAGGACCGCGGCGTAGGCCAGCACCAGCAGGTAGACGGCGAGGGCGAGGTTGGCGGAGAAGTCGACGGACGACGCGCCGTGCTCGCCGTCGTCGTACCCCTTTCTCCTGAGGACCCGGAACGCGATCAGCGCGATCGCGACGGACACCACCACCAGCACGGCTACCCAGCCCATGAGACTCCCTTGAAGCAGTCATCGAATAAGCTACTCAGAGTAATCAGATCGATACCGTTGTTCATGGAGTTCCATGGAGTTCCGTGGAGTTCCGTGGAGTTTCTATGGAGTTCAACGCGGTTTCGTGAAGTCCCAGGGAGCCTCAGGGAGTTTCGTGGGATTCATTCGCGAAGTTCGTGAACCCCCGCGATGAAGTCACGGGCGACCCCGCGCAGTCCGGGCAGGTGCGAGAGCCCCACCAGGCGGTCCACCAGCGGGACGGTGAGCTCGATGAGCCGGTGTGTCCGTCGGCACCCCTCCGACTCGTCGTGCACCCAGAACAGGACGACGCCCATCGACATCAGCCAGAGCAGCTCGGGAAGCTCGGCCCGCAGCTCGCTGTCCATCCGGTCGGAGGACCCTTCCACGACCCGCCGATAGATCGCGATCGACGCGTCCCGGGAGGGTGAGGACTCGGCGCTGAACGGGTTGAGCGGGTTGTTCGGCTCGGCCGCGTGCTTGAAGAACTTCACCGCGAACTCGTGGTACGGCTCGGACACCCGTACCCACTCCCGCAACACCCCCGCCAGCCGCGCGGCGAACCGGTGCTCGGCGGCCAGCAGTTTCTCGCACGCGGCCTCGTGCTCGGCCTGGGCCCGGTCGTAGTACGCCTGGACCAGGATCTCCTTCGAGGCGAAGTAGTAGTAGGCGTTGCCCACCGAGACCCCGGCCTCGGCGGCGATGGCCCGCATGGTGGTCGCCTCGTATCCACGTTCGCGAAAAAGCCGCAGGGCCGTCTCCACGATGACCTCACGGGTCCTGTCCGATCCACGGGTTCTCGGGGTCGGCTCGGTCATAGGGCGCTCGTCACCTATCGATTGGAGCTGGGAGAACGTGCTCATCCGGTCTTTCTCCACTGGACGAACCCTAGATCATCCGTCCCGCACCGCCGGGGATGAGCCCAGGGAACGACCTTAGGCGCGCCACATTGCCCCCGCCACTCATATCCGTGATTGCTCCGTCACTCTCGCCGTCGCGCCACCCCGCCCCCGTCCGGCGCGCTCCCCGCCAAGGACGTGATAGTGGCGCCATGCACGACAAATACGGATATGTCACTTATCGCCGAAAACGCCGTCTCAGCAGGTCATCGAGCTGCCCGATCATTCCCACTACCGGGCAAAAATCACTCTTCGTGAGGGATCATCCGGGTTCGGGGGTGGGATTGATCCTTTTGGCGGAAGGGCTCCCGCGACAAGGGATACATAAATGGGGACATGTCCCTGTAGGCAGCGGGCTGCCCGGTTCACCACCGGAGCACTGCTCGCTCTGCAGCTGTCTTTCATCGCATCGGCCCCGCACCACAGCGCGACCGCGGAGAGCGGGAACGCGTCGGCCGACGCGGCGATCGTGAGCCGGCCCGTCGCGGCCGGCCCGGCGGAGGTACGCCGGTCCACGATCATCGGAGTGTACGACATCGCCACCCTGGAAACCTCCCGGCGCTACCTCCGGGAACTGTGTCATTCGATCGCCGTTCAGCACGGCCGGGAGCCCACGGCCCCCCTCTGGCCCGAGGAGGCCGCTCCCGCGGACGCACCGCCCCGGCCCTCCGGAACCACCGCACGAACACGCACCGCCGCCCTGACAGGCGCGGCCGAGAGACAGACGCCCCCCCGCACCGAGGAAGCCACCCTCCGGAGCGGAGGAAAGACCGCGGTGGAGGCCGAAGAAAACGCGCGGGCACCGGTCGCGGCCGCTGCTGAGGAGCAGGTCTCCGCCGTCCTCGAAAAGCCGTCCGAGGCGAGGCCCGCCCAGCGGCAACAGGCGCAAAAGGCCCAGCATCCCATACGGCTCCAGCAGACGGACGCCAAGCGGCTCCTGCGAGAAGCGGGCCTGACCTGGTTCTCCTCGGGTAAGTGCGCGAACCGCAACGGACCGCACTGCACCTCGCTGGAGGCCGTACGATCCGCGACCGTCTCCAGCGCCATCGAACTGAAGCGCCGCAGCGGTTGCCCCCTCGTCGTCACCGGTGGCACCGAGGTGGGCCACGCCCCCGGCCCCTACAGCCACTACGAGGGCTACAAGCTCGACATAAAGCCCAACGCATGCATCAACCGCTACATCACGAAGAACTACCCACTACAGGGCGTGCGAGGTGACGGAGCCCGCCTGTACGGCCAGTCGGCGACCTCGGGGCCCCTCTTCGCCCGCGAGGCGGACCACTGGGACATTCTCTTCCGCTGATGGAAGTCACCGGGTCAGCTGATTGGGCAGAATCGGTGCCTGGTAGCCGCCGGTGAGTGAGCACCTTCATCCGCTGGACCGATGTTCGAGTCCCGAGGTCAGGGCCTTGATCACTGATGGGATGTCTGACCGGACTTCCACTCGACCGGGCCGTTCAACCAGGCTGTCACCGGTATCCGTGCCGGAGCCGGGGTTTCACCGGGCCTGCGCTCCCGTCGGCCGGGCCACCGCCGCTCCTGACCCGCGCCGGCCCGGCGGATCCCGCCGGTCATCGATCCGCGACCGTACGGATCCCACCGATCCCGCGGCCACGCGGATTCCGCCGGCCCGCAGGATCATCGCAGGATCACCGACGACTCACCGCCGCGCGGGATCCCGTCGCCCGAGGTCCGAGCCTTCAGGACCGCGAAGGCCGTACGGTGGCGGGGGTTTGCCCGTCGTGCACCCCCCCCTACGGCCCGGGGCAAAAAAAACCACAACGCCCCCCCCCAAAACCCCGTAACACCCCCCGTCCCGGGGGGGCCCCAGGGGGGGGTTTGGCGGAACCACATCCCCCCCCGGGGGGGGCCGTGCGTTGGGGGGGGGT
>NZ_JBIAYX010000029.1:15256-103409 GCF_042898365.1 Streptosporangium sp. NPDC000509 | reverse complement strand
CGAGAGCGACGAACACGCCGTCGAGCTCGGCCGAATACTGTGCCATGCGGCTAAGTATTGTCCGCCCCCAATACTTAGCGCAAGAGCAAAGTATTGCCAAAGGTCTGCGGCCGGACATCGAGGAAGCGGATCGCCTCGGCGAGTTCGCGCAGGGCCGCCTCCAGCAGGGTGGTCTCGGAGTCCTCCAGGTGACCGCCGGGCGGCAGTCGTCGATCCAGGGCGACGGCCTTGGCCATCGCCGTCTCGGTGCCGATGCTTGGCCATCGGGCTGGTGGGGTTCCTTCTCCCGGCCCCACGCCCGGCCGTCTGCGTTCTGTCGCCGCCGTCCTCTACGCTCCGATCCCGTTGATCAATGGGCGGCGGCGGGAAGGCGGGTCCGATGGCGTGGCTGCTACGCGGTTGCGATGACGAGGTGTGGGTGCAGTTCGGGGAACTGGGGGTCTTCTTCGAACGCAGCGATGGTGATCTTCTGCTGGAAAGCCCCGACGGCGAGAATCACCTCGCGGACATCCGGCTGGAGGCGTGGGATGGGCGGCCTTCTGATCCCGGGGCTCCGTGGTTCCTGGTCCAGGACACCACCATCGAGGGCGGCACCGGGTTCGTCACCGTGGGGTCGTTGGCCGAGGAGGCGAGCCGACAACTGATCATCGGCCCACCGCACTTCCTGTACGGCGTCACCGCGCACACTCAAAAGGGCGGGGATCCGCCGGAGTTCATCTCTGAGGAACAGTTCGAACGGGAGTGGGAGGAGCGCACGCCCGAGCGGTGGCTGATCAGGTTCTGGCCGATTCGAGACGTCTTCGACCCGGCCCGGCACGCACGTCCCGACAGGGCGGACGGCAGGCAGGCGCGCCCGGTCGAAGTGCCGGTCTCTACGGCCGAGCACTGGCCCGCGGCGCGGATCGGCCATCGGCAGGCGGCCTTGAACAAGCACCTCGTCCGCCAAGGAATGACCATGGCCGACTTCCTGACGGCCCAAGGGCTGGCGCCGGACATGCCCTTCGACCGGTGGCAGGCGGCGATGGCGGAGCGGGAGGTGCCCGCCATCGCCGAACGCGAGGGATGGCCGCACTGGCTGACCGAGCTCGTCAGCAAATACCCGCAGATCGCCGGCCACTGGCACCACCTGCCGGAAACGGTCGAACAGTGGGCTCCCGAGCAGCGTGAGGAGCAGGCCCGAGACCTTGCCGCGCGCCTACACACCGCCGAGGTCCTGAACCCGGACGACGTCACCTTCACCGCCGACGTCCAGGCGTACGAGCCGCAGCCGGGTGGAACCTACCGGGGCTGGCGCTGGGACTACGCCGATCGGCCTGCCCACGAAACCTTCGGTGTTGACCGACGCGTCGCCTGCCACGACATCATGAGCGGAAAGGTACTGGTCACCGGTATCGTGACGATCCTGGGGCACGACGGGCAGAACGGTTACGAGGTCCGCGACGCCACACCGGCCGAAGCAGCCCGCCTCCGCTGCGCGGAGGCGGCATGGAGCGGGCCGGACATCGGCGAAAGGCGCGCAATACGGCTCGGGCCTTGAAGCGGCCAGGAGCGGCTGGCTCACTAACACTGAATCACTCCGTTGCCGCTCAAGGCCCTGCTCCTGACGCTTTGAAACACCTGATACTTGCTCGGGAGGCGGACATGATCTGGGAAACCGACGACTGCGCACACGAGGGATGGGCCGCTGCCGAGTTTTCAGACAGCAGGGTCTCGGTGGGCTCGGAGACCGGCGGTGCCGTGGTGGTGCGCTGGGGTCCGGAAGGCGAGGCCGAACCGGCCGGTCTGCTGGACGGCCGGGACGCGGTCGGCTGGTGTGCGGTGTGCGAGTGCGGCTGGCGCGGTCCGCTGTGGGCCCGAGTCGCCACCCCCGCCGAGCACGACACCGCGCGCCGCCGCGTCCACGCCGCCCCTGGCCTGCATGGTGACGCCCCCGACGACGTCAAGGACGCTCTCCACCGCGAGTGGACGGACCACCTGGGGCCGGCCACGTTCTGATCGGCGCCTTGATCGGCGACCAGTTTCCAACTGGTTTTCAAAACGCTGACGGGGACATCGGCTGTGGTCGGTAAGGCTTGGTCACTGGATCTGTGCGGCAGCCACCCGGGACAAGGTGGTCGCCGAGCTGGTGGCCAGGAGCTGGACGGCGAGCTCGGCGTCGGTGTACCAGCGGCGGTGTCGGACGCGTGCTCCCGCAGACGTTCGTCAGACGACCGTTGGATGAACACGCCGGACACGGCTACGGAAGGTCGTCTGCGCCTGGAATCCACCGCGCCCGGATCTGCCGCCTGGGACGGCGGCGACTTGGGAGCGCGGCCCGGAACGGCCGAAGACCATGCAGGCCATCAGAACTCAGCGCAGTCCCGCACGACCGCCCCTACCGATCGTCGCCGGTCACAAAGGCCACGATCGCGCCAATGAAAAAACCCACCGCGGCGACCGTGCATACAACAAGTGAGATGTACAGATATAGCCGAGTCGATCCGTTCTGGAGCATCGTATAGGCGGCCCCCGCTGCGACCGCCGGTATGGTGCCGCATACGAGGTACTTGGATCGCTCGGTCATGCGGGGTCCTCCGTCCTTTCTCGGTGAACGATCGAAGGGTGCGGTCAGTGCCGAACGGGCGTACTGGAACCACTTCGGGGCTCGCTTTTGACCCGCGACGAGCGGCATCATCGCGGGTCAGGCTTGCGATTCCGGGCTGCTGATTGCTCGCTTTGCGAGGTGGCCGATCAGGGTGGTGACGGGCACCATTGCGGAAGCGGAACCGTTTTTCCTTGTGCAGACTCACCCCTCGGGAGGCGCCGTGATGCTCGTACCGTTCGCCATCAACGTGACCAGCTGGGGCGGGGCGGTAGGCACCGGCATAGGGCTGCTGACTCTGACCCTGGTGGAGCGCAGGAGAAAAGCCCGACGCGAGCAGGAGCGCGCCTCCACTGTGGGGTATGTGCTGGGCTGGCGCCTGAGTGATGGCAGTTTGCACAGCGCTACGGCCTCGGCCAATGTCACTGAGGCCGAGGTGACCACCGTTGCCCGGCGGAAGTCGTTGGAGCTTGACGTGATGGAAGCGTGGGTTTCCTGGCGTACCCATGACGGCCACCGGGTCCGGCGGTCCTACGCGGACGGAGGACGACTGTGACTCGGCGGCCATCATCGCGTGTGCGGGGGAACCTCAGTTATGGATCGGGCAGCCACTCGGAGCTTCTCAGGCGCACGCTTCGAACAGCGCAACTCAGCATTCAAAAGTGCGCCAGCGCTCAGGCCGCTTGACCGGATCGATGCTCCGGAAGTTCTGGATGCTCCAGACCTCACCGTATGAGGCGCGACCGTCGGCAACGCAGTTGATCGGAGTGAGCGCGAACTGACGGCCACTGTCGTTGATGACGAGTTGCTTGTGCTCTGTGCCGATCCGGTAGCCGATCTGGATATCAAAGGTAACGGCGTCGCGGCTGGTTCCAGCCTTGATGTTCAGCGCCTCCTCCTTGCCGTCCTCAAGGAACAGGGTGTTGTCCTGGAACCACAGTCCGCCCGGCTCGTAGCCGCCTTCCTCCCCTGTCACGGTGCGAGCGCGAGGATTGAGTTCATCGAGGTCAAGGAACATCTTGATGGTTTCTCCCGGCCCTTCCGGGCCGATATCGAGGAAGGCGCCGGCATATGGCGGACGTCGCTGGATATTGACCGGGCGAACATCATCGATCTTGATCCTCTGGGAACGATGCCCCTCCAGAGTGATCACCAGGTTCAACGCGTTCGGGGTGGCTGCACCCATTGTGCGTAGTTGCGACACTATGCGGTCGAAGCGGCAGTGGCCGGGTTGCAGTGTCTCGTCAGACAGAGATTCGTAAGTCCAGTTCTTCAAGCACGTACGAACTCGGCCGGGCATCGCGACGCCTGTGGGCAGTGCCACCTGATACCCGGGATCCTCGTAACGAACGGTATGTGTGATGTCATCGGGATCCTTGGCGGCTGCACGGATTGTGTCCTTGATCTTTGGGCTGTCGACCACATCCGGTCCGAGCCAGGTGATAAGTCCATAGCCGGCACTCCCCAGCACGGCGATCAGAATTGTGGCGATCCCTACTCGCACTGCGGTCAGGCGGCTCCGCCAGCCGCGTGCCGCCTCCTGCTCGGATTCCAGAGTAGTGGAGGGCGGTTCCTGACTGTTAGAGGGCCGGTTGGCGCGCCGCTTTTTTCGCCTGTTTTTTGGCATGGCATGCAGAGTAAAGCTAACCAGCCAGTAACTTTGACATTTCCCTTGAACTGCTCCATTCACCGGCGCACCTATCGAAACGCATGCAATACCAGCCCGATCTCATCACCGGCTTCTTCGTCGAGACCGGCCTGCCGTTAATTGGGCTAACCATGGAGATTTAATCCCGTTAGCACCGACATATCCCTTTCTTCCTTGTTTCCGCCAGCGCGGGGCCCGTCTCGCCATCAGTACGTCCAAATGAACCGGCCCCGGTCACGGAATGGGCGATGCCGGCCATCCTCGGCGATAGCACCACCTGCCTGATCTCCACATGTTCTCGTCACCCCTGGAAGCTTCCAGGTTCCCGGATCCCCGCCAGCGTTCGATCATTTGATCGAGTAACCGCCTCCCGACCAGACAGGTAGCACGCCGAATCGATTCACCCGTCATTGGAAACGCAGGAGAGAAGGAAGAGATGAAACCATCCCGTCGTCTGGCAATCGCCGGCAGTTTGCTGCTGGCCGCGACCGTGGCGCCGTTCGCCGGTATCCAGGCCGCTCAGGCCGCCGTGTCGTGCGGCTCCACCACCTTCACCGTGGATCCCCTGATCACCCACAAGGGGGCGGGTACTCCCTCGCAGAACAACGGCCTCACCTCGTTCCGTGGCCGCGTGTTCCAGCTGCGCACGGAACCGACCTTCGACTACAGCCAGGGCAACATCGCCTCCGGCTACAAGTCGGGCGACAAGGTGTGGATAGACGTCTCCGAGAACCAGGGACAGAGCTGGACCCAGTGCGGTCCGTACTACCGCGACCGGACCTACTTCTCCTACCACAAGGGGAAGTGGATGCGCGTGTGCGTCAATGTCGACGGCATCACCCAGTGCGCGACCAACGGCAACAAGACCGGGCCCGGCGGAAGCAAGTGGTGGGACGACTGACCTCGATCCAACAGAACGAACCGGTTCGGTAAATGGGCGCTGTTCCGGCAAGTTCGTCACTCGCCACCATCGAAGCCGATGCCATTCAAGGTGAAAAGGATTTACCGAAACCGCCATGGAGATCGAGATTGTCGATCTCCATGGCGGCTTGTCAGGTCAGGATCGACAGAGAAGGGCTGTTCGCCTGTCCGGCTTGACGGACAAGCTGTGGCGCGTTGAGTTCAATCGAAAAAACCATTGCCTTTGAGTCGCGAGATCAGGTCGTCCATATTTTTGGGCTCCGCCCATCCTGAGCCGGTGCCCGCGACGTCCAGCGGTTCGATTCCGCCCACGAGGGCCCGGCCGCCTGCACTTTTCCGCTGGACAAGTGTCTGGTCTTCGAACACGAGCCCCTGAGGCGGTGGGCTGGTAAGCACGGCCTCATCGGAGAATGCGACTCCAGGCTTTATGACAGCACCTTCGTAAGGAAGGTGATCGGCTGCGAAAACCATGGCCTTGGTGCCGGCGGGGATGGAAATTTCGAAGTCCTCCAAAGATCTTTTGGGTAGCCACTCCTCAGGTTTCTTGGAGTCGTCTCGGACCACGGCGCCTCGAAACAAATCCACATAGATCATTGAATTACTGTTTGATCCCTCCGTGTCGATACCTTTCAAGGGGTGGGTGACCTTGATCCTGAGAATGACACGATGTTCGAGTGGCCCATTGGGATAGGTGGCCAGAGCCGGACCTTCCTGCCAGCCGTCGACCACGCCTGCGGCGACGATCGGCTGGACCTTTGCCAGCGCCTCCGGTGAGGACAGGGGCTGAAAGTCCGATGCCGCGACCCGGAGAATCGAGACGTCGAGTGCTTTGTGATTCCCCTGCGTGATCTGGCCTGTAGCGAGGTTGCCGAAGGTCTCATCGCCTGCGCACCCGCTTAGGGCAAGAGCCGAAACGAGAGCCAGAGCAGCGATAGGACGCTTCATCGACGGACTCCTTTTGGGGAACGGTACCGGCGATAAACCTGATGGTGTTCACCGTCCCCCGCTCGCAGTTGTTCAGGGGTTGAAGAAGGTGACGACCTCTCCGAGCGCGTAGTGGCGGTCGAGGTCCCCGTTCTCCTCACTGAAGTAGGTGCCGCCGGAGTAGTTGACGACCTGCATGGCCCGCCGGAACGGATCCGTGTCCGGATTCACCGCTGCCCTCAGTGCCTCGGCGGCGGCCCCCTTCAGCATCCATCGGCCGTAGTCGGTGTCATGGCCCGGTGATGAGTGCCGCTGCCGGGCACTGTCAGGCGAGGCCAGAAACGCCTCCGACGCCCGTCGCGCGAACTCCATCCGGAAGTCGCCCAGCCGCTCGGCCAGTTCGGCGGAACACTCGCCGGCCGCGATCAGGGCCAGCGCCTCCTCGACCAATGGGCCGTCGATGCCCGCCGTGGCCACGGCCATACCGGCCGCGATGGCGGTGACCTCCGGCACCCGGTCGGGCGTGGGGTCGGCGATGATGCGGGCGACGCGAGGGTCGACGGCCGCGATGGCCCGCATACGTCCGTCGACGCGGAGGGCCGGGCGCGCGGCGACGGTCATCGGACGCAACCAGTGCAGGGCGTGGGACCGGGCCGTCCAGTCGTCATCGATGACGACCCCTGACAGGTGCTCGGCCACGGCGAACGCGGTGGCTCTCCAGTCGGCCTCACTCACCGGCAGGCCGTCGAGCCACTCCTGGCCAGAGGCGCCGTCGAGATCCAGGGCGTCGAACGACGCGACGACCTCGCCGTCACGGACGTAGCTGACGAAGGTGGCCATGTTGACGGTCCACGCCACCTGGAACGCCTCCCCCTTCGCCACGATCTCGCCCAGCAACGCCTCGTTCAGCCCCCGGAACGCGAACGGCTCGACGATCGGCCCACTCCCCATGGCGGGCCACCAGGGCCACACCGGTGGCATCGTCGGGCAGGTCCTCCGGGGCGATGCCGAACAGGCCGTCGAGGGTCTCCGATTCGGCCACCAGGGGTTGCCCGCCGAACGCCCGGACCGCCTGGTCGAGATCACCAGCCCTGATCCAGGTGAAGCAGGCGGACTCGATCTCAATCATCTAAACGCTCCAGGCAGTAGCAGAACTCGGACGGAAGGGCTCAGTGAAGTGCTCGGGTGACGCGTTGTCTCAGGATGGGGTCGCTGATGCTGTCGGGGTCGTGCCAGGCGGCGGCGGTGACCTCTTCGGCCTGGAGCGGACCGATCGCATTGGTGGTGTGCAGGAGGAAGCGGAAGTCGATGTGCCGGTGGTCCGGCTCACCCTTGGCCGGGTTAGCGGGAATGGAATGGATGTCGATCTGGAGGGGACGCTCCCCGGCCGGGGTGACGGCGGCGACGGGGATGCCGGTCTCCTCGGCGAGCTCGCGCAGGGCCGCCTCCAAGAGGGTGGCGTCGGATGCCTCCAGGTGACCGCCGGGCAGCAACCAGCTGTCCAGGATGAGGTGACGGATGTGCAGGATCCGCCCGTCGGGGTCGACGAGGATCACGGCGGCGGTCGCGTGACCGCGGAACTCCTTGCGGGTGGTGATGTCCGCGCCGTCGTCCAGCAGCTCCAGGGCCGGGGCGAGGCTCTGCCTGTCCTCGGGGTACGCGTCGAGGTAGTCGCCTATGACAGTGCGGATGTGGTCTGCCGTGATGGCCAAGTCGATCACCCGTTGACGTAGGAGAGCCGGATCGCCGCGGCAGCGGAACAGTCGGCCGCGGAGACCTCATGCATACCGGGTGCGAGGTCTCCATGGGCGAGCTTTCCGATCCTGGCGAGCCTCTCGCCCTGGGCCAGGAGGACGAACAGCGAAGGCCGTTCTCTCATCGGTCTCTCATCGGTGCGGTTGGATCGTTCCTTCCCGCTCTTCGGGAGGTGGAGGCGCCAGAGTGCACCAGACGATCTTGCCACCGGGGGTGGGGCGGTAGTAGCCCCAGTCGGTGGCGAGGAGCTCGACGAGGTGCAGGCCGCGGCCGTTCTCGTCATCGGGGTGGGGATCGCGGACGACCGGGGTAAGCGGGCTGGCGTCCCAGACGCGGAGGACGACGGTCTCGCCCATCCGGTAGACGTCCATCCAGATCTCGTCCGGATCGGCGTGCGGGATCGCCTTGGCGGCCTCGGGGCACGCGGCGTGCGCGGTGATCGCGTTGGAGACCAACTCGGAGACGACGAGCTGGGCGGTCTCGATCAGATCGGCCCGGCGCCAGCTCTCCAGTACGCGCCGGACGTGGACCCGGGCGTAGTAGGGCGAGGTCGGGAAGACGGAGAGTTTGAGGTACTGCGTGCCGCTGGCGACATCGGTCATTTTCCACCGCTCCTGGTTGGTACGTCGGACATAGGACCGGCACCGTTCGCGCGGCCGGGGACGCCGCACTCCCTCACGGGGGACGAGAGGGCACGGTGCCGGTCCTATGGGAGTACGGCCGGGGAGCGTCGCAGTTGTATCGCCGGTCGTACCGCTGAGGCCGGACGGGCACCCGGTACGGGGTGGGCCGCACCGAGAGGGAAGATTGTCCGCCCAGCCGTCTAGGGAAATCCTTCGTTTCGCCTTCCAGCGGGGAGCCCACCTGGAATGCTTACGGAAAGAGCATGCATCATCACTATGAGTGAATGCAATGCAGGTTCTTACACTGCCCGCATAGTCCAGAAAGGTGCTGAAGATGCAGGAGAAAGAGGAGTTGGGAGCGGTTGCACCCCTGCCACGCACCAAGCGTCAGCCGCCGACGGTACGCCTCCGGCGTCTAGCAGCCGAGCTGCGTCGCCTTCGCCAGGAAGCCGGACTCTCCCAGGCCGAGGTGACCGAGAAGACCGACGTCAACCTCGCTACGCTCCACCGGATCGAAACGGCCAAGACCAAGCCGCAACTCCGGACGCTCAACGCCCTGCTCGACGCCTACGGTGTTACCGGCAGCCAGCGCACCGATCTGGTGGCGCTGCAGAAGGAAGCGAAGCAGCGCGGATGGCTACATGGCCTCGAAGCAAATCTTCCCGACAAGTACAGCGCCTACATCGGCTTGGAGGCCGAGGCCAAGCAGGCCATCAACTACGAGTCGCTGTTCGTTCCTGGCCTGCTGCAGACCGAGGACTACGCGCAGGCAGTGATCCGAGGCGTGCTACCAACCGCCGCCGAAGCAGAGGTGGACAGCTTCGTCACCGCCAGAATGCAGCGCCAGGCACTTCTTGAGCACGAGGCACCCCTACGGCTTTGGGCGATCATCGACCAGGCCGCCCTCCACCGAACCGTTGGCAGTGACGCCATCATGCGCGCCCAGCTCACCCACCTTCTCCAGCAAGCCCAGCGCCCGCACATCACCGTCCAGGTCATCCCGTTCTCCGCCGGAGCCCACCCCGGAATGCCCGGCAGCTTCATCGTCTTGAAGTTCGACGCTGAGGGCTCCGACGTAATTCACATTGACAGCATGGCCGGCGATCTGTTCTTTGAAAAAGAGGCCGATATCCGGCAGTACAACCACATCTGTGAGCATCTTCGCGCGATAGCACTCAGCCCCACAGATACGGCAGCACTCCTCACATCTCTACGCGAAGATCGATAGAGGAAGGAATCAAGATATGCAGGAGCCAGATCTGTCCGGTGCGCGCTGGCGCAAGAGCAGCCTCAGCGGCAGCGGCCCGAGCTGCGTCGAGATGGCCTTCGTCGGCAACGACGTCGCCGTCCGCGACACCAAAGACCGCGACGGCGGAACCCTCATCTTCAGCCGCACCGAATGGAACGCCTTCATCGGAGGCATCAAGAACGGCCACTACGACAACCCTGTCTGACAGCAAAGCCCCGGGAAGTGTGTCGTCGTACATGACGGGCGCTTCCCGGAAACAACCGTGGACCTCACATGCTCACGTTCCGGATGACCGCCGCGTACATGTGCACCGGGTCGGTGGTGAGGTCCTAGCTGATCAGGCCCGGCAGCGATGGCAGCGGCCCGATCAGCCGGAGCAGGGGATACTCCATCGGTGATCGTGGCCGCCTCCCCGCAGAGGTGGTCGAGGCATACCGGCAATCGACGAACCCGCAAGCGGCTTTCCCCGTTTCGGAACACGGCTGACGTCGGCGAACATCCGGGCGGATATCCCCGCCATCGCCCTTCGGTCGATACGAGTTCTCCCACGGTGTCGTGCCGGCCTCCGATCGCGGTCAGGGTCGGCAAAGCGGGCCTGAGCACGGTAACGAGACCGGCGGCTCAGCGGTGCGCGCGGAAGGCATGACTCGGCCCCCCAGCAGGACCCTCACCGGTTCAGATGGCGAGGACGGTCAGCGCGGCTTCCACGGCGGCGGTCTTGACCTCGTCGAACGGAAGGGCGGCGTGTTCCATCACGCAGTCCGATATGCCGCCGAGCGCCACGGTCGCGTGGATCTGTGCTGCGGTGGAGGGAGTGGGGCCGAGCAGGAGCGTGGTCAGTCGCTTGCGCCACGCCCACATCTTGTCCATCAGATCGAGCTCGACCAACATGGCAGGTGTGTTCAGGATCACCATGAACACCTCCCGATGCCGCCAGATGAGCTCGAAGTAGTCTTCGAGCAGCTGCCGCTCGTCTCCGGGCTCGCGCTCGGTCGCGAATGTCTCCAGCTCGTCCATGAGCGGCTGGATGATGCTTCTGACCAGGTCGTCTCTCGACTCGAAGTGGTAGTAGAGGGCCGGTTTGGTGATGCCGAGCCGATCGGAGATCTGCTTCAGGCTGGTGTTCTGCACGCCCTGCTCCAGGAAGAGCTCGCGGGCCACCGCCTGGATGCGCATCTTGGTGTCCGAAGCCCTCGCCATGGAACCAAGAGTATCGCTTACCTATCGTTAAGTAACACCTTGCGCCCCGCCTCGAATCATGCTTACCTATCGTTAAATAACCAACTTACCTTCCGTTAAGTAGGGAGATGGCGTATGCGGATCCTCATATCCGGCGCCAGCGTCGCCGGCCCCGTCCTGGCCTACTGGCTCAACAGCCACGGCTTCACCGTCACCGTGGTCGAGCGGGCTCCCGCACTGCGCAAAGCGGGCGGACACGCGGTCGACCTGTTCCGACCGGCGATGGACATCATCGACAGGATGGGCCTGACCAAGCCGGTCCAGGCCAGGAAGACCGGCACCGAGTGGCTCTCGTTCCGCTCGGAAAACAGCGACCGCCCGCACGAGCTGGAAGTCGGCAAGCTGATACGCATCGTGTCCGACCGGCACGTCGAGATCATGCGGGACGACCTGGGGGAGATCCTCTACGACGCCACCCGGCACGACGTGGAATACCTCTTCGGCGATTCCATCGCCGCCATGACCGAGGACGCCGACGGCCTCGACGTCACCTTCGAGCGAGGCCCTGACCGCAGGTTCGACCTGGTGATCGGGGCCGACGGACTGCACTCCAACGTCCGGCGCCTGACCTTCGGTCCGGAGTCGCGCTTCTCCACCTGGATCGGGGCCTACCTGGCGGTCATGTCGATACCCAACTATCTGGGCCTGCGCGACCGCATGGACGGGATCACGGGCGTGAACAGAATGGTGGGCGTGTACGGCGGAGCGCACATGGACGACGCCCGCGCGGTCTTCCTGTTCCGCCCCGCCGCCGAGCTCGACTACCACCACCGGGATGTCGACCGACAGAAGGAGCTGCTGCGTCGGCACTTCGCCGGGCTGGGCTGGGAGGTGCCCCGCCTGCTCGGCGAGGAGCTGGACCACGCCTCGACGTTCTACTTCGACTCGATCACCCAACTGCGCATGGAAACCTGGTCCCGGGGACGGGTGAGCCTGGTCGGCGACGCCGGCTACTGCCCGGGCCCCGCGGTCGGCGGCAGCACCAGCCTGGCCGTCGTGGGCGCCTACGTCCTGGCCGGCGAGCTGGCCGAGGCCCGCGGCGACCACACCCGGGCGTTCCCGGCCTACGAGCGGGAGATCGGCGACTATGTACGGCGCAGCCGCACCTACGCGGTCGGCGCCGCCAAACGGCTCATCCCCGACACCCGCCTAAGCCTGTGGGGCCTGATCCAGGGAGCATGGCTGATCAACCATGTCCCCACGCCGATCGCCCGCGCTCTGGCCGGTTTCGGCGGCAGGGGCATACGACTGCACGACGAGGTCACGCTGAAGCACTATCCGCAGGGACCCGCTGTGAAGAGCGCCGCAGCGCCTGACCTCTGACCTTCAGGACGGTTGACCGCCGGATCAGCCAAGAGCTCGGTGCTGATCGGTGCCCCCTCCGTCCCGGCCTCGGCTTTCACCCGGACTTCGACCTGCTCCAGGAGGTCTTCGCCGACCCCGCGCTCATCGCCCGCGACCGGTATCGCGAAGTGGTCAGCGGATATCTGCGCGGCGACGACGTCAGCCCCCGCATACCGCAACGACTCGCCGCGGAGGACCTCGGCAAGGCGAGTGAGGTCTTCCGCAAGCTGCTCAAGAAGCCGCGTTTCTCCTGGGAACGCGACGGCGAGGCGCTGCTACGCAAGCACAAGGCCGACTGGTACGACGGCCCCCGCCTCCCCAGGGTCATCCCCGTATAAAACGCGGACGGCGAGAATGATAGAGCGGGTCATCGAGTGGGACGCCGCTTTTCTCGCATTCAGTCATTTTTGTCTTTGCGGTTTTCTCAAGGCGGCGGAATGCCAAGATGATGACATGACGGGTACGGGGCTGCGGTCCGCCGCGTTATCGTCGGCGGGGGTCCTTCTTCCGGTCGCCCTGAGCGTGGCGGTCAATCAAGTGCTCAACTCAGGCGTGTGGAGCAGGCCGTGGATCGTGGTCACCGTGGTGCTGGCCTTCGCGGGATGGTACGTCACCCGCCTGATCACGCGCGTCTCGACTTCGGCCGCCGGGGACCTCACACAGGTCAAGGGGCGGCTGGCGGGGCTGGTGGTCGATTTCTGGAATACCGAGATAGCGAAGCGGTCTCTCGGCGATCCGCCGATTCCGGTTCCCTGGCATCTCACCCAGCGGACCAAACTCATGGACCATCCGCACCTGATCACCGAGGGTGAGCTGTCTTTCACCGGCCGATCCGACGACATCGCCGAGCTGGCCACCCGCTTCCGCCGGCTGCCCCGCCGTCGCCTGGTCATCACCGGCGGCGCCGGAACGGGAAAGACCACCTTGGCCGTTCAACTCCTCGTACAACTGATCGACACCCGCGAGCCGGCGGAGCCGGTGCCGATGTTGGTGCCGGTCGCCGACTGGGACACGGAGCTCTATCCGCGCTTGCACGATTGGATCGCAGAACGCCTGCGGAATGACTATCTGGCTCCGAAAATGCCCGAGCAGGGCCGCGATGCCGCCGAAATATTAGCCTCGGGTGGTCATATCCTGGCCATTCTTGACGGCCTGGACGAGCTGCCCGAACTCGCTCGCGCGAAAGTGATCACCCAGCTGGGCAGGACCCTGGCCCCGCGGGATCAAGTAATCATCACCTCTCGCACCGGCGAGTATTCCGATGCCCTCGTGAACGCACGACGCGCGGTCCGGGCCGCCGCTGTCATCGCCCCCAAGGCGCTGATCCCCAACGTCGTCGGCGACTATCTGGCCACCTGCCTCCCGCCTCACCCCCCGCAGTCCTGGAGCACGCTGCTGCGAGCTTTGCGGACCGGAGCGACGCCTGCTCTGGCGGCCGTATCCTCGACCGCGTTGGGACTGTGGCTGATCCGAACGGTGTACGTCGACCAAGACCGGGACCCGACCCCGCTGTTCACGGTCTACCGCGACGATGTTCCCGCGCTGCGCGCGCACCTGATGGACAACCTCATCGAGGCGTTGCTGATCGCCCAGAGGCTGTCGGGGACGACTCTCCGGGAAATCCCACAAGCCTGGGATGCCGAGCGGGTACGCCGGTGGCTGGTCCGGCTCGCGACGTACGCCGCAGAACGCGGAACACCCGATTTCGCCTGGTGGCAGATAAACCGACCTCGGCAGGGCGGATTGAGGGTGCCACCTCAATGGGTCGTCTCGCTGGTTGTCGTACTTGTTTATGCACTACCTGTCGCGGCCGCCGCCGCGCTGGCCGGGAGCCCGATACTTGGACTTGTCGCCGGTTTCGGCTTCGCGTTCGGAAAATCGATCGACACACCCGAGCCACCGGAGTTGAGGCGACTACAGATCTGGCGACGTGTCACCACGGCACTACGCGAGAACAGTGGCCGCATTGCTCCCGTATTTCTCACGATGAGCCTGCCTTTGGCAGCAGGGGTGACGGCCATTCAGGGGATCGGAGCCGGGATCTTCTCAGCCGTGGCTTCTACGCTCACCATCTGGGTTGGCCTCGCACTGCAGAAGAAGTCCCCGCCAAAGGATTCCGGCCAGGCATCGGAGGATCGGCTTCCGCAGTTCACCAACGCTCTCACCCCCCTGTCCGCCTGGAAGATCAACCGGTCTTTGGTAGGACTTCAACTGATGGGAGCACTGGTTTTTGGGGCGGTTTTGGCGATCTCCTCGGAGTGGGTGCTCTCATATTTCCCCGGGCCGCGAGACATCTGGAGCGACATTGGACTGGGGCTCATAGTCGGATGCAGTGCCGGTCTGATACAGCGGTCACAGCACGTCTGGTTGACGTCCCGGATCACGTTCATATTCTTGGCCGTCTCGGGCGATCTTCCGGTGCGCACGGTGAGGTTCTTCGATGAAATGCACCAGCTCGGCCTGCTACGCGCGGTCGGCCCGTTCTATCAGCTCCGGCATGCTGAACTACATGACCATTTCACAGCGGTGGCCGACAGAGATCAGCTGCCTTCGGGTCGGGGCGCGCTGTGACTGTCAATGGCCAAGTGCGTGTCGCCGCCGGTGGCCGGGATCGACGACCCGACTACGGTGAGTGGCGCGTGGTCGGGTACGAACCGCGCAGTGAGGCCAGGCTTCCGGCCTCATGACGGGCACCCGGCCATCGCGTTCTGATCGCTCTCTTCGCACCTGTCCGCGACCCCAACCGCCGCCCCTCTCACGGTGGGACCCAGCTCCTCGGGGGAATTCTTCGACGATCAGTGGGCCCGGCCTCGGGTCCGGTGTTTGAGCTGAGGCCGGGCCCATGGTGATGCTCACCGGCCTGCCCCTCGGGAGGCGATGAGGCTGTCAGGATGGGCCAGGAAATCTTGCCGCCCGGGCCCGCGGACAGCGCCTCGGCCGACCACCCGCTATGGACGCGGAGATGGTGGCTCGTGCTCGGCGACTGCCGGGCGTGTCACGGGTGGCGCCGTACAAGTACCTGCCCGAGTGTCTGAGCCTGCCTGCGATCGATCAGCAGGCCAAGTGAGCTCAGAATTCCCGACCCAGAACTCTAGAGATAGATCTCCGGGCCGCAGACACCGTTGCTGTTGCAAACGTGGAAGCTGCGGAACCTGGACTTGCTGGTGATCGGATTTTTTTGCAGGCATTTGCCCCTTCCCGCAGAGTAGGAGCCGCCGATTTCCCGACCCGGGATTTCCGATTCGGTATAGTACAAAGACCCGTACTGCATGGTTGAGCTTGTGCAGAGTTGGGAGAGGGTTGGAGTCACGGTCCCGATGACACCCGGGATCGACTGGCTCGCGGCCGATGCCGGCGGTGCCCATGCCAGTGAGGCGAGTCCGCCGAGCGTCAAGGAAAGTGCTACCGCCGATAAACGTCGGGTGAGGCGGTTGTGACGCGACGTGGTGGATCCCTCGTGTCCTGCCATGCGAAAATTCCTCCATCGATTTGAAGAGAACCTAGGCAATTAGAACTATTCAGGTGCGATTTCGACAACCTATAAGTTTCCAGGGTGTCGCTGAGGCGTCGATCAGGTAGGGGAACGCGCGGTCGAACAGCGCGGATTCATCGATCGGCTCACCACGCTGACCGGCCGATCGAGTACGCGTTCTCCTGAGGTGCCGTGCCGGCCTCGATCACGGTCAGGGGCGGGCGCGGCGGGCCTGGGCGCGGTAGTGGTCGAGGACGTCCTGGCGGAGGAGGTGGCCGAAGCCCGCGGCCTCGACGCGCAGGCCGAGTTCGTGCTCGGTCACGCCGAGCGAGACGGCGGTGTCGGCCACGCTCCAGCCCGCGGCGGCGAGGCTGGTCAGCAGGTGACCGCGCCGGACCTGGTTCTCCGACAGGCGGAACGTCTTGAGGTACGCGAGTCGGCCGGCGCCGTCGGTGATGAGCTCGCCGATGTGGTTCTCACGCCGGCGTTCGAAGGGCGGCAGGAATCGTGACAGGCGATACCCGCCCATCTGGTAGACGCGCTGGTAGGTGTAGTCCGTGCCCAGCAGCGCGCCCGCCATGACCCGGTCGTGGAAGGCCGCCCACTCCTGCTGCTGCCTGCGGGCCCCCGCGCGCAGGTCGGCGAGCGAGTGCACCGTCGCGTCCTCGATGCGGGCGCGGAAGTCGGCCACCGGGCCGCTGAGCAGCGCGTAGTGGTAGATCAGCTCGCCGTACAGGTCGTGGACGAGGGTGGTGTGCAGGGCGCGGTAGTCGTCGGGGTGCGGCACCACGAACGCGGCGGCGAGCGCGTCCGCGACGTAGACGAGGACGCCGCACTGGCCTCGGTGGATCTCGAAGACGCGAAGGGCGTCCTCCAGGCCGCTGACCTGCGCGCCCGTGTACGCCTCCTCGACGCGAGGCGAGAGCCCGCGGCTGATCGCGCGGTGCGACCACTCCTCCCACACGATCTCCGGCCCGCCGAAGTGCAGCGCCAGATACCCTTCGAGCGCCAGGTGCAGGGGCAGGAAGCGCAGCCGGTTCCTGTCGGTTCTGCGGGCCATCCGGCGGTGGAAGCGCAGCGGCATCCGGCCGGGCGGGCGGTCACGCTCCCGTGGTCCCCGAAGCTGCGTTCCGTACGCCGAGGCGGGGGTGCCGTCGTCCGTCCAGGTCGCCACGAACCCGTGCGGGATGTAGGAGAAGTACTCGGTCCGCGGGCCCACCTCGACGACGCCGAGTTCCGCGTCATAGAGGCGTGCGTCGAGCCGCAGGTCCTCGATCGGCTCCTCCCTGACCAGCGGGACGAGCCGTACGCCACCCCACGCCTGCGCGGGGCGGCTGGTGAGCCCGGTGAGGGCGAGATCCGTCACATGTCCTCCTGCGGGAACCGCTCGACGACGCACACCGGGCGGTCAGGTTCCGTCACGCGTCCTCCTGCGGGAACCGCTCACGACCTCACGCGTCCTCCCGCAGGAACCGCTCGACGCGGCGCGCCAGATGGGCGCGCAGCTCGCCGATCCCGGTGCGCCCCTCCGCGAACCGGGCCAGCTCCACCAGGGCGACCAGGTTCTCGGCGTCACGGATCCCGGCGGTCGGGACGGTGGGCGCCAGCCGCCGTACATCGAAGTCGGCGGCGTCGTACACCGGGTTGAGGTGTACGACGGCGCAGGCGTGGTCCGGGTCGAGCCGGGTGCGCCAGATCCGCAGCACCTCTCCCGCGAGCCCCGGCGGCGAGTTGTCCCATCCGTCGGAGACGATGACGAGGCGTCCGGGGCCGCGTTCGAGGCCGTCGAGGATGCGCTCGCCGAGCGGTGTCGCCCCGTACGGATTGACGAGCAGCGCGTCCGTACGGCCCGACAGCCACAGCGGCGTGTACTCGGCGGACAGCGCCTCCAGCAGGAAGTGGCAGGCGAGCGCGACGGCGAGCGGGCGACGGCGCTTCTGCCCCGAGCCGTACGCGGAGAAGCTGTCGTCGAGGACGGCGACCGTCGCGCCCCAGCTCCCGGCCTCGCCGCCCGCGGCCCGGCGGGCGGCCGCACGCAGCGCCGCCGTCAACTCCGCGCGGCGGCGCACGCGATCCTCTACCGAGAGGGCGAGCACGTACGACGCCAGCCGGGTCAGCGGCATCGTGGTGAGATCGGCACGCACCGCGTCGACCTTCAGGGCGTGCGCCGACTCCTGCAGGCGCAGTCGCTCCAGCCGGGTGAGCCTGGGCGCGATGCGCTCCAGGAAGGTGGCGCGGGCGACGCGATGCTTCGCCGCGAACCCCTCCGCGACCGTGTAGGGCAGCTCGTACAGCGCCGCCTGCTCGTAGTGGGCCCGCCGCCAGGTCTCCAGGATCGGTGTGGTGTAGGCGGCCTGCCGGTGCGGCGCGAACAGGAACGGCCCCAGCTCCCCGTCAGGGCTCAGGTGAGCGTGACGGACGGCGCTCTTGACGGCACCCCGGTACTTCACCGCGTCGAACGCGAGATCCGGACGGGCGGCCAGCCACTCCCGCATGATCGCCCTGGTGCGCCGGTTGTTCACCCTGGCGCGGCGCAGCGCCAGAAACAGCCCGTACACCCGAGGCGGTGGCAGCAGGGCGAGCCTCCGGGCGATCAGACGCCCCTCGGCCCGACGCTGCTCCAGGTCCGCCTCCCCCGCCGTGACCAGCAGGTTTCTCGCGATCAGTACGGCGTTGTGGTCGTTGACGTCCAGGGCGAGGGTGGCCGCGTACAGGTCGCGGTAGTTTCCCAGCAGGTAGTCGTGCAGGAAGTCCAGCGAGAGACCCTGCTCCTCCGCGCCCGAGTGGAACTCCCGCTGGCCGGTGGCGGTGATCGCCGCGTTCACGAACAGCAGGACGTCCTCGGCGGCGATCAGATCCGCACTGGTCTCGATCTCCGCCTCCGGGGGTGTGTACGGGGTCGGCCGGGGAATGGGGGCACGAGCTGCGAATCATCGCTTCAAAGGCGGGTCCCGGAAGTCGCACCGAAGTCCCGCGGCCGACCCCGGAAGGCTAGCACCGGCATATCGCCTTCTTCTTCCTTGTTTGCCGCCGCCATGAGGGCCGACGATCCTCGATGAGCGGTAGGAGCCCTTTGCGGTTGAATGCCCGCTCGGCGGTATCCAGGTAGGCGTCCGCGATCCGCCGCGCTCTGCGCCTCCTCCTCTTTTGAGGCGTCGACCCTGCGGGATCCGCCGGACGTGCTGCTCACGTCCGCTTAGCCGGGGTCGGCGCAGAGTTGGGAGGTCAGGGTGGTGCGTGCCCACTCTTCCCAGGTGTCCGGTGACCAGTTCCGGTCGCGGACGAAGATCAGGTAGAGCTGTGGGCTGAGCAGGCCGAACAGCAGGTCCGCCGCCATCTCGACGGAGAGGCCGGGACGGGCGTCGGGCTTGCCGACCAGGGCTTCGGCCGCTGCGTGCTGCACGGTGTAACGCGGGTCGGGGCCGTCCGGCCACTGTGCGGCGATCTCGGGGTCGGTGGCCGCGGCGGCCGCGATCAGCGGCATGATCGGGGCGACCCTGCCCAGGATCTCGCCGGTGCCGTGGACGTGCGCGCGCAATTGCCCGGCCGCGGTGGGTTCGGCGCACGCGGCGCGAAACCACTCGCGATCCATGGTGGCGACCGGCTCGGTGTCCCCGGCTATGGATGTGTCGACGACCTCCTTGAACAGGGTGCGCTTGTTGTGGAAGACGAAGTAGACCGTCTGGACGGCCACGCCCGCCCGGTCCGCGACCTCCTGCAGGCTCGTCGCCCCGTAACCCTGCGCGACGAACAGCTCGCGAGCCGCCTCGATGACCTTTTCACGAGTGCGGCGTGAGCGCTCGGCCCGCTGATCCGGTCGCTTGACTCTGTCCATATTGCGAGTATATCTCTAGAGTACGTCACTAGAGTTCAACTCTAAATTCTTGGAGGAGACGATGGACCAGCACAGCACCCCCCGGGCGACGGAAACGGACCCGGCCTCGACGCGGCGAGACCCGGAGGAGGAGTCCGTCCACCGCGCGCTGGAGCGCTATTACCGCACCGGCAGGCCACCGTGGGACACCGGCGTGACGCCGCCCGAGCTGGTCGCCCTGGTAGAGGGGCACGGCGCGCTGCCACCCGGCCGCGCCCTCGAACTCGGCTGCGGCACGGGGACCAACGCCGTCTACCTCGCACGGCACGGCTGGGAGGTGGCGGCCGTCGACCTGATCGACCGCGCCGTCGACCAGGCCAGGAAGAAGGCCGCGGAGGCGGCGGTGGCGGTACGGCTGCTGCACGGAGACGCCACCCGTCTCGACGAGCTGGACGTGCCGGGCCCCTTCGACCTGTTCTTCGACCTGAGCTGCTACTGCGGGATCCCGCTGCACCGCCGCGACGCCTACGCCGCCGGGCTCACCCACCGCGCCGCTCCCGGAGCACGGTTGCTGATGTTCGGGTACGGCCCCGAGCCGCTCGGTAATCCGATCCCCGAGGTCACGTCGTGGGCGGCGGGCGTCACAGCCGACGAGCTCCGCGCCAGGTTCACCGGCTGGGAAGTACTCGACGTCACACCGGGCACCAACTCGGTGCCGACCTTCTGGTTCACGCTGCGCCGCGACGCCTACTGAGGTTCCGGCCAGCGGGGCCAACGCCGACCGCCCGGTGATCGACCGGTCGCGGGGCCGTGGCATCTCGTGGACGACATCCGGTGGCTCCCGATTTCCTAAGGGATCTGTCCGGGTTCGTCGACGACTCCCGCCGCGACCTCGGCGGTCGCGAAGACGCTCCCCTTCGAGAAGGCCACCTCGCCGTTGATGAGGTAGTCCCGCAGGTATTCCGTCCGCGAGCCGAGGTGGTTGTAGGTCGTGCTGTCGAGGACGATGTAGGAGCGTTCGACGACCTCGCCGTTCTCGTCCCGCTGCGTGCCGGAGCCTGGAGAGCCGGACTCGTAGGCGATGCCCACGCCCGACCTGCCCACCGCGTCGCGTACACCGAGGTCCACCCGGACTCCCGGGATCCTGGCGAGGGCGCGGAAGATCGCGGCCTCCAGCTTGGGCGGCATGTACTCCTCCCGGCCGAGGTAGAGCGACAGCACTCGGTGTCGTAGCGCCCGAGCCGCCGCAAAGCGGTGAGGAACGTCTCGGAGACGATGTCGTCGGCCACCGAGTCTCCCAGGCGCCGCGTCACATAGCGGTGCAGGGCGGGGGGCGTGCCGGTCGAACAGCACCGAGAACGCGGCGGGATCACGCCGGGCGCGCTTGATCACCTCCGCGTCGTCCAGATCCGTCTCCACATTCAAGCGTGAGCTCCGTTCCTCGATCCGGGTTCCTCGGTCCGGTCACCCCCCTTTCACCCGGTACCGCGAATCGAGTTCTCCACGCCCGCGCTCGGTGTCCATCGCACGGCGCCGTCCGCGTCCGGAGGAGAGCACGCCGTCGGTCCGGCGTGCTCTCCTGTAGGACGAACCATTTCTTCCGCCGACATGCGCGCCGTATGCCAAAATGATCACTCTCCCGGAGGCGTGAATCGGTCCATCCGGATTACCGAGAAGGCACTCAACGCCATCAGGAGAGGATGTCGGTTGTCCGTGACGGATCTGGACCCCGCCTGCGAGCTACGCGAGCTTGCCGATCACCCCCACCTGGCGGCCCGTCAGGACCAGCTACGTGATCTCGCGGACGCGGTCGCCGATCCCGACAGGGCCGGGCACTGGTGTGAGGTCGACCTGTTCGCCGCCTTCTCCCCCGACGACACCATCCTGGTGGACGGGGAACCGGCGGAGACCACGTCCTCGCCGAGGAGGCCGGGATGGCGACGTGGGCTCGGCGGCGCCGTCGGCCCCGCCCTCGTCTTCGTACCGATCTTCATCACCTGGCTCGGCCTGATGATGGCGACCGGCGCCTACGGCGACCTCCTCGCGGCCGGTGGCCTGGAGGCGGCCCGGCGCCCCTTCCTGGAGATGTGGCAGCAGGGCTTCGGCGGCCGGTTGCCCGGATTCTTCAAATTCGACAACATCGCGCTCTGTACCCTCGCGGCCATCTTCTGCCTTATCTGCTGGACCGTGTTCGAGAACGTCACGCGGAACACCAGGGAGGACGCCTCGGAGCGGGAGCTGCGTGCCCTCCGCGTCCGGCTCCGCGGGGCGCTGACCGGGGCGAGCCTGGTGCTCGGACAGGTCCGCCTCTCCGCACCGGAGCGGTTCGGCGCCGAACTCAGCAAGGCGGCGGCCGACATCGGCTTCGTCGGAACCACGGCGCGCAAGGTGCACACCGAACTGGTCGAGGCGCTCACCCTCACCCTGGAGGCCACCCGTAAGACCACGGACGCACTGGCCGGTAGCGCGATCGACGTGCGCGACGCCGTCGAGCACCTGGGCGGGCACCTGGCAGCCGTCAACAGCACCTGTGACGACCTCGCCGCGGCGGTGGCCCGCTTCTCGGCCGTGATCGACACCGCGGGATCCACGGCCGGTCAGGCCGTCACCGACGTCGGGAACCGGTTGTCGACGACCGTCTCCCGGACCGCCCTCGACATGCGCCAGGCGTTCAACGAGGAACTCGTACGATCCATCACGTCGGTCCAGGGCAGCGTCTCCGCTCTGGATCTCCGGATCAACGAGCTGGTCGGTGTGACGGCGGGTATCGGCCACGCCGTCGACCGCGCGGCCATCTCGATCGATTCCGTCGGCTCCTCGACGGAGAAGGCGGTCGACCAGCTCGGCGCACGGGTCACCGACACCATCGCGGGTACGGCCAGGGAGCTTCACCGGACCTTCGAGGGCGCCGGTACGGAGATCCGGGAGGCCCTGGAGAGCTGGTCCGCCGTCGCCCGAACACACACCTCCCCGATCGACACCGACATCGCCACCGCCACCGCCACCGCCACCGATGGAACGGACGACAGCGGCGGAACGGACGACAGCGGCGACGACGAGCCGGACTCGCAGCGGAAAGTCCGAACCTCGCGATGACCACCCGCCGAAGAACCTCCACCACGACCCTGTTGGCCGGTTGGCTCTTCGCCGACCTGCTGCTCGGACTCACGATCATCATGCTGGGCGCGCAGGCGCCGCCCCCCTCACCCGCCGACCTCATGACGGACGGCACCCGGTTCCAACCGGACCCCTTCCAGTCCCCGCCCGACTCGGCCCGGCCTCCGAGCGAAGAGCCACCGGCGGAAGGGCCTTCCGCCGAGAAGCCCTCGGAGGAGACCTCGGGGGAGACGTCGGGAGGAGAGCTCCGGACCGAAGATCCCAAGGAGGAGAAGAAGCCGGGCAAGAAGGAATCCGAAGAGAAGAGTCCCGCCCGGCCCGGCCCTTCGCCGTCACCCTGCACCGGCCTCGTCGGAGGCGTGCGGGCGAAACCGGTCACGCTCTCGTTCCGGGTCACCCCCGGCGCCGGTGACGGTGTACTGGCCGCACAGGTACGCCAGGAGTTACGCAGGCACCGGGACAGACTCGCCGGGCGGCGCGTCGGCATGCTTCTCACCTTCGGCTCCGACGACGGTGCCAGGGGCGGCGTTCAGCTCGCCTCCAGGGTCAACGCGGCCATCCTCGAGGCGTACCCGGGCACCTTCGGCACGGCCGTGACCCGTGACTTCCACGACCTCTCCGCCCCGAGCGGGTCGATCTCCGCCGAGATCTACTTCGTGACCCACGGCTGCGCCCCCACGTCCACGGCGCCGAGGTCATTCGATGAAGGAGCGGACTCCCCCATCGAATGACGTGCGGGCCGTCGACCAGCCTCTTGGGCTCCGGCATCCGCCGATCCGGACACGCCGCACGGCCAGGTGGAACGCCGCTTTCGGCAGGCTCAAGCGGCGGCGGGCCGTCGCGACCCGCTTCGACCGGCTCGCCGACCGCTGCTCTGCGGGCGCTGCTCTGCGGACGCCGCCGTCGCATGCCTCATGCTCCGGCAGCACCCTAGCGAGCCCTGCCGAGCTGTCAGACCTTCCTAGTAACGGGGTTTGCGGCTCAGGGCGATGCCGGCCACCAGGAAGATGCCGCCGATCACCCCGGCGCCTATCGCTCCCGGAGTGTTGGCGGGGGTGCTGCTCGCCTGGAAGACGGCGGTGACGAGGCCCATCACGCCGCTGATGTAGCAGAAAATGGTGATGAAGATCTTGACGTTGGTGCTCACTGGATTCCTTCGGTGGGGCGACGGCCGTCTGCGGGCGCGTCGGGGGCGGTACCGGCTGCGGTGAACCCGAGGAGCATCACCCAGGCGTTGGGGTCTGCGCGGAACCGGTTCCAGCGGTCGGCGGCGAGGGCGAACTCTCGAAGCGACAGCACACCGGCCGCGAGAAGCGGCTGCAGCCGTCCCGGGCCGAGGTGGGGGGCGAAGTCATCCGTCGGTCGGGTGTCGTTGGTCGTGGCGAACGGGCGAAGGGCGACCTCCGTGAAGCCGGTGTCACGTAACAGGCGGGTGAGACGGCGGCCGATCGTACGGTCGCCACCGGCGGCCTGCTGGGTCGCCGCCATCTTGGCGTGGATCCCGGCCAGCTCCGGATAGGTCGGGTCCGCCAGGCCCCAGCAGGAGGCGTCCACCTCGGTGACCAGGATCCGGCCACCGGGGCGGAGGATCCTGCGAGCCTCCGCGAGGGCGGGTGCGGGGTCGGAAAGATGCTGAAGGACGTACCTGAGGAGTACGTATCCCGCGCTCGCCGTTTCCAGCGGCAGGTCGGCGGCATCGGCGACGACGAGTTCGGCACCGGCGCCCTCGGCGTGGACGAGCAGCTCGGGGTCGATGTCCACGGCGACGAGCGACAGGTCGGGCATGGCCTGGCTCAGCCGCCTGGTGATCGCGCCAGAGCCCGCGCCGACCTCGACGAGCGGGCCGTTCGACGCGGTCAGGCCCAGCTCGCGCAGCAGGCTCAGCTCCTCGTCGAACGAGAGCGCCGCCTGGGCCTCCAACCGCGCCAGCTCTCCTGCCATCCCACCCGCCGTGGTGGCGGCGGGGTTGTACGAACCGGCGTTCGGCGCCGAGGCGGCCGGGGCGGTCATCGGGGGCTCACGGTCATGCGCATGCCGTGCTTCGGCCGTAGCGTCACCAGCGCCTCGGGCTCCACCGGGAAGCCGGGTTCCAGCGTGAGCCGTACCGACTGGGCCAGCATCGCGAGGACCAGCGTCGCCTCGGTGAGCGCCAGGTGCCGGCCGATGCAGACGCGCTCGCCGCCGCCGAACGGCAGGTACAGGTGGCTCGGCAGGTCGGCGCCGTCGAAGCGGTCGGGTACGTACGCATCCGGGTGGTCCCAGTAGCGAGGATCGCGGTGCAGCACCCACTGGCTGACGCACACCAGCGTGCCGGGCGCCACCGGATGGCCGTCGAGCTCGTCGTGACCGGTCGCGCGGCGGGAGATCAGCCAGACCGGCGGGTACAGGCGCATCGCCTCCTGCACGGCCCGGCCGCACAGCGGCAGGTCGAGCAGGTCCGCGGCCGTGGGCCGGCGGCCGCCCAGCACGTGGTCGACCTCGGCGCGGATCCGTTCCGCCTCCTCGGGGTGGCGGTCCAGGAGGTAGAGGGTCCAGGTCAGGGCCTTGGCGGTGGTCTCGTGGCCCGCCATGATCAGGGTCAGCACCTGGTCGCGCAGGTCGGTGTCGGACAGGGAGCCGAGCATGGCGTCGAGCAGGGTGCCGACGGCCTGGGGGTCCTGGGGAGAGGCGCGGCGGGCCGCGATCACGGTACGCGTGATCATGTCGAGGAGGGCGCGGGCGCGTACGTAACCCCGCTGCCTGCGGACGGTGTCGGCGGGATCGGGGTCGGGGTCGGGTACGTAGTGGCCGATGAAGCGGTTGACGTCGTCCACCGCCCGGCCGAACCCGTCGCCCGTCCCGCCGAGGTCCACGTCGAGCACCGCGCGGGTCAAGATCGACAGGGTGAGCGAGGTGAGCTGGTGGTCGATCGGCTGGGGGGCGCCGGTCTCGGCGGGGCCGCGCCAGCGGTCCAGCAGGGCGGCGGTCTCGTCGGTGATGATCTCGTCGAAGGAGGCGACCGCGCCTCGGCGGAAGGCGGGGGCGCACAGCTTGCGCTGACGTGACCATTCCGCGCCGGTGCTGGTGAGCAGGCCGTTTCCGAGCAGCGGGCGCAGCATGTGGTCGTCCGGCGTGTTCTTCTTCGTGTAGTTACCGACGTTGTCCTTGAGGATGTGCCGGGCGAGATCGGGGCGGTGCGCCATGAGGACGGTCTCGCCGTTCGCGTGGTGGGCGGTGACGTCGCCGTACCGGCGGGCCAGGCCGGTCACGAACCCCAGCGGGTCGCTGCGCATGCGTCCCATGTCCACGGGGCCGGCCGGGCCGGGGGGAAACCGCGTGCCTGTGGTGGTCACCGACGCCTCCGTTCAACGTGCTTAAGTATCCGCATTACGTATTCACGGGTGCCGGATATACGTATTGAGTATTGTTGATGATTCCATCCGTACTGTGGGATGCTGCTAATGTAACACCGCACAGAAGAAGGTATCAATACTTACATGAATGGCACACAAGTTAAGTCTTGGTAAGCGCCGCAGAGCATGCGACAGTCCATTTCAGTTGCCGACGCAGAAAGCAGCGGCAAACACCCGAGAGGGAGAATCGCATGGCTCTCGAACCGCAGGAGCGCGCGGAGTTCATCAACGCCTACACCCGTACGCTCATCACCGCCTGGTCGGACGAGGAGTACGCGGCCCGGCTGAACGCCGACCCGCGTTCCGCGCTGGCCGAGTCCGGGCTGGTCGTTCCGGAGGGCGCCGAGATCGTCATCGTGCGGCACATCCCCGAGGGGCACGAGGAGGGCAACCTGGACGTCCAGGTGGGGCTGTGGGAGGTGGGTCTGGCGACCGGGCAGTTCGAGTTCCACATCCCTGAGACGCCGGTGGTCGACGCCGCCGAGCTCAGTGAGGGGGACCTGTCCGACATCGCGGCCGGCGCCGCCGACGCGGCCGCCTGCTACTACTGCTGCTGCCCCTGCTGCTGCTGCACCTGATTCCCGGCGCAATTCCGGCATAATTTCCGGCGCCGTTTTTAAAATCGCCATGCCGTTCCCGTCAACGTCTCCATCGGAGGAATAAGTCGATGGCTTCCGCCGCCGCGGAAAAAGATCCGGTCGCCGTCACCGGCCTGAACAAGCGCTACGGAGAGCACACGGTGCTCACCGATCTGAGCCTGCGGGTGCACCCCGGCGAGGTGTTCGCCTTGCTCGGGCCGAACGGCGCGGGGAAGACCACGACCGTGGAAATCCTCACGGGAGTACGGCGGCGGAGCGGTGGAGACGTACAGGTCCTCGGCCAGGATCCGGCCAGGGACCGTCGGGAATGGCGGGCGCGTATCGGGGTGGTCGGCCAGTCCACCGGCTCCTACCCCGATCTCACCGTGGGTGAGGTGGTGCGGCATTTCGCCGCCATGTACCCCAGGCCGCTGCCGCCCACGCAGGTGCTCGACATGGTCGGCCTGGGAACGTACGAGAAGAAGAAGACCACGGAACTCTCCGGCGGCCAGCAGCGCCGCCTGGACGTGGCGGTCGGCGTGATCGGCGACCCTGAGTTGATCTTCCTTGACGAGCCGACCACCGGGCTCGACCCGGTCGCCCGCCGCGAGGCGTGGGATCTGGTGCGCTTCTTCTCCGGGCGCGGCTGCACGACGGTGCTGACGACCCACTATCTGGACGAGGCCGAGACGCTCGCCACCCGGGTGGGGATCATCGCGGGCGGACGCCTGGTGGCCTGCGGGCCGCCGGCCGAGCTGGGCGGGCGGGCGACGACCCCGGCCACCGTGTCGTTCCGGCGTTCGGAGTCACTCGCCGGCCGGGAGCTTCCCGACCTTCCCCGGGATGCGGTGCTCGAACCGGGGCCGACGGGCGCGGGCGACCCGGTCACCGTTCTGACCTCGGAGCCGACCCAGTTGGTGAGCCTGCTGGGTGCCTGGGCGGGGACGGAGCTGCCCGAGCTGACCGTGCACCGGCTCACCCTGGAAGAGATCTACCTCAACCTCATCGACCGGCATCGCGAGCAGCCGGAGGAGAACACGTGAGCGTCATGGAATCCGTCCACGCGCCCGGTCGCGGTCTGCTGGCCGACCTGTGGCGGGCCAGTGCCGCCCGGTCGTCGGTCGAGCTGAAGTCGTTCTTCCGCAACAGGCAGTCGCTCGTCTTCACCCTGTTCTTCCCGGTGATCCTGCTGGTGGTGTTCGGTGCGATCTTCACCGGCAAGGTGCAGGGCACCGAGACCGACTTCCGGCAGGTCTTCATGGCGGGCATCGTCGCCGCCGGCGTGATGAGCACCGCCTTCTCCGGGCTCGCCATCAACATCGCGATCGAGCGGGACACCGGTCTTATCAGCAGGCTCGCGATGACGCCGATGCCCAAGGCCGCCTACTTCATCGGCAAGCTGGTGAAGGTCGTGGTGACCACCGTGGTGGAGATGGTGCTGCTGCTGGGCATCGCGGTGACCGCGTTCGGGCTGCCGCTGCCCAGCACCGCGCAGCGCTGGTTCACCCTCGCCTGGGTGCTGACGCTGGGCACCGTCACCTGCGCGCTCACCGGGATCGCCTACAGCGCGGCGATCCCGAACAGCCGCTCGGCCGCGGCGATCGTGACGCCGGTGTTCATGGTGCTGCAGTTCATCTCCGGGGTCTTCTACCCCTTCCACCAGCTTCCCGCGTGGATGCAGAACACGGCCGCGCTGTTCCCGGTGAAGTGGATGGCGCAGGGGTTCCGTTCGGTGTTCCTGCCGGACAGTTTCACGGTCGTGGAGCCGGCGGGCAGCTGGGAGCTCGGCCGCATCGCGCTCGTTCTGGGGCTGTGGGCGGCCGGCGGCCTGCTGCTCACCGCGTTGACGTTCGGCTGGCGCACCGCGCGCGTGCGGTGATCCGTCCAGATTGATCCGTTCAGGTGAGGACGCGTTCAGGTGGGGGACGCGTCCCGGCGGGTGATCCCGTCAAGGCAGGTGATTCGTCCAGACAAGGTGGTTCGACCAGGTGAGTGATCCCATCCAGGCGGCGGCTCGTCCAGGTGGGGGATCCCGTCCAGGCGCTTGACCGGGCAGGCCGTTGACCAGACGGGCCGTCGATCGGGAAAGCGGCTGATCAGGCAAGCGACAGCAAGGGAACCGACGCGTGACGGCAGGCACTCAGATCCGTCTCCCCGCCCACCTCCCCCATCCCTTCTCCCCCGCGGGACGGGCCGATCCCTATCCGGCCTACGACTGGCTGCGTTCCCGTGCCCCCGTCCACCACGACGTGATGTCGCGGCTGTGGCTGGTGACCGGGCACGCCGACTGCGCCGCCGTACTGCGTGACCGGCGGTTCTCGGCGAGCGCCGGGCAGCAGGGGCGGGCGCGCGGCGAGGAGTTGCCGCCGTCGATGCTCACCACGGACCCGCCCGACCACACGCGGCTGCGCGCGCCGGGACTGCTGCTGCTCGGCCCCGCGGCGATCGCGTCGGTGGCCGGGGGGATCGCCTCCGACGTGGACGACCTTCTCGAACGGCTCGCGGGCGAGACCGTGGTCGACGCGGTCAGGCAGATCGGGAGCCCGCTGTCCACCTCGGTCTTCCTGCGGCTGTTCGGACTCGCGGAGAGCGACAGGAAGGTCTTCGAGCAGCTCGCCCAGGCGGCCTCGATCAACCTGGATCCGCTCGCCGGGCCGCAGGTGGCGACGCTGGGCAGGTCGGCCATGTCGGAGCTGAGCCGGTTCCTGGACGAGCGTCGCGCGAGCGCCGCGCCCAGCCCGCTGACCCGGTTCGCCGCCGACGACCGGCTCACCCGGGCGGAGATGCTCGGGGTGCTCGGGCTCGCCGTGGTGGGCGGGTGGCAGCCGCTCGCCGAGGCGATCGGCAACGCGCTGTACTGGCTGCTCCCCCGGCCGCAGGCGCTCGCCGCGCTGCGCGAGGGCGGGGACGAGTCCGCGCGTACGGCGATGGACGAGTTGCTGAGGTTGGAAGCGCCGATCCCCTTCACAGCGAGGGTCGCGGTCGAGAACGTGACACTGCCCGGCGGTGAGGTGCCCCGGGGGGCGAGGGTGCTCGCGGTCGTCGCCGCCGCCAACCGGGACCCGGCCGTTTTCGACAGACCGGGGGAACTGCTGCTCGACCGGACGCCCAACCCGCACCTCGCCTTCGGCGGGGGGCCGCACTTCTGTCTGGCGGCGCAGCTCGTCCGGCAGACGGGGGCGGTGCTGCTCGCCCGGCTGGCCGGGCGGTTCCCGGCCGCGTCACTCGCCGACGAGAAGCCGGCCTGGGCCGCCACCCTCATCCCCCGGCGGCTGCGCTCCCTCCCGGTGAACCTGGGCGATCCGGCTTCCCTTGCGGCGGCCCCGGGCAACCTCACCTCTCTCATGGCGGACCCGGACGCCCTGGACGCCCCCATGGTGACCCCGGGCTCCTTGCGCTCCCTTCCGGTGGACCCGGGAGGCGGGGATGCGTACTGAGGTGCTCGTGATCGGCGCCGGGGTGAGCGGGCTGACCTGCGCCACCCGGCTGGCCGAGGCCGGGGTACGTACGGCGGTGGTCGAGGCGAGGTCACGGGTGGGCGGGCGGATACGGACGTTTCGCCCCGCGGACGGCGGCCCCTCGCTGGAGCTGGGCGCGCAGGTCGTCCACGGAGACCTGAACCCCGTCCACGGGATCGTGGACACCGAGACGGCGCCGCGGCCGACCGCGGCGCGGGTGGTGAGCGGGCGGGTGGGCCGTCCTATGGGGGCGCTGGCCCGCACGCCGCAGCCGCCGTGGGCGCTGGAGGCGAGACTGAACGCCGAGGGCGCCGGGATCGGTGAGTCGGTGAACGACTGGCTCGTGGACAGGGGCGGGCCGTACCCGGTGGCGAGCGAGTGGTTCCGTCAGATCTGGGCCACCGATCCGGAGCGGCTCAGTGCCCGGGGCGTGGCCGAGGCCCATCGGGGGGACACCGCGGGGCGGGGGGAGTTCGTGGTCTCGGGCGGGTTCGACCTGCTGCCGAGGCGGCTGGCCGCGGGGCTCGACGTGCGTACGGACTGCCCCGTCCAGGTGCTCGGCTGGTCGCCGGGGCGGGTCACCGCGCAGACGCCGGCCGGCGTCGTGGAGGCGGAGCGGGTGGTGGTGACCGTGCCGCCCTCGGTCGTGACCCACGGCACGCTCACCGTCAAGGATCTGCCGGAGCCCAAGGTCGAGGCCGCGCGCGCCCTCGTCGGCGGGGACGGCTGCTGCGTCGTCGCGACCCTGTCCGTGCCCGCGCCGGAGACGGCGTCGGTGTTCGACGCGGACGGGATCGGCGGTTTCGTGAGCTGCCGCGAGGGACGTCCCGAGGCGTTGGTCGTGGCCAGGGACGCGGCGGCGGCCCACGTGCGCGCCGCGGCCGCCGGCTCCGGCCTCGCGACCCTGCTGTCCGTGGCCCTGCCCTGGGCCGCACGGGCCGAGGTGCTGGACACCGAGGTCGCCGACTGGGGGTCCGACCCGTGGAGCCGGGGGGCGTTCACCGCGCCGCTGGTGGGCGCCGAGTGGGCTCCGGTGATCTGGGCCGAACCGGTCGCGGACACGCTTTTCTTCGCGGGCGAGGCCACGGTCTCGGGGACGCGCCTGCCGTGGGTTCAGGGGGCGATCGCCAGCGGGGTGATCGCCGCCGACCGGCTCCTGGAGGCGATGGGCTGATGTCATCACATTCGGAAGATCGACGACAGCCGGCGCGGTCCATGACACCGCATCGGGAAAATTCACGACATCCAGCGCGGTCGGCGGCGTCACGCCCGGAAAATTCGCGGTATCCAGAACGGTCGGCAGCGCCCCGGGCGCACTCGGCGGCACCGCACTCCGGCTGGTACCTGCCCGCCTTCACCTCGGAGCTGGAAGCCGAGGTGACTCCCCTGGAGATCGGCACCCGGCGGCTGGTGGCGGTGCGGACCGAGACGGGGCTCCGCGTCTTCGACGCCGACTGCCCGCACCGGGGCGCGCATCTCGGCTACGGGGGACGGCTCTCCGGCGGCTGCCTGGTCTGCCCGTTCCACGGCCGCAGGATCGCGCTGGGCGACGCGGCCGGACGGCTGTCGGTACGCGAGCACCACGTGATCGTCTCCGGTGAGGCCGTGTTCGTCCGCCTCTCGGACGGCCCTGACGACGACCGGGGACTCACCAGGGCGCTCAAGGAGCTGGAGGCGACCCACCCGCTCACGGCGGCCGTGACCAGGCCGCTCGCCGCCGATCCCGCGCTGGTCGTGGAGAACGCCTTTGACGTCGACCACTTCACCGAGGTGCACAAGGTGCCGAGGCTGCGCGGGATGGCGCATCGGGACGGGGACGAGGGCGAGCTCGTCATCGAGGGCGAGTTCGTCATGGGGGCGAAGCCGGGGAGCAGCTCGGGGCAGCAGGTCACCCGGGCCGGGTTCCTGGCCCGCGCCTACAGTCCCGGCGTGGTCGTCACCCGGTTCGGGCCGCCGGGGTGGGAGCAGGTGATCGTCACCGCCGCCGTGCCGTACGAGAGGGGCGGGTGCGTGGCGCGGGTGGCGATCGGGGTCCGCCCCGAGCAGCGCGGGGAGTTGCCGCTGCTCATCCACGGCAGCGAACGCGCGCTGGAGGAGGACGCGGTGATCTGGGAGCGGCTGAACCCGCGGGCGGTGCCCCGCTTCGACAGCAGGGACGTCGCGGTGCTGGCCTACCGGGAGTTCTGCGCGACCTTCGGGGAGCCGGCGTGAACGGGCTGCGGGTCGTCAGCTCGGGAACGGGTCCCGCGGTGCTGTGGGTGCACGGCTACACCATGGACCTCACGCTGTGGAAACCGTTGTGGAAGCTGCTGCCCGGCTGGCGGCACATCGGCGTGGACCTTCCCGGCCACGGTGGCTCCGAACCGTTGCAGCCGGGTGTGACCCTGCCGTCGCTGGCGTTAAGGCTGACCGAAATAGCCGAGGCCGAGGGAGCGGAGCGGGTCGTGGGACTCTCCTTCGGTTCCGGCGTCGCGCTGCAGATGGCCCTGGAGGCGCCGGAGGTGGTGCGGCGCTTGGTGCTCGCGGCGCCGACGCTCGGCGGCGCGCCGCCCGACCCGGCCGCCCGGCGGCGCTACATGGAGCTCATGATGGTGCGCAGGGCGGGCGGCGGACGGGAACAGATGGCCGAGCTGTGGATGAGCTCTCCTCCCGACATCTTCCGGGGCACCGAGGCGCACCCCGAGCTGCGGGCGCGACTGCGGGCGGTGATCGGCGGACACTCCTGGGCCGAGCTGGACACGGGGGCGATGGCCGCGCTCAGCGCGCACCGGCATCCTCCTGAGGATTTGACCCGGATCAGGGCCGCCACCATGGTTATCATCGGTGACTCGGACATGCCCACCTTCGTGGCCAATGCGAAGACGCTGCGACAGATGGTCCCCGAATGTCATATTCGGACAATCCCTAACTCGGGGCACCTTCCCCTGTTGGAGCAGCCAGAAATGTCGGCAAAAGCGGTATTTGCGGGACTGACATTATCTGAGAGAGTAGATCGGGTTTGAGGCTGTTGTACGAGCGTTTACAGTTAGACACCCGTAAGGGGGGTTAGTTGCCCCTGCTATTGAGTTTCTTCGGCATGACCGTCATGGTTCTCACCGAGCTCAACCTAGGCGACCTGGCATTCCTGTTCGGCCCTCACCTCGTGGAGAGCGGCGAACCACAGCTGGTCGTGAAGCTTCTCACCGGCAAGTCGTCGGACGGGGAGCTGCTGGTCTACCGTCCCGACGGGATGTTGCTGCAGCGTCGCGTGTTCCGCGGATGGAGCACGATGCCACCCCCTCTCCCCCCGTTCGCCGTGCTCGACCATCTTTTCCTGGTGATGCGCGCCATCGTCATGGCCAAGGGCGACTCGACGGTCGCGCTGATCGGCACCGCCTGCTCACCCGGTGCCGCCGTGGCGACCGCGCTGGCCAGGCGGTCCTGGCGGCCGGTGTCGGGACAGCTCCTCGTGGTCGACCGGGCCACCGGCCAGACGCTCCCCTTCCACGTACCGCTCGACCTGCGCGGCAGCGCCCTGGAGTCGGCGAGGACCGGCGGCCTGTTCGGCCCGGAGACCGACCCCGGCACCTGGCGGCGGGCCGAGCCCACACCGGCCGGGGAATCCGTTCTGGTCCGCCCGGAACTACTCGGCCCGATCGTCCCCGTCACCGCAAGGCTCGCCCCACCCACCCTGGTCAGGATCTGCCAGGAGGACGGTGACCGCTGCGAGCTGGCGCCCTGGGCCTTCCAGCCACACGTCTGGCCGCCGAACACCTCGGACCTGGCCGACGCGCCCCGCTACCGGCTGCTCATGCCGGAGTTCGGCGGCGCGGAGGAGGCCGCGACACTCATCGACGACATGCTCCAGGAGACGCCATGCCCCGGCGGACCGCGTACGGCCCGGGAACACCTTGCTGGGTCGACCACATCACCGTCGACCTGACCGGCGCGAAACAGTTCTACGGCGGCCTGTTCGGCTGGGAGTTCACCAGGGAGAACGACCGCGGATACCACCTGATCACGTTGCGAGGGGAGATCATCGGTGGCCTCGGCCCCAGCCCGATGGGCATGACGCCCGGCTCGTCGTGGAACGTCTACCTGGCGTCCAAGGACCTCGACCACACCCGGACGGAGGTCGGACGCCTGGGCGGCCGTGTCGTGATGGGTCCCGTACCGGCGGGCGAGGACGGCCGCCTCTGCCTGGCCGTCGACCCGTCCGGCGCGGCGGTCGGCTTCTGGGAGGGTGGCAGGGACGAGGGCGTGGTCCTGGTGGACGAGCCCGGCGCCCTGTGCGCCTGCGAGCTGCACACCGCCCGTCCCGACTCGGCGGAGGAGTTCTACCGGGGCCTGTACGGTGACGTGCCCGCGGTGATCCGCTCCTCGTCCAGGACCGGCTGGGTGCCGTTCTTCGGTATCGGGGACGCCGAGAACACCGAAAGCTCCGGGGGCTCCGGAAGCGACGAGGGCAGCGCGGCGGAGGTGTCCACCGGGAACGCCGGAGACGGCGAAACCGGCCAGGGCACCGGAAACAGCGGAAGCACCACGACGGAGACGGCCTCAGGGAACGCCGAAGGCTCTGGGGGCACGGGAATCACCGGAATCACCGTCGCGGCGGCGCTCGCCGCCGGGGCTCGCCGGCTGGATTCCGGCCTGTTCGCCGACCCCCTGGGCGGGGTCTTCGGCCTCACCGGCGGGAATTACTGACGACCAAAAGCGCACGTCACATAAAGGCCACTCGTCGCCGCAGGTCAGGGGCGTGAGCACGTGTCAAGCCGAGCTTTCCGCGCCAACAGTCAGAAAATGCGTATCATGATGAGCATAAATACGTATTAACAAGTTTCCCTCACCCTTGCGATGATTCTGAAGTTGGCAATTCTCGCAGGGGAAAGGCATTTCATGGCGCCTGACGTGACGGTGATAGGCGGAGGCCCTGCTGGAGCGATCTCGTCGGCGCTGCTGGCTCGGGCGGGCGCCCGGGTCCGCCTGCTGGAACGGGATTTCTTCCCCAGATATCACATCGGCGAGTCGATCTCCTCTTCCTGCCGGGCCATCATCGACCTCGTCGGCGCCAGGGAGAAGATCGAGGCCCGCGGCTACCAGGTCAAGGAAGGGCTGCTGCTCCGCTGGGGCGCGGAGCGCGACTGGGCGATCAACTGGCCGGACCTCTTCGGCGACCAGGTGCGCTCCTGGCAGGTGGACCGCGCCGACTTCGACGACGTCCTGCTCAGGCACGCCGCCGACGAGGGCGTCGAGGTGGTCCAGGGCGCCCAGGTGAAGAAGGTCCGCTTCGACGGAGACCGCGCGGTGGGCGTGGAGTGGACGCACGACGGGCGTCTCCTGGAGGCTCCCGCCGAGTTCGTGGTGGACGCCTCGGGCCGCGCCGGTGTGCTCTCCTCCCAGCACTTCCGCAACCGGCGGCCGCACGACGTCTTCCGCAACGTCGCCATCTGGGGCTACTACCGGGGCGGCACGCTGCTGCCCCGCACTCCCCGGGGCGGCATCAACGTGATCTCCTCCCCCAACGGCTGGTACTGGGTCATCCCGCTCAGCGGTGACGTCTACAGCGTGGGCTTCGTCACCCACCGGGACCAGTTCCTCGCCCGCAGGCCCGAGTTCCCCTCGCAGCACGCGATGTTCCTCGCCCTGGTCGCGGAATCGCAGACGGTGGCGGAGCTGGTGGCGGACGGTCACCTCGAAGGTGAGATTCGCGTCGAGCGGGACTTCTCCTACTCGGCCGACAGCTTCTGCGGGCCCGGCTACTTCCTCGCGGGCGACTCCGCCTGCTTCCTCGACCCGCTGCTCTCCACCGGCGTGCACCTGGCCATGTACAGCGGCATGCTCGCCGCCGCGAGCATCCTGTCCGCCCACGCGGGGGAGGTCACCGAGCGCGAGGCGCTGGCGTTCCACGAGTCCCACTACCGCAACGCCTACGGCCGGATGTTCTCCATGGTCGCCGGGTTCTACGAGCAGTACCGGGGCAAGAACAGCTACTTCTGGCTGGCCCAGCGCCTGGCCAGGGGGCAGTACCCGGAGCTGATGAGAAAGCGCGGCGGCGACGCCCCGGCTCCCTCCGACGGCGCCTTCGCCTCGATCACCTCCGGCCTGACCGACCTGGACGACGCCACCCGCGTCGGCGGCGCGGCCCCGCTGGACGCGATGGTGCTCGCCGGCGAGCTGGTCGCGGGGCAGAACGGCGACCGGAGCGCGGACCTCGGCGGCCCCGGCGACGCGTCCGGGCTCTACCTGGTCACCGAGCCGAGGCTGGGCATCGGCAGGGCTGTCGAACCGGTGGCGCCACGCTGACCGGAGGACGGCCGACCGGCACAGCCGCCGAACCGGAGGCCGACCGGAGATCGACCGGGTGGCGGCCGTGCGCGAGGCGACTCGGCGAATCGAAACGAGTCGAAGGGACGGAGACCGAGCGGGAGCCGGTCAGAGGTCGAGGGCGGTGGCCAGCTGGTGCCGTCCTCGGATGCCCAGCTTGCGGTAGATGCGGCCCAGGTGGGTGTCGATGGTGCGCTTGCTCAGGCAGAGCCGCTCGGCGACCTCCATGCTGCTCATGCCCTGCCGTACCAGCTCGACGACCCGCTGCTCGGCGGGGGTGAGCACGATCCTGGCGTGCGAAGGGCGGGCCTCCGGCGTGTGGTCCCGGTTCCCCGGCTCGCCGGCGGCGATCGTACGGGCCGCCGAGTGCTCGCCCAGCGCGGTGTACGCCCGAGCGGCGTGCGCGCGCCAGGGCAGGCAGGCGGGGTTGGTGATGCCCCGGGCGGAGAGCCGGTGCCCGCAGTCGAGGAAGAGGCCGAGCGCGGTGGCGTGGTCGTCCGCCGCCGCCGCGATCAGCCCCTGCACCTCCAGGACCATGCTCTTGACCAGGGGGTGGGCGTCGGCGGGGATCGGCATCTCACGTACCAGTGCCTCGGCGTCGTCCACCCGCTCCATCCGGATCAGGGCCCGCGCGCCGCAGGCGCGGGCCGCCGTGGCCAGCACCCGCGCGCCGATCAGTTCGGCCCCCTCCCGCGCGTCGAGCGCGTCCCGCAGGCTGTCGGCGGACTCGCCCCTGCGGTAGTCGACGTCCGAGCGCAGCAGCAGCCCGAGCGTGTGCAGGTCCGGCTGGTCCCAGGTGCGGGCGTCCCGCAGGATCCTGGTGCACACGTCCAGCGCGTCCTCCGGCCGGCCCGTCCAGCCGAACGCGAGCGCGGCGCCCACCAGGCCGGTGCCGACCGGCCGGTCCCTGGGGGATCGGTCTCTGGTGGCTCGCGTCGCCAGCCGCCTGGCGGTGTCCGGGTATCGCCCGCCCGCCGCGACCATCGCCGCGAGCGCCCCGGAGAACTCCTTCGCCGCCGCGTCCGGCGTGCCCGCCGCGGCCATCCGCAGCGACCTGCGCAACCCCGCGCGGTATCCCGACAGCACTCCCTGCGCGGTGAGCCGCAGCAGCGGCTCCCTGGGCGGGTCCGCCATCGTCGCCAGTTCGTGGGCCGCGGTGACGAACGGCCTGACGCCCACCGTGCCTGCGGCGAGCGCGGGGCTGGCCAGGTTCAGCAGCGACCTGGCCCGCCGGGCGGGATCCGGCGCGGTGGTGGCCAGCGCCTCGGCGTGCCGGACGCAGGCGTCCAGGTCGTGGCGCAGCTCGACCATGCCGAGTTGCAAGGTCAGCTCATGGATGGTGGCGGAGTCGTCGGTGCAGGCCAGCGCGCGGCGCAGGTATCGGGTCGCGTCGTCGTAGCGGCGGGCCGCGACCGCCTCGGTGGCCGCCCTGCGCAGTACCGGGATTCCCCAGTCGGAGTCGGTGAGCATCAGGTGCTCGGCGGTCTGCGCGGCCGGCGCGCCCAGCCTGTCGAGCAGCGTGGCCCCGCGTTCGTGCAGGCCGAGCCTGGTCTGGTTGTCGACGCGCGACAGTACGGCGGCGCGGACGAGGGGGTTGCGGAACCGTACGGGCGGCCCCTCCGAGATGAGTCCCGCCTGGACGAGGGCCCGGCGGGCCTGGCGGATCTGCGGCTCGCCCTGGCTCAGCAGGATCGCCGCCACGGTGGTGTCGGTGTCGGGTCCCATCACGGCGAGCTGGGTGAGCAGTTCGGAGACCACCGGGTCGTGGTCGTTCAGCCATTCGAGCACGGTGTCGGACAGGGCCGCCGTACCGATCTCCAGCACCTGGTCGATGTCGGGCTCGCCGGGGCTCACCCTCGCCTGCCGCATCCGGCCGGTCAGCTCGCGCAGCACCAGCGGGTTCCCCTGCGACAGCGTGTGGCAGAGCGCGGCCAGCTCCACGTCGGGCGGCGCGCCCATCGCCTCCGCGACGAAGTCGGCCGTGCAGGTGGCGCAGAACGGTCTGAGCTGCACGGACCGGGCGTACGGCAGATTGCCCAGGTCCGCGCCGAGCGCGGCCGGGGTGCTGCCCGGCAGCGTGGCGACCATCATCACCGGCAGGTCGTCCAGGCGGCGCGCGATGTAGGAGAACCATCTCAGCGAGGGGGTGTCGGCGAAGGCCAGGTCGTCGATCGCGATCACCACGGGGTGGTCCGCGACGAGTTCGCGGGTGATGTGGAACAGGTTGAGCAGCAGGTCGTGGGTGGCGGGACCGTCGCCGTCGGAGGCCCGGTCGAACTGCTTGCGGGTCCGCTCCCCCGAGGAGAGCACCGGGTCGAAGAGCTGCCTCACCATGCCGTAGGCGAAATGACTCTCGCTGGGATGGCAGCGGGCCCGTAACACCCTGCTGCGCTGGGGAAGCATTTCGGTGACGGCGCCGAGCAGGGAGCTCTTGCCCATCCCGTTCTCCCCGAGGATCGACGCGACGACCGGCCTTCCTGACCGGAGCCCGTCAATGGCCTCCCGGAAGACAGTCAATTCTCTGTCCCGGTGAAGAAGTGATGCCATACCTCATGGTCCCATTCTCCCGATACAGATCTCAACGGGCGCCTCGCCCGTCTTTCCCGGCGACCCCATGTGTGCTCCCACCACCGCCGATACGGCGATACTGAGGCATCCGCCCCCGAAACCTAAGTATCGGCCGCGCGATGCGTACATTTTTTTGCGCATTCACCATAGCGGTCTCCTCGTGTTTGAATCCGCATTGAAGAGGGTTTCGAGAGCTTGATATAAAAAAGGCGGTTGGCAATGGAGAGTCCACGGCTGAAGGCTCATTTCCATGTCGAGGTCGTGGACGGATCCCGGGTCTTCCTGTACGCGGAGGGAAAGGACTTCCTCGTGCCGGGGCAGGCCGCCGCGGCGGTGCTGCCCTACCTCGACGGTCGCAGGACCGTGAGCGAGATCGTCCAGGAGCTGTCCGGGCGCGTTCCGTTCACCACGGTGCTGACCACGCTGCGCCGCTACGAGGCGGCCGGACACCTCGCCGAGGGCAGGCCGGACCTGCCGGAGAGGGTGCTCGCCTACTGGGACGCGCTGGGCATCGACCCGGCGGCCGTCACCAGGGGCACACCGGTCACCGTCTCGGCCGCCGAGAGGGTGGACGCAGCACCGGTGGTGAACGCCCTCACCGAGCTGGGGCTGAACGTGAGCACCGGCGCGATCGGCGAGGTGCCCGCCGAAGGGGTGTCGGTCGTGCTCGTCGACGACTACCTCGACCCGGCCCTGGAGCACCGCAACGCGCTGCAGCTCGCCTCCGGGCTGCCCTGGCTGCTCGCCAAGCCCGGTGGCGTCAGCCCGTGGCTCGGCCCCTACCTCGACCCCGACCACACCGGTTGCTGGTCGTGCCTGGCGCAGCGGCTCGGCGGCAACCGCCAGCTGGAGCGCTACCTCGCCGGCAAGCGGGGCGAGCGGACGCCACTGCACCCGGTGCGCGCGCAGATCGCGGCCGGACCGCTCGCGCTGGCCGGGATGCTCGCGGCCGAGGTCGCCAGGATCGTGGCGACCGGTGAGCCGGGCGCGCTCTGCGGCCGGATGGTCACCCTCGACCTGGCGACCATGGAGACCGGCGGGCACATCCTGATCCGCCAGCCGCAGTGCCCCTCGTGCGGCACGCCGCCCGACGGCGACCCCAAGATCGTGCTCACCCCGAGCCTGGCGAACCACGTCACCGACGGCGGCTACCGGGTCAACCAGCCGCAGGAGACGTTCGAGCGGCTGGAGCGGCACATCAGCCCGCACCTCGGCGCGATCACCAAGCTGATCTCGATCGGCGCCGACTCCAGCGGCCTGACCTTCAGCTACGCCGCGGGACACAACTTCGCCATGGTCAACGACAGCATGGACCTGCTCCGCCGCAACCTGCGCGGCCAGAGCGGCGGCAAGGGACGCTCGGAGATCCAGGCGAAGGTGAGCGCGGTCTGCGAGGCGATCGAACGGTACTCGGGGGTCTGGCGGGGGGACGAGCCGGTCATCCGGGCCGCGTACGCCGACCTGGACCCGGCCACCGCCGTGCACCCGGACCGGATGCTGCTCTTCTCCGACGAGCAGCGGGCCGGTCGCAAGGAGTGGAACGCCGACCCGGCGCACCGGCTGCAGCAGGTGCCCGACCCGTTCGAGGAGAACGTGCCGTTCGACTGGTCGCGAGCCTGGTCGCTCACCAAGGACGAGGAACGGCTCGTCCCCGCCGCCTACGCCTGGTACGGCCACCCCGACCTCTACGGCCACTTCTTCTGCATCGCCGACTCCAACGGCAGCGCCGCGGGCAACACCCTGGAGGAGGCGATCCTGCAGGGCATCTGCGAGCTGGTCGAACGCGACTCGGTGGCGCTGTGGTGGTACAACCGGCTGCGCCGCCCCGGCTTCGACCTCGACTCGCTGAACGACCCCTACGTGGACGAACTGCGGGACTTCTACTCGAACATGGACCGCGACCTGTGGATGCTCGACCTCACCACCGACGTGAACATACCGGTGTACGCGGCCGTCTCCCGGCGCCGCCACGAGGTCGAGGACATCATGGTCGGCTTCGGCAGCCACCCCGACCCGCGCATCGCGGCGTTCCGCGCGCTCACCGAACTCAACCAGTTCCTGCCCAGCGTGGACCGGCGTGACGAGGAGGGCAACACGCTCTACCGGGTGGACGACCCGGAGATGCTGGCCTGGTGCAAGGGGGCGGTGATCGACCGCGAACCCTGGCTGCTGCCGGATCCGAGCCGGCCGCTCACCACCGTCGGCCCGCCCGCCCCCACCGACCTGGCCGAGTGCGTACGCCGGTGCGTGGACTCGATCGAGGCGGCCGGCTCCGAGGTGATCGTCCTGGACCAGACCCGCCCCGACCTGGACCTGAACGTCGTCAAGGTGATGGCGCCCGGCCTGCGGCACTTCTGGCGCCGGCTGGCACCCGGCCGCCTCTACGACGCGCCGGTACGGCTCGGCTGGCTCGACCGCCCGACCCCCCAGGAGGAGATCAACTCCTGGAACGTGTTCTTCTGAGACGGACGGTGCCCATGAACCCCATCATCGTCTCCCGGCTCCGCCGGGACGCGTCGTTCTCCGGCGAGCACATCCGGTTCGCCGCCACGGTCCTCGAACTGAAGAACCTGACACAGGGACAGGGCACCGCGCTGAAACTGCTCGCCGAGGGCGACCACGACGACACCGCCCTCGCCGCCGCGGTGACCACCGCGGACGGCGAGGCGGGACTGCTGCGCTGGCACCTGCTGTTTCGCAGGCTCAACACCTCCGGACTGATCGAACACGCCGTACAGGTGGACGGCGACGTCATGGCGAGGCTCTATCCGGTCGGCCGTGGCTCGACGCTGCCGGCGGCGGCCCCCGCGGGACCGGTGCGGCTGTCGCGGTTCGCCGAGGCGCGGGTGGTGGACGGCACGCTCACCCTGCGGGCCCCCGGCCGTCACCTCGCCGTCGAGCTGATGCCCCAGGCCGCGGGACTGCTCGGCGAACTCGCGACCTGGAACACCGGGACGCCCGCCCCGCTGCTGCGGCTGCTCGCCACCGCCGGCCTGCTCGCGCCCGGCGGCCCGGACGAGGACCTGGAGACGACCGAGCGGTCCTACGCGCAGTGGCACCCCGCCGACCTGGCCTTCCACTCCCGTACCCGCTTCCCCGCCACGGTCGGCGGGTACGGCGGGACCTACCCCCTCGGTGACCGCTTCCCGCCCGAACCGGTCTCCCCGCCGCCCTCCGGCCTGCGTACGGTCGCGCTGCCGGTGCCCGACCTGGACCGGATAGCGGCGACGGAGCCGTCGTTCACCGAGATCCTCGAACGGCGCGGCTCGACCCGCGCCCACGACGAGGAGACGCCGATCACCCTCGCCCAGCTCGGCGAGCTGCTCTACCGGAGCCTGCGCAGGCGGGGCACGATGACGGGCAGCGACGGCCAGCGGCTCGCCAACCGGCCGTATCCGAGCGGCGGGGCCGTGCACGAGCTGGAGGTCTACCCGCTCGTCACCGCGTGCGAGGGCCTGCCCGCCGGGCTGTGGCACTACGCGACCGACCGGCACGAGCTGGAACTCGTCGCCGAACCCGGCAAGGCCACCGACGTACTGGTCAAGGAGTCGCGGAACGCCGCGATGATGGAAACGGACCCGCAGGTCGTGCTGCTGGTGACGGCGAGGTTCGGCCGGGTGATGTGGAAGTACGAGACCGTCGCCTACCCGCTGGTGCTCAAGCACGTGGGCGTGCTCTACCAGACCCTCTACCTGGTGGCCACCGCGATGGACCTCGCCGTGTGCGGCCTGGGCGGCGGGGACGCCGCGGCCTTCGCCACCGCCTCGGGACGCGACCCGCTCCTGGAGGGCACCGTCGGGGAGCTCGTCCTCGGCTCCCGGCCACGGACGGAAGGGTAGGCCCCGATGAGTTCTCGCCACCGGCCCCGGACGGAGGGGTGGAGCGCGATGGCATTCCGCCACCGGCCCCGGACGAAATGGGATTCCGGCCCCGGCCCCGGCCCCGGCCCCGGACGAAGGGGTGGAGCGCGATGAGATTCCGCTACCAGGCGCTGCAACGGATGCGCGAACCCGACGAGCTGGACTCCCCCACCCTGCTCGCCACCCCCCGGGGCTGGATCGCGGTCTTCGTCGTGATGATCGTGATGGCGGGCGGGCTGGTCTGGGCGTTCGCCGCCGAGCTGCGTATCTCGGTCGCCGCCCCGGGCGTCCTCACCCACCCGGGCGGTACGGCCCGCATCCAGAGTCACTACTCGGGCCTGGCCCGCCGCGTACTGGTCAGGCCGGGCGACCGGGTGATCGTCGGCCAGTCCGTCGCGGAGCTGCAGGACGCCGACGGCAAGATCCAGCAGGTGGCGAGCCCGTTCACCGGCCAGGTGGTCGGCACCACGGTCAACGACGGCCAGGTCGTCGCCGTCGGCACCACGATCGCCACCGTCGAGCGGACCGACCTGCCCGACGACCGCCTGGTCGCCATGGTGTTCGTGCCCGCCGACCGGGCCGCGTGGATCGCCCCCGGCCGGCCGGTCGACCTGGAGGTGTCCACCGCGCCCGCCGCGGCCTTCGGGCTGCTGCGCGGCCAGGTCACCTCGGTGAGCCGCTACCCCCTCACCGGCGAGGCACTGGCCGGACTGGTGGGCGGCGAGCTCGCCGCCAAGAGGTACGCGGCCGTCCAGGCACCCCTGATGATCATCGTGGACCTGATCCCCAAACCGGGCACGCACTCGGGATACACCTGGTCGACCGCGCAGGGGCCACCCGTGCAACTCGACTCCCAGGTGACCGTTTCGGCCTCCATCCACCTGGGCGAGCAGACGCCGTTCGACCTGGTGCTCGGGCGCTGAGCGGAGGAGGCACCGATGACGGACATGACGACGAGGCCCGCGAAAGCCGCCCCCGCGAAGCGGGGAAGGCGCCGATGACGAACACGACGACGAAGCCCGCCAAGCCCGCGGTCACGAAGCGGAGGAGGCACCGATGACGAACACCACACTCGACCCCGCGAAACCCGCCAAGCCGGCCAAGCCCGCGCCGAAGAAACAGCCGCAGGCCCCGCGCCCCCGCAGGAAGAACCGCCACCGGGTGCCGACCGTGATCCAGATGGAGGCGGTCGAGTGCGGTGCCGCCGCGCTCGCGATGGTCCTGGGCCACTACGGCAGGCACGTCCCGCTGGAGGACCTGCGCGGTCGCTGCGGGGTGTCCAGGGACGGGTCCAAGGCCTCCTCGATGCTCGCGGCGGCCCGCTCCTACGGGATGATCGCGAAAGGCTTCCAGGTCGAGGCCGAACTGCTCCGCGACCAGACCGGTCCGGTGATCATTTTCTGGGCGTTCCAGCACTTCATCGTGGTCGAAGGGCTCGTGACCCGGTTCGGCCGCACCATGGTCGCGGTGAACGACCCCTCGTCGGGCCCCCGGCTGATGGAGTGGTCGGAGTTCGACTCCGGCTTCACCGGGATCATGCTCACCTTCGAGCCGGGGCCCGACTTCAAGCCGGGCGGCGAACGCGCCAAGCTCAGCAAGGCGCTGCTGCAGTGGCGACTGCCGTCGGGACGCGCCCTGCCGCTGGTGCTGCTCGCCAGCGCGCTGCTGCTCCTGCCCGGCATCGCGGGCCCCGCCTACTACCGGGTGTTCATCGACCGGGTGCTGACCGGCAACTCCCCCGGCGTCCTGCCGCCACTGCTGATCGTGATGGCGTTCACCGCGGTGGCGATCTTCGTGCTCACCTCGGTGCAGCAGTACTACCTGCTGCGACTGGAGATCAGGGTCGGGCTGGTCGGCTCGGCCCGCTTCTTCCGGCACCTGCTCCGGCTGCCCATCGAGTTCTTCCTGCAACGCCGCCCGGCCGAGGTCGCCAAGCGGATCTCCACCAACGACACCGTCGCCGAGATCCTCTCCCGCGACCTCGCGCTGACCGTGATCAACATGGTGCTGGTGGTGTTCTACGCCGCGCTGCTGGTCCGCTACGACCCACTGCTCGGCGTGATCGGCGTCGGCATGGCGGCGCTGAACATCCTGGTCCTGCGCTGGGTCGCGCGGGCGCGCAAGGACGCGGTCACCGCGCTGCGCACCGACCGGGGCAACCTCACCGGCACCACCTTCGCCACGCTCAGCATGATCGAGACGGTGAAGGCCACCGGCGCCGAACCCGACGCCTTCACCCGTTGGGCGGGCTTCCTCGCCAAGGTCGTCTCCGCGCAGCAGCGGCTCGGCGTGCCCACCGCGGTGCTCGTCGTCGTACCGCCGCTGCTCGCCACGGTGAACACCGGCCTGATGCTGCTGATCGGCGGGCTGCGGGTGGTGGAGGGCGTGCTCAGCGTCGGCATCCTCATCTCCTTCCAGACCCTGCTCGCCGCGCTCAGCAGGCCGGTCACCCAGCTCACCAACCTCGGCGGCCGTCTGCAGGACCTCAGCGCCGACGCCAAGCGCATCCACGACGTGGAACGGCACCCGATCGCCCGCTGCTTCGAGCGCAGCGGCGACGCGGCGGAGATCGGCACCCGCCTGGAGGGCCGCCTCGAACTGCGGAACGTCACCTTCGGGTACGGCCCGCTGACCGACCCCATCATCACCGACCTCTCGCTGAGCATGACACCGGGCAGCCGGGTCGCGATCGTGGGCGGCTCCGGCAGCGGCAAGTCCACCCTGGGCCGCCTGCTGACCGGCCTGTACGAACCGCGCTCCGGGCAGATCCTGCTCGACGGCCACCCGCTGGACGAGATCCCGCGTACCGTGCTCGCCGGCTCGATGGCCTACGTCGACCAGGAGATCGTGCTGTTCGCCGGGACCGTCCGCGACAACCTCACCCTGTGGGACGAGGCCGTCCCCGACGAGGTGGTGCTCGCCGCGCTCCGCGACGCCGCCGTCTACGACGCCGTGCTCGCCCGCCCCGGCGGGATCAACTCGTTCGTCCGCGAGGACGGCCGCAACTTCAGCGGCGGCCAGCGGCAGCGGCTCGAACTCGCCCGCGCGCTCGCCTCGGAGCCGACCCTGCTCATCCTCGACGAGGCCACCAGCGCCCTGGACCCGGAGACGGAACACGTCATCATGGACAACCTGCGCCGCCGCGGCTGCGCCTGCCTGCTGATGGCCCACCGGCTGTCGACCATCCGCGACGCCGACGAGATCATCGTCCTGGACGGCGGCCGGGTCGCCGAGCGCGGCACCCACGAGGAGCTGCTCGCCGCCGACGGCATCTACACGCGGCTGTTCAACACCGGAGGAGGACTGTGAGCCCCCGCCAGGATCGTCCCGCTGCCCGGCGCCGGAGGGGCACCATGAGCCCCGCCAGGATCACCGTCCCGTTGCTCGACATCGGAGAAGCATCGTGAGCCCCGCCGCGCTCGCCGGGATCGCCATCCCGCTGGACCTCGGCACCGACCGGTTCACGGTCCTCGACAACCCGGGGCGGATGCTGCTCGTCGAGTCGGGCCTGGTGGACCTGTTCGCGGTCAGGACCGTCGACGGCGAACTGAACGGACGCTGGAACTTCCTCGGCCGGGCCGAGGCGGGCATGGTGCTCGCCTGCGGAGCGCCTTCCGGTCCGCGCCACGTGATCGTGGCCCGCCCGGTGCCCGGCACCGTACTGGCCGACGTCCCGGTCGCGGTGCTGCACGACCTGCCCGCCGAGGCCGCCGCCTGGCTGGTCAAAGGGCTCGGCCGAGGCATCGAACTGCTCGCCGAGGCGCTGCCCGCCACCCTGCCGCCCAGGCAGTTCGTCCCGCTGCAGGTCGAGGGGACCGCCGAACTGGAGGCGGGCCGCGCCCTGCGGTCGGTCGACGGCGTGCGCTGCGTGCGCGTCGAAGAGGGCGAGGTGGGCATCGGCAACAGCGACGGCCTGGTGTTCGGCGCGGACAGCGACATCTGCCTGACCGAGCGGGACTGGCTCCTCGCCCACACCAGGATCCGGCTGCGGACCCGCTCGCTGCACTCGGTCTTCGACGAGGGCGTACTGTGCGAGTTCCTCGCCGCCCACGCCATCCGGCTGCTCGACACCGTCGACGACCGTCTGGAGCGGCAGCGCGAGGAGGAACGCGCCGCGCTCGCCGAACTGCGCGAACGCGAGAGCACCGTACTCACGCAGGCCGTACGAAGCTTCGACGCCGTACTGCGCGACACCGAGGTCCAGGTCAAGCTGGCCGACGTGGCCAACGACCCGCCCGCCCTCGCCGCGGCCCGGCTGGTCGCGGCGCACCAGGGGTTCGAGGTACGGCCGCCGGTACGGCGCGGGGGTCAGGACCGGCCGATGGGCGACCTGCAGGCGATAGCGCTCGCCTCCGGCGTCCGTACCAGGATGGTCCGGCTGGACGGCCCGTGGTGGACGCAGGACCTGGGACCCATGGTGGGCAGCACCTCCACCGGACGTCCCGTGGCGCTGCTCACCATGGGCCACGGCTACGTCATGGTGGACGACGGCGTGCTCACCCCGGTCACCGCGACCGTCGCCCGCGGCCTGGAGAAGCGGGCCCACGTGCTGTACCGGCCGCTGCCCGCCTCGGTCAAGACCGTCGGCGCGCTGCTGCGCCTGGGGCTCCTCGACGGCGGCAACCATCGTGACCTGCTGCGGTTCGCCGCCATGGGGGTGCTCGTCTCCCTGCTCGGACTACTCGTCCCGATCATGACGGGCAAGGTGCTCGGCGTGTTCACCGTACGGGCCGAGCTCGACCTCATCGTCCAGGGCTCCCTGCTGGTGATCGGCTCCGGATTCGTGATCGCCGCCCTGTCGGTGGTGCAGAACATCGCGGTGCTGCGGGTCGAGAGCCGCACCACCTCCGCCCTGCAGTCGGGCCTGTGGACCCGGCTGCTCTCCCTGCCCGCCGGCTTCTTCGCCCGCTACTCGACCGGCGAACTGGGCACGACGGTGCTGGGCATCAGCTCGGCGCAGGAGATGCTCTCCGGGATGCTCACCACGGCCACGCTGGGGCTGCTCACCGGATCGGCGAACCTCGTCCTGGTCTACTTCTACGACGTGCGCCTCGCCCTGGTCGCCACCGCGCTCATGCTGTTCGGCCTCGGGTTCGCCTTCGTCGCGGGACGGATGCAGCTCCGCTGGCAGCGACAGGCCTACGAGCACGAGCGGACCATGTCGGCCAGGGTCTTCCAGATGCTCACCGCGATGCCGAAGCTGCGGGCCGCCGCCGCCGAGGAACGGGCGTTCGCCGAATGGACGCGTGAGGCCACCAAGGGCCGTTCGCTCACCGCCTCGGCCCGCCGCATCCAGAACGCGGTGACCACGTTCAACGCCGGGTTCCCGCTGGTCTGCACGGGGATCGTGTTCGCGGTGGTGGCCGGGCCGATGGCGGGCCAGGTCTCGGTCGCCACGTTCCTGCCGTTCTTCACCGCGCTCAGCCTGCTGCTCGCCTCCAGCCTCCAGTTCACCGCCGCCGCCGTCACCGCGATGGGCGTCGTGCCGATGCTGGAGAACATCAGGCCGATCCTGGAGGCCCGGCCGGAGACCGACGGCACCAAGGCCGACCCCGGCGACCTGTCGGGGCGGCTCGGGCTCAGCAAGGTGTCGTTCCGCTACGGCCAGGACGGCCCGCTCACCCTCGACGGGGTCGCCCTCTCCATCGAGCCCGGCGAGTTCGTGGCCCTCGTCGGCCCCTCGGGCAGCGGCAAGTCCACGGTGCTGCGGCTGCTGCTCGGCTTCGAGACCCCGCTCTCGGGCACCGTGCTCTACGACGGCCAGGACCTCGCGGAACTCGACGTCTCCGCGGTCCGCCGGCAGTGCGGAGTGGTGCTCCAGAACGGCGCGCTGCAGGCGGGCAGCATCCAGGCCAACATCGTCGGCAGCGGCGTCCACACCGTGGACGACGCCTGGGCGGCGGCCGAGATGGCCGGGCTCGCCGCCGACATCAGGGCGATGCCGATGGGCATGCACACGGTGCTCTCCGAGGGCACCAGCACGCTGTCGGGCGGTCAGCGACAGCGCCTCATGATCGCTCGCGCACTGGTCGCCCGGCCCCGCATCGTGTTCTTCGACGAGGCGACCAGCGCGCTGGACAACCCCTCCCAGAGCCGGGTCGCCGAGAGCACCCGCCGCCTCAACGCCACCCGGGTGGTGATCGCCCACCGGCTCTCCACGGTGGTGGCCGCCGACCGCATCGTGGTGATGGACGAGGGGCGGATCGTCCAGCAGGGCACCTACGACGACCTCCTCGCCGACCGGGACGGGCTCTTCGCCCGCCTCGCCACCCGCCAGCTCTCCTGACCGGCTTGCCGGCTGCTCCCGGACCGGGAGCAGCCGGCTCTCCGACCGACCTTTCCGTCACTTCCGGACCCGGAGCAGCCGACTCCCCCGACCGCCTTTTCCGCCACTCCCGGTCCAGGAACAGCCGGCTCCCTGACCGGCCTTTCCACCACACCTGGACCGGGAGCGGAACGACACACGACACCTCGCCGAACGGCGGCCCCGCCCGGAGGCGGGGCCGCCGTCGGCTTCTCCCGGTTTCCGCCGGGCTCTACCGGGGCGGCGTCCCGTTGGGGAGCGCGCTCGGCGCCGGGGCGTATCCGATGGCCCGGGTGGTGAAGGTCCCCCGGCCCTGGGTCCGGCTCCGCAGCCTGGTCGCGTACCCGAACAGCTCGGCGAGCGGCACGGTCGCGGTGATCACCACCGTTCCCGCCCGCGCGGTCGAGCCGGAGACCCGGCCGCGTCGCGCCGACAGGTCGCCCAGCACCCCGCCCGCGGCGTCGTCGGGCACGGTGACCGTGACCTCGACCACCGGTTCCAGCAGCACCATCGCACTGGCCCGCAGTGCCTCCCGCAGCGCGAACCGGCCGGCCGCACGGAACGCCATCTCCGAGGAGTCCTTGGGGTGGGTGGCCCCGTCGGTCAGCGTGACCAGAAGACCGGTCACCGGATAACCTCCGAGAGGACCCTCGGCGAGCGCGTCCCGGCATCCGGCCTCCACCGCCCGGACGTACTCCCTCGGCACCCGCCCGCCGACGACGGTCGAGCGGAACACGAAGCCCGCCGTACCACCGTCACCGCTGCCGGTACCGGTACCGGTACCGGTGCTGGTGCCGGTGTCCGCGAGGTCCTCCAGCGGCTCCACGTCGAGGACGACGTGGGCGAACTGCCCGGCGCCGCCGTCCTGCTTGACGTGCCGGTACAGCAGCCCCGACACCCCGCGCCCGACCGTCTCCCGGTAGGCCACCTGCGGCCGGCCGACCCCCACGTCCAGCCCCTGGGTACGGCGGATCTTCTCCACCGCGACCTCCAGATGCAGCTCGCCCATCCCGGAAAGCAGCGTCTGACCCGTCTCGGGGTCGGTCCGCACCACCAGCGAGGGATCCTCCTCGACCAGCCGTGTCAGCGCCGACGCCAACCGTCCGGTGTCGACGCTCCTGCGCGCCTCGACCGCGACGGAGACCACCGGATCGGCCACCGTCGGCGGTTCGAGGACGAGCGGCGCCTCGGGCGCGCACAGGGTGGCGCCGGTACGGGCCGACTTCAGCCCGACCACCGCGACGATGTCCCCGGCCACCGCCAGGTCCACCTCCGTGTTCCGGTCGGCCTGCACATGCAGGATCCGGCCGATCCGCTCGGTACGCCGCGCGCCCGCGTCCAGCACCGTGTCCCCCTTCCGTATCGTCCCCGAGTAGACGCGCAGGTAGGACAGCCGTCCGGTCGCGGTCGAGTTCACCTTGAACACCAGCGCGGCGAACGGCGCTGCCGGGTCGGCGGCCCGCTCCAGCACCGCACCGTCCCGAAAACCGTCCGAGAGACCGTTCCGTGCATCGTCCGGAGCGCCGTTCCGCGAGCCGTCCGGGAAGCCGTTTCGCGAGCCGTCCGGAGCACCGCGCTGGAAGCCGTCCCGCGAACCGTCCAGGGTTCCGCGTACGGGCGGCACGTCCAGCGGCGAGGGCAGGTAGGCGACGACGGCGTCCAGCAGCGGCTCGATCCCCCGGTCGCGGTAGGCCGATCCGCACAACACCACCACGCCCTCCCCGGTACGGGTCAGGTCGCGCAGTGCGGCGTCGAGAGTCGGCGCGGAGATCTCCGACTCGGCGCAGAACTCCTCGAACGCGACCGGATGCAGTTCGGCCACCGCCTCCTCAAGCAGGCGGCGGCGCCGACTCGCCTCCTCGCGCAGGGCGTCCGGCACCGGTCCCTCCTCGAACGTGTCACGGCCGCCGGCCCAGACCAGCGAACGCATGCGCACCAGGTCCACCACGCCGGTGAACCCGTCCTCCCGACCGATCGGCAGCTGGACCACGAGCGGTACCACCCGCAACCGCTCGCGGATCGACGCGACCGCCGCGTCGAGGTCGGCACCCGCGCGGTCGAGTTTGTTGACGAAGGCGATCCGCGGCACCCCGTGCCGGTCGGCCTGCCGCCACACCGACTCGCTCTGCGGTTCGACGCCCGCGACGGCGTCGAACACCGCGATCGCGCCGTCGAGCACCCGCAGCGAGCGCTCCACCTCGTCGGAGAAGTCGACGTGGCCGGGGGTGTCGATGAGATGGATTCGGTGGTCGTTCCAGACGCAGCTCACCGCCGCGGCGAAGATGGTTATTCCACGGTCGCGCTCCTGGGAGTCGAAGTCGGTGACGGTCGTCCCTTCGTGCACCTCGCCACGCTTGTAGGTGGCGCCGGTGACGTACAGGATCCGTTCGGTGACGGTGGTCTTGCCCGCGTCGACGTGGGCGAGGATGCCCAGGTTGCGGACGCCGGTCAGCGAGTCGGTGATACGACGGTGCGGGTTGGTGCGCACGGCCCATGGCCTTTCGGCAGGATTCCGGACAGGACTGCGCGATTCCCGGACGTTCTCGGACGGGACGACCTGAGGTCAGGTCGCGAAGAGGCCCCTGGCACGGCGTGGCCGCACGGGGACATGTCCCGTGGGCCGACTCGGCGGTAGGAAGGTCAGAGATTCGTCACGGGCGGTCGACGTCGGCCGCGCGGCCGGCGTCGGGCACCAACGAAGACACCAGGATCACGTCGAAGCGTGACGGGGGAACGACCACGGCGGTGCGATGACGCACGGCATGCTCCCCTCACTGGTCAGGACGCGCACGCCACGGTGTCGCGGCGGCGCATGATCAGTGGCGAGTGTACTGAGACCGGCATAAGCGGTAAACCGATTTTCTCCCGTACGAACCCACAAACCACGGAGCTGCGAATCTGCGGACCTAAGAAGCCACGGACCTGCGGAGCCCGCAGGGGGCGGCGACAGATGTCCGCGAACAACCCGAGGACGGCCGTAACGCTCGCCGACGAGGCGGACATGTGGGCAGTGCCGGATCGTCAACGTGGAAGGGGACCCGTGAACTCACCGGAGGAACGGTTCGCCGCGCTGTTCGAAGACACTCATCAGCCCTTACTCGCCTATGCCGCGCGGCGGCGTGGTCGCCGTCACGGCGGCGGCCCTGCTGCTCGGCGGTGGGGTCTCCTACGCCACCTACCAGCAGATCTACACCCCCGCCGCCACCGGCGATGTGACCTGCCTGACAGAGCGGGCCGTGCTCGGACGCCTACCCGGACAGCGAACACAACACGGTGAAAGTGCTTCCCAACCGCCGGCGTGACCTCAACATGAAGAACACCGGCACGGTCGACCCGTTCGTGTACGAACTCCGTGACGCGCTCCGGGCGGGCATCGCCTCCCGGTGCGTCGGCCTGGACGAGGCGGAGAGCCTGGCCAAGCAGGCTCTCGGGACGAAGCACCACTGGCCCCTCACGGTGATGCCCGACCCCGCCGCCTCCTGCACGCGCGTCGACCTGGAGGTCGGCGGCAGTATCCAGGTCACCCTGCGCGGCCCCAAGGTCGCCAATCCCTAGATCCGCGGGCCCTCGCTCCGGTCTCATCACCGTTCAGCCGCCTACGGCCATAACTGCACCCGGTAGAGCTCGCCATGGACGACGTCGGAAGGGAAGTCAGGCTCTTCGGTATTGGTCAGCCTTCTGGTCTGCACACGAACCGACCAGGAAGCTTCTTTCACCCCCGTATCGAACGGAAGACACTCGTCCCACCCCTCGTAAAAATACTGAACCAGACCGATGGCCCCGGAACCGAAATACAACTTCCCCTCCCACATCGGAGTCCAAGCTGCGAGCTGCTCCGGTGGCCCGTCCCAGCGCTCGTACCTGACGTGGATCACGGACTTCGCCAGAGAGCCGCTGTCGATGACCACGCCGTTAGGTCCAACTGAAATCATCGGCTGTCCCGGCAGGCTCTCAGCAGAGAACGGTGCGTCGACGGGCTCACCGTCCGCGGTCACCTCTGTCACAAGGAATTCGCTGCCTGTGTGGATACTGATGGAGTCGAGGGCGCTGGCGAGAAGGACTGCCACAGCGATAGAACCTTTCCAACACAGCCCGAACCGGTCGGCACCTGTGAACCCGGCCGATGTCAGCTACGCGACATCGGGCCGTGTCATCAGCGGCGAGCGCAGATGCGACGCCAGATCGGAGTTGGCCAGGGGCACGATGTTCCACGTCGCGACCGCTGTGCCCGCTTCGGCGTCGACCACCAGCCGGACCCGGTGCGGGTTGGTGATGACGTAAAGGTCGGCGACGAAGGTGTCGTCCTGCCAGGCACCGGCCGCGACGACAGGCCGGCCGAGTGGCGCGCTCTCCCGCCATTCGCCATGGCCGACCTCGACGTCGAGGGACGACCCGAGTCGCAGGAGCCATCCACCGTCCACGGGGTCGACGGTCACCGTGGTTCCGTCGGGCAGAGGCGAACCCCCGGCGGACGCGTCGAGTCTCGCCTTGACCGAACGCTTCGGGTCGGCCGCACCCGGCACCGGCGCGAGTGACAGCCGCCGCAGTCGATCGGCGAGGATCTCGTCGTCCCGGGTGCTTCCCTCCTGGTCCAGGCCGGGCAGCAGACACTCCCACAGCGGGTCGAGTATCGCCTCACCCTGCGTCACCGCGGCGGTCACCGCGACCACGAGATCGTGCGACGGAACGACCAGACAGAACTGGCCGAAGGCGCCGTCGGCGCGGTAACCGTGACGCGACATCCAGAACTGGTAGCCGTACCCGCGAAGCGCGTCGAGGTTTTCCGACCAGCCCTCGATCTGCAGGGTCTCGATGTGCCGTCTGGTCGCGAGCTCCACCCATTCGCGCGGGATGAGCTGCCGGTCGCCCCACAGGCCGCCGCGCAGCAGCAGCTCGCCGAAGGCGGCGACCGCCTCGGTCGTGAGGTGCAGTCCCTGGAACCCGAAGGCGGCACCGCTCGCCACCCGGTCCCATTCGGCGTGCTCCACGCCCATCGGCCGGAAAAGACGCTCGTCGAGAAATTCCGGGAGGCCCTGGCCCGTGACCCGTTCCACCATCCGGGCCAGGATGAAGGTGGTCGGATTGTCGTAGGCGTGCCGTGTCCCCTCGGCTTCGGGAAACGGTACGCGCAGGAAGCCCTTCACCAGGTCGCCCGGTTCCAGTCGCCATGCGTCGGCGAGGCTGTCCGTGCGGTGTCCGGCCGTCATCGACAGCAGGTGGTGAACGGTGACGCGGCGTCCCTGCTCCGAGATGTCGGCCGGAACGTGGTCGGGCAGCACGTCCACCACCCGATCGTCGAGCGAAAGCAGCCCGTCGGCGATCGCGAGCCCCACGGCGACCGAGGTGAACGACTTGGTCACCGAGTAGAGCAGGTGCGTGCGCTCGGCCGAGTACGGGGCCCACCAGCCTTCGGCGACGACGTGACCGTGGCGTACGACCATGATGGAGTGGCACTCGACCGACTGTGCTTCGAACCGGTCCAGCAGCGCGGTGATCGAACGAGACGACATCCCCGAGGCGGCCGGTGTCGACCGTGGCAGCAGGGCACGATGAGAGGGCATCCAGGCACCGTAACAAACCCGCCAAATCCACTCAATGGAGTTACGGGACGTCGCTTGGTCGCTTTCTCCATGAAACCGCGCTTCACGCGCGAGCCCGGATCCACCGCAACCACCATGCCGACTCCTCCGAATCATCGCCCATATCTCACGTCGGCGGAAATGGAAATCAACCTCGCGAATCCAGCGTGCGGACCAAAATTCGTTGAACGAGAGACCGGAAATGTTCTTGAGCGGCTTTCCGACATCGTCGCACTGTCGGGAGCCGGGATGCGCCGTCCTGAATCGAGTCGCGCCGAGGAGAGCCGATAACCGCACGGTGACGACGTATGACGCCTGAAGTCAGGTCATCGGAGCCTTGGGCGTCCTGTTCCGCCAGATGAAAATCGCTCAGCCTGGAACTAGAGTGAAAAAATTGAAACAGGCCGAGGAGATGATGGAGTCGATGTCGCCGGAAATGGGGCCCACGTCGCCGGACTTCAGCGGAATCGACCCCGATCTGATGCGAGGCTTCATCACCGCGCTGGAGCGCGGTCGCGATGTGATCGGCGAGCAGTCCGAGCGGATCCGGCAGCTGTTCGCGGCGGCGGAGGTGTCGGCGGTGGGGCTGCGGCCGATCGGGGAGATCGGCGGCTGGATCGGCGACGAGCTGCCGAAACTACGCCAGCGCCTGGAGACGATCGACCAGGACCTCCCCCTGATGGTGGGAGACGCCCCCCACATCCCCAAGCAGGGCTCGGCGTGGACCGGCGGCCAGGTCCAGGACCCGTTCCAGTGGGGGCTGCTGCCCTACGACGAGAAGACGGGAAAGTCCCCGGCGGGCAACGCCAAGAAGGGCACCGAACTCGCCGACAAGTTCAGGCACCTCCCCGAGCCGTCCCCCAGCATGCCCGACGCCGCCTACGACCGGATCCTCGACAAGCTCGCCGACGGTCAGAAGGACGGCTACTTCACCGCCGGGTTCTTCCGGTCCCTCGGCCCCAAGGGCATGATCGACATGATCAACCGCTTGGAGAGGTACGACAAGAAGGCGGCCGACAAACACCGGAAGGTCATGAGCGACGCCCTCACCACGGCGATCGGCGCGCAACCGGCCGTCCTCGGCTCCGCCTGGCAGGCCGACAAGCTCAAGGAGGCGCCGACCCACGAGCTGGCGTCCCTGCTCAGGCACGGCATGTTCCCCACCGCGTGGCTCACCGAGATAGCGCGCAGCAGGGTGGGCAAGCCGGTCGGCGACGGCGACGGCTCCCGTCCCCGACGCTGGGAGACCGACCTCGGCCCACTGCTGCCCGCCCTGGCCAACAACCCCGACGCGGCGAGGGGCCTGTTCAACGCCATGTCCCGTGAAGACCTCCGAGACGTCTTCACCGAGCTCAACCGTTTGGGGGCCACCGAGGTCGTCGTTTTCCCCTGGCTGAAGATAGAAAAATCACAATCCCCCTGGCAGGTGCCGAGGAGCATGAATTTCGACGTCGGTGCGGAGTTCGGCCGGATGCTCGCCGCCGCAGGCGGAGCCTACGACAAGGGACCGCACAGTCCTGAGGCCGTGAAGTTCGCCTTCAACGTCATGACCATCATGGGAGATCTCAAGGACACCGACGGCACCGCGGACTCTCCGGCCACCCCGATGGAGGTCGCGCCGCATGCCAGGATCTTCATGTCGACTCTGGCCGGCGCCTACGCCGCCGAGATCACCGAGGGCGCGAACATCGGCGATACCAACATGACCGAGGAGAGCGAGCTGAAGCCCTTCACCTCGGCCTTCGGCATGACCTCCGCGTTCACCCTGAGCCCGAAGGACACCTACCGCTTCCTCAAAACCTTCGCCGACTCCCCGGCGAACCTTCTCCCGTTCGACCGGGCGATGGGCAGCCTCTCCCAGAAGCTCATCGCCGATGCCTCGGAGAAGACCCGCCGCACCGGAGACGTCGACCACCTGGACCGGGTCTTCACCGCCCTGGGCAACGTACGCGGCTTCGAGCTCGCCGCCGTCGAGAAGGTCCAGGGAAATCTGGACGCGATCGACGAGCAGGCGAAGGACACGTTCAACTTCTTCCGCGACGCCACCATCGGAATCGCGAGCATGTACATCGGAAGCGGCGCGGTCTGGGCCTACGGCTGGTACGCGCTGAGCACCGGCCTCTCGGGCTACGGCGCCTTCATCGAAGATGACCCCGAGACCCGGATGGACCGGACCAACGCGGCGGAGAGGGTGGCGACCCTCGGCCGCCAGCACATGTACGCGCAAATACTCATGGCCAACGGCTTCGTCCCCAAGGTGACACCCGCCGAGTTCCAGGCCGGCCGCGCGTCCATCACCGATGCCCAGGGCAACCTCAAACCGTTCTCCGAGTTGATCAAACCTCCGGACGTCCCCCTCACCGACGCCAAGGGCAACCTCAGACCGCCGTCCGAGTTGGTCGCGAAGGGGGACGAAGGACTCAAGGCGTTCGAACGGTGGGCGATCGCCAACGGCATGGGGGGCAAGGAAAATCTGTCCTTAGGGAAATTATCCGACGACACAGCGAACTGGTTCGACGGTGGCAACAAGCGAGGGCGGGATCGCGCTCTGGCCTTCGACAGCTAACTCATGAGATGGGTAGACACTCGGTTTCACCTCTCACCGCGTACTGCCCATCGCCTGGCGACTCCAAGGTCAGCCTTGTCTTGTACTCGTCGTTGGCAAGTTTGAGAGGGGCGTTGCCACGATCTTCAACGATGCGGTAGGGAGCTACGCCGGAAAGCGAGCCCAACAGGAGAGTGTTGAGGCTGTCCGCCCTCAACTTCCCCGTTCCATATGTGCCGGTGGCTGCAAAAGTGCGCTTAGCCTTACCCTCTCCACAGGGAATATCACGCCCACCGGAATCGGTGATTCGGACATCCAAAGCGTGGCGCTCCTTCATCAACTCGGTGATGTGCGATTTAAGCGTCTCCCCCGCTTCGGCCGCCGTAGGGCCACTATCCCCACATCCGGACACCGCCAGCACCATAAACGTGCAGGCCAAAACACCACGCCATACAAAACGTGTCACACATTCCTCCAGAGCTGGCCCAGGTGCTGTAGATCCAATAATGTCCAATAGTCCACCCGATGTATCGGCATCCGAAGAGGGATATATGAATCCTGGCCCGGACGGTCTGGTGCCCAACCCGCGGCGTCAGGTGCTGGAACAGACATTGGTGGAACTCAAGACGAGAGTCGCCCTCCTTGAGGCCGCGCTCGACCCGGCCCACGGCCAGCTCACCGGCAAGTCGGTGTGGGTCGGACCGAAGGCCCGGACCTTCACCGAAGATCTCACCGCTCGTAACAACCGGCTACGTCAGGCGGCCAGAGCGCTCGTCGACACGATCGAAGAGGAACTCCGGTCGGCTCCGGCGAAGGTTCCGCCCGCCGCCACGCGACAGTGACGCATCGGGCCGAAACCCGGCTGGGAGCCGGCGCTATCGACTCACGTCATGCTTCGTGACGCACGGCCAGGTTGTCGAAGCCGTCACTCTTGATGCCGGCGATGAAGGCATCCCATTCGGTCGAGGTAAAGGCCAGCACGGGACCTTCAGGGTCCTTGGAGTCACGGACCAGGACGAGCAGATCTGCATTCGGATCGGGTTCGGCCTGGGAGGTCTCAGCGAGGGCGACTTCGACACAGTCGGGACCACTACCGCTCAGCGAACTCTTGTTCCAGACACCTACCTCGACGCAGTTCTGGCCAGCGCCGCTGAGGGAGCTTTTACTCCAGACGCCAACTTCAACGCAGTCGGAGCCGTTGCCGCTCAGTGAACTCTTGCGCCAGACGCCGACCTCGACGCAGTCTTGGCCGTTCCCGCTACGTGAGCTCTTACGCCACGTCACCTGAGACAGTTCCGGTGTAGACATTCCACATTGCCTTTCGTGGAGTGGTCATTCGAACTGGGCAGCCGCCTCAGCGATGAAGCGGCGAGATTCGTCCGGATCCAACGCCTTCGCTCGAAGATGATCGAAGATCAGGCTGTATTGGTAAATATCGGTCTCTCGCTCTATATAGAGACTTCCCGTGAAGTTCTCCATGAACACCACATCGGGGTCGGCAGGTTCGGGAAACTCCATGATCTGGAATGCGCCGTTCGTGCCGGGATGGACTCCAGCCGCGAAAGGCAGCACTTGGATGGTGACGTTGGGTAGGTCGGTTATGTCGAGTAACCGCTTGAGCTGGGAGCGCATCACCTCAGGTCCGCCGACAGGACGACGGATGATGGCTTCGTCCAGAACAACCCAGAAACGCAGGGGAATGTCTTGAACAAGGAGCGTCTGACGAGCCATGCGGACCTCGACGCGCCGCTCGATCTCGCCCGGGGATGAGATGGACAAGGCGGAGCGGATCACCGCGCGAGCATAGTCCTCGGTCTGGAGAAGGCCGGGAAGAACCGTGGGCGCGAAGCTGCGCATTGAAGTCGCTTCGGCTTCGAGCCCGATGTAGGTGGTGTACTCCGTGGGGAGATCGCCGTATGCCTGCCACCAGCCCTTCTTGCGGGCATCTTTCGCGAGATCGAGCAGCTCTCTCTGCTTGGCGGAGTCGACATTGTAGAGATCGAGAAGGCGTCCGGTGTCCGTGAGAGCCACCCTGACGCGGGCCGTCTCGATCCGCGAAACCTTCGTAGCGGACCAGCCGAGCCGCTCTCCGACCTCTTCCATCGTCAGTTCAGCCCGTTCCCGCAATCGTCGCAGCTCAGAGGCCAGACGTCGCCTGCGCACCGTGGGGCTTGCGGTTTGCTTCACGTTCACTCCTCCTTGAGTCGAAGCCAAGAGTAGCGGTCCCATAACAGAAAGTGTTGAAGTTACCTCCCGAGCGATTTGCCAATCTCGTTGCACGGCACACCGCCCGACTGCATGCTCTAAGTATGCAGTCGGTGACTTTGAGTCATCAATAGGTGCTCGGACACCATGGCCACGAAGGGCGGCGAGGGATGAGGATTCGCGATCTTCAGGGGTTGGGCGGTGAGTTGCTGGAGTTGGCCTGGGAGTTGAACGATCTCGGGTTCGACTCCGTGGTCAGGCTCTCGCCCGGTCGGCGGCCGAGCGTGGAGATCTTCGTCCCCCCAGGACGATCGAAGGTCGTCACAGCTCAGCGGGGCCGTACGTCGGTGTTCACCTGGCGGCGGCGAGACGACGGCCGCGCCCGGCAGGACCGCGACGGGCAGGGGCTCGACGGGCAAAAGCGCAACAGCATGCGGGAGGCGGCCGAGCGGCTGGTGGAGGTGGCGCGGTGAGGGCGCTGGGACTGCGGGGCCAGGTCGAGGTGCCCGCGCAGATCGCCGCCGTCCCCCGGGCCCGCCGCTACGTCCGCGACCTGCTCAAAGGGCTCGACCACCCGCACACCGACGACGCGCTCCTCCTGCTCACCGAACTCGTCACCAACTCCGTACGCCACTCCGACTCCGGCCGCTGCGCCGGCGGACGGATCACCGTCGCCGTCGCCCACCACGATGGAACGCTCCACATCGACGTGGTCGACGCCGGATCGGCGACCGGACACCGCCCCCTGCTGCGCGCGAACGTCTCCCCCGAAAGCGGCGGAGGACGCGGACTCTGGCTGGTCAGAGAATTGTCATCGGCCTGGGGCTGGTACGAGATCCTCACCGGTCGCGTGGTGTGGTTCCAGCTGAACGACCGGTGACCCCGTGATCCGCTGGGACCATCCACCCCGCTGCGCGCTCCCCCCACCTCCTCGGCCGAAGCCCTCCTGACCGGCGGCACGCCTGAGGTTCGAGCGGCTCGCCAACCAGGAGGGCGGGGTCGTGACCGTCACGGTGAGGGTGTGGGATGACGGTCACGCGGGAGATCAGTCCTTCGGAAGCTCGCCGAGCCTGTCGGTGAAGCCCATGTCGGCCAGTGCCACGCGCAGTAGCGGCACATCCTTCTGCACCACGTCGTACTCGAGCAGTTCGGCCGTACCCGGGTCGATGATCAGGCGGAAGGTGAGCGCGTCGGCCGCCGAGGAGGAAAGGGCGACCCCTGTGCGCCCCAACACGTCCTTCGTCTCACCCTGCGAGGTGATGCCCGGCTGGTCGGCGAGCACCTTGAACAGGGCGGACCGGGTGCCCGGCGTGATCGGCGCGGTCATCAGGTCCACGCCCGTCTGCCAGAGGTAGACGGCCTTGCCGGAGCCCGCGGAGTTGGGGCTGCGCTTCCAGAGGTCGTCCAGGTGGCGCTTGAGCTCGTCCTTGCCGGTGGGCAGCTTGGTGACGTTCCGCAGGTTCAGGCTCGGGTTGTCGATCGACAGGATCGGCTCGAAGGTGTCGTCGGTGGTCCTGGGCTTGTCGTCCGCCAGTATGGGCGACCCCGCCGCCTTCCAGGCGGCCTCGTCCTGCGGGGAGCCGAACGTGACCTTCACGTCCTGGTTGCTCGCCCTCCGGCCGACCTCGCCCGCCTTCATGGCACGCCAGGTCTCGCGGGTGTCGGCCAGGTATGCCTCGTACGGCAACTCGGCCGGCTCCGCCTTGGTCTTGGCCGTGGACTCGCCGGGGGCGTTGTCCACCTTCTGCAGGGTGCGCTCGTTGACGTACCAGTAGCGGCCGGAGTGCGCCGGTTCCCGGCGCGCGGTCGAGGCCGCGGCCAGCAGGAACGTGCGCGCGTCGGCCACGCGTTCTGGCGCGCCCTGCGTCGTGGAGGCGACCACGGCGCCGCTCGGGCCCGTACCGGTCGGGTCCGTACCGGAGCCACCGGTCGTGACGACGACGGCCGTGGCCGCGAGCCCGGCGGCCACCGTGCCGGCCATGAGGAAGTGCGGCCACCGCAGGCGCGGCCGGGCAGGGCGGGCGGGCCCGGCCTGTTCGGTACGCGCAGTGGCGAAGGCGCGGGCCAGATCGCCCGCCCGGCGGCGCCGGTAGCCGTCTTCGGTCAACTCGTCCAGCTCACTGGGCCTGAGCCGGGCGAACGTACGGTCATCCATGAAAGGGGTCTCCAAAGGGGTGCGGATCAGGATTCGAGACTGCGAACGCGGCGTGGGCCACCGACGTGCATCGCCTGGGTGAGGCGCTTGCGCGCCCGGTGGAGCCGGACGTTGTACGTACGGACCGAACACCCCATGACGGTGGCGGCCTGCTCCGGCGGCAGGCCGTACCAGGTGGCGAACACCATCGCCTCCACGTCCTGCTCGGGCAGGGCCGACAGCGCGGCCAGGGCGTTCTCCCTGTCGATGACGTGCTCGGCCACGTCCCACGCCACCTGGTCGCGTGCGGTGGTGAGGGCGGTTATCCGATCGACCAGGGCCTGGCGGCGGGTGCGTGAGTCCCGCTGCTTGGCCAGCAGGTTGCGGGCCACGCCGAGCAGCCAGGGCAACGGCGGCTCGGGGAGTTCCGCGAGCCGCCTCCACGCCACGAGGAACGTCTCGCTGCAGACGTCCTCGGCCACGTCGCGCTCGGCCCGCAGCAGGGCGTAGCCGAGCACGCTGCGGTAGTGCCGGTCATACAGGTCGGTGAATCGTTCTTCGGGATCGTCCACACCAAGTAGTCCCTCCGAACGCGTCCGGATTACCGCGTCCCGTCGATTCATCCCTCATGCTCGCAGCGCCGCACGGGCCGTCCGAGCTGGCGCGTTCCCAGTTGACCGACATCTCAGTAGCGAGAGGGCCTCGATATCGCCCTTGGTCGAGCCTCCACGGCCGGGTTGGCTCCACGGTGAACTGAGTCAACGGATAGGCTGCCAAAATGACCTTCTGGAAAGCCGGGGCCGCCCACCTGGGCACATGCCGTCACCGTGCTTTCCTGCCGGGTCGTCATCTTTCTGGCCCTCACCCGGAGACACGATGCCTCCTTCTGCCGACCCCACCGTCTCCGTCACTCTGGCGGAGATAGCCAGGATCGCCGGTGTCGGGCGCGCGGCCGTCAGCAACTGGCGCCGCCGTCACGACAGTTTTCCCACGCCGGTCGGCGGTACGGACACCAGCCCGCAGTTCGCGCTGTCGCAGGTGGAGGAGTGGCTGAGGCGGCAGGGCAAGCTCGACGAGGTCGGCAGCCGGGAACGGCTGTGGCCGGAGTTCGAGGCGCTCGGCGACCGCGACGCGATGGGGAGGGCGATCGCCGTCGCCGGTGCCCGGCTCGCGAGGCTCACCGGTGAGGAGGCGGGCCTCGATGAAACCGCCGAGTGGCTTCCGGGCGGCGCCGACCTCTCCGACGCCCAGCGGTCCCTGGTGGAACGCGCGGTCGGCCTGGCGAAGAAGCACGGCGCCCGGGACACCTTCGACTTCCTGCTCGGCCGCTGGCTCGACACCCACGTACGGCAGATCAATGTCACGCCGCCCCCGCTGGCGGCGTTGATGGCCGAGGTGGCCGGGTTGTCGCGCGACGGCGAGGCCGGTGACGTCGGCACCGTGCTCGACCCCGCGTGCGGCACAGGCGGTCTCCTGCTCGCCGCCGCCCGGCAGTGGGCCGGTACGGCGGACGCGCCTGCCTCGGGTGCCCCGCTGAGACTGCTCGGCCAGGACGTGGACGCGACCCAGGCGGCGCTCGCCGCCGTACGGCTCCTGCTCGCCGGCCGTTCCCCGGAGCGTGACAGCGCCTGGGAGGTCGACGTACGGGCGGGGAACACGTTGCGCGCCGATCCCCAACCCGATGTCCGCGCCGACGTGGTGCTGTGCAACCCGCCGTTCAACGAACGCGACTGGGGATACGAGGAACTCGCCACCGACGCCCGCTGGACGTACGGCCTGCCTCCCCGCACCGAGCCGGAGCTCGCCTGGACGCAGCACGCGCTGAGCCGCCTGGCACCCGGCGGGACGGCCGTGCTGCTGCTGCCGCCCGGTGTCGCCTCCCGCAGGGCGGGGCGCCGGGTCCGGGCGGGGCTGCTCCGCAGCGGTGTGCTGCGCGCGGTGGTCGCCCTGCCTCCGGGGTCCGCGCCCCCGCACAGCGTCGCGCTGCACCTGTGGGTCCTGCGGGCACCGGCCGAGGGCGGAACGGACGCGGGGGCCGGGGTGCTCCTGGTCGACGCGGCCGACGTCCAGCAGGAGCCGTCGGGGGGAACGCAGCGAGCGGGCAGGGCGGCGATCGACTGGCCCCTCCTGCACAGGCGCGTGGTGTCGGCCGTCCAGGAGCTCCGGACGATCCAGGCGACCCAGACGACCCCGGCGGCTCCGGGGGCTCCGGGGACTCCGGGGGGAGACGCCGACGGGGAGCGGTCGGCCGATCACGCCGTGGTCCCGGTGATCGACCTACTGGACGAGGAGGTGGACCTCACCCCCGCGCGGCACGTCCCGAAGAAGGCGACCTCCGCGAACCTGGGTCTGCGGCGCTCGTGGAACCGGTTCGGCACCCTCCTGCACGAGCTGCGCGATCTGACCGCGACCCTGTCCGCCCTCGAACTGAGCGGCGAGGAGCCCGCGGGCCAGGGCACGGTGACCGTGGGCGACCTGCTCAGAGCGGGTGCGCTCACGATGCGGGCCGGGCAGCAACCGGCCGACGGCCTGGTGCGCACCGGCGACGCCCCCGACGACGCCGTGCGCGTGCTGACCGTCGCCGACATGCCGGCCGGAGGCAGATCGTCCGGCTGGCTGACCGCGTCCGACGCCTCCGCGGGAGAGAACGCGGGCGGCCTCACCCTGACCGCACCGCAGGAGGTGGTGGTCGTCGGCGCCCACCGGGCGTTCGGCGCCTGGGTCGACACCGACGCCCCCACGGTGCTGGGCTCCCAGTTGTACGCCCTCCGGGCCGATCCGGCACTCCTCGATCCCTGGTTCCTCGCCGGTTGCCTGCGCGCCCCGGCCAACGCGAGGCAGGCGGGCACCCACGCCTCGACGTCCTCCCGCATCGACGTCCGCAGGCTGCAGGTGCTGCGGCTCCCTCTCGACGAGCAGCGTCGCTACGGCGAGGCCTTCCGGCGGCTCACCGCCTTCGAGCGATCACTGCGGGAGGCGGGGACGATCGGCGGGAAGCTGGTCGACGGTCTGACCGACGGCATCGCCGCCGGGAGGCTTCCGGGAAACCGGCCGTGATCCCCACCGGATAACACCTCGAACCGGACACCACCTCACACCGGACGCAATCTTCACCGGGCACCCCCCGGAACCAGCCACGCCCCCTCCGGACACCACCCGGAACCGGCCACGCCCCCCTCCGGACAACACCCCAGACCGGACGTGATCTCCACCGGACACCACCCGGAGCCGGTCACGATCCCCTCCGGACGACACCCCGGACCGGACGCGGGCGATCACCTGGGCGTTCGCGACATCGCGCGGCCGGACACGGCGAGCCTCCATGCCTTGGCGACATTTCATGATTTATCTGGGCATCGGACCCGGTTTGCCGACTGGGGGTAAACGATGTTCGATGTACCCCAGTTCGCGTTCCTGTCACAGTGGTCCGCACCTGCTGTGCCAACCGTAAGAAGGCGGTAGGCATGGATTTTCGGGTTCTCGGCCCGCTGGAGGTTCATCATGACGAGGCTCGCCTGGGGCTGGGCGGTCCACGTCAGCGGGCGGTGCTGGCGCGGCTGCTCGTCGCGGGTGGCGCGCTCGTCCCCACCGATACCCTGATCGACGACCTGTACGGTGACGCCCCGCCGCCGAGCGTGGTGGCCACCGTCCAGGCGTACGTGTCCAACCTGCGCCGGATCATCGAGCCGGAACGCCCGCCGCGCACCCCGCCTCGACTGCTCGTCGGGCGGCCGCCCGGTTACCTGCTCGCCACGACCGACGTCGACGCGGTCCGGTTCACCGAGCTGGTGTCCGGGACGGAGTCACGTCCCGCCGCCGAGGCGCTCACCCGCGTGGAGGAGGCGTTGCGGCTCTGGCGCGGCCTGCCGTACGGCGAGTTCCACGGTGAGCTGTGGGCGGCCCCCGAGGTCAACCGCCTGCGTGAACTGCGCCTGGTCGCGGTCGAGCGGTGCGCCCAGGCCCGGCTGGATCTCGGCCGCCCGCAGACCGTCATCACCGGCCTGGAGGCCGAGGCGGACGCGAACCCGTTGCGCGAGCGGCTCTGGCATCTGCTGGCCCTGGCCCTGTACCGCACCGGGCGGCAGGCCGACGCGCTGGCCGTGCTGCGCCGGGTCAGGGACCTGTTCGCCGAACGGCTCGGCCTTGATCCCGGTCCCGGGCTGCGGGCCCTGGAGGCGGACATCCTGCGGCAGTCCGACCGGCTCCTGCTCCCCTCCGCCCCCGGGGTTCCCGTCCCGATCTCCCCTGCCCGCCGGGTCCCGCACGGCAGGGACCGGCAGCTCGCCGACCTGGAGAGCCTGCCGGCGCGGGGCGGCGGACTCGCGATCGCCACGGTGGGCGGTGAGCCCGGCATCGGTAAGACGTGGCTGCTCGAAGCCTTCAGGGACCGGTGCGTCGAGTCCGGCCGTCTGGTGCTGTGGGGCCGCTGTCCCGAGACCGAGGGCGCTCCTCCGCTCTGGCCGTGGTTGCAGATCCTGCGGGCACTCGCCCGGGTCTATCCCCCGCCGGACCCCGATGCCCTCGCCGGGCTGATGAACGACGAGACGCCCACGGGCTCGGCGGAGGCCGCCCGGCTCCGCCGCCACCAGGCCGTCGCCGACTGGGTGAGGCAGACCGCGCGGACCCGGCCCACGGTGATCGTCCTGGACGATCTGCAGTGGGCCGACGCGGCCTCGCTCGGCCTGCTCGGCGACCTGGTCGCGCTCATCGGTGACGCGGAGAACGACGAGGGGAACGGCATGAGGAACGACGCGGGGAGCGACGCGGCGAGAGGTGCCGCCGTCACGGTGGTCACCGCGTTCCGCGAGGGCGCGGACCTGCTCCCCCTCGACGGCGTGCTGGGCCGGCTCGCCCGCCACAACCCGCTCCGCCTGCGGCTGACCGGTGTCGGCTCCGACACCGTACGGGCCATCGCCGCGGAGATCGGTGTCGAGATCGACGGGGGCGCCGCCCGCGCGCTGACCGAACGCACCGGCGGCAACCCCTTCTTCGTCAGGGAGACCGTACGGATGCTCGCCCAGGGCGGCACCCTGGACGCGGTACCCGGCGCGGTCGCCGACCTGATCCGGCGGCGGGTGGCCGCGCTCGGCCCGCAGGTCGGCACGGTGCTCAGGAGGGCGGCGGTGCTCGGCCGGGACTTCGATCCCGACGTCGTCGCCCAGGCGTGCCGGGGTGAGGTGTACGACTCGCTGGACAGGGCCGCGCACGCCGGGCTGCTGCTGGCCCGCGACCGTCGCATGGCCTTCGCGCACGACCTGGTCAGAGAGACCCTCCTGGAGGACATCCCCCCACTGCGCAGAGCGAGGATCCACCGGGAGGTGATGAAGGCCCTCGCCGCCCGCCCCGCCGTGGACGTGGCCGTCATCGCCCATCACGCGATCGAGGCCGGTCCCGCCGCGTACGGCGAGGCGACCAGATGGGCCCGCGCCGTGGCGGAGCAGGCGTCCCTCCGGCTCGCGTACGAGGAGGCGGCCCTGTGGTGGGGCCGGGCGGTGGAGGCCCACGGCTCCTCCGCCGGCGACCCGCTCGACCACGTCGAACTCCTGTTACGGCAGATCCAGGCACTGCTGAAGGCCGGGGACCCGCTCGGCGCCCGCGAGGCGCGGGCACGGGCCATCCGCGTCGCCGACCGCGTCGCCGACCGGGGCGGCCCCACGCTGATCGCCCGCGTACTGACCTCGCTGGATGCCCCGTCGGCCTGGACCCTGCGCAACCCGTACGAGGAGGTGGAGCTTCGGCTGGTGCACCGCTTCGAGGTGGCCCTGCGGTCGCTGCCTGAGGAGGACGGTCCCGAGCGGGCGCGGCTGCTCGGCGGGCTCGCGCAGGAGCTCTACGACGGAAGCGACGACCCGCGCTGCGACTCCTTCTCCGCCGAGGCCGTCGAGATGGCGCGCAGGCTGGGTGATCCGCACCTGCTCATGCGGATGCTCAACGCCCGTCAGCTCTCGCTGCCCCAGGCGGCCCACCCACACGAGCTGGTCGAGATCGCCACCGAGCTGGTCGAACTGGCGTCGCGGACCCGGATGCCGGAGTACGAGCTGCTCGGGTGGATCCTGCTGACCCATCACAGGCTGCAGCTGTTCGACGTGGCCGGCGCGGACGAGGCCGCCCTCCGCTGCGACGCGATGCTGGAACGGCTGCCGCTGCCCTGGCCACGATTCCAGCACACCATGTGGCGCGCCAACAGGCTGGTCCTGGCCGAGTGTTTCGACGACGCCGAGGCGCTGTATCACGAGGCGGAGCGGCAGGCCGGACGGCTCGGCATGTGGTACGCGGGCGCGGTGGTGGCCACCGGGCGCATCCTGCTGCATTACCGGCGCGGTTCCCTGGCCGCCGCCGAGTCGCTGATCGACTCGATCACCGGCATCCACACCACCATGGACCACGACGCCGGGATCCTGCGGCTGTGCGCCCAGGGCCGCGTCGAGGAGGCCGCACGAACGGTCGAGAAAGGCTGGCCCAGGCCGCCGGGCGACTGGTCCTGGCTCACCATGACCTGCCTGCAGGGCGAGGCCCGAGCCGCGGTCGGCGACCTGCCGGCCTGCCGGGAGAGCTACGCGGCGCTACTGCCGCACAGCGGGAGCATCGCGGTGGGCTCGGCCATCGCCCTGGCGGGCCCGGTGGACTGGTTCCTCGCCCTGCTCGCCTCGACGCTGGGCGAGCACGAGAGCGCCGCCGGGCATCTCCTGAGCCTGGCCGGGCAGGCCGACAGGAACGGGCTCACCGCCTGGCGGGACCGGGCGACGGCGGCGCTGTCCCGAGGGAACGGCGAGGCGGGAACGGCCCCGGGCCCGCTGGGCGCTGCCCGGCGGGTGGGGCCGTCGTTCGGTCGATGAGCCGCTCAGATGTGAACCACTCAGGCCATAAGCCACTCAAGCCGTGAACCGCTCAGGCAGGCCCGCAAGGCGAGTCACGCGGCGGCAAGAGGACGAGGGGACGAAGGGCACGCCGCTCAGGCGGTGAGCCGTGCGGCGACGAGATCCACGAAACGCTCGTGCTGCAACCGGGCCATGTCCGGGTCCAGCACGAGCGCGTTCCCCTCCTGCCCGGCGGTGTCGCCGAACTCCCGGACCATGTTGAGAACCTTGTACACGTTGACGACCTGGTTGACGGTGACGACCTCGTAGACATAGCCCGCCATCGGGGCGATCTGATAGGTCACCAGGCCGTTCGCCCGATCGGCGGCCGTGGCCTCGGCCTTGACGCCGAACCGTTCGGTCAGCACGTCCTTGGTGAGGTTCCGCGCCGTCGTGAGCGCCCGGTCGATCCTGACCCGGTCGCCGCTGGTCGTCTCCCTGCCGAACGAGGCGAGGAACGCCGGGTCCTTCTTCGAGATCGCCGCCACCATCGCGGAGGCGAACGCCTCCTGCTTGGCCGTCACCCCACCGGCCGGGCGCATGATCTCGGGGAACCTCTCGGCCACCGGCCCGATCCCCAGGATCAGACCCCGATAGACACTCTCACCGTCGTACGCCGAGACCACGGCCCCCGCACCGGCCACGACCGCACCGGCACTGGCACCGGCCGCGTGCACCGGCACCACCACCGCACCGGCCACCAACCCCGCGGCCAACGCCGCCAGAACCGTCTTCGATACCCGCATCGAACTCCTTCCACATACGTGAACGATGGGTGAAACCCGGTCGTGAGACCGGAACGGTCCCCGGCGGCGAACGCGCCTCGCGCCGCGGCCGGGGCCCGCCGGGTTCAGCCTGGAACCCACTCGTGTCCCGGCCGGTACGACCGGCCGGAACATGGCCCCTTCGCGCTCGGGCCGGTGACGTCCGGCCCGGTCACGACCGTTCTTCTCGGCGCGAGGGGCGCTCTGACGCCGATCTCGCCGACAGGCCGGCCCGCCATTCCGGGCTCTCGCCGCGTACCGAGCACAGGGGGGTGCCGCCGGGCAGGCGATGCCGCGTCCTGGCCACCACCGCGTAGACCAGGTGTGCCGCCCAGGAGACCGGGGGGACCGACATGAGCCTCCCGAGTACGCGCCATCCGCGCGAGCGCTGCCAGACGAGCAGCGCGGCGAAGGCCCGCGCGCCACCGGCCGGCGCCTTCCCCTGCTCGATCCACCAGGCGGCTCCGGCCACCTGTTCCGGCGAGAGCCCGTGATGTGCGAGGTCGAGGGCCTGCCAGGCGAAGGTGTCCGGCCAGTCGGGGAGCACACGGCGCAGGGTGCGCAGCGCGTTCGCGCAGAATCCGCAGTCGCCGTCGTAGACCAGGAAACGCGCGGGCGTTCCCACCGGGATCACGGCCGCCCCTCGGGAGCCGGGCCCGCATGGGCCGGAGCGGGGACGGCGGGGACAGCAGGGACGGGAGACGCCCGCCCGGCCTCGTCCTGGGGGTCGGGGGCGGTGATCGCCTCCGGGGACGCGGCGCCGACCGCCACCTCCTGCGGTGCGACCGACGCCTCCTGCGGTGCGGGAACGGCCGTCACCTCGTCAGGAACGGCGGAGGCGGCCCCCGCGGTCGAGCCCGTACGGCGCGCGAGGACCGGCCACGTCGCCCGTACGCGGTCGAGCCGGGCGAGGACCCGCAGGCGGCTGGGCAGCCGGAACGGCACGTCGACCGGGCGCAGATGGAGCACCAGGCAGGCGAGCATCGCGAACATGAAGCTTCCGAGGCCCATGAGCACACCGATCGAGATGTGGAAGGCGACACCCGCGGCGAGCAGGTACGGCCGGACCGGTCGGCGAGCGATCATTCCGAGTGCGATCGCGAACTCGATGACGAGTGGCCCCCACGTCATCAGGGTGACGCCGATCGGGTTGACCAGGATCGGGGTGAGCAGTGGCTTGATCCAGCTCGGCATGCCGAAGAACGGGTCGGTGAGCCAGTACCACAGTCCCGTGCCGTCGGCCCACTCCGCATGGCTCAGCTTGGCCACCGACGCCTGGAAGTAGAGTCCCGCGACCTGCAGGCGGATCACGAAGAAGGTCGTCCAGGCGAAGAACGACAGGACCGGGCGTTCGCTCACGTCGGCGGGCGGGCCCCAGTGCCACCTGCGCCCGTCCATCAGCGCGACGGGAAGCAGCAGCAGGGTGACGACCGAGCTGATCTGGTCGCCCCCGTCGGGGATGGTGGCCGACGCCATCAGGCTCACCGTGACCCACCAGTGCCCCAGGGCGGTGAGCCTCGGACGCCAGCCGATGACCACGAGCAGCAGCAGGCCGATCGAGAGGAAACGGGCGATCTCCAGCTGGTCGCTCGGGAACACGCAGAAGACGCCGGCCTGGGCGATGCCCGAGCAGTTGGGGAAGTCGGGCATTCCCTGCGCGGGGCGGAAGAGCGAGGTGCTGTGACTGAACAGGAGTGTGCCCAGCGTGCCGAGCGCCATCAGGGTACGGGCCAGGCCGTAGACGTTCGTCCACGGCGAGACCCGCGCGAGGCGCGCGACGGCGAGACCGGCTCTGGTCAGCATGTGACCTCCAATCGGGCGACCCTGGCGGGCATGGCCGTGTCGCTCCCGGCCCACGCCCACGGCAGCGGCTCGCGCTGGACCAGGCCCACCGAACCGCAGTGGATGGGGTTGGCCGCGATGTTGCGTATCGTCACGGCGCTGGGGGCTCGGTCGAGGCATGAGGCGACGTCGCCGTCGTCACACGCCGTCCATCCTTCGGGGGGAACCGAGGTCTGCATGATGCCGAGTTCCAGCCCCTGGGCCCGGGAGCGCCGGTTGAAGCCCAGCACGTTGCGCGGTTCCGAGTGCGGGCCGAGTCGCGCGTCCTGCCAGCCGCCGGTGCCCGCGGTCTGCCACACGCCGATCTGCGGTTCGCGTGGCGACTTGGTGAAGAACGCCCACCCCTGCGGGGTGAGGGTGGTGATGGTCGCCCTCAGCTGCTCCTGTCCGGGAAGCGCGAGGGCGTTGCTCGGCAGTTGGGTGTGCACCACGTAGAAGATCACTGATCCCCAGAAGGCGACAATGCCGACGAGCGCCCACCCGAGGCGCCTGGCCATGGTGGTTTCGGTCAACAGAATCTCCGTGGATTCTCAAGGCCCGGTTCCGCGCCGGACGCGGCGCGGAACCGGGCGTGGGGCCGGAGATCAGGCGGCGAGTCGCTCGGCGACGAGGTTCACGAAACGCTCGCGGTCGAGCCTCGCCAGGTCGTCGCTCACCAGGGACTCGGTCCAGTGCCTGACCTCGTAGACATTGGACTCACGGACCGCGTTGTACATCTTGTACGCGTTCACGAACTCGTAGACGTTGCCGAGATAGATCATGAACACGTAGACCGCGAGGCCGTTCGCCTGGTCGGCGGCCGTGGAGTCGGCCTTGAATCCGAACCGTTCGGCCAGCACGTCCTTGGTGAGGTTCTGCGCTTTCGTGAAGGCCCGGTCGATCCTGACGTGGTCGCCGCTGGTCATCTCCCTGCCGAACGACGCGAGGAACGCCGGATCCTTCTTCGAGATCGCCGCCACCATCGCGGAGGCGAACGCCTCCTGCTTGGCCGTCACCCCACCGGCCGGGCGCATGATCTCGGGGAACCTCTCGGCCACCGGCCCGATCCCCAGGATCAGACCCCGATAGACACTCTCACCGTCGTACGCCGAGACCACGGCCCCCGCCCCGGCCACGACCGCACCGGCACTGGCACCGGCCGCGTGCACCGGCACCACCACCGCACCGGCCACCAACCCCGCGGCCAACGCCGCCAGAACCGTCTTCGATACCCGCATCGAACTCCTTCCACGAACGTGAGACGGCGCCCGGAATCCCGATGTGAGCTCGTTGGCCGGCGACAGGAGCCTTTTCCTACGGTCCGCGACATTCCGGCGCAAAAGAGGTTGGATTCCGGCCATTGTCTCCACGGACTTTTCGCCGCTTCGACGGAGAGTGTCACAGGCGATTTGGCGTGCGCTTGGAACGGCGCCGCCCTCGCCAGTGAATCACTTGGAACCCAGCCCAACCCGGTCAGACCAGCACAAAGCAGACCAGCCCGCCCCGGTCCGCGCCCCGACGGGTTTCCCCGCCGTCGACGGCGGGGTCCGTTTCGGATTCTTCTCGACCGGGAAAAGGCCCCGCGCGGGCGGCCGTTCCGGATTGTCGCTCAGCTGCGACCTCGGGAAAGACCGCGACACCGCGTCAGGATGTCGTCACACTGAGGTGTGACAAAGTCGGTTGATTGCGGCAGCACACGAAGCCCTTGAACCCGATTTACGTCATATACAGCCTAATTCCGCATTAAAACAGCATTTACGGCGCACTTTGCCCCCGCTGGAACCTGCGGAGCCCGGCTGACATCCAACCCCGTACGACTGACGTCCTTTTACCGGAAGTGAGCCGTACATCCCCCAGGTTGATGACATATGAGGTGTCGTGACTATGGCGTCGAATGTAACGCGGTTATACCAGGCGGTGCTGCGCGACCCGGTCGCCCCGATCTCGATCCGGCTGCGCCGCACCTTCTCGGAGTGGGTCGAGCAGAAGGGGTTCCCGCCCCCGGGTGCCGCGCGGGCGATGGTCGAGGCCGAGGCCGGCCGGGCACGGCTCACGATGGAACGGCGCGGCGACTGCGGCCGGTACACGCTGGACGAGCCGTACGGGAAAGGGCACCTGAAGACCCGGGTGACCTACACCGAGTCGACGGCGGGCATGACGGGCTGGGTGATCGTCACCGTGGACCGGCACGAGGGACACGACCCGGAAGGGCACCGGCCGGCGCCGTACCAGAACGGAAAGCACGAAACGGAACGACACCAACCGGTGTCTCAGCAGAATGGAAAACCGGAAAAAGGGCGAAATGCACCAGGGTCGTACCGGAACGGAAAGCACGAGCCGGGGCGAGCGGAAAGGCGAGAACCGCCCACGGCGAGCGTGCCCGGGTTCCTCCCCGCATACCTGCGCACCGCGCGGATCAGCGACGGCGGCATCCACCTGGAGGACGGCCCGCTGGTTCTCCATGAGGACGACCTGGACCGGTTCGTCCCGGTGATGACCGAGCCTCTCCGGAGGGTGCCGATCCTCGTCCTCTCCGTGGATCCGCAGAACCCGGAGGCCGTGCGGACCCATGCCGACTATCTGGCCGGTGCGGTCACCGGTGCGAGTCTGGTCGTACGGCTCGCCGACCTGCGCACCCAGAACCGGTTCAACAAGGCGATGGGCAAGGAGCTGGGGGTGTTCGGCGGCGGGATCCGCACCTATCTCGCCCCCTTCGACCCCGCCGGGGAGCCCTACCCCCGCAGGCATCCGCCGATGGGCGCCGCCATGATCCGGGAACAGGGTGTCGCCGCCCTCGACCTGATCGCCACCGGGGCGGTCGGTGCGACCGTCCATCGCGAGCTTCCCGACGACGTCCGGCGGACGCTCGGCGTCGTCTACCGCGTGCTCGCCGGACGCGCCGAACTGAGTGAGATCGCCGAGGCCGCCGCGCCCCGGCCCGCCAAGACCGATGCCGCCCGTGAGGAGCTACGGCGGCGGATGATGGCGATGACCCGGCGTCCCGCGCCCGTCGTGCTCCCCGCTCCCACCACCCCCGCCTCGGTCGCCGGGACCGCCGAGGACTCCGAACCCGCTCCCGGCTCGGAGGAACCCACCGCCACCCTGGAACCCGTAAAGCCCACGGAGACAGGAACGACCACCTCGGCGGGCGTCCCGGCGTCGAGTACGGAGGAGATCGCCCAGGTGGTGGCGGACATGGTGGTCAAGGAACTGCGCGGGGAGCTGGAGACGGCACTGGGGCTCGCCACGTCGTCACAGGCCGCCGGCGGTGATTCCGACGGTGACTCCGAGCGGGTGCTGCGTGAGATCCGCACGCTCGGCGCGCACCTTTCCGGCCTGCGCGACATCGTCGCGGAACAGCGTGACATCGTCGCCGGGCGGCACGGCGACCTCACGCACCTCCGGAGCGACGGCACGGGAGGGCATGGCGACGTCGTCGAATCCCGAGGGCACAGCAACGGACGTCACATCGACGGATCCGTCGCGGAGGAGGGGAGCGAGCGGCCGGCCACGCGGACCAGGAGCCTGCGCGAGGAGCACCGGCTGCTCACCGAGGAGTACGCCGAGGCCGTCACGAACGCGAGGAAGCTCACCGAGCGGGTCCGCTGGCTGGAGGCGAGGCTCGCGGAGGCGGGCCAGCCCGTGTACGGCGTGAACGAGGAGGTCCCCGTCTTCGAACCCGCCAGTCTGATCGAGGTCCTGATCGAGGCCCGCCAGAGCCTGCGCCACATCGTCGTCGGCGACACCGACGGTCCCGCCGCCCGGCTGGACCTGGACCATCCGGCCCAGTCGCGGACCTGGGCGGCGAAGGCCTGGGACTCCCTGCGCGCCCTGGAGGACTTCGCGAGGGCTCGGTCCGGAGGGGAGTTCGCGGGCGGCTTCTACGACTGGTGCGCCCAGGGCTCCCCCGGGCGCCGCACCATCCCCACCGGGATGCTGTCCATGCGCGAGTCGAAGAGCGTGGTCACCCGCGCCAAGTTCAGCGATCGCCGGACCTTCGCCGTCCCGCCCGAGGTGAGCCCCGGCGGGCAGGTCCTGATGGAGTCCCACGTCAAGCTGCGGCCGGTGGGCTATCCCGCGCCCCGGATGTACTTCCACGACGACTCCGGCGGCGCCACCGGCAAGATCTGGATCGGCTACCTGGGCGGGCACCTCCCCAACACCCGTACCAACTGACCGCCCCGTGGCCTTCGAGGGGTCGTGGACTCCCGGACGAGCGCTCCCGCGGCCGTGGAACCGATCAGCCGCGGGAGGTTATCTGCTGCACGGCCCAGCCGTTGCCGTCCGGGTCCTTGAAGAAGACGAATCCCACGTCGTCGAGGTCTCCCCCTTTGATAACCCATTCGCTCTATAAACTTATGCTTATATAAAGGTCCGTGTGACGGCTGTCGACCGCCGTCGCACTCAGGCCCCACGCCGGGAACGCCCGCTCAGGTGTCCGCGCCGATCACCCGCGCGGCGGCGAGGTAGGCGGCGAGCAGGCTCTCGGCGACCGCCGTCACGGTCTCGTCTCCCGGCAGGAAGTACGGGCTGTGCAGCCCCGAGGTCGTGTCGGTGCCCACGAACAGCATCAGCGACGGCACGACCGACGCGAAGTGGGCGAAGTCGTCGGCGCCGCAGGAGCGCAGCGTCGCGGGCATGTGGTGGGCCACCTCGACGAGGATGCGGCCGGTCTCCTCGGCGAGCCGGGCGTGGTTGACGAGCACCGGCTCCCCGTTCGCGATCCGTACCTCCGCCTCGCAGCCGTGGACGCGGGCGACCCCCTCGACGACCTCGCGGAAGCGGTGGTGCAGCTGCCGGCGCCAGGACTCCGACATCGTACGGAGGGTGCCGCGCGCCGCGGCCTGTCCCGGGATCGCGTTGGGGACGTTGCCCGCCGACACGGTCCCGAAGGTGACCACGGTCGGCGTCATCGGGTCGGCGTCGCGGCTCACGAGCTGCTGCGCGGCCACGATGATCTGGGCGAGCGCGAGAACCGGATCACTGGACAGGTGGGGGTAGGCCGCGTGCCCGCCCTGCCCGCGGACGACGACGGCGAACTCGTCGGAGGAGGCGTTGACCGCGCCGGGGGTGCAGGCCGTCTCACCCGCGCCGAGCACCGGCTGGACGTGTGCCGCGATCATCGCGCCGACCTGGTTCCTGCGCAGCGCGCCCGACTCGACGATGTCCCTGGCACCGGAGGGAGGGGTCTCCTCACGCGGCTGCAGCACCGCGACCATCGGCGCCGGCGCCCGTACCCGGTCGACCGCCCTGGTCAGCGCGACCAGGGCCGCGAGGTGCACGTCGTGGCCGCAGGCGTGCATCGCGCCGTTGCGCGAGGCCCAGGGAACGTTCGTCTCCTCGGGGATCGGCAGGGCGTCCAGCTCTCCGCGTACCCCGACGGCGAGCCCTTCGCCGCCGACCCGCAGGAGCGCGCCGGTCACGGCCACCCGCTCCATCGCGTTGCCCTCGGGCAGCGCGTCCAGCACACGCTTGAGGGTCGGCTCCTCCTTTCCCGAGACGCAGGGCTCGGCATGCAGTTCTCGCCGTAGCTGGAAGGCGGCGGGCAGTTCGGCGTGCAGGGCGGCGCGGAGCCGCTCACGAACCTCGTTCATCGCCCCTCCCCGGACCGGAGGGCGTCGTGGCCGACCCTCACGCGCCCTCCTGTGCGAGCGCGCGGACGTGGATGCCGATCATGGATCTCCCTCTGCTGTGCGTGGTGCCGTTCTCATGGTGCATGGGTGAGGCGGGGCCGTTCCCAAGGAAATGTCATGCCCGAATATCCCCGCCGGCTCACCCGCCGATCGGCCGCTCCACCTCACCGGGCGCCTCGCCCGTCGCCGTGCCCGCTACTGTGCCCGCGTTCTTCCCCCGGACGGCGTACGCGAGGGTGAGGGCGACGACGGTGATCGGGAAGACGGCGGCGACGAGGATGCCGGTGCGCAGACCGGAGCCGCCGTCGTCGGGGAGCGCGGCCGACAGGGTGGCGAGAAACCCGCCGGCGGCGGCGGAGGCGTCCGCGGCGGCCCCGGCGATCCAGGGTCCGGCCGCGCCACCGGCGTCCCCGAAGACGGCGAGCACGCCGAACATCGCCGCGCCGCCGAGGGGGAAGCGGGCCGCTGCGAGGCTGAAGGTACCCGGCCACAGGAGGCTGACGGCGAGGCCGCACACCGCGCAGCCGATGAGGCTGACCACCGGGTTGGAGGACAGGCAGACGACGAGATAGCAGACGGTCGCCAGCGCGCCGCACGAGGCCATCGCGGGCACCAGCGGGATCTTCTCACCCCACAGGCCGTAGACGATGCGGCCGATGCCCATCAGGACCGCGAACAGGCACGGACCCGCCAGGTCGCCCCACACCTTGGAGACTCCCAGCCCCTCCTCGGCGAAGAGGGAGGACCACTGCGACATGGTCAGCTCGGCCGCGCCCGCGCTGAGCATCAGCACGAGGGCGGCGGCGAAGGCGGGAGCCCCGAAGAGCGCCCGCAGGGAGGTGCGGTGCTCGTCGGGCACGGTCGCGGGCAGCGGCACCCTCAGGAACGCCACCATGTTGACCAGCGGGACCAGCGCCCAGGCGACGGGCAGGACCTGCCAGGCGTCCTGGCCGATCCAGGCCAGCAGCAGCGTGCTGCCCGCCACCACCGCGACCTGTCCCCAGCAGTAGAAGGAGTGCAGCAGGCTCATCGCCGCGGCCTTGCCCTCCTGCGGGCTGGGCAGCGCGTCCACGACCGGGCTGACGAGCACCTCCAGCAGGCCGCCGCCGACGGCGTAGACGACGATCGCGACGCACAGTCCCAGGTACGGGGAGGGCGACACGGCCGGGGCGACCGCGAGCAGCATCAGTCCCAGCGCCGACAGGATGTGGGCCAGCACCAGCGGGACGCGGTAACCGGTCCGGTCCACGAACTTCACGGCCACGATGTCGGTGACCAGCTGGGTGGCGAAGTTGAGCAGCACCAGGCGCCCGAGCATCTCCAGCGGCAACTGGTAGCGGGTCTGGAACACGATGAACAGCAGGGGGGCCAGGTTGTTGACGATGGCCTGGGTGACATATCCGGTGTAGCAGGCGCGGCGGGTGTGGTCGTACGTCGTCATGGGTGATGCGTTTCTCTCCCTGGGGGGCCGATCGTCCTGGGGGCCGATCGTCCGCACACTACGGGGCGCGCCGACACCGCGGGACACCCACCCCCGGCGCGCGAAAACACCAGGTCATCGGGAGGGCCGGACGGCCGCGCGACCTTGGGCGGCGGATCTCACACCTGGCGGACGGCTGTCTTGGGCCGCGGGCCTCTCACCCCCGGCGGACGATCGTGCTCCCGGGCCGCGCGTTCCCCGGGCGGCCGGGCGGTTTGGGGCGCGTGGCGCCTACTTGAGCTGCAGGACCGGGGCGACGGCGGAATGCGAGCGGGGGGAGGCGGGGAGGCCGAGCACGAACCAGACGATCTTTCCTCCGGTGGCGGGATGGGCGACGCCCCAGTCGTCGGCGAGGGAGTCGACGATCTGGAGGCCCCGGCCGCTGGTGGCGTCCATGTCGCGGGCACACATGCGGGGAACTCCCGCCCCGGGGTCGAAGAGCTCACCGCGGACGAGGTTCTCGCCGCCTCGGATGCGCAGCGCGCACGCGGCGCCGCCGTACCTGACGGCGTTGGTGACCAGCTCGCTCACGATCAGCATGCAGTCGTCTATGAGATCGTCAGCGCCCCACAGGGAGAGCTCCCGGCGAACCAGCGAGCGGGCGTCGCGCACGCTCGCGGGGACGGCGGGCAGCAGGCACTCGCCTACGTACTCGTGGGCGACCTCGAGGGCCGCCGCGGATGAGTTGTGCTGGAGAGACACTGCGCCTCCTTCTGATGGGAGCGCTCCCATGACAAATGTAGAACATCCGGTCACGTCTGGGAATTGATTCCCTCCTAATTGTTTCTATTAGATGTCGTAAGAGTGACGATAAGTCAGTGCGTTTCGTGACGTTTGGGGAGGATGGGGCCACAGACCCCAGCAGGAGTCATCACCACCCCTTACCGGACACCGCGCCACACCACCTGGGCGGGTTCCCCTCCGTCCGTGAACCCGCCCGCGCCTCACCCCCGTCCGTGAATCCGTCCGTGAAGCCGCCCGTGCCCTTGTCCCCCGCCCTCCCGGATCAACGCGCCCGGAAGGGCCGCGACCACGTCAGCGCAGTTGGGGAAGGACCTTCGCGCCGAACGCGTCGATGAAGGGGGCCTGCTCCTGGCCCACATGGTGCAGATAGATCTCCTCGAAGCCCAGGTCGGCGTACTCGTTGATCCTGGCGGCGTGCCAGCCCAGGTCGGACGAGACGTTGACGACCTCGGCGATCTGCTCGGCCGAGACGTCCGCGGAGACCACGTCGAAGAGTTCGGGGGTGTCGAGATCCCAGCTGACCGGCGGGGAGAAGACATTGCTTCGCCACTGGTGGTGGGCGATGGCCATCGCCTCGTCGTCACTCTCGGCCCAGCTGAGGTGAACCTGGAGCGCCACCTTCCCCTTACCTCCGGCGTCCCGGTAGGCGCCGATGACCTCGCGCAGGTGGTCGACCGGTCCTCCCACGGTGATCAGGCCGTCGGCCCACTCCGCGCACCAGCGGGCCGTGTCGACGCTCACCGCCGCGCCGACCAGCTTCGGCGGGACCTCGGGCCGGGTCCACAGCCGGGCGCGGTCGACGGTCACCAGGCCGTCGTGGCTCACCTCCTCCCCCGCCAGCATCGCCCTGATGATGTCGACACACTCCCGCAGACGCCGCGTGCGAAGCTCCTTGCGCGGCCAGCGGTCACCGGTGATGTGCTCGTTGCTCGCCTCGCCCGTGCCGAGGGCGGCCCAGAAGCGCTCGGGGAACATCGCCCCGAGGGTGCCGATCGCCTGGGCGATGATCGCGGGGTGGTAGCGCTGGCCGGGGGCGTTCACAACGCCGAACGGCAGGTTCGTGGCCTGGAGCGCCGCGCCCAGCCAGGACCAGGCGAACCCCGACTGCCCCTGTCGCTCGCTCCACGGGGAGAAGTGGTCCGACGACATCGCCGCCCCGAACCCCGCCTGCTCGGCCTGGGTGACGGCTTTCAGAAGCTCTGCCGGGTGGATCTGCTCGTGTGAGGAATGGAAGCCATAAGTCGTCATCGCCTCCGGCTACCCGGGAGAAGGCCGTCCATTCGGGCACACGCCCCCGACCTGGCCGTACGGATGAGCTCTCACGTGAGCGGCCGGGCCGGATCCTGACGGGTGACCGGCTCGGACGGATGCCGGGCCGGAGCCGTACCGATGAACAGGCCGGAGGCGTACGGGGGAACGGGCTGGACGGGAAGCGCGGTACCGCCCGAGGTCACGGACGGCACCGCGCTCGGCCTCACCCGGACATCACCCGGGCCTCAGAAGGCCGACGTGTAGGTGACGAACGAGAGCCTGTCGACGCGGGTGGCCGCGTCGTAGCAGGCGACGTTGCGCACGATGGCATTGCCGGCGTTGGTGTTCCACAGGCTCTGCAGGTTGCAGAACTCGGGGCCCGGCCCGAACGCGGTGACCTGGACCTGGTCCTGCAGGAGCCCGACCTTCGGGAAGGTGACCAGACGCAGACCGGTTCCCGCGCTCTGGATCGTGTTCGTGGCCCCCTGGGAGTTGTAGTTCAGGCCCGCGGGCGTCGGCGCGTACGGGCCGGGGTTGGCCGGGTTGGTGTCGAAGGTGTAGGCGAAGTTCTTCGGCGGGATCGCCGCGCCGGTGATGGCGCGCTCACGCTGGTAGGTGAGGGTCCATCCGGTGTTGAGCGGCGCATTCGTCGCGTTGTGGCAGCGCACCTGGAGCATCTGCGAGCCCCCGCCGGGGGACCAGGAGCCGACCTTGCAGCGGGCGGGCTGGCTGGGGTTCACCGCGGTGACCTGGAGGTTTCCCGCGGCACTCGCCGAGCCGAGGCCCGGCAGGGTGACCGTCCAGACGCCCACCCCACCGGGGACGGCGGTGTTCACGCCCCCGACCGAGTTGAACTGGTCGGCGACGCCGGCGCCATTGTGGCGCACGTAGCCGAACGCCTGCGGTGCGGGCAGGGTGCCGGTGCTCTGCTCGAAGACGATGCTGTACGGGGTGAAGACCGGAGCCCCTCCGTACCGGTAGCACTGCACCGCCACCATCAGGTCGGATCCCGAGGGACCCCAGTTCTGCACCTGACACCAGTAGGCGTTCTGGGAGATCGCCGTGACGTGGACGACGCCGCCGGTGATCGCGATCTGCGGGAACCTCACGATCGTCTGCCCCACCCCACCGGGGGTGACGGTGACGTTGAAGCCCGGCGCCCAGCTGCCCGCCTGGTGGTTGATGTCGGGGACGCCGGAGGTCACGTCGACCACCGCGAAACCCCACCGGTTGGGAACGGCGGCCTGCGCGCCCGTTGCCGCCGCGGTGACGCTCGCGGCGAGCATCGCGATGACACACAGGATTTGAATCATGACTCTTCGTAACTGCGGCATGCCGTACTCCATCGGCTTGGGGGGTGGGCGATCGGACGCGACCGAGGAACCAGCGAAGTGAGCGGAAATGTCTGGAATCACAGTTCGTCCTGAGCTCTTGATAACCCGCCCGCCCCTCCTTGAAAAGACCCAACCTGACGGGTGAGATGACTTCGTCTTCCCAGATCAGGTCAGGGTTCCGACCAGATGGCGCTCTTCTCCCCCAGAGATCACCCGGCCGTTCCTGCGAGTACCGTATGAACAACGCACAACCGATCCGCCAGGATCCACAAGACGGGGTGTGAGACCGTGCCGCAGCTCGAACCGAACGTTCCGCGTGTCATGTGGCAGTTACTTGAGCCCCTGCACGCCGTCACCTACTTCGCCCCCGAGGCGCTGGCGGCGTCCGACGCGGTCGGCATGCGCGGTTTCTGGATGGGCTACTTCGCGTCCAGGGCGGCGCCCCTCGGGCCGGTCGGCCCCGGCGTCGTCACGGCGGCCTTCCACGGTTTCCCCCCGGCGAGGGTCGCCAGGGCGCTCCCCGACGCGTGGACGTTCGCCACCCCCGGCGACGTGCTGCGCGCCAGGCTCGACGGGGCGGGAGCGGCGCTGCGGAACGTGCTCACCGACAAGGTGATCGGATCGGACGACATGCGCGCGGCGGCCGACCTCGCCTGGGAGGCCGCGCGGCTCGCCGACACCGCCGGCCGGGTGCTCGGCGCGGCCAACCAGGCGCTGCCCGCGCCCGACGAGCCGCACCTGCTGCTCTGGCAGGCCGCGACCACGCTGCGCGAGCACCGGGGCGACGGGCACGTGGCCGCCCTCGTCGCCCACGGCGTCTCCCCCGTCCAGGCCCACCTGCTCAAGGTCGCGGCGGGTGAGACGGATCTGGAGCAGCTGCGCCTGGGACGGCACTGGGACGACGAGGAGTGGGAGGCCGGTGCCGCCGCCCTGCGTGAGCGCGGGTGGGTCGACGACTCCGGCGCGCTGACGGCCGAGGGTGCGCGGGAGCGCGGGCGGATCGAGCGGCTCACCGACGAGGCGGCCGCCACCCCGTGGCGTGCCCTGGAAGACGAGCGCACCTCCGAGCTCGCCCTGCTGCTCCACCCGCTGACCACGGCCGTCCTGGAGTCGGGCGTCATTCCGCCCTCGAACGCGATCGGCCTGCCGCGCTCACTCGCGGAAGGCGAGGACGGCCGGGGGCTCACGCTCCCGGCCGTCCCTTCGCGGATCGGCTGAGGGGGATCAGCCGAACGGCAGCCGTACGAAGGACCGGTTACCGACACCGAGGCTGACGGTGTTGGCGCCGATGGCGTTCCATACCTCGACCCTCACCCGGCCGTTCGACAGGTTGCCGAGCGTGCCCGAGGAGGACTGCGGGCCGGCCCCCTGCGTGTAGTGCTCCCAGCCGGTCACCGGGTCGGTCGCGAAGTAGGCGTAGGTCTCCACCCTGTCCCAGCTCCCGTCGCCGGTCAGATCGTAGGAGACCCTGACCTGGGTGCCGTTCGCGACCGCGGTGCCCGAGTCCAGGAAGAGGTCGAACGCGGTGGTGCCGCCGTTGCGGTTGGCGGTGAGACCGGTCGCCGTGAAGACCTGGGCGTTGGTCGGGACGCCGTCGTGGTTGCCGTTCGCGGCGGCCAGCGTGACGCTGCCCGCCGTGCCGGTCGTGCCCGTCAGCCCTCCGCCGCTCTGCAGGTAGCGCGTCGCGGCGAAGACACCCGGGGTCGGGGTGGGGGTCGGGGTGGGGGTCGGGGTGGGGGTCGGGTCGGGGTTCGTGGTGCCGCCCCCCGCGTTGCCGCCGCTCCAGGTGAAGGCGCCGGAGGTGGCCGTCTTGCCCGCCGGCACGTTGAGCACGGTGCCGTTGGAGAAGGTCACCGTGAGCGGGCTGCCGGTGATGTTGGACGCGACGTAGGTGCGTGCCCCGTTCTTGCTGAACACCTTCGCCAGCGGGTGGTTCGCGGTGACGGAGTTGTCCACCGTGCCGAGGGCGGCCAGGTTGCGGATCCAGTGGAAGGTGTGCGCCCTGCTCTCCCCTTCCTCCGGGGTGTAGCCTCCGGCGGCGCGCAGGTTCGCCAGGGCCGCGTCACCGTTGCCCAGCGCCTGGAACTGCCAGATGATGTCCTGCCACACCGTGGGTGGCCCGCCGTTGTTGCGTACCAGTTCGGCATAGTTGGTATTCACGTAGGCGGGGTTGTCGCCCAGGTAGAAGTGCCCGCCGGTGATCGGGAGCATGTTGATGCCCTGGATCATCTCCGGTTCGGCGCTGAACCAGGTGGCGTACGCGCCGCCGCTGCCCCAGACCATGCCGACCGTGCTGTGGCCGAAGGCGGCGGGGAAGTTCTGGTCGCGCACGTCGAACCAGTACTCCTGGATCGCCGCGGCCTGGGTCGTGTAGATGAAGATGCCCGCGTCGCGGACGGCGGTGTTGCCGGTGGCCTGTCCCCACTGGATGAGGGCGTTGGCGAAGTTCTGGCCCTCCGACGACGACTCCTGGTTGTTGCCCGAGCCGAACGCGCCGTGACCCGACGCCCAGTCGTGGCCCGCGTAGATGTCGAAGTCGCGCAGGTACGGGAAGCGGGTGTCGGACCGGTCGTAGTTGTTGGCGTCGCGGATCAGCAGATCCACCATGCCGCCGTACTGGCTCGCCTTCGCCCAGTTGGGGTCGAACTTGGCGAGGGTCGCGGCGGCGGCGATGTAGTAGCCGTAGTGGAAGTGGTGGTCGTTGAGCTCCAGGTCGGAGCCGTAGGAGGCCGGGTAGCCGAGCAGGGTCCCCCAGTTCTGGTTGTAGTAGAAGACCCTGGTCGTCTTGCCCGGTGAGGCGGTGAACCAGTCGTTGAGGCGGGTGCGGATCGCGTTCAGCGCGGCGGTGCGCACCGACGTCAGGTTGAGCTGGTCGGCGATCTCCGCGATGCGGGCGGCCCGGCCCAGGCCCTTGCCCGTCCAGTAGGTGTCGTCGCCCCGGATGTCCATCGGATTGCCGAGTTCGGCGTTGAGCTGGTTGGTGACCGTGGTGAGGTCCGCCCCCGAGCTGTCGGCCACCGCGGGGACCTCGGGCAGGACGCCGGTGTACTTCATCGTCGTCCTGAACTGCGTACCGGTGACGATCTTCATCTGCCCGCGCGCCGACACGTACGTCTGCGCCAGCGGCGTCGAGCCGGTCAGGTAGTTCCACTGGTGCGGGTAGAGCGCGATGACCGTGCCGGTCTGGCTGCCCTGCCTGGCCGTGGTGGTGAAGGCGTACGTCGTGGTCAGCGTGCTCGCGGACTGGTTGTAGGCGTACGAGACACGGGTGCCGGTGACGTGCGCGTGCGCGTACTGGCCGTAGGTGCTCGCCAGCGCCGCGCGGTCGCCGCCCGCGGGAAGCGCCGCCACCGAGAAGAAGTCCTTGCCCGCGAGGGAGGAGCTGATCGTGGTGCCGCTCACCGACCAGGTCGCTCCGGTCGGCGCGTAGGCGACGTAGTCACGGCCGCCGACGGTGAAGCCGATGGTGGCGCCGCTGTTGGACCACACCGTGGGGGTGCCCGCGGCGGTGATCTGCGCGTTGCCGCCGGTGATCTGGAAGTACGCGAACGGCAGGCCGTGGCCGATGGTGGCCTTCATCGTCCGGCCCCCGCCGCTCCAGTACGGGGTGACGGTCCAGTCGCTCCAGCCGTCGACCTTGACGTCCGGCGAGTTCAGGCCCGCGACGCCGACGCGGATGTTCTCGACGTAGGGGTAGTGGTACTCGCCGACGCCGGTCGCGGTGCCGCTGATGGCGGGGGTGGTGTTGTAGGAGAAGCCGAGCCCGTTGCCGAAGGTGTCGTACGAGATCGGGTGCGCGTGGAGCGGCTCACCGTACGCGCAGTCGGTCTTCTTGTAGAGGATCGACGACCACCAGTCGTTGGTGGGCACGGCTCCCGCGGGGGCGTTGGACGTCACCCACTGGCGGGGGTTGGTGGAGATGGAGCCGCAGCCGGTCGGCAGCGAGCGTCCTGCGGGGAGGGTGTCCGCGTAGCTGCCGGCGCCGACCGTGGCGGCTTCCGCGGAGCGGGCGGCGCCGAGGCCGAGCAGCCCGGCCACCATCGCGACGACCACACCGGCGGCGAGGCGGCGACGGCGGGCCCTGAGGCGGGCCGCCGACCGGGCGAGTCGTCCTTCGCGGGGGTGCGCACTGTCCGGACCCGTGGTCCGGATCGAGGGATCCATAGGGGGTGCCTCCGGGGAGAGGAATCGGGCTCTGAAGCTGACCGATACGAGAGAGCGCTCTCTCACCGAAAAGTAACGGGATGCGTCACGTCAGTCAATGTTTCACGTTGGTAACGAGTAGGTAAAGGACGGAGATGCAGGCGAGGGGGCGTAAGCCCAGAAAAATAGGGCGTTCCACTGCGCGGCGCCATCTTTTCGTCCGCCCACCTATCACATCGCCCATCTGGCCGACGATCAAGAAATGACCCTACCCTGATCTGAGAGCGCTCTCATAGTCGGTCGACGTTCAACGCCGGTCGACCTCTTGACGGCGCCCGCTCCCTCCCGCCCGTCGTCGGCCGGGCCCCGAGGACACCAGTCCCCGTTCACCGTCGACCACCCCCTCGACGACGCGAACCCCCACCCGGAAGACCTCCTCGGCGGCGCGAATCTCCCACCTGGAACACCCCTCGGCGGCGCGAACCCTTCACCCGGAACACCCTCCCCCCACGCCCGCGCATGCCCGATCACCAGGGCGGACGCAACTGGCGAGACGGCGACAAAAACAGGGCTGGACACTGAGAGTGATGAAGAATTACTCTCAGTGAGAACACAGGCACCCTCTGCCACAGGAGACATCATGCGAAGCAGGAAGCTCATGACCGCCGTGCTGAGCGCCGCAGCCATCGCGGGTCTGACCACGATGACCGCCGCCGCTCCGGCCACGGCCTCCGTGCCCACCGTCCCCGATGCTCCCGCCGCCGCCGACTTCACCGGCTACCAGATCGTCAAGCTGCCGAACGCCAATGTGCCCAACTTCCAGCGCCGCGTGGTCCGCTGCCCCGCCGGAAAGAAGGTTGTCGGCGGCGGCGCCGAGGCGCAGGGCAACGGGGCCATCCTGGTGGGCTCCTTCCCCACCGACGACGGCAACGGCTGGATCGGGCTCGGTCGCCAGATCGGCTACAACGACGTGGGCATCAGCGTCTACGCGATCTGCGCCAACGTCAGCTGATCACCGCTCCGCGACACCTGCCGCCCCCCCTGGCCCCCTGCGACACCTTCCCCTGTGACACAGCACCCGGGCCACCACGGTGACCACCGTCCTCGTCGTCACCACCACCCCGCCCATCTCCCCCCGGTGATCGCCGTCCCCCGCGATCACCACCGTCTGATCACCTTCCCCTGATCAGCGTCCCCAGGGAAACACCGGCTCCGGCCAGACCAGAAAAGGTCCGACCGGAGCCGTTCCGCACGTTCCCCCAAACCGCCCCGCGAAGAACCCCGCCCCGGGGATCGCCCTCGCTCCGAACGAGGAGCGACTCAGCGCGCCGAACGGCAGCAGGAAAACTGGTGTTACGCCTCGTCGGCGCGTTCGCTCAGGGGCGCGAGAGCACCTCGTCGAGCTTGGCGGCGAACTCCTCGTGCAGGCTGCCGAAGGCCCCGTGGTCACCGGGGAACATCACGTGCGTCCCCCCGATCTGCTCGGCGACGACGAAGGAGGCCCGGTAAGGTGGCTGCCCCTCCGAGGCTTCGCCCGCCACCATCACGACGCGTGCCGAGGAGGCCCGCAGCGCGTCGGCGTCGGGGACGTATCTCACGAACGGCGGCACCTCGTAGCCGATGAAGAACTCCATGTTCTTCTCCATCCGCGCCATCGTCTCCGCCGCCTCGGGAGTGGGCTCCTCCTGCTCTCCCTGGGTGGCCGCCTCCTCGTGCTCCCTGCCGGTCCTGTCGAACCCGGTGGCGAAGGCCTGCATCGCGGCTCCGGTCCCCTCCTTGGCGAACGCCTCCTCCACGTCCCGGATGACATCGCGCCAGCGGTCGCGGTCGGGCAGCAGCTCGAACAGCGGCGGCTCGTGGGAGACGAGGGTGCGCACCTGCTCGGGGTGGCGGGTGGCCAGCTCCAGGCCGATGATCGCGCCGGAGCTGTTGCCGAAGACGTACGCGGGCTCGTCGGCGGTGACGCCCACCTCCACCAGCAGGCGGTGCGCGTCGTCGGCGTGCGTCTCGATGCTCTGCGACTCGGGCGGCCCGTCCAGCGGGCTGCGCGAGTTGCCGCGCCGATCGTAGGTCACCACCGTGTAGCGGTCGGCGAGCCGCTGGGCCAGACCCGCGTATCCGGCGGCGTCGTAAACCCCGCCGCAGATCAGCAGCAGGGTCGGCCCCGAGCCGCGGATCTCGTAGTGAAGGGTCGCGCCGGGAACCTTCAGGGTGTTCGTCTTGACGGGCTGCATGGTCGCTTCTCCTCGAAAGTCGTCGGCCGTCTCGCTTCTCTGATCACAGAGAATCGGAGCCACGGATGCGTTCTCGACATCCCCACCCGCACAGTCGCAGCGAAAGAGCGTCTCCTCCTGTGGCGGGCCACCCCGGGTCGGCGGCGCGTGCCGGACCGCACCACCGCCACCGTCCTGCCCACTTCCCCTCAGGGGGACACCACGCGTCGGGGGGGGGGGGGGGCGGGGGGGCGGCCCCCCCCCCCGCGGGGGGGGGGGGGGGGGGGCCCCCCACCCCGC